>CAISJV010000095.1 GCA_903885795.1 uncultured delta proteobacterium | reverse complement strand
CTTTTAAAATATCGTAGCTAGACTGGGGGTATGTGCGATACATAGTCAAATTGATGCCGGTCAACTGTCCAGATTCCTTTATTATTTCAATAGGCATATTCACAAGGCTGATGTCATAGACGTGTGCAGACAACCAGAGCCCTTCCACCGAGAACTCGGGAAGTCCCATTTCCTTGGCGATGGCGTGGGTATATTCCGCAACCCGTTGGTGATGACCGGCAGCATAGGGTCCACGCAACTCAATCGCTCCCGAGAAGGCTTTAATCGTTCCCGTGTAGCACCTTGTCAAACGATCAAGATATTCTTTTGTTTCTTTATCTACCCGATGCTTGTGGAGAACCATCTCGATGTTCGCGCTTTCTTTATCTGCCCGATGCTTGTGGAGGGCCATCTCGATAGTTGCGTGCAGTTCCCTCTGATTATAGGGTTTGATCAGATAACCGAAAGGATTTGTCTGCTTTGCCCGTTCGATATACTCCTGATTTGTGTGAGCGGTCAGATAAATCACCGGAATATTGAACTGTGAATTGATCCGATCGGCGGCTTCAATGCCGTCCATTCTACCCTTCAAAACAATATCCATCAGGATCAGGTCAGGCCTTTCGGCTTCCACATTCATGATAGCCTCATATCCGGTGGATGCCGTTGAGCAAACCGTGTACCCAAGCTCTTTCAGACTCGTGCAGAGCTGATCGGCAACGACCCATTCGTCTTCCACAACCATGATCTTTTCACTGCTCATCACGACCTCTCCTCCCACAAATCATAAAGGAAAATGGACCTCACCGAGGAGGAGCCCATTCTCCAGAAACGATGCCTTGACCTTTTCCTCAGCCTCCTTGCGCTCGGTGATATCTGGAACGTATTCAGTCCTTTCCTGTTCCGCAATCCACTGCCTCAAATAAACCAGTTCCTCAGTCAATTTCTGTTTTTTCTTGGATTGGTTTTCCATCGGGTTATCCCCAGTGTGTTGAGATGATCCGTGAGGTTGGAAAGGTAACGAGTGACTGACTCTGACTGATTGAGTATCCCCCAGTAAAAATAGTTTAAAGATTTGGTGGATATTCACTACCACCTGAACGGCTGGGTGTCCACAAGAATTCTGCTGCCCCTGAATTGCAGGACCTTAACTTTTATGTTGATTTATCTGAAGCTGTTCATTACTATTAAGGACATTTAATTCAAATCAAGAGCTCAACGTCTGGCAAAGGACGACCCTTTACCTGGCAGGAAATGGGAAATGAAAGGCCTTTTGTTCGTTTTCCATAAAAGGAATGACTATGGAAAAAATTTCTATTGTTAAAAGGAGAAAGAAGGCCGCCCTGGAGCCTGGAGGGGAAGAACATTCTCATATTATTGGTAATCGAGTAGTGTCGGAACAGGATTTGATTGAAATTCCATCCCGTGCATTGCAACAAAGTCCCGGTATTGTCGAAAAAGAAATAGTAACACCTGCGGAATCCGGTGGTGTTATCAATGAGACGATTTCAATTAATTTGACTCCCGAGCAGTATGAACTCGTAAAATCAAGCCAACATATAAAATATTTCCTGAACGGCGAGTCGAGTGATGTTTCTTTGGATATGCAAAAGCAGAGCGATGGGAAAATAGTTTTCAATTTCCAGTTCAAGAAATTAGACACTGTCAAAATGCTTAAGCCTGGGCACGTTTGTCAGATGCTTCTGATCAGCAGGAGTTCACTTATGAATCTCGTCAAGTCGAATAAAGTGAAAAGCTATAAAATTGGCAGACTAAGGCGTTTCTTATTGCAGGATATTCTTGATTATCTCGCGAACAGTGAAGAGTTATCTAAAAGTTCCTAGTTATGAAAAACTTGCCGGGTTTCGATTGGTCGCATTGAAACACTGAGGAGGTAAAAATTCATGTATTACGATTATTGGGGTCTCAAAAAACCACCCTTTGATAATGTTCCTGATCCAACGATGTATGCCGAATGTCATGCTTCAATGGAGAATGCCATTGCCGAGACGCTGTTTGCCATCGAGGAAGGGAATGAATGTATTGCCGTAATTATAGGTGATGTAGGTCTCGGGAAAACACTGTCTCTCCGAATAATTATCGATTCTCTGGAGCAGGGGAAGTATAAAATTGCCCTGGTTACCAATCCCGATATGTCTTTCATTGAGCTTATAAGGGAAATCATCGGTCAACTCACTGGAAAGCAGTGTGAAGACAGAAGAAAGATTAATCTGCTGGAAATATTTAACAAAATTTTGTTCGAGACGATGGACGAGGGGAAAAAGGTTCTGATATTTGTTGACGAGGCAAACGCGATTTCTCCCGCTAATTTGGAAAGCCTGAGATTACTCACAAACATGCAGGACGATCAAAGGAATTTATTTACCATTGTCCTTGCCGGTCAGCTGGAACTGGCCCGCAGATTGGAACATCCCAAACGTGCCAACCTCTTGCAGCGGGTCGGAACATTCAGTAGGGTTGACAAAATAGAATCGCAGGATTTGGTGAGGGCATATGTTGAAACCCGACTGAAGCTAGCAGGGGGATTGACGCCCATTTTTACCGACGAGGCGTACGGTTTTTTGTGGGAGTACTCTGAACATGGCGTACCACGCCTGATCAATAAGATATGTAAATTATCATTAAAGGCAGGTGAAACAAATCAGTTTCATCAAATATCCGGTGAGGTTGTCCGCCAGATCAGTGAGCGCTTTCGTCACCTTGCCGGCCCGGCTCTCCCGAAGAGAAAACCAAGAAAAAGGCCTGAGAGTAAAACCTTGGCAGAACCAGATGAGGAAGAAAAAATACAGATTTCAGTCGATCCCGAAATTCTTTCGATAGAACCGTTTATGGACCGACGCCATCCTACGGAAGCCCATGAGACAACGAAGATGGGGTCGGAAATGAAAATGGAAAGACCAGAACCGGTCGTAGAAGCAGTCGTGGCAGTGCAAGTACCGGAAGCACCTACAGAAGCGCCTGCAATTAAAAAGGATATTTTGGAAGAAATGGAGATAGGAGGGGTAAAGGTTACCGTAAATATTCCCTATCAGACCGTTGAACAGTCACGGTCGTCTACTCCTGAGCATCGGATTAAGGTAGCCGGTGCCCTGGCAGCCCAGGTTCTGAAAAAATATCCGGAACTGACATCGTCGCCATTAGGCGATCCCATTTCCATATGGAGTAATATTCGGGAATTCGTTGCAAGTAAGCTCAAATAAATGTTTGAGGAGCGAATCCGATTCCTTTCCGGTGCTACATGTTTTCCTTTGTAAGTTCCTCCAGGAGGTGTTGGGCTCTTGTCTTTTGGGGATTTATGGAAAGGACGAAATTAAGTCTACGAATGATATCCTCTTTTTTTACGCCATCCTGGTTTAAACGATACAGCTTGAACTGAATTTGCGCGAGATTAACGTTGGCTTCTTCCTGAAAAGGATTTAGTGTGAGGCATTTTTGATAGGCATTGATTGCCTCCTTATCCTGCTTGGTGCTTTCATAAATAGATCCAAGGTTATTCCATGCTTCCGCATTTTTAGGGTCATACGCGAGTAGGCGTTCAAAGGATCCAATGCTTTTTTTGTAGTCACCTAACTGAGCGTAAAGGTTCCCAATATTTAAGAGTGCCTTTTCATGGGAGTGATTTTTTTCCAACACACCGTGATATTCCTTCATTGCTTCGTCAAACATATCGTGCTGGTCGTAGAGGAGGGCCAAGAAGAAGCGGGGTGACTCAGCATCAGGATCTACTTCAATAGCTTTTTTGTACTGCTGAACGGCGCCGTGGTAGTCTCCCTCCAGCTCGGCGATGTGTCCTAAATTGAATATCGCTTCAATGTTTCCTGAATTCAGCGATAGCGCTTGTTCGTACATTTGCCTTGCGCTTCCAAGTCTCCCCATCTTTTCATAGACATAGCCAAGATTGTTAAACGCCTCAGGATTGCTCGGTTCCAGTTCAGTCACCCTTTGTAAACATATCAGGGCCCATTCATAATCTTCTCTCTGGAGATAAATGAATCCCAGATTCACGTATGCAGCAGTAAATGTTGGATCAAGGACAACACTTTTTTTGTAGGCTTCTATTGCTTTGTCGGATTGTGGTTCACGAAGGTCACATCTGCACCCTTCCATAAACCATTCCACTGCGGAATTTTTCTGATCCATTGAAACATCCCCCTGTCTTTGAATGAATATTCCCAAACAATCACAGAACCAAACTTCAGGCTCTCTTCATTAAAAGCGTAACCGGCCAGTATCCAAATATGCCCCACGATTGCATTTAGTTGGTACTCCTTAGGACGAGCTAACCGACTACCCCCCCTTAAAATAATATCTCTTATTCAAGGGCAACATCTCTCATGGTAGGTAAAGCCGCATCTTTGGTGGGAACTGGCTTCTTCGCGACGCAAGTGTAAGGTAAACGGCTTTGTGTGTCAATAAAAAATGGCACGGATGTCAAGAGTAAATAGACTTGTCCGGTTTTGTAGCAAATGAGTTGTCCGCTTTTGCTGTTCTTGAATGGAGGGCCATTTGAGAGCAGGAGGTGAGCGGCGGATGTTCGCTTTCCTCGTCAGCGGTTCTTGCTGAGGAGTT
>CAISJV010000094.1 GCA_903885795.1 uncultured delta proteobacterium | reverse complement strand
CTTTTAAAATATCGTAGCTAGACTGGGGGTATGTGCGATACATAGTCAAATTGATGCCGGTCAACTGTCCAGATTCCTTTATTATTTCAATAGGCATATTCACAAGGCTGATGTCATAGACGTGTGCAGACAACCAGAGCCGTTCCACCGAGAAGTCGGGAAGTCCCATTTCCTTGGCGATGGCGTACATAAATTCCGCGACACGCTGGTGATGACCGGCAGCATAGGGTCCTCGCAACTCAATCGCTCCCGAGAAGGCTTTAATCGTTCCCGTGTAGCACCTTGTCAAACGATCAAGATATTCTTTTGTTTCTTTATCTACCCGGTGTTTATGGAGAATCATCTCGATGTTTGTGCTTTCTTTATCTACCCGGTGCTTGTGGATGGCCATCTCAATAGTTGCGTGCAGTTCCTTCTGATTATAGGGTTTGATCAGATAACCGAAAGGATTTGTCTGCTTTGCCCGTTCGATATGCTCCTGATTTGTGTGAGCGGTCAGATAAATCACCGGAATATCGAACTGTGAACTGATCCGATCGGCGGCTTCAATGCCGTCCATTCTACCCTTCAAAACAATATCCATCAGGATCAGGTCAGGCCTTTCGGCTTCCACATTCATGATAGCCTCATATCCCGTGGATGCCGTTGAGCAAACCGTGTACCCAAGCTCTTTCAGACTCGTGCAGAGCTGATCGGCAACGACCCATTCGTCTTCCACAACCATGATCTTTTCACTGCTCATCACGACCTCTCCTCTGACAATTCGTAAGGAAACTTGATCCGGAATTCTGTTCCCGCATCCCGTCTGACCTCTATTTGACCATCAAGCTGATTTCTCACCAGTCCGTTTACCAGATATAAACCAACAGTCCGGGGTTGATGGATATCAACATCGTCGGGCAGGCCCAAACCATTATCACGGACAGTGATCCCTATTTCTTTGTTTTTAATTTCGTTAATAATAATCCATAATTCACCTGGTCCATTTCCAGGAAAAGCATGTTTAAGGGCATTGGAAATCAATTCATTCAGAATCAAGCCACAAGGGATCGCCTTATTAATATCCACATGAACTTCACCGCCGGCGGTTTGGACGATCAGATCTATTTCCCCCGGATTCATTTCGTGGAATTGAATCAGCTCACTTGACAGGGCTCTCACATAATCGGCCAGGTTAATTCTTGCGAAATCCTTTGACCCATAAAGTTTTTCATGGATCAGGGCCATGGATCGAATTCTTCTCTTGCTCTCGTTCAACATTCCAGTCAGTTCCGGACTCCCGCTTGACCGCGCCTGAAGATCGAGCAGGCCGGATATCACCTGCATGTTGTTCTTCACACGGTGATGGACTTCACCGAGGAGAATCTCCTTCTCCCGGAGGGATGCATGAAGCCTTTCTTCCACCTGCTTGCGCTCGGTCATCTCTGTTCGTAACTTCTCATTGGCTCGCATCAACTCTTCCGTACGATCCGTTACACGTTGTTCCAGCTCATCGAATGCCAATTGTAGAGTCTCTTCCGCCCGCCTTCGCCTGGTGATGTCGCTCATCACGACGCGACACACAGGGACACCGTCGACGTCCAGCATGGCGGTAGCCTCCATCCGCATCCAGAAGGCCATGCCGTTTTTCACTATCCGCAGCTCGCACGCCTGCGGTGCAAAGGCGTTAAGGAGCTGCTTGCGGTGCAAGTAGTAGATGTCCTGGTCCTCAGGGAGAACAAATCTGCCCAATGGCTGCTTTGCAAGGGCGTCTTTGGTTACCCCCAACAGGCTGGCGGCAGTGAGGTTGGCCTCCATGATCAGCCCCTCTCTGCTAAGAGTGCAATATCCCACCGGGGCCAAATCGTATAAGTCGAAATAGCGCCCCCGCGACGTTTCCAGTTCCATCTGGGTCCGACGCAACTCCTCGTTCTGCATCTCTAGCTCGACTTGGTGTACGTGCAGCTCGTGGATCAGAAGACGAATCTCCTTGGGGGACAGAGTGCGCAGATTTTTCGGCGCCAGGACGGCCTTTCCCCGGGCGAGCTCTTCTGCCTGTTTGCGCAAATACGCGGCCTGGTCTGAAGGGGTCTCTTGCTCAGTCATGGTCTTGGCCTTTATTACCCTAAGTATAATTGATAGCCTTTCTCCCGGAAAAGCTTCAGGCAGGCATCCACCGCATCTGCATCATAAAGAGTTCCTTTGTTGTTCTCAATCTCTGTAAGCGCTGCATTTAATCCCAAGGCCGGACGATAGGGGCGATGGGAAGCCATAGCCTCAACCACGTCGGCGATGGCAAGGATACGGGCCTCCATGATAATTTCTTCCCCCTTCAGATGCCTTGGATAACCGGAACCATCCATCCGCTCATGGTGCTGATAGACCGTCTCTGCAAGGGGCCAGGGAGATTCCACGTCTTTTAGCATCTCGAATCCTTTTTGGGCATGTTCCTTAATCAAGCGGAATTCGAGTTCAGGCAGTTTTGTCGGCTTGGACAATATATCCGCTGGAACGGACAGTTTCCCGATGTCATGAATGGAACCTGCCATCCTGATTCCTTTAATTCTTTCCTGAGATAGTCCCATCTCCGCAGCAATGGCGCGGGCAAGGTCCGCTGACCGGATCTGATGGCCTGCTGTATAGGGATCTCGTACCTCCACAGCGGACACCAAGGCATGGATGGTCGTGCCAACTGCCTTCCTGAGGCTCTCAAGGGTCTGCTGCAGTTCCTCCTCTGCCAGCTTGCGCTCTGTGAGGTCTCGCCACATACAATGAATCACATTTTTTCCATGAAACACGATGGATGTGAGTGACACTTCGACCAAGAAGTCTTCCCCGTTGGCTCTGCGGTGCTCCCATTCGAACTGATGGAACCCCTCCTCGAACGCTATCCTCATCATCTCATTCGCCTTCTCAAAGGAGTTTCTCCCATCCGGTTGCGTGGGTGGGGACAATTCCGAGGGGTGAGTCTTCAGGAACTCATTCCGGTTGGAGTATCCGAGCATTCGCGCAGTAGCTTCGTTGCAGTCTATAAACTGCTCGCCGTCGATCAGAAGAATGGCATCGGGGGATGAGTACAGGACGTCCATGAAGCGCCGCTCGCTTTCCCGAAGTGCCTCCGCCGACCGCTCGCGATCGGTGATATCAGTATTTAAACCGATCATACGAATAGGCTTTCCCTTCTCATCACGAAGCACGAGCCCGTTCGCCTTAATGTGTATCACCGTCCCGTTAGGATGCCGGACACGAAAGTCCGTGTCAAAATCCTGTTCCCCACGCAAGGCAGCCTGGCATTCTTCGACCGCTCGGGAATAATCATCAGGGTGGAGTCCCTGCTCCCAGGATTCAACCCCTCCGTGGAAATTCTCGCGTGTGAGTCCGTAAAGTTCAAACATCCGGTCATCCCATTTCATTTCGTTCGTCTGAAGGTTCCAGTCCCAAACCCCCGCCTTTGCGGAAACTGTGGCCAGCTGAAGGCGTTCGGTGACTTCAAGTATCTTTTCCTCCGCCTGCATGCGATCGGTGATGTCATGAATGATCGAAAAGAGGATTGTCTCGTCGCGGGTAATAATCGGCGAAGAATGTACCTCAACAGTTTTGAGTTCTCCGCTGGCAAGGCGGTGGGGGAAGATGAAATAGTTACGTTTTTGCTCTATCGCCAAGGTTCGTTGATGCGCGACTTCTTCGGCAGACAGGGTATTGATTTCCTGGATGGTCATTTGACAGAGTCGCTCTGTTGAATATCCGTAAAACCTCGTCGCAGTAAGGTTGGCGTCTCGTATTGCACCGGTCTTTTGATCAATCAAAAGCATAATCGCATCATGTCCGCGGAACATGGTACGAAAGCGTTCCTCGCTTTCACGCAGTTCCTCCTCCGCCTTTTTGCGCTCGGTCACGTCACGAATATTACATTGTGCAAATTTTGCCTTGTCAACGAGATATGTATCCGTATAGATATCCTGCCCGGACTTGGTTTTTACCGCAATATCACTGTAATAAAGAATGCCTCTATCGTTCAAATTTTTCATTGTTATTTGAAAATCACCATTGTCGATTATAAGACCGACGTCCTGAAGTTTATTTCCGATGCTCTCTCTTGCGGAATAGCCCAATATCCTCTCGACAGACGGATTAATATGGACAATCTTCCCTTCATTTTTTTCAATAAGCAAAATCCCGTCGTTTGCAGTTTCAAAAAGAAGCCTATACTGCTCTTCGGAGTCACTTAATAATTTTTCCATTTTCTTGCGTTCGGTGATGTCGCGGGCAACTGTGGATGCGCCAATAATCGTGCCTTCAGTATCGTGTATGGCCGAAATCTTGAGGGACACGTAAATGTATTGTCCATCTTTTCTTTGCCGTACCGTTTCATAGGTCTCAATCGTTTCTCCCAACTTTATCTTTCTAAGAATATTGGTCGATTCATCTGGCATTTCAGGCGGAACAAGGACTGATATTGATTTGCCAATAATCTCGCTTTTAGTGTAGCCGTAGATTTCTTCCGCGCCCTTATTCCAGCAAGCAATGATCCCATCCAAACTCTTACCAATAATCGCATCTCTAGAAGAATCCACTATGGCGGCAAGTAGCACCTTCTCCTCGATCAACCTGCGCTCGGTGATATCCTCGATGGCCAGGAGGATCATCTTTGTGCCGATGTCTTCCCGATATATTTGGCGGGCATTGAGCAGCATGATTTTATGGCCGATGTTTTGGAAACTATGTTCAACCTCAAAATCGTCAAATACTTCTTTTTCAGGAAGGACTTCTTCAAGCAGCTTTCGAAGTTTAGGGAGGTTCCATTGTTTGTTGCCAAGCTCATAGATGAAACTTCCGATCGTCTCATCAGGAGTTACTTTAAAGGTTCTGTGAAAACTGCGGTTCGCCGAGATGATCTTTAGGTCCGCATCCAGGACCAGAAGGGGCTCTCGAACAGTATCCATAATGCTTTCGGCATGGCGTCGGGCCTCCTCGGCCACAAGCTGGGCCGATACATACCCGGCTATCAATTCTTCCAGGGTGGCATTTTGCAGTTGCAAATACGACAGTTTCCCGACGAGCTGCTCTCTCGTTTTCTCATCTTCTTTCATATGGTCACCCTCTTCAATCTGGACAGAAAACACATCGTCTTCCTGGACAAATACGCAAAACTCCTATTTGTTAATGATGAATCGCCTCTGTGATAATGTGATATTCTCTTGTGAATACGATATCTTAAAATGATGGGGGGGGGG
>CAISJV010000093.1 GCA_903885795.1 uncultured delta proteobacterium | reverse complement strand
CCTTCGATATAAATAGGAGGACTGATAATGAAGGCTGTAAAGACTCGATGCCTGCCGTTTAGAAAAATTGTCATAAGGACTCTGTCGCTAATGCTGGCCATGCTGGCATGTTGTAATACGATAGTTGCTATCTCGGCAGCCGACGAATTACCCCGACAGTGTCAAACAGCAGTCAACTCATCTATGCTGCATCCAGGCAGTTTTGTCGTCGGCAGCGCCGCAGAATGGCTGCAGGCCAGAACCGTGGTTGTGCACACGCCAGGGGATGAAGCATTCTTTGGTATTGTTCATCCGGCCGCAGCCCTGTATGAACGGCCATTTTCCCTGAATGGTGCCCGCATTGAGCACCAGGAGTTCATCTGCCGGATGGCTGACAAAGGTGTTACCGTACTGCGTCTGAACGATATCCTGTTGGCAGGCTCCGTTGATGCTGCCGGTGCCCCTCTGCCGGGACCGGAACTGGACAAGTTGCGCAACCTAGCCATCAGTTCGCTGCGCTACCGGACCACGGCGCTTTCCCGGCAGGAGGCTACGGCACAGGCGCCGTATAAGAAGCAGGTGATCAACAGTCTGCATCCCCGTGAACTGACAGCGATCATCCTACAAAAACCCCTGATCACTCTTTACTCGACCAAAGGACACAACACCGGTCTCAAGGCGACCTATGGCGCTGATCCAGTCATGAACCTATACTTTATGCGTGATCAGGTCATCACCACTGCCAAAGGGTTGGTAATCGGCCATTTCAACGCCCCACAGCGGGAGGAAGAAACAAGAATCGTCCGCTTTGCCTATGAAAAGCTCGGGATCACGCCGGTCTATGAGGTAACAGGCAAAGCGCGTCTGGAAGGAGGTGACTTCATCCCGGCAGGAGATACCGCCCTGATCGGCCAGGGGCTGCGGACCAATGCCGAAGCCGTCAGACAACTATTGCAGCACCATGTATTCGGCACGCCTCGGGTAGCGGTGGTTAAGGACAGCTGGAAAAACCAAGACCAGATGCACCTTGATACCTACTTTAACATCATTGACCGGGACCTGGCAGTTATTGTGGAGGAAAGGGTTGATCAGCGCGATGCTTCCGGGAGGATCGTCAAGGCGGCTGACCCGGCCAAACGCTCCCTGGTTGACCTCTACGAGCTGAAAGAGGGCAAATATGTGAGGACCGCAAGCAACATTCCCTTCCAGCAGTTTTTGGAAAAGGATCTGGGAATGAAATTGATCCCCGTAAGCAATGCGGATCAGCTTAAATACGGAATAAACTTCCTTGCCCTTGGGAAGAAAAAGATTCTAGCCATAGACGGCGTAAGCAAAGCATACAAACAGCGCCTTACAGACGCAGGGGTGGATGCAACCTGGATGGACTTCTCCAATCTTACTGGCGGTTACGGTGCGGCCCACTGCACCACCCAAGTGATCCGCAGGGAGTAGAGCGACACGCTATAACCGCTTTGAAAGTATTTATAAAAGTAATAGGGGTAGTTGGCAGGAGAATTTATGTATAGACTGACAAGACGATATTTTTTGTATCTCGTCGTTGTTTTAATAACACTTGCGACAACGGTCGGCACGGCAACAACCGGTGCTATCAATTACAGGGAACAACAGACCACTGGGACGGTCCTCATGGTTTCCCCGGACGACTTTGCCTTTAACCAAGAGACTGCGAAAAGCAATCTCTTTCAGAATCGGGATGCTGATTCATCCAGGATACAGAAACAGGCCATGGCTGAATTTAACGTCATGGTGAAAAAACTGAGAGGAGCGGGTATTCGGGTGATCCGCATACGCAGTCGCAATGATATCAAGACTCCGGATGGCGTATTTCCCAACAATTGGTTTTCACTGCACTGGATGGCCGACGGAGAAAGGATTCTGGTGGGCTACCCTATGCTAGCCCCCAATCGCCGAGCCGAAAGAAGAATGGAGCTACTGAGCAAAAAACTCTGTTTACAGGGTTTCAAGGTCAGTAAAACCATTGACCTCAGCCAATATGAAGAGCAAGGGAAATTTCTTGAAGGCACCGGCAGCATGGTGCTTGATCGCACTAATCGTGTCGCCTTCGCTTCGCTTTCACCGCGTACTGATCGTGAGGTACTGAATGACTTCTCACACAAGTTGGTATACCGTCCAGTTGCCTTCAGCAGTTACGATACAGAAGGAAACCTGATTTACCACACCAATGTCATGATGAGCGTCGGGGAACGGTTTGCCATCATCTGTTCAGAGGCGATCAGGAATGAGCAGGAGCGGATACAAGTAATAGAGGAGCTTAAGCAGTCAGGAAGGAAAGTAATTACCATTACGCTCGACCAGATGAAGCATATGTGTGGCAACATTCTTGAAATCCGCAGAAAGGGAAGTAACGTCATCGTCATGTCCCAAACCGCTTTTGATCATTTCATGCCGGATCAGAAAAAGGCCCTTGCCCGTTTTGGGAAACTGCTGCCGGTGCATATCAAGACCATCGAAACCATCGGGGGCGGTAGTGCTCGCTGCATGCTGGGAGAAGTATTCTGATCAGCCCATGGATCTGATGATAATCCTGAAGAGAGTGCAGAAAGCCGGCTTGTCTTGTAGGGATTCCACTGGCGACCTGCTAAAATGCTTTCCCATATTGTCCACCTCTCTAAGGTAATTCTGTCTCACTTGATCAGTTCGGATGGTAAGACTCAGTTCTAAAAATGCCTACTGTTGTATGTAGTAGAGGGCGCCAATGTTTGACGCATGCCATATTCCCGAAAACAGCCGGATTTACTTCAAATACAAAGCGAGAAAATAAATATTATTTCATATCGCTGAATTGCGATCGAAACCTGCATATATTGGAGGTTTATTTTTCCGAGGTCCAGGGGTATTGTTGCCTGAAATCGTCGAATCGTCAACCTCAACAAAAACACACGACTCCAAACTGTGATAAGAACTATTTACGTCCGACAAACATGAACATTGCCCCCATATTTTGTGGTTAGTTTTTATTGACACACGATCTTGAAATTCCTATACTACCTCCCACAGAAAGTAAGATGGAGGTAAAGCATGAGACGATTTTGTCAACGTGCATCGATAGTACTCGTAAGCCTGTTTCTCGCCGTGACTCTAGCGCATGCACAAAACACACTTTTCACAGGGACTGTTCTTGAAGGCTTTGTGTTGGATAAAAGCAATAAAAAGTTTCCAATGGTTGTTAAAATTGAATCAATAGACAATGCCACTGGTAAATTTATAGGTGATGTTTCATGGTCATCCCTCAATTCCGTGCACCGTATTGAAGGAATACTAACCGCAAACACTATCACTTTCAAGGAAGTGTCACATATTAAGAAAGGCGGTGCCCATTTGAACTGTGAATATGCAATGATTATTGAGGGAAACACTCTTGATGGCCGATGGGTTGAGCCGGGACATAACAGAGGAATTGTTCAATTGAAGGTTAAATAGTGAACCAATTAGTTTCCTCAGCAACCGGAGCCATCTCTATCTCCTCCGAGATGCGGGGATATAATGATTGTTGCATATTATAATGACATTTTCCAGTAACAGATCGCCAAACACATAGAAGATATTTCAATAGATATCTTGATAGTGCGGACCTACCTTGCGTTGATCCAAGGCCAATGGAATTATGACTGAAATATTGTTGATCCACCGTTGAACTTGGCTGCAAAATAAGGAAGAACAAACCTTAATCTTGAGCAGAGGGGGGAAAAGAGTTTGCTGACTTAAATCCCCGTGTAGGTGACAAACGAATTGAGTGGGTCCGAGATAACGTCATGGAGAGACATATGAAACGTTTTTTTACATTAACGGTTTTTCTCAGTCTGACTTCGTTTTTTATTATTGCAACAGCAGCGTACGCAAAGACGGAGGCATTCACGCGCGAGTATACATACAAGGCTGGCGAAGCCGATAGTAAGATATCTAGCCGTGTTATCGCCATGGAGCAGGTCAAACGCTTGCTGCTGGAAGAGCTTGGGATATTTTTGAGCAGCCGTACCGAAGTTAGAGATTTTCAACTGACCAAGGATGAGATTGTAACGTATACAGCAGGCACAATGGCCATAATTATTATTGAGGAACGCTGGAATGGATCGGAATATTTCATGAAGGCAAGTATCAAGGCGGACCCAGATGAGGTAACGAGATCCATTAAAGACATCAAAAAGGACCAGGATAGTGCCGATGATTTGAAGCAGCTTCGTAATCAGACCAATGAGGTCTTCAAGGAGCTTGATCGGCTGAAAAAGGAACTAGCGGACCTAAAGAAAACGTCCTCTGATCAGAATAGTGAGAAGATAGCCAAAGTCCATAAAGAATATGATCAGGCTATAGCAGGTTTGTCTGCCAAAGACATTGCTGAGAAAGGGCTCGCTCTGGCGAAAGAAAAAAAATACACAGAGGCCATTGAGCAGTTGAACATGGCAATTAAAGCCGACCCGAAAGCAATAGCTACCTATTATCTGCGCGGACAGGTCTATATGAGGATGAAGGAATACAACAAGGCGATAGATGACTTCAGTAGGGTACTGGTCGAAAGGCCCAACAACATACTCGCCATTAAGAATAGGGGTCGGGCGTACTATCAGCGCAAGGACTATTCGCTGGCAAAAAGCGATTTTGAACGGGCGTCCCAGCTTGATAAACGTGATCCCAAATTGATGATCAATTTAGGTCGAACCTATTTTGAAAGTAGGCACTTTGAAGATGCGGTCAAGTCTTTTACAAGGGCAATCGATCTTGACCCATCTTTTCCGCCAGCTTATATGTTTCGAATGTTGAGCTACAAGGCATTGAAGATGAATGACAAAGCGCAGAAGGATCTGGAGACGGCGGCAAGTCTGGGTGATCCCAAAGCCAAGGAAATGCTGGAGAAACAGAGACCGCCGCTTAGCTCATCAGTAGCTGACAAGCAGCTAATCAAACAAATCATTGACGAAGGTAGGCAGCAATATCGGGGGAAGCGTTACGAAGAGTCGATAAAATCATTCTCCAGAGCGATTGATCTTGACCCATCTTTTCCACCAGCTTATATGTTTCGAATGTTCAGCTATCAGGCGTTGAAGATGAATGACAAAGCGCAGAAGGATCTGGAGACGGCGGCAAGTCTGGGCGATCCCAAAGCCAAGGAAATGCTGGAGAAAAATTCAGGCCGCCAATACTAAGGCAAATTGCTGCTCCATATGCGGACAAGCAGAATGTATAATCCTTGAGGTTCACCATTACGAACCGTATTCACCGTTCTCAGTGATACAGTCATGTGTGATTTTGTAGATGGACATAAGGTCCGATGCGTGTCATTTTATGAATGGCAGTCAATCCCTTCAAATACAAGTCCTCACATAGGTAAATTTGGCCAGCCAATGAATCCCATTGGAAAGCGCGCATACATCTGAAAGCCAATTTCTCCCTTTTGGAGTAGATCCGCTCCTTCCTGAAAGTGAGCCTCCGGTAATTTTGATAGGGGTCCAACCTTTCAATTGGTTGTCACAAATATTTCTTGACTTCTAGATTCATTATGTTAGCAAAGAAGCATAATTGGATAGAGCATCGTCTAAAGGTTAACAAATAATGTTAACCATTTTTGTAAGGGTAGTGCCATAATGTAATAAAACCCTGTTTCTCAAGAAGAGAGCGGGGTTTTGTGTTTTGTGCTGACAATTTAAAGTTATTTCTCGGAGATTATGAACAAGAATGAATACACTCGTTTTTTTCATCGGTGACAAAATATTCATAATTAATCAATTCGGACAAGGGGGGGCGGATTTATGAACAAACAAAGGGTTACTTTACTGTGCATGATCTTGCTATTTCTTTCTGGTTGTGCAACGCCGAGCGCATATAAACCGGAGCAGGTAGAAGCGCCGGCAACAAAAATGCAGCAGACTAAAGCGCAACAGTCAACTTCAATACCATCAACAAAAAGATATAAACAGAAAATTGCAATCATACGCTTCACAAATGAGACCAACTATGGCAGAGCTTTGATGACAGATACCGATTTCGATCGGCTGGGAAAACAAGCATCGGATATGCTCGCAAGCCGATTGGTCAAGTCCGGTAATTTCATGGTCTTTGAGCGTTCTGACATCAATAAAATTCAGCGGGAGCAAACCATATCCGGTGGTGGGCTTATTGGTGTAGATACCGTTATTGTCGGCTCCGTAACAGAGTTTGGCCGTTCAATAGCAGGCAAAACGGGATTCATGAGTTCTACAAAGGTGCAGACAGCGAAAGCCAAGGTTGAAATCCGACTTGTTAACATCAAGACTGGGCAGGCGTTTTTCTCAGCCACCGGCGCAGGAGAGGCAAATACGGAATCCGGCGAGATCGCAGGATACGGCAGTAGAGCAGCATACGATGCGACATTGAACGACAGGGCAATAGCAGCCGCCATTACCGATGTTATAGATAGACTGGTCTCCACCCTTGAGGAAAAAGCTTGGCGTACGGACATCCTCGAAGCCGGGACGGGCCAAATCTTTATCAGCGGCGGGGCACGCCAGGGCATCAAGGTAGGTGACACTCTCAAAGTCATATTTCCCGGACAAAAAGTAAAGAGCAAGCAGACTGGAATGGAGATCAGCCTTCCGGGCAAACAGGTCGCAATAATCAAAGTACTCTCCTTCTTCGGCGACAACGAAAACAACGAAGGGTCGATTTGTGAAATCATTTCCGGATCAATTGATCCATCTTCAGTTGCAAAACTTTACGTAGAAGAGGTGAAACCATGAGAAAGGTCATCGTTTTTTCGGCCTTAGCGCTTGTTTTTGTTCTATGCTGTTGTACTATGCCTACAACCACAGTCCGAACAGTGGACGACAGACCCACTCTGGCTTTCAAAGGGGCACCCGAAGGCGCGCTGCTTTATATTGACGGTCTTAACATGGGGCCTGCAGGTCAGTATGACGGCGAACCGAAGGTTCTAACAATTGAACCGGGAACCCATACAGTCCGTGTTACGGTCAACAATAATACAATATATGAACAGCGGATCTTTGTGGAGAGTTCATTAAAAACTATTACCATCAAGTAGGAGATAAAATGACATCGGTAACTAAATACCTATGCATTCTCTTTTTACTTTTTTCTTTAATAGGCTGCGGAGCTCAACGCCATTATAATTGGGGTAATTACGATACCAAAATGTATAAGCATTATAAGAACCCGGCTGAAAGGGAAAACTTCATTAAGGCATTAAAAGAAATTCTGGATGACGCTGAGCCAGCAGGAAAGGTACCGCCGGGTATTTATGCAGAATATGGTTTTGTTATTTATGAACAGGGAAACAATCAGCAGGCTGTTATCTATTTTCAGAAGGAAGCCGACAAATGGCCTGAGTCTCGTGCCTTTATGACCAAATTGATTGCCATTGCCAATAACTGGGCAAAAAATCAAAAGGCAAATATAAAACTCCCGGTGGGCTCGGAATTCGATACTGGTAAAAATGCACAAAAACCATTGGTGGAAGTATCCAAATGAGACGAATCCCATTATTTTTGCTATTGCTAACCTTCCTCACACTCTCTGGATGCGCCCATAAACCGGTGGACTTAAACAAGCAGGAGAAATTTCTCTCAGCTTCACCCCGCTCCATCCTTATCGTACCCGTGGTCAATAATAGCGTGGATATTACAGCGGCTGATTACATGCTTTCCACATTAAGCATTCCTCTCGCAGAACGCGGCTACTATGTATTTCCGATAAACGCAGTAAAAAGAGTGCTTGAAGATGATGGCATGGCAGACAGTTCTTTGGTGCATTCCGCGCCAACATCGAAACTTGCCAACCTTTTCGGCGCGGATGCAGTTCTTTACGTTGTTGTAGAGCAGTGGGATGCCAAGTATGCGGTCTTAACAACCACGACTACAGTTGCCCTTTCTTATCAGATAAGGGATGGCAAAACCGATGAAGTTCTATGGAAGAATAATGTAAGGAGGGTTTATCAGCCTAACTCAGGAGGAAGTAGTGGTGGTGGTCTTGGAGCACTTGCGGCACAACTCATTGTGCAAGCTATTGTCGCCGGAATGGAAAAGGGATCCCCCAACTATATGCCGTTGGCTCGTCAGGCAAACGCCAATGCCTTGTTGAGATATCCGGGACCCGGAATTCCACCCGGGCCTTACGCGGAGTAGAACAACTAAATATTAAAAAGCAGTTAACAAATAAAAAAGCCTCGTGGCTGTATCGGAGGGGCTTTTTTTGTTTATTTTATATGCGGCGAAAGTCGATAACGACCGAAAAGTCTTCGCTGTCTCGAAATGGCTCGCCGCTACGTGTTCGCATGCTCCAAATAGCGGGGAGCTGTTGACAAACTCAGTCTTGTTCTTGTTGCAATCTTCGCATTCGTCTTTCTTGGTGAGCGCCCAAGCGTCAGGGAATGGCTGGGAATCCTTATGGTCGGAGCAGGGGTTGTCGTTCTGGCTTTCAAAAGATGAATTTAGAAAGGGGGGTAAATTTACCGAATTATACAGGTATCGATCCTGTGCCCGACCTGGAAAGAGTTCAGGACTCCTTTTTCCTCTCCAACGGCGACCCGGAAGAAAGAGAGGCAGATGAATACTGTCAAATCAAATCCTAAGCCAATTCGTACAATGCGGCACCCACTCAATCTGACTACTTTATCATTGAGGGGATATAAATATGTTTCAAACAAAAAGCGTCATTACCCGGATGCAGGTCACTTTGGTTGACCCCTATTTGCAGCGGCTGACATTATGCTTGATAATTTGATCAATTTTGTAAACCTCACCGGTCATTGGGGATACCTCGTTATCTTCCTTATCGTTATGCTTGAATGCCAGGCTTTGCTGGGCTTGTTCATGCCAGGTGAAAGCTTGGTGCTGGCAGGAGGCTTCCTTGCGGAACAAGGTTTATTAGATCCGGGTGTCCTCATATTCGTGATCTCTGCCGCTGCCATACTCGGGGATAGCATCGGCTATCAGCTT
>CAISJV010000092.1 GCA_903885795.1 uncultured delta proteobacterium | reverse complement strand
TGGGCCTCCAACGCCACCTTGGCCTTGAACGCCGGTGCATGATTCCGTCTTGGTCTTTTGCTCATTTTATGATCCTCCTGGAATTCATTATAGAGCAATCCTCCCACTTATGCACCTGTCCAATTTTGCCAGACCCGCTCTGTATTTATCTTTTCTTTATTCCCATCCCCTCCCGGACGGCCACCCAATTTCCCTCAGTGATGCACACTTGCTATCTTGGGGAAAATCTCGACGCCCTGACCAGATCTCGGTTATCAATTTAGATCTATGGTTATGGTTGGTTATTTACACAAATAGTTTCTTCACCGTATCCTTCGTCTTGTCATGCGCGGTAATAAAAAGTGGTTGAGTCGCGGATATATCCAAAACTTGACACACACGTTGTCTGACCTTCAATTCTCTTTTAAAGAATGAAAAATGTTCCCACACAATCAATCTTAACACCTCTCGCCCAATAAAACCTCGATCAAGTTCTTTGTGAATTCGCAAGACGTCTCCTTCCGGGAAGACGTCAAAGTAACATTCCAATCTTGTGGCGACATCAATTAACTGATGAGATATTGTTGGGCTTTCTTCTCTAAGGTATTTATCAAAACCTGGTTTTAACGCTGCCAATCCAAAGGATAGTGCAACATGCTTTATCAGTCCAAAGGGAATTGCCAGAGCAATACCCTGCAAAGATCTTCTTACATTATTATCCAAATTCTCATAGGTATCTTTTGGGAATCGATGCTGAATGATTTCCGCAAGATTCTGCGCAATGAGTTCTTTGTCTTTTTCAAGGTAGTCATATAACACAGTCACCATTCTCATACACAACGCGTAGCATTCCTTGAGCACATTGACTTGTTCAGTACCGCGCATGGAGCCATAGAAATTACGAAGTAGCTGACCGCAGATTCTAATCGTATGATGCGCAGAGTTTATATTGTTTATTAGTTCGATCATATTTTTTTCTTCAATGTTTTCAGATTCCGCACTGACAATCTCCTGTAGTCCTTGAGATATCTTCTCATCATCCATGCTTCGCAATTCCTTCAACATTTCTTGATCCGGATCTTCTGTTAATAAGATCAACTTTGGGGGTTTGATCATTTCCATAGGTAGGATTGAGGGAGTATCTACAAGGCTATATTCCCCTGCTGCCTTAAAATGCCCCCTAACAGTATTCATTATGAGATCGAATATGTCTGGGTGATTGGACATGTGACATAAAAATAGCATTGTATTTGCAAAATCATTGATATATAATTGACTGCACATTATTTTCACAATATCCATTGCGTCGTGTTCTTTATGAAGATTTCGGGAGAGATAGCGAGCCAAGAAAAAGCAGTAATAATAGCTGTATTTAAAACCATAATCCGTTTGGCATTGATTGAACACGCCGATAGATAAAAACTCGGCTAAGACTTGGTTGAGAACAAGCTGGCAGGGAAACTCTTTACAATACCATACATGCCATTCCACCATGGCCATTTCACTGAGGCCTCGTTTCTTTTTACGGAAAAGTTCGAAAGCGAAATACGTCAAATAATTAAGTTTAACCTCAAGATCAGCAGAATTTTTAGCGGCCCCCTTGAGTACATCCTTTATGATGATCTCATAAAGCGTTCCGTATCCACCCAAGGATCCGGTAACCGTCCCGCCTGCCTCTAACTGCTGCATTATCATAAGAATAAATAACGGCAGCGACGGTAGTGCGCCCTGGTCGACAAGATTGTCGATAATTTTTATCCAATGGACTTTCTGCTTGTAAAGTTCCTGTGTATCCTCAAATCCATCTGTTCCCGCCTTCAACCACTTCTCGATCAACATAAGGCGAGATTCAGCATCGAATTCTTTTATATCGGTATGCTCGAACGTCCATAGAATCGCCTCCCCCTCACGTCGTTGCAGAAATTCAGTCATCCGAATCCCTGGTGAAGAGATAAGGACAACTAGGCTGAAATTCTCATCTAACCACCGGACTAATTTCTCTCGCCCTCCATCCCCAAGCTTAATCTTTTCATAATCATCCACAATCACAGCCCGTTCTGAGATTCTGGTTTGCCAGAACCTTGTTACGCTGTCTTGCGAATAAATGCGCATAGCCACCTCATTAATCCCCGCGTGAATTTTTTCCCTTACCGTAAGCCTACCCTTGGGGATATTGAAAGTCTTATCGAGCAATAGAGGGGCAAAGCCAGCTTCCCGTAGACTTTTAAAAAGCTGTTTTGACAGGGACGTTTTTCCCATTTTTTCTGCACCGGCGATAAATACCCTTTTCTTTTCTTGTATAAAGCCCACAACATTATTATCCCGGACAATTCCCCTTGGGCTGCATGCCTTCCGTATGTCTAACTTTTGAAGATCGGGAAAGACATAAATATCGTTTAATGTAAGATGTTGACACCGCTGATGCCTAAAATCCGTCCCAATCTGCTGCAGCCAATTTTCCCACTCGTTTTTTAATTCAAGCTCATTCTGTAAAGCTTGCCTTAATCGAAGATATTTATGTTCATATGGCTCCGTAAGCTGGTCATATAGAGATCCATTCCAAAAAAAAGTTGTACAAAAAAACTTCTGATCTACCGGATTAACCTTAATTATATTAAAAGAGCTATTATCGGTGTTATCGTGGTCCTGCAGGATTCCACCTTCAACGTATAGATTCTGTTCTGTTTTTTTTCGCGAGTGCATAAAAATGTCTGTCGTATGTTCATGCCCTGTGAATACTACATCACATCGTGATTCCAACAGCTTTCTCATGAGGTTAGCGTTGTCAGAACGATTCCAATTATATGGATGATGAAGAAGACAAACGTTCAATGTACCACCCTTCTCTTCCTCTTCTTTAAGATGATTGGAAATTTTATCGAGGGGAAACCAAGAGGTTCCCGCGATTTCTTTTTTACGCGTAAAGCGGGTGGTGTTAAGAAGTAAAAATTTAACCGTCAACTGATCAAAATCCAATGTATGAGATTCAAGTAGATCAACAACAGCATAAACAGAGGCGACTGTTGAAATATTTTTTACGAACTCTCTGTAAGGTTTTTGTGTTTCTAGAAGAATCTCATGAATTCTGGGCGACGGGGGATTCATCGGTGTACTGCTATCGATGAGAACTTTTCGCATTTGTTCGTCATACTGTGGATTTGAAAAGTCATGATCATGATTCCCTGGCACAAAAAGAAATGGAGGGTCCTTATGGGTATGATTCTGAATCTCCCTTTTAAGCATCGCAACAATTTTAATAGCTAAGTTATACTCTTCAGCTTTTCCACAGTTTGTAATATCCCCAGTAAAAATTACGGCACAATGATCTTGCGGATTAACTATAGACCGAATGGCACCGCAAAGCTGGTCAACCCGATTTAAGAGGAAATTTTCAATCTCATTTGAAAGGTGCATATCGCTTAAATGAATAATTGTAAGTGCCATGAAACACCCCCACTAAAAGTAATTGGAACTAAGAAATGGAACCTTCCTATTGTTAGGTGTAAATCGCATAATATTCTAATAAAATAATCATTCTTTATGATTAAGAAATTCATTTGATGTTTACTGGGATTATTTCACAACGGTTAACCCATGAGGCTTTGGATTGTCAAAATAGATAGACATTATCTCTTGCTCATGCAAGCCCAATAACAGGCTTAATTCTTTCGACGTATATCCCAACTTGTGACGATAAGTATCGATTATTTCTCTTAACAAAGAGGGGGTTTCTTTTGGTATGTCAAATTCTGGTGGCTCTTTTGTTCGATATCCAGCCTTCCCCATTTGCATCCAGAAATATTGGTATTGTCTGGGTGTGATTTTTTTTAAATCATAGGCTCTGTGCAAAAGGGCAGCCATAGACACCCTCCAATATGGCTTTAAATTGGCGATTTGTGGAAGGCTAATATTGTCTAAAGATTTAGATATAT
Source organism: uncultured delta proteobacterium (assembly GCA_903885795.1). Classification (GTDB taxonomy): domain Bacteria; phylum Desulfobacterota; class Syntrophia; order Syntrophales; family UBA8958; genus UBA8958. The sequence goes on along the minus strand of CAISJV010000092.1, from coordinate 122,014 downwards.
CAGTCCTCGGCATGAGAAATTCCGAAGCAAAATTATTGGCCTCTTTCTCCATTATTTCCAAGTCCGGTTTACATATTTTATGCATAACTACGTGCCCAAGCTCATGAGCCAAACTGAACCTTAAACGATCCGCGGGAGAATTTACGTTGATAAAAAATAGTGGAGGAAGATCAGGAAACCATTGACTGGTAGCATCGATAGTTTTGGTTTCAAAATCAAATTCTATTACTATACCTCCCGCATCCTCTATGGTTTTTGTTAAATTCTTTACAGGACCCTTTGGGAGTAGCCATGTAGCCCTTAATGCACGTGCCACTCTTTCGACATTACCGTTATATTCGTTAAATTCAAATGTTTCAAAAAGGTTATTCTTGATTTCAATTGCCCGCAATAGCCTTATTAAATGCATTCTACGGATATTGATTCGAGCGCTTATTTTATCAAGGACTTTATCAGGCACATTTTTGCGTTTTCGGTAATAAAGTTCGCCGATCATGCTAATACCATGACCATAAACCTGATCATTAAAGTAAAAGAAGTCCTTTGGATAGTTCAAGACAATTGATAGCCTATCTATCATATCATCAGAGACCCCCAAAAGACCGCTCTCCATTTTCGATACCTTCCCCTGGGTAACGGAGAGCCTTTCTGAAAGATATCCCTGAGTTAAACCACGTGATTCTCTCGCTATCCTAATAATATCGTGATTAACTGCCTTGCTCATTGCTCATTTCACCCACTCCAGTATTATTCTTTATGATGATTCTTTCTTCTTTGGTTATTTCCTGTTCTATTGTGACTTGCTCAAGTTGATATTCGAGAATCTTAGCCTCCATGGGTTCCAAATCATAGGCCCAATAATTTTGATTAGGGTCTTGTGGATAAACAACAGATATACTATTGATTTCCGTCTGCATATGGTTAAGCTGATATCCGACGACAAATCTTTCGGGAGTAGGAATTCCCGGTATTTCTACTTGGCGGAAGAAATCGAGCGTTTGCTGAGTTGGTATGCATGAAGCTCTATTGTGTTTAAGTTTTTTAAATCTGATAATGACCTTGTTTTCAAAATTAACAAGAAATAGCCGTTTCTTGTTGGAGATAAATATATTTCTTCTCCCTTGAAATTTTTGGCCAATATTATGTACAATGAAATCAAAAATGATACTCGCCCTTGAACGTGTCGTCAGAATATGTTTTATCTCACGGCAATGATCGTGATAGTCTGTCCATGCTGAGACTATGCAGGAGCGAATATCTCCTTGATAAGGGCCAAGAACTTCTCTGGCTTGATCTTCAGTTATGTTCATTGATGCAAAAGACCTCCTGTAATTTATTTGAAAAACATATACAGGATGTTTTGTTAAATATCAAGAATTTTATTCCATTATTTATTCCATATAATTAATAAACAATATTTAATACTTACAACTCTACTGCTTATTATTCCATCCCGTTCTGCCACTTTTTTCACAATTTATTTGCGCTTCTAAAGCGTAAGACGTTCGGCGCGTATATTGTCGTCTATTAATCCTCAATGTTTACACAGAATGATATAGAGTAAAGTCTATTTTCTTGTCGTATCGAGGATTTCGAATAAATATTCTGCAGTTTTATTATCTCATACAGCTTGAGGACTTGTAGATGAACAAGAGATCAGTTTTATTGATATCTGATCAAAATTAGCCTCATTGATTGTAAATACGTTTGTTCAGAGTGAATTCCCGGAGCAACCCATTGAATGCAGAACGAAAGGCGCAAAGTTTATATGGCATGTTTTGCGTTCGTATTGAATAGGATGTTTTCTGAAAACCACACCCCCTGCCATCATAAAACATTCAGGATAGCAATTCTCAATCATTGATGACATTTCCCCATTAATTATGATATGGGTAACACACTTTTGTCTTGTCTGTGGCCATCGGATAAGTTGTTGAAATACTTTGCACAGGCGTGAAACCAGACTATTAAAGGAGAAAATCAACTTCAGTCAATTACATCAGAACTATTAATACTCAACCCAGAGCGAGGAATGCCAACATGCAAATAATGAGGGTGACCATCCTATGAAAACTGTCCGTGACGCCTGCCAGCTTCAACCAAATGCACTGTCCATCAAGCTCAGTGACCAGATAGAACAGCTCGATGAACTGATTACAGCCGAAGGCGATGGATCGGCCTTCTTTGAGAAGACCTACATCACCCAGGGCATGCAGGACCTCATAAGCGAGGGCATTGCCCGACTGGCAGGTGCTTCCTCACAAGCGATCTTCCACCTCAAGCAGGCTATGGGCGGCGGCAAGACGCACTTGCTTGTCGGCTTTGGCCTCCTCGCCAGGCATCCGGGACTGCGCAACACATACTGCGCGGGGCTGCCCCACTCCTCGGCTTTCAAGACTGCCAATATAGCCGCCTTCAATGGACGCAATAGCCCATTACATTTCTTCTGGGGCGAGATCGCCAGCCAACTCGGGAAGAATGAACTCTTTCAGGACTTTTGGGCTTCCGGGCCGAAAGCGCCTGATGAAAAGGCATGGCTTAATCTTTTTGATGGCTCGGACCCTGTGCTGATCCTACTGGACGAACTGCCTCCCTATTTTGAGGACTTGGCAACCCGCCCGATAGGGACCGGCACCGTTGCCGACATCGCAACCCGTGCCTTTGCGAACTTGCTCACGGCAGCGGGTAAGAAGTCCAATGTCTGTGTGGTGATTTCTGATCTGTACGCGGCATATCAGGCTGGCGGAGCCCTGATCACAAGATCCCTCGACAACGCACGCCAGGAACTCGGCCGCACGGAGCGCAATATCACGCCTGTTGACCTTGCCGCCAACGAGATTTATGACATCCTGCGCAAGCGGCTCTTCAAGTCTCTTCCCGACAAAGCCGAAATCGGAGACATCGCCGAAGCCTTTGGCCGCAAGCTGGAAGAAGCATCCAAGTCCAAAACAGCCAGCCGCGGCGCCGAAGCGATTGCCGATGAGATTGCCGCCACCTATCCCTTCCACCCACGGCTCAAGAACGTCATTGCACTCTTCAAAGAAAACGAGCAGTTCAAGCAAACCCGCGGACTGATCGAGTTGGTGTCCCGCCTGCTTAAATCCGTATGGGAGCGCTCGGCAAACGATGTCTTCCTTATAGGCCCGCAGCACTTTGATCTTTCAGTTTCTGATGTACGCGACAAACTCACAGAGATCTCTGGGATGCGCGACGTCATCGCCATGGATCTTTGGAATGCACAGCAATCGGCTCACGCACAGATAATCGATTTGCAAACAGGTAAGGAAGCCGCCACCCAGCTCGGCTCACTGCTCCTGACAGCCAGTCTATCGACCGCCGTCAACGCAGTGAAGGGCCTCACACGAGATGAGATGGTAGAATGCCTCGTCTCGCCGCTGCGCGAGCCGTCCGATTTCCTTGCGGCCTTCGAGGATCTGGATAAAGTTGCCTGGTATCTGCACCACACGCCGGAAGGCCGATACTACTTCGATCGTCAGGAAAACCTAACGAAGCTTCTACAGAGTCTTGCCCACGATGCACCAGAGAATCAGGTGGACGATCTGATTCGGCACCGTCTGCGCGAGATGTTCAAGGCTGTGCGCAAGACCGGCTATGAAGACGTTCTGCCTCTGCCCAAGCTGGAAGAAGTGGCAGACCGTGTGCGCAAGGGGCGTGTGCTGCTCGTCGTGAGTCCCGATTCGAAGATCCCGCCTGAGGAAGTTCAGAAGTTCTTCGAGGGGCTCAGCCAAAAAAACAATCTATGCGTCCTTACCGGCGACAAGACGGCCATGGGCAGTGTGGAGAAAGCCGCACGCCATCTCTTCGCGGCACAGAAGGCCGATGGCCGGATTCCCAAGGGTCATCCTCAGCGGGAAGACCTGGAAAGGAAGCAACAATCCTACGCCCTCGACTTCACGTCCACCATCCTCAGCCTCTTCGACAAGGTACTCTTCCCGATCCATCGTGCCGGCAAGGAGGCGCTGCTCGCGTCCAAAGCCTTGGACATGACGCGCGACGCCACCAAAGACTTCAACGGCGAGGAACAAATCGAAAAGACGCTGACTTCCAATCCGCTGAAGCTTTACCTCGACGTGGAGAAGGAGTTTGACGCCATCCGCGACAAGGCGCAGGATCTGCTCTGGCCAGAGAATCAGGACGAAGCACGCTGGTCGGACGTGGCAGATCGCTATACCGAGCAGGCCGGCATGCCCTGGCTACCGCCCAAGGGCCTCGATACTCTAAAGTCCATCGCCTGCAACCGCGGGTTGTGGGAAGACCTCGGCACCGGCTACGTCACAAAGAAGCCGAAGAAAAAGCGCACCTCAGCCCAGGTAATTCCCGAGCCCGAGCTCGGCGACGAGGGCAAGGTCCGCCTGCGCGTCAATCCGCAAAACGCCGGCCCTGCTCCGCGCATCCACTGCTCCGAGGATGCGCCGGTATCCGAGTCGAGTCCAAAACTTAAGGAACATACCTACACCACAAACGCGTTGCGAGTGAACTTTCTGGTCTGCGATCCTTCAGGCCAGTACGAAACGGGCGATCCGGTAACTTGGTGCAACAATCTCATTCTGCGCAACCAGCTCTCCAACGAGGGAGGGATGCGAAAAGTGGCGCTCTTTGTCGCACCAAAGGGGGCGATCCGCTACACGCTGGACGGCAGCGAACCTCGTGATGGATCGATTTATGAGGGTCCCATCTCTGTTGGCGATGGCGAGGTTCTGCTGCGCGCCTTCGCTGAGGCGGATGGGCTCGAGTCCAAGGCTGAGTTCCGCTTCCAGGCCAAGGGTAAGACGGGAGTCCAGATCGACGACCTGAAACTCGCACACCTCGTCTCGCGTACCGGCCGTAAGCTTGACTCGCGCAACAAGACATTCGAGGGGCTGAAGCAGGCCGCCGAAAAGTCTGCCACTTTCGAGGGCATTGGCCTCACAGTGGGTCAGGGCAACCAGATGATCTCCGTCAACGTGGGCGAAATCGCAGTCGATGCCGCGTTCATTGAAGCGCTGCTCGTCAAGGTACTCGAAAAGTTCACCCCGGACACGCCGGTCACTATGATTTTCCGCAAGGCCCACTTCGCCTCTGGTCACGACCTCAAGGACTTTGCGGTCAAGCTCGGCATCGAGTTGCGGCAAGGAGACGTCGAGCAGTGAGCAATCAGGCCATGACCGTTGACTTCGGTGCACCCGCCACCTTCGGTGCGCATCTCTTCCGCGTCGAGATCCCTGCCTCGCGGAACGAACCGGTTGTCATCGTCGAGGACTACGGCTATCTCGGTCAAGAGAGAGGTATCCCGCGTGAAGAGGAACGGGTCGTCCTGAAGCGCCTGGTCTGGTCCGCTATCGCCGACATCGCCCGGCGCGAGTTCAATGATCGCCTGAAGGCCGCTAAAGTCCTCACCGGCCGCTGGCACACAGGCACGAACCGGGTGGACAGACTACTCGGCAAGGAACTCTGCGTACTCGCATGGGCAGCTGAGACGGCCAGGGCCGAACTGATTCCCGTAATCTGTAGCAAATGGGCCGCCCTCCGCCCGGAGGAGCGCTGGTGGCTCTTTTCTATGACGGTCGCCGAGGCCGGTTTGCCGGAAGATTCCCAGCGCGGATGGCGACTGGCTCTATACCATGCCCTGTCTGATGGTGAAAAACCGCCGACCCGTAAACATCGCCCTCGCCCTATCGAGCAGGATGTGTTAAACTTACCACTCTTTGGTGAACCTGTTTTATCGGTCACAAAGAAGGAGATAAAGAAGGAAGAACCATGGACACGGCAAAAATAATCTATGAACAGGTCAGGGCTCTTCCCGAACCGGCAGCCAGGGAAATCCTGGATTTTGTTAAATTCGTACGCGGGAAAACGATAAGCCCGCTCACGAAAGGGCCAACTACCTTCGCTGCCGCATCCCACTGGCCCAAAATTGTGATTGACTATCATGGAGTGTCAGGATTTACTCCCTTTGAGGATGGGCGGAACCGGCTTCTTCCCCCGAACGAGGACTGGCGTGAATAGTCCAGCCATTTTCCCCGCTTCGCTGAAGGATACCAGGGATTTTGGGAACCTGTTTCATCGGTCATGCAGAAGAACGTAAAGTAAGGAGGAAACATGAACACGGCGGAGAAAATCTATGAACAAGTCAGGGCTCTTCCCGAACCGGCAGCCCGGGAAATTCTGGATTTTGTCGAATTCATAGGAATGAAGCAAAGTCGGTCCGGTATGGCTGCGCTCGATTTGAAAACGGAACGTTTGCGTTCGCTACGAGCAGCTTGCGGGATATGGCAAAATCGCGATGACCTGCCGGAGTTTACGGAGCTGCGTCGCGAGTGGGAACGAACACAGGGAGAAAGAACATGAACAAAGACAGTGCGATTCTGATTGATACGGATGTTTTGGTTGACTACCTGCGTGGCATCCCGGAAGCCGTTCGATACCTGGAAGAATTAGAGGTCGACCTCAAACTGTCCGCAATCAATGTCGCGGAACTCTTTGCTGGCGTTCGGGATAATGAACGCGATGCAGTAGATGTTTTGCTCGCATGTTTTGAGATCGTTCCTCTGGATCAATCCCTTGCCATACGCGGCGGATTGCTGCGTCGGGACTTCGGCAAGAGTCATGGCGTCGAATTAGCCGATGCCATAATCGCCGCCACAGCAGAAAATTTGGGATGCCCTCTGGCGACCTTGAATCGGAAACACTACCCCATGCTCGATGCAGTGGTCGTGCCCTACCGGAAAGAATAGATGCCCCACAACGAGATTATCCCCTTTCCCCTGAAGGATGCCCCCGCGCTCATCGAGCGGCTATTGCCCGTGCAGAAGCTCTCTGCAGAGTCCTACAAGGAACAGATGGCAGTCCATGGCAAGACGCTCACCGCGCTGGGCAGTTACTGGAAGGGCCGCAAGCCGCTGATCCTCAACAAGGCTTGCATCCTCGGCTGCCTCCTGCCGGCGACGGATGACCCTGTTCGCGACTTGGCGATCTTCGAGAAGCTGCTGGCGATGGATGACGAATCCTTTGTCGTCCGCTGGAAGCGCCGATTCAAGCCCAAGGAAATTCTCGCCGCACTATCCATCGCACGGATTGAGGACTACTTCACTGTCGAACCGGAGGGCGTATTGCCAACCTCCGCTCCGGTGGATTGGTCTAATCCCAAATGCGACAAGGTCAAAGTCGCTTGGCGCGAGGACCTCACCGAGCCGGATCGCCGTTGTCTCGAGGCGCAGATGCTGCCCAAGGTGCCCTACCGTGAGCGGGTGGGAGCGGCGAAACGCCCAGAAGAAGTGATTGACACTGTCCACGGCCACATCTGGGATGCGGTGAACGCCCACCTCGGCACCAGCGCATATACATTTCCCGAACTGGTCGAGCAGCTTGGCATCATGCGCTTCGGTCATAGACCACGTGTGGCTGATACTTTCTGCGGCTCCGGGCAGATCCCCTTCGAGGCGGCGCGGCTCGGCTGCGACGTCTACGCCTCCGACCTCAACCCAGTAGCCTGCATGCTCACTTGGGGTGCGTTCCACATCGTCAGCGGCACGCCGGAGAGCCGCGAGAAGCTCGCGCTGGACCAGCAGGAGCTGGTGCATTCCGTGCAGGCAGCGATCGACCACCTTGGCGTGGAGACTGACGGCAAGGGTTGGCTGGCTAAGGTGTTCCTATATTGCGTGGAAGCTCGTTGCCCGCAGAGCGGCTGGATGGTGCCGCTCCTGCCGACTCTGATCGTGAGCATGAGCCGGAATGCCGTTGCCGAACTGGTTCCAGACCCTACGAACCGACGGTACCACATTCAGATCCGCACCGGGGTCAACGAGGCAGGAATGCAGGCAGCTGAGACAGGAACGATTGGTAGAGATAGCAAGTACGGCGAGGCGTACTTGATGCACCACCTTAATGGGGTGAATTACAAGACCAATATTTCAACGCTGCGGGGCGATTACCAAAAGCCCGACGGAACAATCGGCAACCGCCTTCGGTTGTGGGATAAGCACGACTTCAAGCCTCAGACCGACGACATGCTTCAGGAACGCCTCTACTGCGTTCAGTGGATGCGGCCAAAAAAGAATGGCAAAGGCTACGACTACGACTTTCGTGCCGTAACGCCTGAGGACCTGAAGCGAGAGGAGATTGTTGAGGACTTTATCGCTAAACATCTCGTGGACTGGCAGGAGCACGGCTGGGTGCCCGACATGCGGATCGAGGTAGGCGGGCCACCACGGTATCAGGGGCTTGACCTGATTAGAGCGCGCGGTTGGACCCACTGGCACCACCTGTTCAACCCGCGGCAATTGCTGGTGGCGGGATTAGCTAACCAATCAAGCTTTGCGTCATCAAAACTTGCGCTTGCTCAGCTTGCAGACTGGAACAGCCGACTCTGTACTTGGAATCGCTTTGGAGGAGGGGGAGGTATCGTTCAGCACACCTTTGCAAATCAAGCGCTGAACACTCTTTTTGACTACGGATGCCGCAGCTTGAGTTATTCTCTCGGTTTTCTAAATCCAGACTACAAGGCTTTTCCTAGTTTGGATGGCATGAAGATCGTCGATAATCTCTCCACGCAGCATTTCTCTTCTGAAATCGACATTTTCGTGACCGATCCACCTTACGGCAATGCGGTGAAGTACGAGGAAATCCTCGACTTCTTTATCGCCTGGCTGCGCAAGAACCCGCCGCCGGAGTTTGCCGACTGGGTTTGGGACAGCCGACGATCGCTGGCTATCCAGGGTGAGGATGAGCACTTTCGCCGCAACATGGTGGCCGCCTATAAACGGATGACCGAGTGCATGCCCGACAACGGCATCCAGGTCATCATGTTCACCCACCAGTCTGGCTCCATCTGGGCGGACATGGCCAACATCGTCTGGGCCTCTGGTCTGCAAGTAACCGCCGCATGGTATGTCGTCACCGAGGCGGAAAGCGCTCTGCGCGAGGGCAGCAATGTCAAAGGCACCGTGCTCCTCATCCTGCGCAAGCGCCAGGGCACGCAAAAGACCACGCGCGACGACCTCGCCTGGGAAATCCAGGAGGAAGTGGATGCTCAGGTGCAAGCATTGACCGGCCTCAACCAGGAGGCCAAGGGACTCTACCGCGACGAGAACGTTTTTGAGGATGCGGACATCCAGATGGCAGGCTATGCGGCGGCACTGCGCGTGCTGACTCGCTACGCGACCATCGACGGCCGTGACATGACCGCCGAAGCCGTACGCCCGAGGGTGAAGGGTGAGACCACCTTCGTTGATGGCCTCATCGCCTTTGCCGTGGATACAGCCAATCAGTGCCTCGTACCGCAGGGCATCGCCAAGGCCCACTGGGATAAACTCAACGGTGCGGAACGCTTCTACCTGAAGCTCATCGAGTTGGAATCTCGCGGCGCGAAAATACTGGACAACTACCAGAATTTCGCTAAGGCCTTCAAGGTGCGCGACTTCCATACGCTCATGGGCGACCAGCGGGCCAACCACGCCCGGCTTAAGAGTGCTGTGGAATTCAGCAAGGCGGAGATGAACGAGGGATCGGAATTGCATCAGTCCGTGCTACGCGCCGTCCTTTACGCCTTGATGGAACTTGTGAGGAATGTGGACGGCAGCGAGGTACTGGCGCATTTGACGCTCAATATCGCCAACTATTACGGCGACATGACCCAGCGTGAACTGGCCATCGAGTTGGCCGACTATCTCGCCCGACGGCTCGAAGCGCTGCGCCCCGAAGAAGCCAGCGCGGCACGTGTGCTCAGGGAACTTATTAAAAATCAAAGACTGGGGTAATATTTTGTGTAAATTATTGTTGACAAATCATTATAAAGTTAAGACAGTTACAAAAGCATACCCGCCGCGCCTCTGCTTCGCAAGCGAAATTCGGTGGGTTTTTTATTGATGGATGGGTTTCCCTAATCATTGGGAAAAGAGTCTTTTATGGAAAATGTAATCCATCGCTTCTCTTCACGCCGCCAGCGCCTCGATCACGCCTTCCTGAGCGCCAGGCTGAAGGATGCGAAGTCCTACAGGCGCATCGCCGGTTATTTCCGCAGCTCGATCTTTGAGCTGGTGGGCGAAGAAATTGCTGCCATCCATAAGGTGCAAATTGTCTGCAATAGCGAACTGGATGCGGCCGATGTGGCCGTCTCCAAGCATGTCCGCGAGACCGCGCTCAAGGAACGCTGGAATGAAGCCCCGGCTGAGGTTGAGGCGCTGTTGCACCGGGACCGATATCGTCGGCTTTACGAGCTGCTGACCAGCGGACGGGTTGAGATCCGCGTGGTACCGAAGGATAGAGTCTTTATCCACGGTAAGGCGGGCGTCATCGAAGCAGCGGATGGTTCGAAAACCTGCTTCCTCGGTTCGATCAACGAGACCAAGAGCGCCTTCGCCCGGAACTACGAGATCCTGTGGGAGGACCCCTCGCCTGAGGGCGTCGCCTGGGTCGAAGAGGAGTTCGATGCGCTCTGGAAGGATTCCTACCCGCTGCCCGAGGCCATCATCGATGAGATCAAGCGTGTTGCCGATCGCGTGGAGATTCGCTTCGAGGAAACCAAGACCGAAGACCTGCCCGGCGCAGCGCTTGCCGAGAGCCCGATCTATCGTGGTGGAGAACAGTTACAGTCCTGGCAGCGTTCCTTCGTGACAATGTTTCTGCAACACCGGGAGATTTACGGCAAGGCGCGCCTGCTGCTTGCCGATGAGGTCGGCGTAGGGAAAACGCTTTCGCTCGCAGCCAGTGCCATGATCTCCGCGTTGTTGGATGATGGGCCGGTGCTCATTCTCTGCCCCTCCACCTTGACCTTTCAATGGCAAGTCGAGCTGGCTGATAAGCTCGGTATCCCGAGTGCAGTCTGGTCGTCCCAGAAGAAGGTATGGATCGACCCGAAAGGTCACGTCATCAAGACCCGCGGGCCGGAGGACATCGCACGCTGCCCTTTTCGTATCGCCATCATCTCAACCGGTCTGATTATCCACGACTCAGACGAGCGTCAGCACCTACTTGAGCGCAAGTACGGCACCATCATCCTCGACGAGGCACACAGGGCAAGGCGCCGGGGCGGATTGGGAGACAAGAAAAAGGAGCCGAACAACCTGCTCGACTTCATGCTCCAAATCGGGCCGCGTACCCGGAACCTGCTGCTCGGAACGGCAACGCCGATCCAGACCGAAGTCTATGAGCTCTGGGACCTGTTGCGGATTCTGAATTCAGGTGCAGAGTTCGTTGCCGGACGTGAACCGTTTGCCAATTGGATTGACTGGGAAAAGGCTCTTCCCATCGTGAAGGGTAACGATACACCGGCAGATGAGCAGGAGGCTTGGGAATGGTTGCGAAATCCCCTGCCGCCGGGGAGCGAAGATGCACTGTTTGCAGCGCTGCGCTTGCAACTGCAACTACCTGACAATATCTTCTCCACCGATCGTGGCTTTGGGTCTCTGGGATTCCTGGAGCAACAGGCGATTGGTCAAACTCTTGCGCACGGTTTTCTGCGGGAGCACAATCCCGTTATACGCCATACAATACTACGCCGCCGGCAAACCTTGGAAGAGGCCGGGCTCCTCGAAAAGGTCGAGGTAAATGTTTATCCTGATCCGGATGCACCGCCGACCGCTTACGCGGGGGTAGGATTCAGCGGTCTGGGCCTGCTGACAAACCACCCCTTCGATCTCGCCTACCAAGCGGCAGAGGCGTTCACAGCGGCCTTGCAGAAGCGTACCAAGGCGGCAGGCTTCATGAAAACATTGCTCTTGCAACGGATCTGTTCGAGCTTTGCCTCAGGCCGAGCCACTGCGGAGAAGATGCTGCGAAGGGAAATCCTCGATGACGAGGAACAGACAAAGCTCCAAAGTGAAGCGCTCAGTACTCTCACGTCGGAGGAGGCCGTACATCTGCGCACGATCGTCGAAGAACTGTCGCGTCCGGAAGCGCGAGACCCCAAGCTGGCCGCGGTTAGATACTTCCTCACAGAGCATCGCACCGAGAACAAGACCTGGCTTGAGCATGGGTGCATCATTTTCAGCCAGTACTACGACACGGCGCACTTCGTCGGTGCTGAACTTGCAAAGTTGCTGCCGGGCGAGCCTGTGGGCGTCTATGCGGGTACGGGTAAGAGCGGTCTGTTCCGCGGTGACGACTTCGCATCCGTCGAGCGTGAGGACATCAAGGCCGCCGTCAAGAAGCGTGAGATTCGCCTCCTCGTGGCCACGGATGCGGCGTGTGAGGGCTTGAACCTACAGACCCTCGGTACGCTGATCAACGTCGATCTGCCCTGGAACCCGTCACGGATCGAACAGCGACTGGGACGGATCAAGCGTTTCGGACAGGCAAGACGGACGGTGGATATGCTCAACCTCGTCTATCATGATACCCAAGATGAAAAGGTCTATCAGGTACTGTCACGCCGGATGAAGGATCGATATGACATTTTCGGTGGCCTTCCGGACACCATCGAAGATGATTGGATAGAGTCTGTGGAAAAGCTCGAGGAAATGATGGACCAATACATTCACCTCCGAAAACAGGCACGCGACGTCTTCGAGATGCGATATCAGGAGACCATCGATCCGGATAAAGACCGATGGGAGCTGTGTTCACGAGTGCTGGCCAGGAGAGACGTCGTTGATCGTCTTTCGATTCCATGGTGAGAAGCCATTTTTAACTGGGAGTTCTTTGTTCACACCCGTGAGCATTACCGAAAGAAAGCTGCTACAAAAACTCATCAGCCTCCCTTAACGCTTTCAAAAAACATTGCTTTTTGCAGCATCAAGGGCGAAGATTAGTACGAAAAGGCCCTATATTTTGATGAAAAAGAATATCTTTAAGAAAATGCATATTTTCTTAAAGAACAGATTCATCGACCCCAGAATCATACAATAGCCTCGTGAATCGCAGGATAGGAAGGAGAATAATTAATGGATAAGGGTGCACATTTTTACAAATGCGATTTTCAGGTACATACTCCACGTGACATAAATTGGTACGGTGCTAGCGCAGTTTCAAAAGAGGAAAGAATTGCCTATTCTGAATCATTAGTACTTGCTTGTCGGCTAAAGGGAATTCACGCAATAGCCGTGACGGATCACCACGACTTTACTTTTTTCCCTTACATCAAACGTGCTGCCTCTGTTGAGCTTGATGATGCAGGACAACCCATACCACAAACAGAGCAGCTCATTGTCTTTCCTGGTCTAGAATTAACACTGACATCGCCGCCCTGCCAAGCACTCCTAATCCTTGATAGCACATTTCCTGAAAATCTCTTATCAGGAGTAATCGCATTACTATCCATAACAGCCAACCTTGATACAAAATCGAAGACGGCAAATGTCGTCCCCATACCACAGACTGTTGCTGAGAATTTTAAAGCCTTGTATGAAAGGCTAAACAGTCTTGATTATGTTCGCGACAGATTCATTGTGTTTCCGCAAGTTAATGAAAAAGGTAGCAAGTCAATCTTACGAAGTGGTTTTTATGATTTCTATAAATCCATGCCATGTGTTGGTGGTTACCTTGATGGTCCAGTTTCCCAACTAGGCCGTGGGAATATAGATATAACCAATGGCAAGAATAGAGAATACGGTTTTAAGTCAATTGCTCTAATACAAACATCAGATAACAGGAAAGCGACCCATGAAAATCTAGGGGAATATACAACTTGGATTAAGTGGGCCGAACCCAGTGCAGAAGCTCTACGACAAGCCTGTCTTGCCGAGGAATCTCGTATCTCCCAAGATACACCAGTTTTACCGCCTATATTCATCACAACCTTGGATGTCACCAATAGTAAATTTCTCGGCCGTGTGTACCTTTCATTCAATCAGCAATACAATGCCGTAATCGGTGGACGTGGTACAGGTAAATCAACAGTTCTCGAATACCTTCGTTGGGGATTGTGCGACCAACATCCAGATTTGTCGCGTGAAGACGAGGATTTGCCTAACTATCAGGATAGACGTAAAAAACTGATAGAGAAGACTCTCTTACCTTTCGATGCAACGGTTCAAGTATCCTTCACGAAGAATGAAATACCGCATGTTGTCCGTAGGAAAGCCAATTCTAGTGAGATACTCCTCAAAATAGGTGACGGGGAATTTGAAGGTTGCACGGAGGAGAACATCAGAAATTTACTTCCCATCCAAGCATATAGCCAAAAACAATTAAGTAATGTCGGCGTAAGTAAATCAGAACTAAAAAGACTAGTATATAGTCCAATCAGACAAGCGCTTGCTGAGTCTGATATATGTTTTAAGAATCTCCAAACCGATATAAGAGCATCCTACGAAAAAAGAATGCAGATCAAATTTCTGCAAAAGGAAATCAAACGAAATGAAATTGAACTTAAATCAATTACAGAACAGGTAGAGAAACTTCGGAAAAATCTTCAGGGAATAACTGAGCAGGATCGGACCACAATTGAAACCCACGAAAGCTTTTCTATCGCGGCGCAGTTGGTAGAGGGATGGATGTCAGAAATCAAGGAAGCAACAGTGTCCATTGGAATGTTGCTTAACGAATTAGAAAATCTACCCACGCCCATTCCCTTGGAAAGTACTCTTCCGCCTGGCTCTGAGGAAACCATTAAGAAGATCAATAACGACGTTATTCAGATATTCACGGCAGTGAAAAAAGAATTGAAGGAAATGGAGGCGCGTATCTCTGAGAGCAGCTCGGAAATGGCAGAATTGGTGACTGAAAGAAAGACGTGGCTTCAAATGCTTGAGCAACACAACCAGACATACAATTCAGCTAAGGAGCGGTCCTCATCTCAACAAGTAACCCTAAACCAAATTTCACAACTAGAGAAAAGAGGCAAAGAAATACGCAAATCTGTTTCGGAAAAGAGGCAACTCGTTAATAAATTGGGTGACCAGGAGCAGAACTTTACCGCACTTGCAGAACAATGGATTTTGGCGCATGAGGAAAGAGCCGACTTCATACAAGCACAGTGTGAACAATTGGTCATTCTATCGGACAACAATCTCCGTGCCACTTTAGGGCGCGGAAAGGGCATAGACGAATTGCATGCAACTCTTCGAAGCATTATGGCGGGCTCAAATATCAGAAAAGAAAAGATTGACTCAATTTGCACTATTATTTCAGCTGCATCTACACCAGTACAAGAATGGCATGAACTTTTAACCGAATTTGAACAGCTCGCATTCTTTGACTTTGAGAATGATTCTATCGACCATTTCCCTCAAACTCCAAAACTATCTGTTATTGGATTTGCCATAAATGATTTAAAAAAGGCCGCAGAAAGGCTCAATACAAGTAATTATATCAATCTCTATCTGATTCAACTGGGAGACATCCCAGTCTTCGAGTACAGGACAAGAGAAGGTGAATACATTGATTTTGCAGATGCATCTGCAGGCCAACAAGCCACATCTCTAATTCACATACTACTAAATCAAGAAGGGCCTCCTTTGATAATCGACCAGCCGGAAGATGATTTGGATAATCAAATGGTATCAGAAATTGCTGAACTTATTTGTCAGTCCAAAAAGAAGCGTCAACTGATCTTCACAAGCCATAATGCAAACATAGTTGTCAATGGTGACGCAGAACTAGTTGCATGTTGTGACTACAAGATATTGGGTGACCAATCTAATGGTGAAATCAAGAGGGAGGGGGCCATTGATATAGATGAAATCAGGAATGAAATCACAAAAATTATGGAAGGTGGAGAAAAAGCGTTTCGATTGAGGAAAGAGAAATACGGTTTTTGAAATATTCATAAATAAATGCGAAGAATTTTGAAGACATCAACTAAATTAGCAGTGGATAAAGCTGCCATATTTCTATTGTAAACCATCGATTAATGAAACTACCCGCCGCAAGCAGCGGGGTATCATAACGGATTTATTATTTTATCCATCGTCGCTAGCGACTGGGAATTCAACCCTAAGAGATTAATAAATAGTGAGTACTTATAAATAATTCGATGAAGGAATCACAAAATGCCTTTCTATGTCGAACGTACTGATTTTATCCCTATGCTTAGGAATGGCCGACGTGTCTCATTGATTGACACAGATGATCTTAATACAAACTTTAGTCTTGAAGAACGATTTCTAGTCGCTGAAAATGAGCAACGATCACAGTCAATGATGACCATAGAGTACAAATCTCCACCATGGAAATCATTAATAGAAGGCAATTGGTATGACATTGAACGCATGAATCTCAAACAGTTTGAATACCTGCCAGTGAACCAGGAGATGCAAGGTGGGGCTTTCTTGAGAGCTCGCTTGATTGGACCACCTGAAAAGATAGATTTCACAAGTTTTCTCACAAATGAAAGCAATGCTACGCCTTTCAAGAATCTGCCTTCACATGTGAACCAGGAACCAACAAACACAAGGCTAATCATTGTTGACTGTGGCCAAGGAAACTGGAATGAGATCCTCTCAGATCAGGACCGAGTAATTTACGATATTGGAGCTTCGAATCAGTATAAGTTTTCAGAATTGAAGACGTTAGTTCAGTCCCGAAATTTGGCTACTGAAACACGTCCTATCCATATCATATTGAGCCACTGGGATGTCGATCACTATCAAGGGCTTTTGGGTTGCACTCCAGCAGATCTGTCCAATATTAGAATGTTAATTACGCCCAGTCCAGTACCAAACACTAGTACCTATAAACGTGTCATTAATCTTTTAACAACAAATGGAGTTACGATTTCTTCGATCCCGCCAGCGACTCGACCAATAGGCATCCGTAATCGCATCGTTCTGTGCTTTCATTTACAAAAAGGACCCTATAAGTTTTTCCGTGCCGTACCGGGACGATCGCGGAATCAAACCGGGATCGTAGTTAGCTTTGACGGGCCAAATCGCACAGCTATTTTAACAGGCGATCATCACTATGAAAAAGTCATAGAAGCTATTCGTGGAAGACACACAAATATCGATGGTATCCTCGTAACACCTCACCATGGTGGGATGGCTGGCTGTATTGACGTTAATAAATGGACTAAAGAATTCCCAACCCTTGACACACCAATTTCTGTCGGTAAGAACAACCCTTACCGGCATCCATTATCGTCGGTCATTACGGCGTTGACGTGTTTACAAGGTATAAGGCCGCCTAGTGAAACCTGTATGTGTGGAGATCTAACTTATAACCTATAAAGGTACCGTCAAATTTATGTTTCCAATATATTTAAGAAAACGTGTATTTTCTTAAAAACCGGATAAACAGCAAGCTGAAGTCAATGATGGACTGATTTTGAGAATTATTAGAGAGCACAAACGGTAATGCTTAAGATGATGGTTGTCGGCCCGTTTCAGGCCAACTGTTATGTAATGGGATGTAAAAAGACCATGGAAGGGGTTGTCATTGACCCTGGTGATGAGGCGTTTCGCATTGTGAAAGAGGTATCCAAGGCTTGTCTCAGGATCAAACATATCCTAATCACCCATGGCCATCCTGATCACACAGGCGCGGCGAAGGAGCTAAAGGGTATTATAAAGGCCCCTGTATGGATACATAGCCTGGATTCTCCCGGACTTGGCTTCCCGCCTGATGGGACACTTTTTGACGGACAGGAAATTGAAGTCGGCACATATAGGATAAAAGTGATCCATACACCTGGGCATTCTCCCGGCGGTGTATGTCTTCACGCGCCAGGCGTTGTCTTTACTGGGGATACACTTTTTTCCAGTTCTATAGGACGCACCGACTTTCCTGGAGGCGATCATAAGAAACTGATAAAGGGGGTAATGGAAAAGATATTTCCCCTTGGAGACGATTTGCGCGTATATCCAGGGCATGGGCCTGCCTCCACGATAGGTCAGGAGAGACTGACAAATCCATTTTTCAGGTGATGATCCAAAAGGATCATGTTCCCCTACACTCCGACCAGGGGTGGCGGAATCATCCGGAATCCCATGGCGCTTTGCAACGGAAGAGGGTGGCGGCTTCCTCCGGAATCGGGTGGCGGAATCAGCGGAATACGCAATAAAATGCTTAACTTCAAAAATAAATAAGTGATGTTGATCTGTCACCGATTATGATATGGATATTAAGTTTCTTTGAATTCAAACTTTGTAAGAGGCTGGGGGGCCATTTTCTCTCTCATAATCAACATCTGATGATATATATATCCCACCTATCATGATATTACGGAACGAATACGGAAATCGAGATATTTAACATTCTTAATGCCTGTTTCTTGGCTATCGATGACATAATATAGGCCATCGTCAAAATGGAGAAAAGATCTATTCCGTTTATTAATTGTTGCCGCCGCGTGCAGCGCGGCGGCAATGCGGAGAATATAGGAGCAATCGAATGAATCCAAAATATCTTGGCGACTCCTATGATATCGTGAAACAGAGCCTACTAAGGTGGCTCGCGAACACGGGAACGTGGGCCACCCATCCGATGTTCACAGAGGATGTTTCCACAGAGCAGGCAGAAGCCTTTTCCAGCCTTCTCGGCACTCGCCTGCTATCTTGTGACACACTAACTCACGGCACTGATCGAGATGCTTACCTGGCGCCTGCTCGCGACTGCCACCATCATGTATTCCTCGATCCAGACACAGGGATTCGCCTCAAGCCCACGAAAGGGGCAAAGGCACCGCATTATCTCTTTGGCACCGAGTTGGCTGCAATTGCAGACGCTTGCCCTGAAAGACTCATACTCGTTTTCGACCAGTCCCTTGCAAGGGGCAAAGAACGCGAGCAGATCCAAACCAAACTGGGTAGCTTAACAAAGCAGCACATGCTGGGTATCGCATACATCTCACATGCCTGTTTTGTTCTTGTGGGTAAGAATCGCACCTTGCTTGATTCGGCTTTTGAGACACTGAAAAAGGAATCACACTTACCAGAATGCCGTTTCTTGTCATGGAACTCGCAGAACCAAGCGGTGCACCGGATCGCCGAAAAATCCGGCTCCCGGTGACCTCGTTGTTATGCAAAAGGAATAGTATGGAAATTATCATAAATCCCTTCGGTGAGCCTTCCGAAGATTGGGAAGCCAAAGAAAGGGAAGCTGTCAGTTATTATCTTAAAAAGTTAGAAACATATCCTGGTGGTTACATTCCTGCGAATGTTGTTATAAAAAACATAGGCAGGGGGGCAGACTGGCATGTAGTTTCTCTGTCAATTCTCTGTGGAGCTACATCGCTGTTTTTTGCAATCCCTGAAGTTCACAAGAAAATAAGAGAATCGCTGGAAGAATGGAAAAGAATTTATAACGAGTTTCAAGGACTAATTAAGTGGTTGGCTAATATATCACCCGTATATTTTCCAGATCACTACCTTTTTCTATGTGCGCTACGAATACTTGACGAAGAAACTGAAGCATCAGAGTTGGTGTTCAATGGTTGTCACCCTATACCAAACGACAATCCAGATATGCAAGGTTTAGAGGATTTAATATTTAACTTCATAAATGGGAAGGTTTTAGAAAGTATCGCTGTATCGCGTCAGGGTGAAGTGCTATGGCACAATAGTACAAAATTAATTTATGAAAATGCATAACAAGAACATACAGCTGATCGCTACGCTCCGGCTGATATTTCCGTTGGGCTGCTGAATTATGAAAGATAAGATAGACGAAATTAAGGCTTTTTTCCCTTTTTACTCTGTCATATTTCTATGCACGGGAATTTTTTACAATTACCTTTATCTCGGGCATTTTGGAATTGATACTTCAAAATTCTTTACTCTGAGTGATTATCTTGCAACGAGCATTGATAAGATTATACTTAATCTCTTTCCGATTGTGGCGAGTTTCTTGGCCTTGCTACTTTCCCCAGGGAAACCTCAAGAAAATGCTACCGCTCACTTCAACATTTGTGAATTCATAATTTTACTGCTCTTTAGTGCTCCGGGTGTAATAATGCTTGTAAAATTCAATAATCCGAGCGGTTTCTATATTATGGGAATAACTTTTATGACCGCAATTGGCTATATAATTAGCAGAACTTTCCTAAATGGCCCGGCAAAATATCGCGAGTTATTCTACGTAATGTTTCTTCTTTTTTTTATTTCCGGAGTTTGGGCGAGTGCTATGTCGGCGCGCTTTCACATTGAAAATGACGACATAAGCAAGTCAAAAAAGTATTCCTTTTTCTTTGAAACTAAAAAAGATGATAATTTTTTACTTAAAGACGAAAACATAGTCATATTAGCTGCTAACAGTAATTATTATTTTTTTTATGACAAGGCAGAGAAAAAGACTTACATTATCCCCACAAAAAAAGTTATCGCTATTGAAGCACGTCAGCTTGTCAAATAGGAAAAATAATATGGTCAATAAAATAGACCTGCGGCAATAATAGAAAACAAAAGTGCCCAACAATTAAATACACCGGAGCGCTACCGCTCCCGGCGATTTTTCTGTTAGATAAATAATTTCAAGCGCAAATCCTCAAAACATTTCATCCTCCATAAGTGTTGACTCGGTAGATGAACAGCGGTAAATTTAACTATAGAATCGGACTGATATATTTTATGAGCAGATTCTGAGGGCTCCTTCCTGAACTCAATAAAAACGATATCTCGTCAGATATGCCAGCTTTGGGAGAGTAATAATGGATATAAAAAACACACTTTCTGAAATATTTTTAAAGGTTTTTAATCTTGATTACGATGCTTACTTACAAAAAGGAAGTCGTGATCTATATGGTATTCGCTTAATCGAGGATGAGCATTGTAATGTTATTAACTGTTGCAGAATGTTTGGCCTAGACCATCCGATACTCATGGATGCAATAAAGAAAAAAGGGCTTATACAATCTGTTTGTGGATACTTAACTGATGCTGGTAAAATTATCAATATCTATGATCTAAATGGAGATTTGCTGTTCGTAGCTGACACTTTTCTAAAAGCAGAGACACGTACGCAATACGCCCTGTTATTTCATGAGCTTTGCCATCTTATTATTGAAGCAGGTTTAGAATATAAACATTTGCTTGTTCCTAATGCGTATAGCCAAGGCAAAAATATTCGAAAGTACACTCAGTACATAGGTTCATATGAAAATGATCGTTGGCACACCGATAATTGGTTTGCTCTCCTATTTGCAACATCTATGAGGCTTGCTTCTGAGTATCCAGTGCTTTTTAAAAACCAGCAAGATGCAGTCGAATGCTCATTGATATATGATGTGCTTCCTGGTGACTTGCCTATGAATAATATTGAATGGATGAGAAACAATCATTAGGAAAGCTAACAGATTAATCAACCCAACAGGGGATTCTATCACTGCAAATCGTCATAGCCCTTAGCCCTGCGGGTTATTATTTCATTCGGTAAATCGGAGTACAAAGCAATGACCTATTACTGCCATCTGGGTTCGCCAACTGACATCGGAGACACAAATCTACAATTATATTCATTAAAGAAGGCAGCCGAAGGCTGGAACGACCTTGTCGAAGCGGTTCACAAATTTGGAGCAGATGAGGTCGACCATTTTAAAGAGCGGATCGCGTTCATTATCAATACACTAGGGCTATCGCTTTCACAATTGATCGGGCAAAATTGTCCTTCACCAGAGCGGGCGAAAATGGATCGACCTGGCGACATGTTCTCATCTCTCGTCAAACGTACTAACACAGACCGTGCAACACAACGACGATTGAACAGTACGTTTCGGGATTTTTTGACATACTACGCAGCGATTCGCCACTTTGGAAAGAATAAGAATGAGGAAAATTACCATATCATCGACCGATTGACTCTTGCGGAACTCAACCGATTCCGACAGATGACGATCGAAATCTGGGATCTGGTTATTGCTATGTACCGTCAGGATGATAACCTTTTAGGGGAATTATCTTCAGTGTCCGAACTCGCCTACTTCAAAGAACTGGCCGAACAAAAGGTTAAAGACGACACATCAAAACCGAGTATGTAGATCCACTCAAACCCGCGTTCCGCGGTCCGGTGATCTTTTCGTTACTCTGTTTCGATTCGTAATCACCAGTTCTAATGATTGTACACCGCTGTTGACTCGTAGATGTAAGGTTTGCCCGATAATTTTCTTAAATATTCCAATCGGACATTTGAAACTGCATAAAACATTTTATTTCAAAGCAGCATGGTTACTGAGATAGTTTAAAACAATGATCTTTCGTCTCACATTAAAATTATCAAAAAAAGTTGGATTCACTTCTTTACCGGTTCTTCCACCCGACAAGAATTTGAATCCCTTGATGGACTGGAACGCAAATTTGTTCACAGTGCAGCGCACCCAATATATAATCCTGACAAACACTGCATCACTATACTCCATGGTCATGCATGGTCGGGGGATTACCAGCGACAGGCTATTTATTCGAGATACATTGTCCTATATGAAGGAGTTCATGACCATCGATGGGAATAAATCAATATTTGAAAAGTTCATCGAACCAGAGGGTGAGAATATATTCTTCTCTAAGATAATTGACAGGCGAGTTGCGGGGTCAATGAACGATCTTATATTTCAGGCGAAGTTCCATCTTATCGAGGGGCATAAATCGCCATTGGATGTTTCATTTCTGCTCAATGAATCTCCGATGTCGTATTTAAGTTACAGCCGTCCCAAAATTGAATTCCAGAAATTACATTTTAGAGATGCAGTTTCATTAGGTAATGGGAAAAAGGAGAATAACGTAATTTACATTAACGTTGTTCGACCACCCACAACAAAATATTGATTTTCGTCCACAAACAAATATTGCCTCTTCTTTGCATATTTTAGTGGTCTGGCCTGAGCATTGCGAAAGCTGCTACACATCCACTTTCACCCGATTTCTCGCTTTCAATAAAAATTCAGTGACATCTCTACACGATTTAGGTTATTCATAGACAAGTGACAAATATTTGATATGGAGTCTGACATCTTTCAGAAAGATTATCAAAATGGACAAAGAACTCATCAAAACTTACCGCTTGTTTCTGAAAGACAGCATCCGCAAGGTCATCGATTTTTCTCAAACTGATCAGAATAAAAGAATTGCGCCTCCTCCTATTGAAAAACCATACCCACCAGAAGCCAAACGAATTGATCTTCCCAAGTATGATCAACTCAAGAACATCGGCAAGATCGATCTTAAAACGGCCATCAAAAATCGTGAAAGTCTTAGATCCTATAGCCATTATCCTCTATCACTTGAAGAATTATCTTTCCTTTTGTGGGCTACCCAGGGAATAAGACAGAACCTTGATTCAGGCCATGCCTTAAGAACTGTGCCGTCTGCCGGGTGTCGCCATGCCTTTGAAACGTATCTCTGTGTCCTGAACGTCAAGGATCTCGATCAGGGCATTTATCGTTACCTTCCCCTTGAGCATCAACTCCTGTTTGAATTTGCCGAGGAGAACCTGAATAAAAAAATCCGTCATGCTGTTCTTGGCCAGCGATATCCGGGGGAAGCAGCCGTTACTTTTATCTGGGCAACCATCCCCTACAGAATGGAATGGCGCTATGGAATTGCCGCTCATAAGGTCATTGCAATTGACGCAGGACATGTCTGTCAGAATCTTTATCTTGCCTGTGAAGCCATTGGAGCCGGTACCTGCGCTATAGCCGCTTATGATCAGGGAGAGATGGACAAGCTTCTCAGAATTGATGGGCAGGACGAATTCACGATTTATCTTGCCTCGGTCGGGAAAAAACTTTAATAATCAATGCAGAATTAGTTCCGATAAGATCATTGCGAAGCAGTCACCCAAAAAGAAATGGCCCGAATATTCTTAGAAGAAGACCCCATACAACCAGACAATGAATAGGCATTACTTTACTTTTATTGAATTTTATCGCAAAATACGCGCATGAAACAGTTGCGGATTTATATTGATAAGTCAGTTTTCGGCGGTTGCTTTGATATGGAATGATTGTCATTCTTTCCCCGGAAGATGTTATCATGATCATGGAGAAAGAAAATGAAGAAGATTAAAAGAGGATTGGATAGCGTAATAATGAAACGCTCGATCCAGGAACAATTGTCAAAAGAGATGAAAGGTATGTCACCTGCCTCCCGCTTGGCCTATATCAAGCGCCAAGTGGATGAAAGCCCGTTTTTCAACGTCGATAGAGATGACAACTTCGTGAAGCAGCAGAAGATAGGGAATAATTAATTTTGCCTTTCTGCAGAATTGTTATGTGCAGTTAGTCGGAATTTGAAAACGCCTACCAATGATTTCTGAAGCTTTTCACTTCCATTTTTGTCCGCGTGACAAGACGTATTTCTCAAGCACCAAACCCCTTCCCTACCCTGCGAGGATTCCCCTTTCGACGTATAGCGAACCATCAAGGTGGGCCGCGTATCGCCATTCAATCAGCCTGAACTTTGGTGAGTCATCTGGTGAGGATAATATCTCCAGGGCGGTGATGCTTTGGGGATGGACACAGGAACCGGTGTTGTAATAGCCCGTGTCGGGTGAATGTTTGACCTTTACGCCTATGGTCCTGAGCTGTGATTCAAGGTAGCGCCGTTCTGTGATGGAGAGGTTTTCATACACCGCCCGGTGGGTATGGCCAGCGATAATGGTCTTGAAACCTCTGTTGTTCTCCGTTGACCATCTGTGAAGGGTGGCGTCGGTTTCATCGCTGACACCTGGATTGCAAGCCGCCCGGGTCGGGTCTTTCAGTCCGCATTTTTGCAATTCCGCCCATAGGTTTTTCACGAAGAACTTGCTGAAGGTGGCAGCGCCTCCTGTGCATATCGGATCTGCCTGGTGCCCGTGGATCATGAGGATGTCTTCATTTACCATGGAGGGCAAGCGCAGGATAACGGCCTCGTAGATTTGAATGCCGGGGAAAAGGCCTTCATAAACCTTTGCGTGGTCTTGCCAGTAAAGATCATGATTCCCCCATACCTTGATGTAGCGGGTTTTGTCTGGATCGGGATCGTGGAACTTGTGAAGGGTTTCGTAAACCTTTGTATGGGTGATATAGATTTGATCAAAGGTCTTATTTTCCCAAAGCTCTTCGGCGTCTCCAAGTTCAACATAGGTGAATCCCTCAGATAGATATTGCTCCAGCGCTTGCCGATAAATGAGGGAGTTTGGAGCAAAATCATCAGACCCTGAACCGTCGCCTCTATGGCAATCTGACATGACAACGATCTTGCCTGTTTTCTGGATGTCAAGATTCTTGATGGCTCTTATTTCAGGTAATTCAAACTTTTCCGTCGTCATGGTGTCCATCATTTCGTCCATTATGCTTTGCCTCTATGCCTTACCTCGTTGAAATGTGCTTATAACCTTGCTCATCAGTTGCATGATTGCATTGCTGTTTTGTCCGGCCGGATGGGTTCCGTCTTGTGTAGCAGCGCCGTTGCTATTTTCAAGCATCTGCAGGCAGGTTTTAACAAGGCAGCCGACTCCGGGCGCCTCTGCGATAGCGGCGGCAATAGAGGCTTTGACGGCAGCGGTGACTATTACGCTGACCAGCGCGCTAATGACGGCCATATCCTGATCGCTTACCCTATAGGGCACAGGCAATTCGAGTCCCATAGCTTCTTTTGCCTTCCTCCTTGTTCCCGTCGCTGCTGTTTTTCCCGTTGCTATCTTTTCTTCCATGATTCCGTTACCTCCCTTGCCTTTGTGTTTATGAGAATATGCCCACTGATCCACCCACGCTTCGCAGGATGCTTCCCTTGGAACCGGCCTGTCGCATGACAACATCCCCGTGCCCAGGGTATAGGGCGGCAACGTTAATGTTCTCCTTGAGGGTTTTCAGAGAGGATTGAATGGCGATATAATCGTTATGGAAGCCATTGATCCTCCCGCGGGGAAACGATCCCGGCTCGACGTTCAGGATAAAATCGCCACAGATGAGCGCCATTGTGGAGGGACTGTAGAATGAAACCGAATCCTCCGTGTGTCCCGGCGTTGGCAACACAAGCCAATCTCCGAAACCGATTGTGCCGTTGAAACCGTTTTCATAGAACTTGAACCTGCCTTGATCGACGGGGATACTGAGATTTGCAAAGTCAGGGATGCCGGCCAGGCTATCATAGGAATGAAACGCTGGTGGCACATCTCCTTTCAGACAGCAGAAGGCGGTTTGCATACAGGAAGGCCAATTGTGCATGGAGGACAGTCTCCTTTTGTGAGCCATGTAATCCCTGGCATACTCGGTGGCAATCACCATTGTGTCAGGTCCACAGTGTTCCAGCAGGGTGGCAATGCCGCCGATGTGGTCGATGTGATAATGGGTCATGGCGACAATCTTGATTGATTCCCGCGGCGATACGCCGAGGATGTTGTTGCAATAGTCCAGGACGGCCAAGGCTGCGCCCCGGCTACCGGGATCAACAACCATGACGCCATCCTTGTCATTGACGATGTAAGCGTTGGCAATGCCTTCTGTGATCGCGTGAATAGTTTCCATATTAACCTCTTCCATGCTGCTTAAACCGACAGATGAAATCGAACTCCAATACCGAATTTCCGGTAACATTCCAGAGCCACGTCGTTATTGAGATATTGTTCCAGTTCCAATATCACGTCGTACAATTTGCTCTGATCCAGGTCAGATACATTTGCCAAGTTTAGAATGATCTTTCCTTCTCTTTTCATGGTTGCCCTCCCCTCCCCTCTCCTCCCGTCTCCGTATCCTTCCCTGTCCCGTTCACAATTCTAACCGTAAACTATGACGGTGGCGCTCCCTTCGGAACAGAACTTCCCCGCCCCGTCATGGTATGGATTACCTCGGCCCATTGAGTCTGATGCGTAAGTGGTTTTATCGTCGTCAATGGTTATATTATCAGCGTCAACCGGGTCTCCGGCGTCGGTCTTCAATTGCAATCCCATGCTTTCCAATTTCTTTATATCTGCCGGCGTGGCCTTTCCTTGCTTCCACTTTTCAAACAACTCATTTCGTTTCTTGATGAATTCCTTCATTTCCTCATAATCGAGAATCATGCCGATGATTCCAAGAGACGCCCCGGCGACGCCGAACTTTGAAACTGTCTTGAATATCCCACCAACGAAGTTGATTTTCTTGATAGGGATCTTCCTGGCGAGTGCCTTTTTAAAGGAATCACCTGATCCGCCTGAATCGTTATTTTGAACGATGACGGCGGCATCCGAGTTATCGATGATCGTTGAGTTGCGGTTAAAGCAGGCCTTGCCATAGGAAACATCTCCCCCTCCCCCGGCGTTCTCGACTATGTTAGCTCCTGCTGCTTTCGCTTCGTTAAGGTATTGTCGCGCTGTCGGCGACTGATTCCCGATCTTTTTGGGAAGATAAATATCAAGCTGATCTGCCTTGCCGGATTGAATAGCCGTTCTTATCGCCATCGTATCAGTTCCATCGGCGCCGCCGGTTGCAATCCGCCAGTTCGCGTTCAATGCCTTTGTGGTCTGTTCAATAGTGCGTACCTGCATTTCCTTGGACTCCAGGCGCGATCCCACTACCGCCATCACCTTTTGCTTTTCGGCTCTTGAAGGGCTGTGTTGTGGCTGTTGTGTCATGGCATCCCTGTTGTTCATCAGCCGTAAACTGTGACTGCGGCGCTTCCTTCCGAGCAGAACTTCCCCGCGACGTCGTGGTACGGGTTTCCTCGTCCCATTGAATTGGAAATGTAAGTGGCCCTGTCTTCGTCAATGGCGACTTTGTCAGCCTCAATGGGTTCTCCGGCATCGGTGTATAATTGCACCCCCAGGTTTTCCAGTTCCTCTATGTCCTCGGTTGTCGCCTTTCCCTGCCTCCATTTTTCCATAAGCTCCTCTCGTTTCCTGAAGTAACCTTGCGTTTCCTCCAAATCGAGAAGAGTACCGATGACACTTAGCGCGGCCCCGGCAATATTGATCTTCGAGATGGCGCCGAATACTCCTCCGGAATAGGATATTTTTTTGACAGGGAGCTTTTGCGCGATTGCCTTTTTCAATGCTTCGGTTGACTCTGTTGTATTGTTATTCTGGACTATAACAGCAGCATTCGAGTTTTTGATCATCTCCGCAGTCGAAGTAGATCCTTCCGGACATTCGATTATTCTTGCACCGGCTTTTCTGGCATCTTCAATGGTGCTCTTTGCCGCCCCTGAATATATGGAATTCTTGGGCAGATAAATATCAAGCTGATCTCCGTTTCCGTTAAAGAGCGCTGAATCGATTGCGGTTTTACTTATCCCGTCCGCCCCGCTTGTTGCGATACGCCACCCGGCTTTCAACGCTTTTTGGGTATGGGCGTGTGCGGTTATCTGCATTGACATTGAAGCTTCTCGCGAGCCCGCTATCGCCATTACTTTCGGCTTCCCGGCCCTGCTTGCGCCTTTTGCCCCGGAAGGCGCAAACACGGAAGAGGACTCATGCAACTGGCCTTTCATTTTGGCGTTCCGATCTTCCATAATCTGGCAAACTCATCGAGGTAAGGTTTTACTATGTCGGGAAGATCGAGAACCATGATGTTTTCGTAATTCCTGTTTTCAGAGTCATTGGTGAAGTTATAACTGCCGGTGAAGAGGATCTTGTCGTCAATGAGGATGAACTTGTTATGCATGATTCCCTTTTTCATCACTATCTTCCGGATCTCTGCTCCGAATACGGCGAGCCACTCATCAATACTGTAGGACTTGTCCATGTAGTCCTCATCGAGGATCATCTGAACATTCACGTTCCGCTTGCGGGCGTTTTTCAGGGCTGTTCCGATGTATTTAGAAGTGAAGGCGAAGGCGGCTACCTTGACGCTGAAGGTAGCCTTTCCTATCGCCCTCATGATTTCCGGGGCTATTCCTCCTTTGGGAGAAAAGAAGGCTTTGACCATAGTCCTACCCCTTTGCCTTATGTACCGGCGCCTGCGGCATGGAGATGTGCGCCGCCTTCGCCGCAGGCTTCGCAATGGCAACAGCCCTTGACTTCCCGGCCCACAGAGCCGTGACCATCTGGTCTTTGAGAACGCTGCTTGCCTTGAACATGATCCTTGCGGACGGCTGGCAAGTAAGAATTTCTCCGGTTTTAGGATTCCTTCCCTGCCTGGTGGGAATCTTCTTGGCCGAAAACGTGCCGAACTCGGAAAGGGACAGCTTCGGCTTATCGCCTTTACCCTGGGCAAGCAGGATGTTCACAATTGCCCCAAGGACGGCGTTGACGTTCGCCTTTGCCTGGATTAGGGACGTTCCGGATTCCGATGCTACGAGCCGGTAGAGTACATCCTTTCCCGCACCAATCATTTCCGGCGCTGTAGCTATTGTCGTCGCAGCAGACGCTTCCTCACCGACCCTTTGCGCAGCGCTGGTTGTGCTTTTCGCTACCTGTTTCTTAACAACCTTCTTCACTGCTGTTTTCTTTGCGATCTTCTTTACGATCTTTTTTGCAATCTTCTTCTTTGCAGCCATAACCTTTTACCTCCTTAATTTGATTGTGAATGTGTCGATAACCCTGACTCCTCAAGGCTATCGTGTGTTTTTACGCCTTCGGCCTCTTCCCTGCCTTCTTCCTGGCAAGAGCCTTCATCGTTGCCTTCCTGGCATCCTTAACTGCCTGGTGGTCGGTGATCGCCTTTGCCCTTGCTTCCTGGGAGCCACAAGCGGCGGTGATGAGCTTGGCCTTGATCGCCTTGCCCGCCTTGAAGGAAATCCTTGCTGATTTGGGGATCGAGATAGCCTCACCGGTGCTCGGATTCCTGCCCGTCCTGGCAGAAACTTCCTTCACGCGGAAGGTTCCGAGACCAACGATGGACAGTCGCCCATGCATGATAATGGCATCCTCTATCGCCGTCAGTACGTTGTTGAGTTGTTCTCTGGCCGCAACAAGAGAGACTCCGCCCGCAGTGGCGATAAGTTTGACCAGGATTGCCTTCGAGCTATCCGGTTTGCTGTCCTCTGTCGCCTGTTCAGTTACCTCAGTCGCCGTGGCCGCTGTTGCATCTGTAACCTGTTCAGTCGCCGCAATCGCGGGCGCCGTGGTTGCGACGGGCGCTGTCACATTCGTAGCCTGTTCAGCCGTCGCGGGCGCCGTTGCCTCCGTGGCCGGTGCTTCCACTTCCTTTTTTAATTCTGCTGTCATTTGTGTTGCCTCCTTTTCTCGTTAGATGTTCTTACTTATTGGTTTTCTTTGCAGCCTTCCCGGGGGCCGCTGTTTTCTTCGTTGCCTTTGCAGGCGTTTTCCCCCCGCCCTTTTTTGCCGCTTTCTTTGCTGTTCCCATGATTATCCTCCTCGCTTTGGTTTGCTCCTGGTCTGTCTTTTCCATGGCAGCAATCGCCCTGGCCTTCCCCGCCACGGTGGGTATGCCGACAAGAACGCCGATCTTGTTTTTCACCGCCTTGCTTGTCTTGAATGCCATTTTCACCGTCTTGGGGAGGCGGTAGGACCTTCCAAAGCATGTACATACCCGCGCTGCCCTGGGCCTGATGCCGAAAGTGCCAAATTGATACAGCCTCAGTGACCCGGCGACGCTCCAGATGTCTGACGCCGCTCCAAGGACAGTATCCACCTGTTGCTTGGCCGCCTTGACGGAGATCCCCATTTTCTTTGCGACCAGCTCATTGAGGCCCTTGTTAAACCTGATCCCCTGCCCCAGCTTCGCAAAAACCTCCTCAATGTCTGTCTTGGGCTTTGGCGTAGGTGTAGGTGATGGGTCAACCTGGACGGGTTGCGGCGGTTCCGGCACTATGATTGGCTCGACGTAATCCGTGGCTTCCTTCCATGCCTCCTCAATTGTCAGGGGATAAGTCACGCGGCCTTCATCCAGGAATCTACGTTGCGCATATCTGTCCACACTGTAGAAGCTCCCATCTTCCGACATCGGGCACCATGAGAAGAACTTATCGATCACCGCCGGATGATCAGCTCCGTACACCCGCCCGTACATCCCCCCAAGAACATATGCGTTCTCAATTTCTCGTCCCGTTTCTTTATCGATAAGCTCTGAACATACATAATCAATCCAATCTTGTCGGGTATAAGGGCGCCCGGTGTTGGGGTTAAAAGTTGTTGGCCTGAGGATAAAGTTAAGGCTATAGCCAAAACCATCCGGGTAGGCAGCCTTGATCTCTTCCCATTTCGTGAATACGTTTTCTTTGAAGGCGGTTGATTCCCTGTAAACAGCCTCATAGTCGAGAGGCGGTGCCAGAAAGCCTGCACAGAACAGATCCCACTCGTCTTCGGTCCATGCTCCGCCCGTCATTGGATTGGTAGGATAGAATTCAGATGCAAGCGTTGGATATAACTCGCCAAAGATAAGAGCAAAGGATGCTCCCAGGTATGCATGGTCTTCCAGGAACTCTTTTGTGACAGGTTGAAATAGCTCCGTCCACAGGTAATCAATCCATTCCTGTCGGGTGTATGGCTGCTGGGTGTTGGGATTGTAGCAGGTCGGGGCCGCGAGGAAAGCGTTTCTCTCCCCATCTCCGAAATCCGCACGCGGGACGTTGTCTTTAAGGTTCATCCACCGCCAATATGCCTGTTCCCCAGGATCGTCGTAGATGATGTCGCTGACATCATAGAGGCCGCTCTCAGATCCGCCTTCATCGTAAAGATCGCTCTCAGTGTCGCCTTCGCTACCCGGCACATAGAGGTAGGTATTCGTAAAAAGATAATCTGATTGGTGCTTCTCCAATGTAACGCGGCGTTGCTGTTCGGTATGAGGATTGAACATTCCGAAATAATATTTGCCATCTTCGGAAACGCAGTCAAAAGAAACATTCACAACTGGACACCCGCCCTCGTCGGTATAATAAAGGTGTGACGTTCCTTTCGTTCGCAGCTCAGGAAAGCTTGCATTAAAAGCATTCACTTTGGCAGGTTCGACAACGGGACACGCCTCATCATATTCGCCTGCTGTCCATTCGCCTTCTGTCTTGTGAAGCTGGACGCCGAAGTCTTCCAGAAACAATTGCTCAAGAGTTCTGAATGGCATTTCGCCTGCTGGTTCCTCTTCCGAAGCAATCCTTGAATGTTTTCCCTTGTTCTCGGCCATGGAATCCTACCTCCCCTTTCGTGATATGTGACTCTCGAAGCTCCTCATTTACCTTCTGCGGGATGATCAACTGAGGGATGATCAACCTTCACCGGAATCTTGTTGCCATTCCCATCCACCATGAAATAGGTGTCGCCGGGGCGGGGCGATTCTTGCCTTGATTTGATGATCGATCCCGTGACCTCCTTGAGACCTTTGTCTATGCGGGTATCAATGTCCCTGTTTATCCAGACATATGTCGCAAATCCGATACTTCCGATGATTCCTGCTACAGAGATCAGCCACAACAATTTTTGCATAAGAGATCTGTCGCGTTCTTTGCTCTCAGAGCTTGCTCCAGCTATTTCCCTGGAATGCAATTCCTTCATTTCCCGGAAGAAACTCATCAGCTCATCTTTCTCAATATGCAAATAACCATCTAAGGCGGCAAATCGATCCCGCAACAAAACTTCCAGTGCGACAGCCCTGTCCCGAATCATGTTTTCTTCACGTTCTCCATGCGCCCTTACAGCAGACAGCGATTCTGAATGATGTTTATCAAGGTCTTCCCTTGTAGCGTTCACTTCTATTTGTGAAGCTATCTCGGTAACAGTTTGATTTAACCAATCAACTAGCTGGCTGTAACGCGCCAGTGTCGTTTCCTGTTGTGTCATCAGCCTGTCGATTATCTTGTCTTCTACCACTGTCCAGTCTCCTCCTTTTCATCATGTCGAGCGCCTTACCCATGGATTCTTTGACCTCTTCCATCTTCTCCGCTCCAAGTGCGTTCATCTTTTCTGTGTGGTCGGCAACCATCACAAACGTGTCTTGCAACTTGGTGTAGAGGTTCTTGTACTCTTCCCACTGTTTACGAATGTCGGTAATGTCTCGGATAACAGCCAGAATGTGGCGGCGCCGGGACGAGAGGAACGAGTTCAGGCTTACCTCCGCGAAGAACAGTTCTTCATCACCTCTAACAAACTGCCAATTAAACATCTGCGCTTGCCCGTCGTACGCCTTGGCGACATAATCCGTGATACCAAGGATGGATTCCTCTCCATCCGGCTGAATATCCGGGGATAAACGGCATGGAGTCAGTCCGATGATCTGTTCCCTGGCGTAACTAAACATCTCCATGGCCTGGGCATTACAGTCAGTGATAACACTCTGATCCATAACCATAATTGCATCGTTGGCAGACTCAAAAATATGCCTGAACTTCTCTTCGCTTGCCGCTAACGCTTCCACTGTCGGTTTGATTATGTGATCATATTTTTTTGCTGTTTCCTCATCCCCAGCAAAAACCAGATCAAGAAGAATTGGTCTGCGTTCACCATTGAAAGGGATGTCGTATCTTCGTTGTTCGTATGCTCGCATCATATTACGCGACCTTCCCGTTTATGCTTTTCTGCGCATGTACTTCAGCGTCTTCGACAAGATAACTGGCCCATATCCTTTTCACATAATCCGTGATCTGCTTGTGGTCAGGTCGTTTTCTCCCGACCTTGCAAAGCGGGTGTTTGAGATACGCGCTCAGGCTGTTCCAGTTCGTCCAGGCCGACGTTTCTGTCTTCGCTATTTTGAGAGCTTTATTGATATACCCCCGCCCGCCGTTGTATGCGGCAAGGGCAAACTTGACCCTCTCTCCATGATCGGGAATCTCCCGGAAGCGGTCATATTGAATCTTGAGATACTTGATCCCCGTGATCAGATTGGTCTCCGGGTAGAAAAGATGGTCGGCCAAGGCGACACCCATTTCCCTTGCCGTGGCCGGCATGAGCTGAAGGAGCCCCCTCGCCCCACAAGAAGAAACGGCCTCCGGATTGAATCCGCTTTCCTGGCTGACCTGGCACTTGATGATTTTCCAGTCCAGTCCCGTCCATATCTTTGCCGTTAATTCCTTGATGAGTTCATCGTATTTGTCGTTCATGTGTAGAGTCTCCTGTTTGTTGGTGATAAGTCTTGTCGTAGGGCCTCTGAGAGGTTTCCCTCACTGTCCGTAAGCATGGTCGGGTTAAAATAGTGCCGGTACCGAGGATCAATGGGCATCGTCGGTGTGTACAAATAATCCGGTGCTTCCGTCGGGCCGATAAAGGTTCGCTTGCCAGGCCGTAGATTTTTATTGGCAAGGCTTCCTGCTTCCGATAATCTGATTGCCGCCGGCCACGGCGCGCATAATTGCCAGCTGTTATACAAAGCCATCATCATCGTGCGGGGAGGTATTTCTTTCCGATACTCGGCGAAAAAATATCTTGCGTGATTGATTACTCTTCCTCTGTAACCTCCGAGTCGCGAAAGGTTTTTTGCAAAGGCGGCTACTTCCGAATGAGGGTCTTGGGGCTTCAGGGTGATGGTAAAAGCGTCCAGATCACGAATCTTGACATTGGGTAGAATCAGATGCTTTTCCAGGCATTCCTGAAAAAAAGGCGTACCGAGAATGGGGATAGCCAGTGTCATGTAGCACGGCAGCGTAATGGCCGGGGTATCTACGATGTAGTCAATCTCGTCGTGAAGGTTGGCAACAGCGCGATTGGCAATATCGAAGACTATGCCATAGTAGAACATGATACCCGCGGTGAGACATTTGCGGATCATCTCCACCTGGGATTGGATGGTATTCTGGTGTTTATTGAAATTGATCAGGCTCTGGCGGTCAAAGGTTTCAAGGCCGGTAAACAAGGCCATGCATCCGGTTTCCCGCGCTTGCGAGATGTTTTCGTCATTGAGGAAGAAATCTGCTGAAACAGAGGCAGCCCAGCGCGTGAAATAACCATGTTGCCTTAATTCCTTGAGCAGTGCAAACCGATCCGAAATAAACTGTTTATCGAAACTGCTGAAATTGTTGTCGATAAAGATAAGGGCCTTCTTCTTGCCCAGCGCCAGGATCTGCTGTTTCAGATATTCCAGGTCGTAGGATCGATAGCGAGTTTTCTCGGCGGTTGTCGTGCAGAAGCTGCATCGATGATAGCAATTTCTGCTTGATTCAACGTAACCGAAATTCTTTGTCCAGTTTCCGGAGAGCAGATCATATCGTGGTATGGCCCAGCCGTCTCTCAGGAACTGTTCCGATACGTATTGTTTCCCAAAGGCGTCTTCGATGACGTATTGCATCTGTTCGATGTCACCGTCACAGCAATAGTCGAAATATGCCTGTGCATAGTGAAACAGGGCGCGAATGGCCGAACCGCCGGCAACGACAATGACCTTGCTGTTTTGCGTCCGGGCGTAGGCCGTCAGGTGAAGCATTCTGTCAAAGGCGGTGTTAAGGCCGGTGAGGACCAGCATATCCGGCCATGCCAGAAGTTCTTCATCTCTCAGCGGGCCGCTTGACTGTTCGTTGTAAAGCCTAATGTCGCAAAGGTCCGGTGAGAAAAGACCAGCCAGGAAAGTCGGCGCCATGGCAGGCGAGAAACTCCCTGATTGGAAGAAAGGAATCCGCCATTCGTTAGAGAAGCAGTTTACAATGAGAATGCGTTTTTTGTTCATAAATACCTTCCGGCTGTTGTTTCCCGAATGAATTTTATTCGCTGCAAGCAGTATCCCTTGCATTTTCGGCATCTTCTACTTTCTTCGACCAGCCCGTTGCCCACAATACCAACAGATCACAATTGGCCAGCTTCGGCCTGTACGCCGTCGTAATCTTGTTTTTGCAGGTCTGAATTTTCGCGGGAACCTTGAGTGGCTCGCACTTGGTATCCTGTTCAACCATTGATTTTTCTATCAATTCTGCCTTGCAGTACGTCGCGTCTTTGCCGCCGTAAGGATCGGCCTGGACCTGTTTCCATTTTGAGTCGTTTACGAGCTTGTCGTAAGCGGCTGTGGTCGATTTACATTTCCGTGCCTTTATCGCCGCCGCCTGTTTGGCCTTGGCCGCCTCTTCCGCGGCAATCGCCGCCGCTGCGTTTTCTGCCGGGGTAGTTCCGTCCTTGCACTTTTTGGTTGCTGCGTTGTACCCGCCATGATGGGAACATAACCCCTGGGTGCGGGTGACCTCGTTTTTCACGTACCAGGCAGGCAAGTTGGAATCCCATAGCCTTTGGGAACAGGTGATCTTCACCGCATCGCTTTCCCCAGTTGCATCTGTTCCGCAGAATGCAACCGACGCGGTGAAGATCATCGCTACTGCCATCGCTACAATGCTCACTTTTCGAAACATGCGTCCTTCTTTGCCTTTTCTGCCGTTGCTATTGTTTTCTGCCAATATTCCGTCTCCGTGAACACCGTCCTGCAAGTGTCGGGCGTGTTCACGCCGCCTTTCCACGTCTTTGCAAGCTTCGCCTCGCAAGCTTCATACTTCGCTGTATCAACCGTTACGAATTGATCACATTTCTTTGAAAGCGCAGCTTCCCACTTCGGATCAGTTACAGTCGCGCAATCGGCGTAGCTTTTGCCAAACGAAGGTGACGCCTGAATCTTTTTCCAATCCGGGCTTTTCTCTGTCTTGGCTAATGCGCTGGTTGCCGCTTTGCACTTTGCTGCCATTGCCTTCTTGTATGCCGCCGCTGCCGCCGCCTGCTGCTTTGGGGTAGGCGGTTTCGCGGGTGGCTTAGGCTTATCGCTGGCGGTGCTGGAACCTCCTGAACCCGATCCACCGGAAGCTCCGGAACTCGATGCCCCAGAAGATCCCGATCCCCCGGTGGTCGGGTCAGTCGGTGCCGTTTCAGGCGGTGTGACATAACAAAAGTAATTCGGATCGTACTTCTGAATGCGCCTGCAAGCCTCATCCGCCTTCTTCTGTAACTCCGGCCCCTGATCCTCCTTCATAGCGCTTGCCTTGCATTCGTCTTTGTCATCTTCATCTGCGCAAGCCTTCTCGATATAGGTATCAAGCTCATTTTCGTTTTTTTGAAGATCATCCCTCAACTCTTTCGGGACTGGCTTTCCCAAAGGAGGATCGCCGACATTCGGCCTGGTTCCATCGGCGCAAAAACTATCATTCCCCGGTCTGTACCCACCATGATAGGCGCATCCGCCGCCTTTGGGCGCCGGGGTTCCGGGCGGGTCTGCATAAGGATCGCTTCCATCCTTACACATCCCGGTTTCCTTGTTTAAGCCGCCATGATAGGTGCATTGCCCCTGAATACGCTTGATCTTCTGCGCCGTTAGCTCCTTTTGTGTTTTTGATTCCCCGAATGCCGTTGATATCGTAAGGATCAGGGCAAACGTCAGTATTGCAATTGTCGTCTTTCTCATGCTCGTAACGCCTCCTTTAGGGTTCATGGTTATTGGTTACAGTAGGTCTTCAGGTATTCAGCCCACTGGCAATCCCTGGAGAAGTGCAGGTCGTAATACGCCGTGTTGACATTGGCCGGGGGGAAGTAGATGGCAAGGCCTTTCATGTCTTTGGCAAATTTCCCGTGCTTTCCGCTGTAAATGATTGAGTTTTTTGCGCTGACCACAAGGGTACGCAACAGTTCGCCCGCCTTTAGCCTTACTTCTCCTGTTGCCTTCTTCTGGAGGTTCGCGGCAAAGCGGTAGAGGTCAAGATACATGTTGTTATAGAACTTGGGCGTCACCCGCCATGCGGCAGCAACGGCGCTCTGTGCGGCTTTCGCCAGGGCGGGATCGAGTAGCAGCTTGACCAGTTCATTCAACTTTAAAGTGATCGGATCGAGCTTTGCCGTGGCGATAACTGATTGAGTAACGTCCTCAGTGGTGTTGGCGTAGCTCTTTACGTAGAGCTTGGCGGTCTCGACTGCCAGGACGGAAGGCGTTACCTTGGGGTGCTGGGTCAGGTATTTCAAAATGGTGTGGTAAGGCCAGCCCTCGAAGGGTTCCTCGATCTCGGAGCCGACGATGAATTGAACGTTATCCTGGAGCTGATACGCCACTTCCACCATTGTCATGAGGCAGGCGTCCATGCCGAGGATATCAACTTTCTCGCCCGTTACCTGCATGAAGGTTTCCAGGACTGAGGTAAGTTCCACGTTGTTCAGGTAATCGTTGTCGGAATCGTCGTAGGCAATGCCCTTTTTCTTTCTTTCATCCTCCCACCAGCCGGAGCCGTGGTTCCATAAAACAAGGAAATAATGCTCGGCGGGGTAATCTTTGACCGCCCACTTGAGAAAATCGGCAAGAACGACGGGATCTCCGGTGTTGGTTTCCGGGAGTGTGGCGATGACGTCCTTCTTGTAACCGCCACCCTTGGTGATTTTAAATCTCTGTGTTGGATTGGCGCCTGCCCGGTCGAGCTGGGCAATGATATTGACTTCCGCCGTTGACCCGGCTTGCGACATCTCCGTGATGTCCCTGAGCGCCGCCACATCCAGATTGTTGTCGCCGGCCATGAAGACCATGAACGTCCACTTTGCCTTGCCACTGACTTGTTTTGATTCTTTGCTTGTGATTTTCGTTGTTGCCGACGCCATTTTTGCTCCTTTTGTTCCCCCTGGCGGGGACTCTTTTTGGGAGCAATAATAAAGGCTTATGATAGGGAATGTCCAGGTACGCCAGGCATTGTGTGGCACAACCTGTCACAATGTGGCAAAGTATTTTTAAGCGGTTATCCAAGACGGTAATCAGGATTCAATCTCTACAAAAGCTTTGCAAAGCGATGCGTAATATGTTCTATGAACCCTTGATATATGCGTTGTTGTTGACTACGACTATAAAGAAAGGAGGGGAAAAAATGGGAGGAAACAAGGACAATAAGAAAAAGGAATCAAAGAAACCGAAGAAAGCGGAACCAGTCAAGAAAGCTCCAGCAGATAAGAAACCCGGTAAGTGATAGCCTGCCGTATCGTAAGGAACCTGGTTACTCTAATCAAAATCAAAAAAGAAACTCCATGACCCGTATCATCATCAGTGAAAAACCCAGCATGGGCC
The DNA here is from genome assembly GCA_903885795.1 of uncultured delta proteobacterium. Classification (GTDB taxonomy): domain Bacteria; phylum Desulfobacterota; class Syntrophia; order Syntrophales; family UBA8958; genus UBA8958. The sequence continues at coordinate 83,373 of CAISJV010000092.1, read as the reverse complement.
GTGCCATCGCGGCGGCCCTGGGCATTCAGGGTACGGGGCGCAACTTCATCCAGGGCGCCGATGTCATCGTCACGTGGTGTGTTGGCCATCTGGTGCAGGCTATGGGTCCGGAGGGATACAATCCCGATCTCAAAACGTGGCGGCTGGATACGGTGCCTTTTTTCCCTGAACCGTTCCTTTACTCCCCCATTGAGGCCACCAGGGATCAATACGAGGTGGTGGCAAAACTCATGACCCGTGACGATGTGGTGGATGTCGTGAATGCAACGGACGCCGGTCGCGAAGGCGAGCTCATATTTGATCTGGTCTATCGCTTATCGGGATGCAACAAACCAGTACAGAGATTCTGGACATCGAGCCTCACGGATAACGCCATCCGGGACGCCTATGCCCGGATGAAGCCGGGCGAGGCTTACCGCGGCCTGCGGGATGCGGCGCGTAGTCGGCAGGAGTCGGATTGGCTTGTCGGCATCAACTGCACACGAGCCCAGACGCTGGTCATGCGCCGAGCCGGAGGAGACGGGGTATACTCCATCGGCCGCGTACAGACACCAACGTTGGCGCTCCTCGTTAATCGCGAACTGGAAATCACCGACTTTGTGCCGAAGGACTTCTGGACCTTATGGGCTACCTTTCAAGCCAAGGGTGGAACTTACAGAGGCAAATGGTTTCGCAAACAGGATGGGAAGGATCAGGATCGGTTTGACAATGAAGAGGACGCGAAGGCCATTGCGAACAAGCTATCCGGCCTACCCGGCAACGTTGCCTCGGTCACCTCCCGGACGGAAAAGAAAAAGCCCGAGCTGCTGTACGACCTTACCAATCTTCAGAAAGAGGCCAACAAGCGCTTCGGATTCACGGCAGAGCACACCCTGGAAGTGGCGCAGGAGCTCTATGAGTCGAAGCTCATCAGCTACCCGCGCACGAACTCCAGGTACCTGACGGAAGCGGACGCACAGAAGGCAGCGGGCTGGATCAAGGCCATCGCTCAGGGGCAGCTCGCAGAGTTGCAGCCCTTCGTCGGGGAGCTTCGGAAACGCTGGCCAGTGAAGCTCGATAAGCGCTTCGTGAACGACAAGGAGGTGGAAGATCACGCAGCGCTGACACCTACGGAGAATCCCGCAAATAATCTCCAGGGTGACCGGCTGAAGGTCTACGAGCTGATCGCACGCCGCTTTCTGGCCGCGTACTTCCCCGACCGCGTCGAAGGCAAGACCACCATCGTCACGAAGATAGAAAAGGAGACTTTCAAGACCACCGGCACAGTTTTGAAGGAATTGGGATGGTCCGCCGTTGACCCACCCCATGGCCGACCGAAAAAAGAAAAAGCGAAGGTAAAGAACGTAGAAGAGGACGAGATTGAAGAGGACGAGGACTCCGGTCTCCTGCCTTCCGTCGTTAAGGAAGAAGCCGTGGATACGAAGGACCTCTTTCCCAGGGCAGGCAAGACCTCACCCCCCAAGCGTCTGACCGAAGGGGACCTGCTGGGCGCTATGCAGAGCGCTGGAAAGGAACTGGACGATGAAGAACTGAAGGGCGCCATGAAGGACTGCGGCCTGGGGACACCCGCCACCAGGGCCAATATCATCGAAACGCTGCTGAAGCGCGATTTCGTAGAGCGCACCCGCAACATCCTGCAGCCAACGGCCAAGGGGATCGAGTTGATCCAATCCATCCGGGCCGAGACCCTGAAAAGCCCCCAGATGACCGGCGAATGGGAGGCACGCCTGGAGCGAATCCGCCGGGGCGAAGCTAAACGGGATGAGTTCATGAGCGGCATCCGGATCTTCGTGACGGAACTGGTGGGGCAGATCAAACAGCAGGCCCCACAAGGCGCCACCGGGCGTGTGTTCGGCACAGTGGTGGGAACCTGCCCGAAGTGTGGATCGAGCCTGTGTCTCCGGAACTGGGAAGGTCGTTACTACGTGAAGTGCGCCGCTTCCGCAAATCCAGCTTGCAAAGTATCATTTGATTCAGATGCCGAAGGGAAAGCGCTGAAGATTTGCATGTTCTGCCGGGGACCAGTCCGAACTACCCGTAACGGTGGAAAGGTCTGCGCTCAGTGTAATAGATGGCAGTCAAGAAACAAGAGGAAGACCACAGCACCCACGAACCCATCGCTTGCAGGTCCTGCGGGCAGCCCGTTCACGTGATCCTACCAAAACATGCAAGGATGCAGTGGTTCTGCCGGCTCCCGGACTGCGGCTTGATCCAGGAGGCGAAACTAAACGAGCCTTCGGGTTGATGGCGACAGCCTCATGTCCGTCCGGGCACGGAGGGTACTGATGTCGTGAGATTTTTTGCGAGCTTTACATAATGCTTCCTTTTGGTAATCATCGATAATTTATCAAGGAAAACAGGTGTATGTCGAAAACTGCTGCCACCTACTTATCAATGGCCTCCATCATGGCAAGAAATCATCGAGAATAGTTTATTGAAGTCGTCAATTTGTGCGAAGGTGTTTTTGTAGCGGCTTTCCTTCCGAAATGCGCAGAAGTGATCTTTCACGATCGGCAGTTGGCAGAGTCGGGTGTACATCATGTAGCCAGGGATAACCGACAAGTCATACGTTTTACACGGCATACTCCACAATCCATCATAATGTAGCCTCTTCTTTCAGCCGCTCTGGATTCCAAACGACCTCGGCGATGCGCCGATAGAGGTCTTGCCGCGCATCGAGATCATTCTTCTTGAACTCCTCGTGCGCCTTGAACTTCAAGCCGGTCTGTTTACCGAACTTTACAAAGCCGGGGTTGTGGGTGTAACTTTCCGGGTGTAAGGAACGGGCAAGCATGTTTGGACCGTTCTGTTTTAGGTAGTGCGGCAACTTCTTGGCGTAGGTTAGATCACCATAACTGGCGTTGAACTTCTTTGGGAGCAGCAGCAGGCCGCCGATCCGGTTTCGGTACTCGTCGAAGTCAGCCGGGTGTTGAAACTCGTCTTTGTGCCTCTCGGGATGATTCGCCCAAATGTGCTCGACCTCGTAGCGGTCTTTCCCCTCAGCGACAAACTCGGCGAAGCGGGAAGGCTGGCCAGACCCAACCTCAACGAAGTCAGTGATTCTGGCCAGCAAATGGTGGATAAAGTATCGGTTCTGCTGGTGCATCCGCAAGCGGTCGTTGCTGGAGAATGTTTCTTCGACAGAATCAAGATGTTTCGTGAGTTTGTCTACAAGTTGCTCCACCGTACACCGGCGGATGTCTCGCATGACCAGAAACATGGCGTATTGCATAGTGCTGTATGCGATCAGCCGGAAGTTCCACAGCCGACGAGCCAGCCAGATATCTAAGAACGCAGAAGTCACCCGCAGTTTTCGTAGAATAGTCTGTTCACTGTCGTCTGTCGTTAGAGGCGACAGCAGGACAGGATATTGGAGGGTGAACTCGTAACGGGCAATGTAGTACACGGTGGGCAGTTCCGAGGTATACTGCTTGGCGGCCTGGCGCAGGCGCAGGTATTGATTGGTGTAGAACGCCATGTTGGTTTCGATGAACCGGGCAAAGTCACTACCCTTGAGCAGGCCGATGCGTTTCTCGTTGGTATGTGTCCACCGGTGGAATTCAGTGCCCAGCCGGTCGAAATCCATAGGCTGTGCGCCCTTCTTTCGCTCGCGGATGGAGTCAGCGTACTGGCTACGTAGCCATGACTTGAAAGCGTCTGCGTCTTCGTCCTTCCCGAGTTCGGCCAGTTTGGCAATCTGGCGTTTCCAAGTTGCGTTTGCACTAAGTCGGGCCTTCTCGTCTGAAATGTTGGCGAGCAGAAAACCCTTCAGCATATCGAGTGGGGACAGGGAAAGTCCGCGATCGTTCATCGTTTCAAAGATCACGTAGGCGTCGTCATCGGAATACGATGATATTTCAACAAGATGTACGTTCTCGATGAGCCAGTCAGCATACAACGGTAGTGCTTCTGCCGCGATTTCGTCTGGAAAAAGATTTTGGATGTCTGCGTATCGGTCGCACATGTTGCGGATTGATTCTGGTTCTCCGTTAGAATCGAATGCCTCGTCCTTGAACAGAGCCTCCATACAGGCCGTCCGTCCATCCACCGAAAGATTGAAGGCACGGCGACCATGCACCTTAGAAAAAATCAATTCCTGCAAAGTAGCCTTGTCTTCATCGTCGGGCATTCGGTGCCTTAGATAGATCAAGAGCAATGTCAATGTGGTCAGACGCTGCTGTCCATCAACAATGAATACTTTTCCATTCTTCTTGCTAAGGATGATGGACCCTAAAAAGTAATGTCCATAGTCGGCGACTGCGGAGCGATCATCAGTAGTCTTGAAATGTTCAAGGAAATGATTACCAAAATCGTCAAGAAGTTCGTGGACTTGTTTTTTCTGCCATTTGTATTCACGCTGGTAGTAGTCGATAGCATAGTGTGTCCCACTCAAAAGTTGGCGAATCGTCTTCGCCTCTCCGCGAATCTCTCTCATTTTGTCACCTATTTATATTGATTGACTTAACTGGACCGATTCCTTCCGATCCTTCGAGTATACAGTTTTTCTCCGTTGCCTGTCCTGTTTTAACGCCCATGCCGTAGTGTGGGTCTGAACGCCAAGCTATCCGAGCCTGCTTCATTTTCCGGCCTGATTATAGTGGGGCAGCGTTCTATCCCTGAGACGGTTTTCATACGAGCCCTCTTCCTTGCACCTGTTAATAATCGTTGTTTGTTCAACAGGCCCTTCCATCGTCCAGTAAAGTAATCCATCTTCGGCAAAGTAGGTAAGAACACGTTGGTAAAAGTGCTGCTCTATGCCGTATTGACGGACGTGGTGGGCCAAAGCTGCAAAGAGCACCCTGTCAACCCGATCTCGAACGATATACTCGTGAGGCCATTCGGGCAGGGTCTTGGCAAAGGTCCATTCTGCGGCATCTACAAAATACCGCAGTGCCTTTGGTAGTGTTACAGATTCACTCATAATCCAAATAATTTGTCAATCATGTCTTATAGTGTGGGGCTGGGGGATACCCCGGCTGCCTGATTAGCTGCTTCATTTCTTATTCAGGCTCGCCAAAATCTGCTGGGCGCATTGCCTGTGTTTTTCTCCTGAAGGATGAAAATGTATTTCGGTCTGCGCCAGTGGCCATTGCTCCGATTTCAGGCGAGACAAGAATACAGTTTCAGCCTCTATGGTTACCTATGTCAATTTTCGATCTGTGATCGTTGATGTTTATTTTTTGGTTTCGCTAATTTTTTACAAAGAGGTTACTCTATCTTTGCAATTGTTTTTTACTATTTTTGTCCAATTTTTTAAGGTGTTAGCGTGAACGGAGTTATCTTAGTTATCCGGCCAAATCTTCATATTAATGGATCTGATCTCACTGCACACCGGAAGATTGCGATCACATAGTCTTCCTGCTAGCTCCTCCGATCTAGAAGGCCAAAGATTTATATAGAATTGCATCGGTAAATGTGGGATTGGTGTAGGGTTCCAGTTCGCTCGTTTATATACAAGTCGGCCATCTACAATCCAGTGGATTGATATAGGGGACCATTCGATCGAATACTGATGAAATTCTTTCGATGCATCAAAGCCCAGGTCAATTAATGCAGGAGTACCTCTGTAGCCATAGTCAAATCTAGCTCCTTCGCCTCCAGGATTGTAAAAGACATTGACGAGTATCTTTGTTGTATCTTTCCCCAGAAATTCAATATCAATTTCCTGCCTCGGTGAATTTCGGTGTAAAAAAACACCAGCGATCACTCCAGGTATGTTGACTGGTTTAATCACCGTTGTAAAACGCCCATACAAATAGTTTTTACGGCTACAAATTGAGGCGGATTTGTACTCCCGAACACCCGAGCATTCTTTCTGTAGAGTTAGCTTCGCAATATTGTCATTAGCGATTGAAAAGTTTTTGGGATCGAAAAGGGCTAGATTACTTGGAAATGTATCGTTTAGTAACTTCCATGTTGACGTATCTAATGTCCGAAAGTTCTCAGATATTGTGATCGTACTATCATCGTCAAACAAATTTACATTGTCGAAGGAGAAACCATGCCAATCTCTCCGCGAAGAAATAATCCATGGGGATGGATCGAATTTCATTTTAGAGTAAATAGGTGTTTCATTCTGACCAAGGCTCTCGATTGATAGTTGTCGTTGTTTTTGGTCCACAAATGTCGGATATTCTCCGTTGGGAGGGTCACATTCAAGAAACTCACAAAGCATAGCCCATTTATTTTTTTCTTTCCTAGGCAGGACAAGAACATTTTGTGAAATCTGACTAAGGTTATGAAATAGAGCAGAAATACTACATGCGTTATTTACTCTTTCAGATAGAGGTGATTCAACTCCCATTTTTTCATCTGACAACACTTGATTCAATTCAATTGGCTTTTCATCATCGTCTATGGTGATAATGAACTTCGCTTCGGGATATGCCTTTGCTAGCCCTATATAGAGGTCAGATAAAGAGCCGATGTTAACGTATGCATCAAACACTCTATTCTTTTTCTTGCTCAATAGATTGTCGTGCTCGTTTTTTGGTAGCTCGGTCATATCGCTACAACATCTATACCCCAGCATTGAAAGTGCCATGGCAAGCGAGGTCAGGCCTGTTCCTTGTTCTCCTAATGCGAATATAGGTTTCGGCAATTTCTTTGTCTTAAAAATTGAAGGCTTTTCATCAGTAAACACACCGACCCTCGAAAGAACAGGCATAATTGAATACAAGTTGTCAGACCGAAAATCTCGCCTTTGATTAACAATTGGCTTTCGGGTTGCATAAACATCGAGCTTATCAAACTGATGATTGATCCAGAGATCGACGGGGCCACGAACGGGCAGGAGTTCAAGAAGATTTTTTGCTCCTTTCTTTGACAGAACGTAGCCGGACAAAAACCATAATCCGCGAATCGGTTTAAAAAGTAATTCAGATACTTTTTCTTTTTCCATTTTAGTTTTGGCTTCGTCATACGATACATAAAGCACATCGAAAGCAGTCGCTGGCTCAAGGGAATAAGTCAGCTCGACCCATATTTTATCCATTACACGAACAAAATCGCGACAAAAAAAGATATCATCCTCAAGGATTAAGGTATAATCGTTGTCTCCTGATGCTATCTGTTTCCATATTGAAATGTGTGAAAGTGCCACAGCAATTTCCTGTCGAGTCAGGTCAACGGGTTGATTATCGTTCGCATACTCATTTGATAGAAGGGGATTTGGTTCAACAAACAACTGGTCTGCTAGTAAATAACTTGGTTGAATCTCTGCGTGATTGAGAGGCTCTGCGAAATATCTAGCGTCAATTGCCGAAAAACGTTTGGTTAACTCAATTAGTGGGCACTTTGATCTATCAAGAATCATCTCTAATTCTCGTTGGATTCGACTCCATCGGTGAACTTGCCTATCTAAATTGATCACACATATTTGTTGGATTATACTAGGACGTTGATCAGCCCTGCGGCCAAACGATTTGCACACGCGTTTCGTACCCACCCACCTCGTACTAAGCATCAAACGATAAGCTAAGCGGTAAAATAGTCCTCCATATTTCGCTCGGTTCATTTAACAAATTCCTACAATAACAGGGCTTCCTGCCCTACGGTTTCCAGAGTCTCCAATTTCTCCCATCGTTTCGATAACTCAATGGCCAAGGGCTGATAGAAGTCAATTCCCAGTTAGGCAGTATCAGAAAATCATTTGTTTTGCCGGATAGTATGGAGGCTACGGAATGTCTGACTAGGCTGGCTGAAAGGTTACCTGGCCCCGTAGTGGATTGGATTTCAGGTCGCTCTACACTATTCAATAGAATACGAGTTGCTCTCTCAAGTGCCAAAAAAATTATTGGATGATTCGCAGGAGAAATTATTGGATTGTTATTCACATAGAATATCCAATCCGGCGAGCACTTACGATCACGTACAAAAATATCAGTTTTGATCATCGTGTCGGTGGCTTTATCGTAGCAAAGAGGTTGTAGCTTAAGTCTGTTGTCATAAAAAAAATGACTACAATCGGTTCCCTGATAGACTTCATCTGCATCTATATAAAACCCACCATGGATTAACATGTAGCAAAGTCGGAAATAGTCACAACGCATTGCTGGATGGTAGCAAAGGTCGAATGCTGCCACGTAAGTATGTCCAAGTGTTTCTAAAATGAAAAACCTTGCTTTATTGTCATCAAAAAACACCCTCTTAAAGCCTTGGACGCCGAGTAGTTCCCAGCTGTCTAAACAACTTTGGACATCTTCGGGTATTCCATCTGCGTCATGCCAATACTGCACAATAACCTTCGGAATGTCAGCTCTACCAGATGATTCTTCTATTGACTCTGGAATAGTCTCTTGAATGAGTTCTCGAATGTGACTGGAACGCAAGCCGTCGTCCTCGGCAAAACGAGAGGGATCAGCAGATCCATGCATTAGTACTCCTCAAATAAGTGGTCATCAATTAGACTCTTCGCAAACATCCAATTCCTTTTCCCATCAGCGATGACCTATCTGAGCAAATTAAAGTCATTCTGAATAGATGAGGGGATGCTGTAAACTTATTAACATTCGTGCTACTAAATGAATAAGTATAATGTTAACAGTGCTCCCCTATTTCCAATAATATACAACCCCTCACTCGCCCGCGTAATTGCCACATAAGTCAGATTCCCGGTCGGGTTAATTAAATTGTTATGAACTGTTTAGCATTTCGCACATGGGTGCGAAGTTATTTTTATATGACTCATAGATTTCGGTCAGTGATTTCCCACCGCACTCAATGTCTAAGTCCATTTCCGCCTGTTTACCCGAGATATTGTCTTCTCTATTTCCGTATTTGCTCTTATTAAAATTGACTATTTCGTGTATTATTGCAGCCGGGAATATCCAGTACTCTTCGTGTTTCTCTGAAACCAACACGAAGAAGTGGCAGAGGTCAACTTTTTTCTGCCAAGCCTCGGAAACCGACAATCCCGCCTTGACCGCATCGTCTCTCTGTTTCTTTGTGGTTCTTATCTGGAACCACCGATACCGTCCATTCTTTTGTGTTTTCCCACGCCCCTTGATCTGAACATAGGCCCTTCTCTCTGGATTCGTGGGGTGCCAGACCTCCAAATCCACACCTATGTCTCGCTTGGGTTTGTCGACTTCGAGACCAATCGATCTTAAGCGGTTCTGTACTTTTTGCTCTGTTGACCAGCCTGTGATGTTTTGGGGCTTCATTCATATCTTCTTGGTATGTGCCGTTACCTGATTTCAATCCTTACTCGTTCCGTAATATCTTCAAAAACACCTGTGTCTGCAATAGCGAATAACAGCATCTCAGTATAGAAGGGCTCCAGTCTTCTCGTGTCATTCCAAAGCAATTCATTCACCTGTCCTACAAGGCTGTTCAATTCAAAATAGGCATCTGCTTTCGGTATGAAAATATCCCTGTCTTTTGTAGATATATACCTACCGTCTTTCCATCCCTGCGTTTTGTCGGGCTTATATATATCTAAGAATTTCAAGCGTATGAGTACATCCAAATTGAATGCCTGCATTTTTGAATTTCTACCTTCTGGTATCGGGAAGAACTTCTTTCCCGCATTTTCTGATAGGATTATCCAGTTCATAGCGTATGCAACTCTAGAATCATAGATAATTCTTTTGGTTGGAGTCATGAATCCCCCTACTTTTGAACTACTCGCAATTCGGTCAAATGAGGGCTTATCTGCTCCTAGAAAAGCATTGACACACCTGATTGTGTCAGAATCTGAACCATTATGAATACCACCCCAGTCACGAATTATCCACAGCGCTATTTGTTCAAACCGCGGGATATCGATTATTTGATAGTCATTGAGTGCTTTTGACAGGATAGACTTCAGTCTTTGGGTTTTCTGGAAGTGGCAGAGGTCAGAAGATTTAAGCTCAGCTATCTCGGATTCATTCGCGACATCAATCTCTGCCAACTTCTGAGTATTTTTTACTTCCCACTCATAAAGCTCATCAAGCTGATCCTTATACCTCCCGAGGTAATTTGCGATTTTGCTGATGTTAAAGTCTGGCATGTCTTCCCCTCTTTATATTGAACACATAACAAGTTATTCTAAAGTTCCCGGATAACTCCACGGCCCACGGGAATCTTCTGGGCTATCTTGTGCATCTGCAAGTCTACGGAGGTCACTTTCACTATAGTTCATTTTTCACTAATATTTGCAAGTTGCTCATCTTGCAGGTGTTTGACCATAGTTCCCCCCTTGAAAAACACGACAGCGGCAACCCCATGTTTTGATTCTTTTACTTCTATCCAATTCCGTAATTCCTCTACATCTATATCAGAGATTCCCTTGTGCGGTTGCCACAGATGGACCAGATAACCATCCCTACATTCACTATTATTAAGTTTGTAATTGTCATTCTGTAGATGACTTAATCCATAGTTCAGCCCCATTTCAACAACAAATGTCGGGGTAATAAGTCCCGCCGTAAATTTTTCTACCGTACATTTCGGAATTTCTTCAGGATCAAGTATGGCTAGGTCGAAGTTGCCGCGTCTCCCGTTCTTCTCCTGTCTCGGCGTGGTTTCAGGCCATTCTTTGTGGATTAAAGTTGTGCTCCGTCCGTCATTTTTGAGAGGTATCAGTCCCTGTAATGCTCGGTGGACAATAAGCATATTGTACAACTCGCAGTGTATGGAGTGCTCGCACCGATGAATGTAAGGTTCACGTGCGAAGTTATCAACCAAACTGTCGATCGCTGTTTCGAGTATTTTCTTCACTGTCTCATATGAGTACATGCCATTCTCCTTAAAAGTTATAATTTACTTGCCTTTCTCTTCCTTCCTCATAAATGTGCGCCGTCCAGTAGTCTGCCCAGTGAAGGAGCAGTGTCAGGGGCTCCTCTTTGTGGGCGATGATCTTGTTATCGTCAATGTACTGCCCGTCATGATAGGCGATGGCCTGCGCTTCGGCGTCGGTGAGAGGGATGTATTGAGTTACAAGATAGAGGCTGCGGACTGCCAGTCCCATCGCTACCACGTCATGATTAATCTTGTAGCGTATCCCTCGGTTTTTCACCATCCATTCATTATCATTTGGCAAATATAGTTGTTTACCAGGCATTCCCAGTTTCCCCGCGTCATGAAATAGACCGACGATGACGCAGCTCTCTTCAGTGATCGCAGGGGCGAGAAATTCCCGGAATCGCAACAGTGTTTCTGTTACCCCAACGCTATGCTTCAGAAGTCCTTGCTCCTCCGACAGATGAAACCTTGTACTCGCTGGCGAGGTCAGCCAAGTGGTCTCACCCTCCAAGAGCTTGATGAAGTTGTCAAATGGTTCCTTTCGGTCCTTGACCTTTTTTTTCAATGCTTCATAACGATTTGTTAAATCCATTTTGATCTTCCTGCTCTTTAATCATTTTTCAAAGGTTCATTCCATTGCTTATAATTATATCCTCGATCAGAAACCTATGTTACGACTATTCGGTTTCCGTTGCCTTTGGGATGTGTTTGTGTTACTTCTCATACTCAAAGCAGACGATAGCATCGGTACCGAGTTTATTGCCAGTCGTGTATTCAGAAATGTACACGAGCTTGTGCCCATTATGCTTGGCGAATGTCTCGTCAATTTCCTTTTTGTCACGAAGATCAGCTCTCTCGCACTTCACTACTTTGCCAGGACCACCCGCTGTTTCTCCCCATTTGGTTGCTGTTACCATAGCTCCCTGACATCCCATCAAAAGACCAACCAATCCAACCGCCATAATTTTCTTCATTTTACTTCTCCTTTTGTTTATTTTTGTTCCCTGTTATTACCATAACCTATTTTAATAAAATTTGTCATTTCTTTATTAAGGTAGTGCATGATTATTTTAAATATTTATTCCTTTCTTTCCTGTCGAGTAGGCATAGTATGGTTCCTATCATTTAGGTCTGCGCGGCCCAAAATTCATCAGGATAGTGTGTTTTGAGGTAAGCGGTTTGGTAGGTTATCATGGCATAAGCGACGGAATGGGATTTGTTGAACCCATACTTGCAAAAGGTTTCCATCTGTTCCCATATTTTATTGGCTTTCTGCCCTGATATCTTCTTAACTTTTGCACCAACGAGAAACTTCTGCTTCTCCTGCTCCAATTTAGCTGCGTTTTCCCTGCTCATGGATCTACGAAGGATATCTGCTTCCATCATGGTGTAGTTTCCGATGACACTGGCAATCTGCATGACCTGCTCCTGATATAGAATAATGCCGTATGTCTCTTTGAGAATAGGCTCTAGTTCAGGTATTTCATACGTAATTTTAGTTTCTCCAAGCTTTCTGGCAATAAAATCAGGGACCATACTTATTGGGCCTGGTCTGTAAAGGGCGATAAAAGCAATAACATCTTCTATACAGTCTGGCTTCAAGATCGTAAGGAGTTCCCTCAACCCTGAATTTTCAAGCTGGAAAACGCCATCTGTATTGCCCTGGTGAAGAAGTTCATACGTTGCTTTGTCATCAAGCGATAGCTCATTGACATGAAGTTTTATTCCTCTGTTCTCATCGATCATCTGCACAGCTTTTTGTATCATTGTAAGGACTTTCAAACCGAAAAAATCAAATATAGTCAAACCTACCGTATAGATATTATCTCTGGGATATTGAGTCACTAAATCATCTTTCGGACTCTTGTAAAGGGGCACCAGATTAACTAAAGGTACATCCGAGATGACAACACCCGAGTCATGGGTAGATGCGTGGCGATTCAAACCCTCAAGAACCCTTGAAAGGTTTAGTAGCTTGTCTATCTTTTCATTTTTCTTTGCTTCTTCCAGAAGACGCGGTTCAAGTTTGAATGCCTCTTCAATGGTAATGTACAGTATATCCGGGATCATATTGGCAATGGCATCAACCTCGCTGTAAGGGATGTTCATAGCCCGCCCTACATCCATGATAACACTCTTGGCCCGCATCTTACCGAATCTAATAATCTGGGCGACATTCTCAATGCCATATTTTTTGGTTACATACATGATGATCTCGTCGCGTCCTTCTTGACAGAAATCGATATCAATATCAGGCATACCCATACGGCTGGGGTTGTGGAACCGTTCGTAAAGCAAACCATAACGGAGAGGATCTATATCGGTAATTCCAGTAGCATAGGCTACAAGGCTGCTTGCAGAAGTGCCGCGACCAGGGCCAACGATAATGCCGCTATCTTTTGCATGCCTTACAAAGTCGGAGACAATCAGAAAATAACCAGAAAATCCCATAGATTTTATCATTGCCAGTTCTTCGTGCAAACGTTTCAAGTACAATTCCTGATTTACAGCTCCTACCGATCTCGATATGTGGGGCTTCCTTTTTACCAAACCCTCTATAGCTTCTATTTCCAAGCGTTCATCAAGGTTCTCTCCTGGATTGTTTTCGACATGGGGCAGATAAAACTCTCCAAAATAAAGATCAATGTTACAGCGATCGGCTATAATCCCTGTGTTACTTATAGCCTCGGGACAATAATGGAAAAGTTGTTTCATCTCATTCGCTGACCGAAAGTAGAATTGGTCTGTTTTATAATTTGCTTGATTGCTGTCCTTCAAAGTTTTTCCCGTCTGGATGCACTGAAGCACCTCATGGGCCTCCGCATCCTCTGTCTGCATGTAATGACAGTCATTGGTGGCGACAACAGGGATGGAGAGAAAACGACTGATTTCCAAGATGCCTTCATTGGCAATCTTTTGTTCCGGCAAACCGGTTTCCGTGATTTCCAGATAGAAATTCCCTTCGCCGAAGATATCCTGGTACTCGTGGGCGGCTTTTACAGCAGCATCGCGATCGCCTTTCGTGAGATATGATGCAATTTCACCGTGCAGGCAAGCGCTTGTGGCGATCAGTCCTTCATGATGCTGCTGAAGGATTTCTTTGTCCACACGAGGGTAGTAGTTGAAGCCTTCAAGATAGCCTGCTGATACCAGCTTTAGGAGATTTTTATATCCCTGCATGTCTTTGGCGAGCACAACAAGATGATGAGAAGATTCTCCAATTCCAGAGGAGGACTTGTCAAACCGGCTCTTCGGGGCAACATATAGCTCACAGCCGATTATGGGTTTGATCCCGGCTATTTTGGCCTGTTGATAGAATTCGATGGCGCCGAATAGATTGCCATGGTCGGTAATGGCGATGGCCGGCATCTGATATTCCTTCGCCTTTTTGAAGATGTCGCTAAGGCGAATGGTGCTGTCAAAGAGGCTGTATGTCGTATGGACATGAAGATGTACAAAATCTGCTTTTGCGCGCGTCATAATTTTCCCTCCCTGATAATTTCATGAATTCGCTTTGTGCAATAATCTCTAAATGATTCCTTAAAGGTTTTAACAAATTCAAAGCTAAACTCGCAATAATCACCGACTCTGCTTTTGAGATTGCGAGATATAAATTCTATTTGATCGAAATCAACTTCATATATCCGATTTTCAATATGGACTCCTTCAACATCATCATCCCATAGTTGATTATCTCCACGTATGAGGCTTTCTATTAACCGATAATCATTAGTATAGACCTTTTCGCCAATCGAAGTTGTGCTGGTATTCAATAGAATTAATATGTCTCTTATTGCTTTTTCGTGATTATAATCAGATTCTTCGTACTTCCAAACGCCTTCTTGAAAGTAGAAGCAATGTTCCCAAGCATCCACGCTAGTAAATTTATGAGAAAAGATTTTTTTTAGGTATGCCTTTTCCTCCACACTGAATGAATCAAGAGATGTTAGGTCGTAGACATTAAATTCACCATTATATGTGTCTTTTATAATTCTGACTGCTTTATCAATCAAACTATAGTGCGACTTTTTGTCGCCAATAATAATAGAAACTCTATCTGTAATCATAAGCAGGTATCAAATTAGCAGTTAAATTAGATCTACTCTTCTTCTGATTCTGGGTTTGACAATTCTCCGAGTGTTCCAAGAACTATCTTGATGGAAGCCTTTGTATGGGGCGTATGTTTCTGTGAAACAAGGGGATCTTTCTGCATCTCAAATATAAGATCCAGATTGGGTTGGGCAAATCTAATTTCGATGAAGGTGTCTTCCTTGATATCGAGTTCCTTCTTTGTAAGCATCTGCTCAGTGATTGCCTTTTTATTGATCAAGCTGATTGCTTCGTTTTTTACCTTAGATTCATGAACCATATCGGGAAATTCAGACAAGATTTTCTCCATGTTATCTGTCAATTCGCACTGTCCATTAAGTGATGAAAAGACCAGATAGCCGGACAGAGTACTATGTTTTTCTTTTATCTTTTTAAATACAGTGTTTGAATTTTTCACTGCGGTTTTTAATTTTTCAATATTCATGATAATTTCTCTCCTTATCGTGGTTTCAAACCGCAGATGACGCAGCGTTTCGGGTAAAAGGGCATTGCCAGAATCCACCAGCCCATTGAAATTACAAGCATGACGATGGTTCCAATTCCGAACCTTCTCTTGTGACCTGTTCCTCTCATGCAACCATAGCAGTAATCAGCATACATTTTCTCTCTCCTGTCTATGTTCGGATGGGTTTCTTCGGGAATCATATCTGTAATAAAATCAGGATTTAGTTCAATTTGCTTTTGGGTTATTACTTCTCGATGATTGTTATCGATTATCCTGACTGTTTCCGTAATTCTGATATCAAGCCGGAGTCTGACATTGCCGGGCTGAGAAAGTTGATAATTTCTCAATTTGCCCTCCCTACGCTTTTCAATGTTCCACTGCACTTTTCAATATTCATGACCATTGTTCTCTTGGCATCCAGTTATAACGAAGAGAGTTGTTCATCTCACCTATAAATTCCTCTACAGAAACATACATAATATTAATACCTTGGTAGGTAGATTCGGTGAGTAATCTCACGGCGTGCAGCAAATGAGTCTTCCTCAGGCCGTAGTCGCTATATATCTCTCCCTATTTTGATAAGAGACCATCGGGTGACTCCAAATTTATTCGCAAAAATTCCTCAAAGTATGTTCGCGCATCCGGATCATATCCCGCGCACATATTCATAATCATTCGTTCATGGAGCGGCTCTTTGCACCAAACTGAATACCATTTAAGTTGTTTAAAGACGCCTTTTCTCTCCGGGTATCCACCATAGTGTAGCCACCCCATTAGCAGGATTGCCTTGGCCTCATCTTCATCCTCAGATAATTTCACCATCTCTTCCAACCTAATTCACCTGCCTTTCTTTCTTTTGTATTGACCTTATCGGGTTGTCTCTGATAATTCAATGCCTCGACGACATACGCAGGTCGCATTATTTTTCAGGATATGATTTATTTTGAAGACAGGGAGGTAGGGGATGACTCGTGATCGCAGCACGCAAACGAAACTGATCCGCCTAGGGCAGATTCTCAGGATATTCATGGAAAAGGGTCAGGTATCAAGCAGTTGGCTGAGCCAGCATTTCAGAACGACACCCCGCACCATCCAGCGGGATCTGCTACTACTGAAAGAGTCTGGCTTTCCCCTCTATGAGGTCCAGAAGGGGCTCCACAAGATGAGCAAGGACTTAGTGAAGAATCTGGAAATCTTTGACGATACCGAACTAGCTCTCGTTGTTGCTTTGAAAAACATTGTGGGTCAGTTGGGAGAACCATTCCGGAAAGCTGCAGATGGCGTTCTGGACCGCCTGTATGACTGTGTCACCTCCATGCCTATCTTTGTGAAGATTGACGATGCTGTTCCCCTGGACAGCGAACTCCTCAATAAGATCGTCCGGGCAGTCCGAGAGAAAAAACAGGTTACATTTCGATATGCCGCAAATAAGGGTCCTCATCCTGTCCAGATGGAACCATACCGGGTCGCCTATTTCGGCGGCTTCTGGTACCTCATCGGTAATGAACCCGCTACTGGCATCCTCAAGCGCTACGCCCTTGATCGGATCAACGATATCCGATTATTGAAAACATGTTGCCAGGACGTACCTGAAGACCTTGATAACATCCTTCATAAGAGCGCCAACATCTGGTTCACCGGAGATATGACTTTGGAAGTCAAGGTGCTTATAGATGCACAGGTGAGTCATTATTTCAGGCGCCGTATGATATTCCCCACTCAGGAGCTCAAAGAAGAAAGGCCAGATGGGTCTCTTGTCGTCACCTTCCGAGTAGGCCGCTTTGAGGCTATCAGGAATGTACTCAAGTCCTGGATACCGAACATCGTGATACTTGAACCTGAAGACTTCAGAAAGGATTTTTTGAAGGACGTGAAAGGATGGGTTAAACGGCAGGAACACATAATTTAGCTGTTCTTAAAGAAGATATAAGGGTGTTAAATAGACATGTGTTAGGAAATAAAACATGAGTTATAGAGAAGATCAGAGACATAGAGCCATAAAGATCAGAGATGATCTATTAAGAGATCCGGGCTGTGGAGTCTTTTACGGAAAGGCAAGAGACTTCGTTTTGAAGGATCCGTCTTTGAATCTCTGGGATGGAATACGAGAGGACGCTAAACAGTATTTCAGAAAATACAAAATTCCCTGGTGGAAGGGAAATGCTGGTGATCCAACTGGTCACCTCCTCTCATCTCAAGTAGCATGCTTGAATCATTTGTACTACGTTCGTCAACGGCAGGATATTGCCACAGCATTATTGAAGAGAATAAATCCCGATATTGTTGAGGCTCTGGTTATCGACGATGGATTTGTCGAATTTGAGTATATAGGCAAGAAGCAACACCTAAAGGAAAAGTCTTTCACCCGAGGTGCTAATTGCACATCTATAGACGCAGTTATGCTCGGTGTAACATCAACTGAGAAAAGGATACTGTTCTTGATCGAGTGGAAATATACGGAGACGTATGTGAGTGAGAACCTATATAAAAAGGCACGAGCTGACGTTTACGATTCACTAATCACCCAGCCTACTGGACCGTTTGTAATCGGTATTAATCCCCAAGGCTTATACTTCGAGCCATTTTACCAGATGATGCGGCAAACATTGCTTGGCTGGCTGTTTGCACAAAATAGGGAAATGAAGTGCGATAGTTGCGTTAATATTCACGTCATCCCAAATGATAACGTTGAATTGAAGGGGAACATAACGTCCCCCACCCTCCGGGAGCATGACATCCACGCTGCATGGAAACACATCCTGAAAATACCGGATTCCTACGTGCCCATTGATCCGGTTGCACTATTGAAAGATGCAGAGCATCTGGTCGACACAAAATCATGGCTGTCCTATTTGAACGCTCGCTATTGGTAAAATAAACACTCAAAGCGGTTTCATATACGGTGAACACCGCGGCAGGTTAAAACTAGTCACCACTGATGTTCGGCAAAAACAATTACATCATTAGTCATCATATCACTTATGAAAATAAAGATAACTCAAATTTAACGGAGACAATCATCATGAACAAATCGGACCTTATCGAAACTCTGGCCGCTAAAAAAAAACCAGCTCATGGTGATTATCCTAAAAGGTCTGATTATCTCAGTAACCTGAATGTTCGCCAATTTATCCACTGGTTGGAGTTTATGATCGACTCACCCGGATCTTTTAAGCATCAATATTATCAAATAAAGGCAAAACGGGATTTTAATTCAAATTGTCTCTACGAAGCTTATGAACAATACTGGTGGCCCTATCGGATGAACGACCCAGAAAAGGGCGAACGGGTGTCGGGAGGCAGCTTTACCGATTCTTTTAAGCATATGACCAAGCTGGCTGAGATGTTCAGAGCCGCAGTCCTGGATAAAGATGAGGAGTTAGCCCGTAAATGCGCACTGTCCATGCTGGCCTGGGGTGGGGTTCTCGATAAGAACCGGAAACGTTTGGAAGAAATTCCTGAGGGCGTTTGTAAGTACTTTAAGCAGGTTCAAAAAAGGTTGAAAATATCCGATGTTCGTCTCGGTAATCATGATGGCATTAACATCAACTCGGGTTTTACCAAGCTCTATTTCCTTTTGGTAGATGATTTTATAATGTATGATGGTCGTGTCGGCGCTGCCTTGGGTTTGCTGGGTCGATTGTATTCAGAAGAAAACGGTCTGGAGACGATACCGGAAGCGATTGAGTTTTCTTTTGGCAGAGGCAAGACTTCGGGCAGCATGCAGCATAGTGAAAACCGGAGGAATCCGAGCAATGGGCTGTATAGGTTGCCTGAGTTTACCGGCAAACCTTCCCGCCATTTAAACGACAATATTAAAGCAAGTTGGTTGTTGAAAGAGCTTGCCGACAGGACATCGTCACGCTTTGCCCAGCTACCCCAGAACTCGCCTTTGAACGAGCGCTTGACGGCGATCCAGTCGGCTCTCTTCATGATCGGTTATGATGTTCGGCAAAAATAATTGGGTCGAGTAGTTCTTTTTCTTCAGTTGATCCTGTTTGAGGTTTGTTTTCTCCTTTTACCTTCTGATTTCCCGGCAATGCTACATCATTTAAAACATCACCATTTACTTACGCATGGTTCTCTACGTTCTATAATCATGGACTTGCAGTAAAAGAGCGTGTCAGTTCTTAGAAAGGAAATTTAGCTGTCATGCATGTGTGCATTTCAAACCGGATTCAATAAGCTCTCAGCAAACGAGTCTAACGAATAGAAATGTGAGCGCTTTCAATGCTTTCCCTATGCCCTACCCCCAGATCACACCGCATCCCCAGGATAGGGTTTTTCAATATGCTTACTCCATATATCCTCCGGCGTATTCAGCTCCAATAAGGTATCTGACAGCGGTTGGCCACCATTCCAGAAGTGATATTTTCGGTCGATTTTGAAAGGAATGACAATTGTTCCGTTAGCATCTATGTAAGGTTTATCCTGATCGTTCATATTGTTGATTGTCCTTTTTCTTTGATATTTTTACCGGCAAAATCAGGCGGGGAGCATAGCGGAAACAACCGCCGAGGTCAAAAGAAAAAGGCTCTGAGTCAGATGATGACAGGGGCTTCGGTCTGTTCATGAATAAACTAAGGGCGGAGTCTATTCAACTCCGCCCTTAACCCGAGAGAGGCAGGTTTTTTGTAGCATCCGGTCTCTTTACCTCTCTCGACAACTGCTGCCGCTATGGCAGACTTTATGTTTTCTTGGATTTCAGCCTTTCTTATATTGATAAGGCGTAGCCATCGGGTCAATCCAACCCTTGAAAGCTTTCTTTTCCTTTTTCATGATCCTTGCTCCTCTCTCATAAGTAAAGAATCGTTATCGTGGCAGCCTACTAAATAACAGCCTCAATGATGGTTGACTCGTAGCACTCGGTTTCAACTTTTACACCCTGGAATGCTTTTTTTTCCTCTGGTTTTGCAATTTTCTTCATGATCCTTGTCTCCTCTCTCTTAAGTTAAAAATCGTTATCTTCGTGTCTTCTCCTAATCTACTTGGTCCCGAACGGTGTGCTCATGGGGTCCAACCAGGTCTTGCCAGCCTTCTTAGCGAATTTCTCTTTGTCTTTGGCTCCTGTCGTCTTCATGGTAGTTTCTCCTCTCTCTTTTTGATACGGTTTATAATCCTTTGAGACCTGCCATATGGTGAAGGCTGGTCCTGTTTCTTTCTATTGTTTTCCCCAGGATATCTCTCTGCGGACTGAATTCGATTCTTTCGTTGCTGGTGGTCGTCATGGCCTTTATGTCTCCTCTCTCTTTCTTTCGGCCCTAAGATAATCTCTAAAGCAATTTTTAACAATCAGGGGAATGATGAATATGGGATGAGAAATGGGCGTTTATATGGATCAGGATATTTGATGTTGGAGATCAGGCTTTGTCTGATAGGGTAACGGCATGACGGCAGAGATTCGATTACCCATAGGAATGCCGGCGCGAGCTGCAACCGGGATCATGGAAATAAGCGCTGAAAGAATTTATCAGCCCTTATGAATTTCATTTCCCATCGTTTCGTTCAAGCAATTTTAAAGCTTCATTAAAAAAGCATCCATCATCCGTCCTGCAAATCATCGCCGTGCCCTACTCCGGTTTCATTTATATCTATCCGTAACATGCACTTACGATACATCCAAGTTCACTTCATACAACCTGGCACGCTTTACGCAATGTATAAAGTCAAACGAAACAAATAAAAAAATAGACATAGGAGGACACAGATCATGAAAAAGACATTAGGAACGATGGTAGCGGCAATGTTGGTGGTTCTTTTGACTGGAACTTTCGCTTTGGCAGAATACGCAGCAGCCGGTGTGGCTAATTTCCCCTACTTCCAGCTGGGATGCTTGATTATAGGCGGGATGACCATAATCTCCCTGAAGCACAAATACGAGAAGATGTACACGGGAGAAGTCGCCGGAGTTTTCGCCCTCTACACAGTGCTGATTGCTCTTTTCACCAATCCGGTCATCGACACCATTAAGAATCTGGTTGGCTAACAGAAAGAAGATTGATCCGGAATAAAGATCGATAGAAAGAGGAAAGGAGGAACAGATCATGGCAATACAGCAAAACACACAAAGGCCCGTATATCACCAGTATCAACACATCATGGTCATCAGCAGCTGGGGATTTGTGATTGCCTTTGCATCGTTCCTCTTCCTGTATCTGGGATTCAAGATTGATCAGTATTTCGGTACGGCTCCCAACTTCATGTTCGGGATGTTCTTCCTGGCCCTCTTCCTGACTATCGGCAGGCTCTATCAGGAAGCCTGGTTGAGACGAAACGAGGTTTGATAATTCTACTGGATAAATAAAGACACGTATTTTGAAAGTCTGTGTTCCTCAAAAACCCCCTGGCGAAACCGGTTCATCAGGGGGTTTTGCTTTTCACAAATGATCGTTATTTTCCTGTTCCTCTTGTTCCCACATCTGAAGGGTTTTCCTGGCAATTCTTCGCTTTCGATAATATCCGTAAACGAAAATGAGGGTGATGACAAACCAGAGAGTTGTGGCGCTCGTGATCAGTGGTATCCAGGAAACACGCACCTCCATGTAATCAAACCATTCTTTTTCGAGGATGAACAGGTGCAGGCCGGTCATTTTTTTTAATGAGCCCTTAAGATCACCATCAGTGGCATAATCCCTGATAAACTGGTGAAACGCTTTCTTGCCAAATTTATTGATGAGAAAAGACACAAACATAAAGCTTTCCGCATAAGCGAGTTCAGCTTCATCAGGATCACTGGGAAAATTTGTGGTTAGTTTTTCGAGCGGAATCACTGTCTTTGTCAGAAATGCTTTTGTTAGACTGGCCATCCTTGTCAAATGCCACTCTGAAGATTCATACATTGCAAATCCTTCGGAAAGCCAGGTAGGCGCCTCCCGTCCTTCCAAGACTTTCCCAACTACTATATGGGTAAATTCGTGGGTAAACACTTTTTCATAGTCGAGACGTCCCCCTTTTATGGCCCCTGGAGATCTCAGGATAATCAAGTTACGTTCGGGATAGGCCACCGCCGAGGCCCAGAGAGGAATCGTTTCCTTGCCCGGTTGAACCTTTTGAAACTCTTCGATAGACGGCGCCAGGATGATCACGGTCTTATCCGGGAAGTCATATCCTATGTCGGCGATAATCCTTCCCCTTATTTTTTCTGATGTAGTGGATATGTGTTTAGCCAGTTTTTCTTCCGCATCCACATGTTTGATAAAGAAATGTTTTGTTTCGAGCCGATGATAAGGTTCTGCACATAACGGCTGCCGGTAAAAGATCACAAATAAAACCAGCGCCATGGTAAAAATGAAACCTTTGAGGAAAGCATCTGTGGATAATTCAATGGCTGCGAACATCTGTCGGCATTTGTTCCATGGCTTATTTTATCTTCCGGATTATTTTAAGGTTACTTCAATCGTTCCATAATCAACATTTGACATTAAAGAGCGGTCCTTGATATTGAGGGCCAAGTAATTTGGTACCACTCGGGCATTCTATCTTATGTCAATCAATGGCTTGTCAATCAAAACGTTACTGGAGAAAGCATTATGAACAAATCAGACCTTATCGCAGCTCTGGCCAATAAAGAAAACCTGACCGATAAACAAGCAACGGACATCATCAATCAAATCCTCGGCGGATTTAAGGATTCTCTGGAAAAGGGAGACAGAATTGAAATCAGAGGATTCGGGAGTTTTTCTGTGAGGGAATACAAGGCGTACGCAGGAAGGAATCCCATGACCGGTAAAAATGTTGGCGTGAAGCCCAAGAAACTGCCATTTTTCAAGGTTGGGAAAGAGTTGAAGGGAATGGTAGGCAACGGAGCTAAAAAATAATCATATAAAAATCTTTCATAAGGGCACGAGATGAGTATCGAAATAAGAATCTTTTCCGACTACATCTGACCATTCTGCTATATCGGCAAGGGTATTGTCGATCAGCTCAAGAAGACGTACGACATTAACGATACCTGGATCAGCTACGAACTCCATCCAGAAACGCCGCCTGAAGGTATCCTGCTGTCTGAGAGATTCAAAGGTCATGATGTTTCCCAGATGTACGAGCACCTACGCCAGCGTGGTAAGGAGCTTGGAATCGTTTTCGGCAATCACACACTCCTGTCCAATTCGCGTCTTGCTCTGGAAGCCTCTGAATATGCCCGTGCCATGGGGAAATATGAAATATTTCACGAAACCATGTTCCGTTTCTATTTCACGGAAGCCTATGACATTGGAAGCATTGGCGTCATCACGTCTGTCGCGGCAGAAAGCGGACTGGATACCGAAGATATGATGAAGGCAATTTCAGAAAAGCGTTACAGATCAGTTTTAGATCAGGCACATAAGGATGGAAGAAAGATAAATCTAACGGGGGTGCCGACATTCATCATCAATGAGAAACACAAGATAGTCGGCGCTCAACCGGTGGAAGTATTCAAAGAAGTCTTCAGCAAGATTGGGTGATCGAGCATTTGGGTAATTGACATACGGCAGGGATCTTGCCGATTCTGATTATGTGGCTTGGCCAATCAGTTTCATCATCGCTTCAGGATAACGGGCGCCTGAAGCTGCATCTTTAGGGAAAATTTCTTCAATACGCTTCATATCTGCTGCTGTCAGTTTGGTCTCGATGGCGGCAATATTCTCTTCCAAATAGGACCTTCTCTTTGTTCCAAATATAGGTACAATGAATTCAGCTTGGGCCAACACCCAGGCAAGAGCCAACTGTCCTGGCTTACATCCTTTTTCTTTCGCCATTTTAGTAATATGGTTCACCAGATCCAGATTCTTCTGAAAATTTTCGCCTTGAAACCGTGGAGTGATTCGGCGGTAATCATCTTCAGCAAGATCATCGATTTTTTTGATCTGTCCCGTTAGGAACCCTCTCCCCAAAGGACTATAGGCAACAAAACCAATATCCAATTCACGGCATAACGGGAATATCTCTTCTTCCGGGTCTCTTGTCCAGAGGGAGTATTCGATCTGCAATGCTGTAATAGGATGCTCGGCATGAGCACGGCGAATAGTTTGAGGACCTGCTTCAGAGAGCCCCAGGTATAGCACTTTACCTTCTTGAACAAGCTGAGCCATTGCACCTACAGTATCTTCAATAGGCGTCTCTGGATCGACTCGATGTTGATAGTAAAGATCGATTTCATTGACACCAAGGCGACGCAGGCTCGCCTCGCAAGCTGACTTTACATACTCAGGTCTGCCACTTACACCGCGATAATTGGGGTCTGCGGTTCGGACAATGCCGAATTTCGTCGCCAGAAAGACATTTTGTCTCTTGCCTCTGATCGCCCTTCCAATCAGTTCCTCATTTGTGAAAGGTCCATACATGTCGGCAGTATCCAGAAGATTGATCCCCATATCGATGGCTTTATGAATAGTGGCAGTGGATTCAGTTTCGTTGCGCTCTCCATAAAAATCTGACATGCCCATGCAGCCCAAGCCAAGCGCTGATACTGTCGGACCGTTTTTCCCAAGGTGTCTTTTTTCCATCTTCGTATGTCCTTTCAACAATGGATGTCTAAGATGAATAGTGCCTGACCACAATACGTGTCACTTTTCATAATCCACATCTTCAATGGGTATCTGTTTCTTCTCGATCGACTTGCTCTGTTTGCCCAGAGTCACATCTTTATCCAGCTTTTGATTATATTTTTTCTTCTCGATCACTTGCTGCCCCGTTAAATAATTTATACTTGTGACAGCGCTATCGCCTGCTCCCCTATCCCACTCTTTTATATCTTCACCTATCAGTAAAAAACGCCCTGATTGTTTATCGTACCTGAATCGCTGAAGCCGATCTGTTGCCCACCGAGACCCTGAGAACTGCGAAACAAGCAATACACCTTTGATAATTTTTAGATCAGCCCCGACTCCGCCACCACCAAGCACACCACCGCATCCTGTGCATTGAATCAATTTGCCGGCAACTGCTGCACGGCGGTATTTTCCATCAGGAGCCTTCAAGAGAATAACCAAAGCCCGATAGCGATCCTGGTATTCACCTTTAGAGCTCTCCTCCGGTTTATCCTCAATCAGTTGGAGAACAACATCTTCAAGGGAATCAGGATTCAGGTGGCCTCTCAATTCCTGCTCAATTTTCCATCCCTTGGGAACAAAGTCGCTAACCTTAGATCCTGCTTGAGGAACCAGCTTTTCGTTGAGCACAAGACGGACGGCATCTTGCGCCGCTGACGGAAAAGCATGTAGAAGTAGGATCATGCATGTCAAAGTGATAATTTTTTTCATATCTCAAATTTTCAGCTTTTTTCTATGTGTGACTCAGCCGTTTTAATTGCCAAGTCCTTATCCCTTGTAAACATCCACCACTGTGGCCGCGTCGTATGAGGACCATTCTCTTTGTCACGGCCCCTGCAATAATACCAGTTTCCGAATTGTTCTACAGTAGAGAAGGGATGGTTGTCAGGACAGAGGATACTGCATTCCCGGATTTCCTTGTAAAAGATGGTTTCGTCTGGATCTTGATCATTAGCCAGGTCATCAGGAAGGACAATATGCGAAACATCGACACCCGCGGCTTCTTTGCTATCCAGCCATTCTGAAACAGTCATGATGCCTTTCCCTCCTTTACTGATAATGGACTGCAAGCCAGACAGTGTCCTGCTCAGGATCTGACCATTCTACCCGATGCCGTCGATGTTTTTCAATATGGATGTAATCGCCTGGGTTCATTGTGACGTTTTCAGCTTGATCTTCAAAACGAAGAACGGCACTTCCTTTGAGAAGAACAACCCATTCATTTTCATCCTGATCATACCAGAAGCCTTCGGGCGAGCAATGACCATGGGATACGATTCTTTCTATCCGGAAAGTTTCTCTTTTGAGGATTGTTTCAAATAGTTCTTCCTTGAATTCCGGAGGGATATCAGAAAAAAGGTTATTGGCTGAAGTCATGGCCATTCAATCACATGTAATTATCTTTTGATCAATCAGTTTATGCATCAAGCTTTTTTAAAACAGGATCATCAGCCAATAATATATTGGTGGTTTCAGCCTCGTCATCAAAAATAAGAACTGCCAATCCTTTTTCAAGCTTTTGTTTTACATATCTGAACTTCGTTTCCTCTGAAGCCTCAACTTCGCTATAATCAGTTCCGTCTCGGGAAATATATTCTTGAATAACTCCTTTTAAGGCTTCATGGCTGAGCTTATTAACTGGGATTCTATGGATCGACATTTAATCCTTGCACTCTCTTCATGTTTGCTAAATATAAGCCAACAAAAATTAGCGATCCACCAAACATATGATAGTAATATATGTTTTCGTCTAAAAAAATAAATGCAAGAAAGGCTGCAAATATTGGCAATAAATATAAAAACGTCGCTGAAGTACTTGGGCCAACTTTAGCAACCCCGTTATTCCAGCATAGATATGCCAAGATTGAAGGGAAGATGCCCAAGAACAGGAAAATTGGAAAGACTTTGTATCTAAAGCTGAAATCGTTCGTAGCGATAATTTCCCATAAATAAAAAGGGACAATGAAAATAATTCCCAATCCAATTGTCATGGTTAGAAGGCTTACCGGATGCAAAACAATTTTGAACTTGCGAAGAAATACCGAATACAGAGACCAGCTTGCCACTGATCCGACTACCAGCAGGTCACCGTAATTGAAAATTAAATGATATGCATTTGCAAGTGACCCTTTGAAAATTATGCCAAGCACCCCTAATGCTGAAATGATCACTCCAAAAACTTGTAACCTCCCAGGTTTTTCATTGATGATCATCCATGCCATTACAATGGTTATCGTCGGCATCGCTGCCGTAACAATGGACATGTTATTGGCTGTTGTGAAATGGGCAGCTACATACAACAAAGAATTATAGACAGAAACGCTAAAGAACGCGAGTACTACCAATCGGAATTTGTTCTTCTTAATCGTGTGAATATCTCGTTTTAAGTAAAAGAATCCAAAAGGAAGAATTAAAACCAGGGCAACAAACCAGCGCCAAAAAGATAAGGCCATAGGATTAACTTCTTGCACCACTCCACGAGCAAGTACGGTGTTTGCGGCCCAACATAAAACAGAGAAGACTAAACCAGCGTAAGCATACAGTTTTCTTTTATTCAAACTTTTTATATCGTACATGAATGTTTTTAAATATGCCTTGTTAACAATCTTTTAATCTGGAGTAAGAAATTGACGTGATTTTTTGAAAGTTTGAATTCTTGAAATACCCTAATGCTTTTCCTCTGGTTTAGATCCAAGAGCCGCACATACTTGCGTATAAAGGTTTCTCGCCTCTTGATATATGACTGCACTTTCCGTTCTGTTATCCGGTTTGCGAACGAACATCGTTTCCAGAACGCTTTTACTAGCCTCGAATTCATCTGCCATACGGTAAAGTAGAGCAAGGCCATAATAGGCATTAGGAATATTGCCACCCTTGATAGCCTGCTTGAATAACACTTCCGCTTGCAGAAAATCACCCTTTTCAAGCATCAAAGCGGCATAGTTGCAGGCCAGCATTGCATCATCGGGGTGATTTTGCAGACAAAGGTCATAATAAAAAGCGGCCACATCCAAGTTGTTTTCATTACGGGCATAAATGTTTCCCAGGGAGATTGCTGCTATGTGGTCTGCTGGGTTCAATTGGAGAATTTCCTGGAATATCTTCTTGGCTTTCTCAAGGTTGTTTAGTTCCAGATACACCTTTGCCATATTCCGCCTGGCGTCCAGATTTTCAGGTATAACA
The DNA here is from genome assembly GCA_903885795.1 of uncultured delta proteobacterium. GTDB lineage: Bacteria > Desulfobacterota > Syntrophia > Syntrophales > UBA8958 > UBA8958. The sequence continues at coordinate 55,377 of CAISJV010000092.1, read as the reverse complement.
GCAAGAACCTCCTTGAAGAGGTTTATCGCCTTCGCAAGCTGCCCTTTCCGCGCTTCGTCAATACCTCTGTGGAGTTTTTGCATTGCCTCACTGTGTTTTTCGGGTGTTGCGTCCCGGAATTCAATGTGAACCATTTCGCCTTCAATCGTGATGTCCATCACTTCTGCAATCACGCCATAGATTTTCCGAATCCGATTAATCACGTCCTGTCCAGTTGATTCAGCAGGATCGAATCGCTTCCCGGGCGCGAGCATAATATCTTTCAATGGGATTGATACTTTCATTGTAGCTTCTTTCAAGAATAAGATTTCTTTGATGAATAGATCATTTTAGAGACAATGACAATACTTATCCCCTCATCGGTATGATCTTTTCAAAGTCCTTTTCAAATGATTCACGATCAACATAATGAATGGCCTTCCAACCTTTCCGCCTTGCTCTGTCTACGTGTCCGGGATCATCATCAATAAACAGCATTCGATCTGGTTTGGTTTTCAGCGTGAGAGCAATGTCATCAAAGAGACTTATATCCCGCTTGCCCTTTCCAAGATAGTAGCTGTTGAAGATGTGATCAAACCATCTGTAAAAATCGAATTGCTCATCCAACCTGTCTATCATGTCCGTCTGGTCACTGAGGATACCGACGATGATATTTTTAGATTTAAGCTTCTTTACCAGATCAATCATCCAGTTTCTCAACAGGAACCGGGAGGATATTTCTGCTTTGAGGTCTGCATTGTCTCCTTTGACGCCTGTTTTCTCTTTCAGATCTTTCCAGAATACTTCCTCCGATACTTTCCCCAGAATATAGCCCGTTGAATAATTGACGTCAAAACCTGCCTGAATGAAATCTTCCTCATCAAGTCCATTTGCTTCTGCAATAATCTTGAGACCATTCCTGAAACCTTCTTCAGCGATCACGCCGCCAAAATCAAACAAGACCACGTCAATCTTGCCGTTACCAATTATTTTATTATCCATCTGAACCTCAAATGACTATATTTTCTTAGCTTCTCCGTCCCGTCCAGTTTCTTGAAATGATAATACGGTATGCCTGAGATCGGTGATGAGTTCCAGCTTGGCCATAAGGCATTATGAAGTAATCTTTTCAAGGTTAAGAATCCGCTGTTTCAACTCATCTGGTATGATCGCCTTTTTATTTTCACGATAATTGAAGGCTACGATCAAGCCATCACCTTCGGCGGCTACCTTCTGGAGTCTCGTGCTGACCACAAGATAATTCATCGTGAATCGGTCTTGCTCGATATTTGTCACTTTAGCGCCAATGAGAACTGTGTCAGGATATGTCAAAGGCGCCCTGAATCGACAGGATGTACTCGCCAGGATGGGGCCAATCCCTGTCCTGTTCATAAGATCCATAACATCCAATTTTCCAAAGTAAGCGATCCGTGCACTTTCAAAATATCTGAAATAGACAACGTTGTTCACATGCTGGAAAGCGTCCATCTCTCCCCATACCACTGGGATCTCAATAACTACCGGGTAACTCTCTGTAAGTTTTTTCATTTCTGTATGATCCTGTTGTTTAGTGTCGCGGCATGTTTGACCCGGAATACTTGGCATAATGCAGATCTGTTTTGTTTTTATATCCGGTAAAAAACATCTTGGCAATAAAATCCACCAGCGGATTGGTTACACCGTTCAAAAAGGTGTAACTCACATTATCTTTGAGATGATGTATGGCATGTTCTCGTTTCGGCAATAACAATTTGATGCGTATCAGAAACATTACAACTGCTGAATTAGAATTGTGGCACAGATAATGTGAAATTTCTGCTATCGAGGACAGAATACCTACGTATGTCAGCGTATATAAAAGGAAAGGATTCATATTCGGCAGATGAAATAAAATAGCTAAGCCAACAAGATAGAACACCAGCCATATCTTTGATCCGGTTTCATTAAAATACATTATGAGCAGATTGTTGTCCTGATACCTCGGCGTTCTATGGTGCAGATGAAAATTTGCAATGAAAGGGCCTGCTAATGAATCATAATTCTCATTGTCATCCATGTATAAATGTACCAGGCCGTTAATGAAGTCCGTTACTAAGTAAGCTGCGATTATGGATACTATTTGCCACCAAAATCCTATGGCCAGCGTGAGCGCATATGACAAGGTATATATTTGCAGTGAAATATTTGTAATCGAAACGAATCTGCCAAGCAATTTATACCTCTTCCTGCTTTCATACAATTCCATCGCCGAATTAAACTGCTTTTGCTTTAATTCTAAACTCATGATTTGGTTATTTCCGTTTTCCTGTCGCCGGTGCTTCTTTGCGTGTTACCATAAGGTGTCGTATTGCAAGAATCGGATGCGAATAGATCATTTTCGGTCCAGATATTTTCATAACCTCTCTGATTTTAGCTTTCATTTTCGGCTTATAACAATGGACCTGACATTTACCACACGCGGGCTTGTCTTCCCCAAATGGGCATTTGAGAGATCTCTGACGGGCATAGGAATATAGCTCTTGACAGCTTTCGCAGAGTGTAACACCGCCATGATGTTGTCGGCAGTACATATCAATCATGATGCCGACAGTCTTGATTTCCCGTTCTATTAGCTTCATCAATTTTTTCTTTTTTACAACCACCCCGCTCACCCTAAAGAACCCATAACCTCTGTCATTTTCATTTCATCAGAAGGATACGGTGTCAAGATGGATAGCAATCGGTCCGCGTCTTTAACGCCCGGGTCAATCCAGACCGATTCTTTACCTTTCGATAAGATTACCGGCATTCTGTCATGGATGGGTCTTATCAATTCATTCGGCTCGGTTGTGATTATCGTGCAAGTATTTATTTGCTGGTGGTCCGGCGAAATCCAAGTCTCATAGAGTCCGGCAAATCCGAAAGGTTCATTTGATTGAAGACTAAAATAAAGGGGCTTCTTTACCCGTCCCAGTTTTTTCCACTCATAAAATCCGTCAGCAACGATCAGACACCGGCGCCTCTTGAAAGCATTCTTGAAACTCGACTTCTCTGCAATGGTTTCAGCACGGGCATTGAACATTTTGTTTCCGATAGACGGGTCCTTTGCCCATGATGGAATCAACCCCCACCGAAAATCAACCAGGCTATTTTGATCATCCTTACGAAGGACAGCGGCGATTTGCTGACCTGGAGAAATACTGCTACCTGGCCTGTGTTCACAGGCAACATTCTGGACATTGAATGATTCGGTTATAACACGTAAGTCAGTCAGCAAAACAAAGCGGCCACACATCCTGTCAATCCTTTTTTTGATATTCAGGCACGTTGAAATATTCATGCGCTGTTTGAAATATTCGGTTACCAGAAAAACACAGAATCCTGCGCTTTAGTCCGTGTATTTTGTCCTATTCATTATCCAACTTGCCAATGGTGATTAAGATCCTGAAATGCTAACCACGACCTTTCGATCTCGTTGCTCATTGTCGAAGTCAACCAGAACAATCTGTTGCCAGGTTCCAAGAATAAGACGGCTCTTGATCAAAGGAACCGTAAGAGACGGTCCAAGAAGTGCTGCCCGTACATGGGCATAACCATTTCCATCACCCCACCTGGCGTCATGTCGATATGGAATTCCCTTTGGGGCAAGGCGCTCTATGGCCTCTTTCAAATCCCAAACAACGCCATTTTCATATTCGATGGTTGTTACCGACGCTGTGGAGCCAGGCACAAAGATGAGAACCTGTCCCTCTGTCAACCCTGATTCAGTAACTTTACTTGATACATGAGGTGTAATGTCGATGATATCAGTATCGCCGCTGGTCTTGAAAAACAGATAATAATTTGAGATTTTAAAGTCCATCGATCCATCCCGATTATGTTTTGCTTGTTGATTTAACCACTCTTCAAACCTTTTTTTGATATTCAGGTCCTTTGAAAGATCCATGCGTTGTACGAAATGTTCGGTTATCAGAAAAACAAAGAATCCGACGTTTTTGACTATAAACGCACTGGGGTCCGTTTTTCAACGTAAAGACTGATTTCCTGCAAACATAAAAATCTTTGATGCTCCTTTTCCTTGACATAAAATGGTCCCCTCTTCAACCAATAATCCTAGAACTGAAGAGGTCATGGAAAGTAGATTGCGGTATGTTCCCACGAAAAGGGACCGTTGCTGTAGCCTGTTGCATATTTCTGGATGCATTATTATAGTTTGAAATATTTTCGTTTAGAATAGTGGTTGTGGAAATTATTGATCAAACCTTAGAATCGAATCTTGGAACCACGGACCAGCATGAAATCAGACGGTTACAAGCGTAATGCTTTATGGATACATGCTGAGATGCAAATTAGCCCGAACCTTTCTTCCCTCCCCACTGTCATTCGTTCTTGACAAGTAACCTTTTATTGATTACAATACATCCATGTTCAGGGTAAAAGTCAAAAAGAAGGCCCTCAAAGAAGCTGAGAAAATGCCTGATTCAGCTCAGGAAAGTCTGGCGGTGCTGATTGAAGACTTGCGGGAGAGCGGTCCTGTCCAGCCTGACTGGCCGAATTACAGCAAGATCGGCAAAGACATTTATCACTGCCATTTATCCAGAAAGTGGGTAGCCTGTTGGTATTGCGAAGATAAATCATTGATCATAGAGGTGTATTATGCAGGCAGTCGTGAAAACGCCCCATATTGAGATCAGCGTCAGGGGCGCGGCGATTCCGCCGAAGCTGATGGATGTCTTAAAGGAAGAGTATGGGCCGGAGCTTAGCCTTGTCGAGGATGACGGGGAAGAGCTTGTCGATGTATTTGAAACGCAGTGGTATAAAGGAGTTAAGGAAAAGATGACTGCGGGTTCGTATTTGCGCATCTATCGTAAGAACAAAGGGTTGACGCAACTTCAATTAGGTGAAGCCCTTGGCAAAATCCCCCCGCAGCATATTTCCAATATGGAGCACGGGCGTAGGCCCATAAGCCTTAAAATGGCCAGGAAGCTTTCGTTGCTGCTTGGAGCGCCAGTGGAAAAATTCATCGAGAGATAACTATGGAACCATTCTTAATCTTATAATTTGGAAATGCGTGATGAAATGGACATCATTGATGCGGGTGGAAAGGTTGAGTTTTACGGAACGAGACGAGATAACAAGAAAAAATGATGCGGGGGAAGGATGACAAACGTTTTATCCGCAGTGAGCAAAAAAACGGAGAAAAGGTTCTCGGTTTTTGTTCCGTGCTCATATAGGTAATTTTAGCCACTGTATCTCAGCGAAACGTCAACTTGCCGGTGGCACAAGCAAGTTGGCACTTTGATTCACTACAGGTAACATATTTACCTTTTCAAGCACATAATGCAAGCATTTATTTCGAACATGATTCGGTACAGAGGAAGATGACGGATCAAAGCCTTTGCCGGGCGCGAGCATGATATCTTTCAAGGGGTTTGGTACTTTCTGAGTAGGTTCTTACGGGAACAACCTCTGTCATTTTCAGTTCTTCAGAAGGATACGGTGTCAAGATGGATAGCAATCGGTCTGCGTCTCTAACGCCCGGGTCAATCCAGATCACTTCTTGATCTTTATGCAAGCGGTCTTCTAAGGACACCGAAAAAATAAACGCCTGAACCGCAACGCGATCGAAAGAGTTTCCAGTGTATTCGGCTCAGAGGTAACGTTATGCATATGAAGACCCTATCTTTTTAATTTTCATAACGACTTCCTCCACCACCCACTTAGGCTCTATCACCTTAGCCTCTTCCCCAAAGAAAAGAATCCAGGCGATCAATTCCACATCAGATGAAACAGAAAATTTCAGTCGGATTTTATCATCGTCAATCTTGCTAATTTTCTGGTCCGGACTCCAAGTTCGTTCCGCCACGTATTGGGCCGCCCAGCCGGTGAATTCGACCACCACCTCAAAACAATCATCCTTCATGAAACCGAAGTTCTTATCGAAAACATCCTCAAAATCATAATCTGCCGGATATTCAAAGCTACGGTCTGTCATTTCCACCTTTTTTAATCGGTGAATCGCCAGCAATGGATCGAAATCTGCTTCCCGGTATACCTTGCCCGGTTCCCTGGCCAGTCGAGCATGGAGATACATGCTATCCCGATAGGAGAAGATCTTTAGCGGCTTGATATGGTAGGTTTTAGATTTTTTTTCCATTATGGCTTGGTATGTGATCCGACAGATTTTCATTGCCTTCATGGATTCGATTAGAATGCGTACCTTTTCCTGATGAGGTGTATAGTCAATCGTTCCCGTACAGAAGGAGGCAAAGTGGCGGGATGGAAACCCGCCTGCGCATTCTGTCAGGGACAGGTTCTTCTCCAAAGCCTGGGTAGCCTCATGATAAAACTGATCACCCAAGAGATGTTCCGTAAAGGTCTTGCACATCTGTAAGGCGGTGAGTTCTGACTCGGTCAACGGAATCACGGGCGTCGATTTCCCCTGTTTGATGAGACGGTAATATTTTCTGTTTCCCTGGATGTTTTCTTCAATGTTCACGCCATAGGCCATCCGGATGTCGCTGATGAGCCTGATGACTGTCTGCTTGGAACATCCGAGCATCTGAGCCAGTTCCGTCAAGGAATAGCTCTCTTTGGTAAATAGCAGCCGGGCAAACAGGCTGATTAATTTCTCACCGTAACTCCTGTTCATTTCGAGTTTTCCAGCCATAGATCGCCTCTCAGTTTTTGTACTTGTAGTTCTTTTATTAATCCATTTCCTTGATGGGGGTCAATAGAAATCGCAATAATCGTGACGTTATATGGAATGATACCATGCTATAATTTAGACAATCAACAGGACACAGGACCTTTTTATCTTGCTATTTGAAGATCCATAAAATTGGGTCGTTTAGAAAATATATCAATGGAGACGCACATGCGCAAATTAAATGCGACGATTTACAGAGTAAATAAATGGCAGGAGAAGTGTGAGAAAGACAGGATGCCGCATGTGGGAGTTTTTTATGTGATTGAGGGAAAGGTGTTTGGCGATATTGTGCCTATTGAAGAACCTCCTGATATTGAAATGAAACGATTTCTGGACCGCCCACTGGTACATGACAAATTTTGGAGCCAACTAATTCAATCGGGAAAAAGAGATTGGGCCAAGCACAATGCATTCTATTATCCTCGGGGCAGAGTGACGTATGATGCTGTTTCAGATACTTTTGAACTTGCTGCCGATAAGCATATTCTGGAGAATCAGGCAATTCTGGATGCAGTCATATCTGAAATGTTCTTACCTCTTGATAAGACTAATATTGTTTCCGATGATCAATATACTTGTCATGAAGATTACAAAAGTTGATGATCATCAAGATGAATGCGCAGACGGCAGTGAATGAAACAATCGCCAGACCTCTGACAAAGCATGAGATCCGTATAGGAAAGGTTTCCAGGGAAGAATTCCCTCAGATCCATAGGAATCCAATTTATTTGGTTCTGGACAGCCTGATGTGCGCCCATAACGTTGGCACGATCATCAGACTATCTGATGCGTTGCTGGTTGAGAAGGTCTTTATCTGCGGTGATGGCGCATTGCCCCCCAGCAAGAAGGTTCGGAAGGGATCCCTTGGTGCGGAAAGATGGGTGGCCTGGGAACATCGCGAGGATACTTATGCTACGGTTTCGGAACTGAAGAGTAGGGGGATATGGATCATCACCGCCGATATTGCCACCACGAGTATGGACTACCGCAATACAGATTATCAATTCCCAGCATGCTTGGTGCTCGGGAGGGAGGACCGGGGAGTGGCCCAGGATATTGTGGCAATCTCTGATGCCGTCGCGCACCTGCCAATGTACGGCATGGTCAACTCACTCAACGTTTCGACCGTTGCCGCCGTGTTGCTTTATGACCTGATTGGGAAGCAGGAATGCAGTATGCGTAAATGAGGCAGAAGGAGATCGGGTAGGCAGAAGTAAACGATTCCCAAAACATCAATGAACACGACACAGTGAAGGGAAGAAAGGAGTACCCCCGATGGTTGTTTGCTATGATTCGGTCGGGCAGCGTTATACGGGCTTATCTAAGCAGACTAAAGCACTAGAAGCTGCTGGGAAATATATACAAGATGTCGCCTTTGAATAATAAGCATACATTTGAACGGTTTGTTGTCGGACCTTCTAATCAGCTTGCCCATGCCGCATCCATCGCAGTAGCCATGCAACCTGCTAAAAAATATAACCCTCTGTTCATATATAGCGGCTACGGCTTGGGGAAGACTCATTTGCTGCACGCCATTGGGTTACTCACGGCATCAATTCATCCGGAGTTTGTCATTCAGTATGTTACAGGGGAAGAATTTATGAATGAGCTGTTTAACGCCATTCGCTATGACCTGATACCAAAATTCAGAGAAAAATATAGCAAAATCGATTTTCTGCTTTTTGACGACATCCATTATTTGGCCGGAAAGGAGAGAACTCAGGAAGAATTTTGGCGTATTTTTAGAAGCTTACATGATTCAGAAAAACAAATTGTTATTGCAAGCGACAAATTTACGAATGATATATCTAATTTGGAAGAAAGATTACGAGCCCACTTTGAATGGGGTTTGATTATTGATATTCAACCGCCGGAAATGGAGACGAGGCTTGCCATTATCAAGAATAAAATACAAGAAAACAACATTTCCATATCTGATAAAATCTCCAATTATATTGCACGACATGTCAAATCAAATATCGGAGAATTGGAAGGCTTTTTAGGCCTGGTAAATTCTTATTCATCTCTTACGGGGAGAGAGATTAATCTTGATCTGATTAAAGAGGTGTTAAAAATTGCCAAGCTTGATAAGACCCGGTTGACAAGATTTCATTCACGCATGTTTTCGGTAATTCGTAGAAAAAGATTACGTAAGGAACGTTACCCCCGATGATTGTTTGTTATGATTCGTTAGATCAGGATTTTACCGGCTTGCCGCCGACGTCTGTTTGCGCCTCAACGGGCATTGTCTTGCCAATTCCGTTGATGTTGAATCATTTTTCTGGAGCATCGCCCGGGGGGAACAGTCGGTTGAGGATATTGAAGCATGGGTAAAAAATCAGGCAAAGCCGAGGAACACACCTTACAGAAAATGGGCAAGCAAGGAGAAGTTTTGATATGGATGATGGAAATGTTGATGGCTGGATGATAGGAGCTGGGGCCAATGGATATATGGTTGAAATAATGTGGCTCCCCCGGGCAATAAAGCGGTAAATGGAGAAAACAAACGCCAAACCCGCAGTATCTGTAACTCACAGAAAGTAATTGATAGTTAGATTCTACCCTGTTTTACCCCTAAATAATTTCTCCTTGCCTATAACGAAAATCATCTAAAAGAGCTTGACAGGTATTTATCCATAGGTAAGGTATCTACTCATAGGTGCCGATTTGACAAACAAGGAGGATACAAACCCCGACATGAAACGCTATAGTATAACATATCAAGTTACAGACTTCATTGCGAGGTTAATCCCAAAGCGCCGAAATGTTGAAGGAGATTCTTCAGCATTCATCCACTCAGTGCTTGTTTTCCTGCAGCAGCTTGATCAGCTTCAAGAAAGCAATCCAAGAATAACCCTCTCGTTCCATAGCAAAGATGGCTTGTGGGTCTACTTGGATGGCGCAGCTCAGTTTTTCTTGAAGCCCACTCAGAAGTTTCTGCTACTTCACATATTTAAGAAGAACAAACTTTCCCTCTCAATAGGCAAAGTCAAAGGAGCATTTCAGACGAAACGCAAAGTCCACTATGCCGAGTGCCTATGGGAAATTCGGCAGCCCGAATTTCTTTGGCTCATGAATTACGCAACGGGGGAATGGACATCTCTTGAAGTTACATCTCCGACGACGCAGAATTCTCACCCCAGATATATTCCTGGGATAGTCCGGCAGTTGGCCCTCACCGAGTTTATAACCAAGGGCCGTGTGTGTAATGGAGTGTATGGAAGGATAAAGAAGCATCGAATTTCAGCCACTACGCCTATAGAATTCGATCACATCCTTCCGCATTCACAAGGGGGGGGGAACACAGAATGGAATGTTCAGGTTCTCTGCGTGGAGTGTAATCGTCTGAAAAGGGCAACTGCCCAATGATCTTGTCAAAAAGAAGTAGAGTGGACTCAAAGATATTAAAGCGAAAAGGCGACAATTTCGAGATCGGACGAGATCTCGGCATGTTCTGGGGAAATTATTTCAGCAAGTTGGACAAAAGAATAAAACTCTACCGCAACTACAAAAAATGGCTCCAGGATGATGAAATAGACGAAAGGCGCGGGAAACTCCTGACCAATATGGTGCAACATTTCCCTGCTTTGTTTCACGAACTGGTCGGAATGAATATTGGCATCAATGAATCTGAAATCGGATTTAAGGCTTCTTTATTTGGACTTTTCACCTGCTGGCTTGCCGAAACTGATTTGTCATTTGAGGAATACAACGGTTGCTCGTCCGTCTTGCTGCCAATAAAAAATGGTTTTTACCTTGCCCATTCAGATGAATATGATGAGCCATATCCACTGGTGGTTGCCGATGTTTCTCTGAAAACCGCCGACAATACCTTTCAATTCATCTCAATTTCCCACCCCTTCCAGTTGCTTGGAAGCGTAGCGGGCATGAATCGCAACTTTGCTTTTCAAGGGAATTCTATTGGCTGCAGCAAGGTGATATTTGAAAAAATACAGAACACATGGCACGAGAGAATCATCCCCAAGACAGTCTTCACTCGCATGATGCTTGAAAAGTCAAGCATCGCCGAAATCAAGACCTTGTATCAGAACTATGCATCTACTCTTCCGAACCATCATTATGTGGTATTTAGTGACATGGCATACTCTATCGAAGTAAAACCCTCTGCCGAGATAGAGTTGATTGTGCAAGATCCACAAGGTGATCAGCCTCACATACATACAAATCATTTTTTGAAGGACCCTTCTTACGAATGGGAATATACGGATGAAGGCAAAGAAAGTCGCGAAAGATGGAATATTTTAAATAAAAAGATGGCGGGGGTGAAATCGCCAGAGCAGATTAAGCGCAAATTTAAGAAATATTTGAAGGAATACATTCAAGATGGAGAAAAGCTCATAGACAGAACATCGGGGGCCTTCTTTTTCACAATCCAGCAAGGTAAGCCGTTGTCATGCGAATGTGAGTTGAATTATCACGGAACTCCTCGATTCTCCATAAGCACAAACTGAAAGCCATCTTGCACACCTGCCCTTTCTTTCCTAATTTGACCAGTTGCATCTCTTTTCTTTTCTCCAGGAAATACGTTTTCCAGAAAGTCGGATTATGTGTAATGATACCCTTGTGAGGGTCAGCTATTGTTTTTCTTCCTGATTCGCGCTCTTCCAGGTTCTAAAACAGTAAAACTGCCGTCAAGTTCTGGTGCATGTCCGCGAATCAGATCGACCACGGCTGCAACCATTGAGGATCGCAAGCTTGCTGGATAGCGGATCAGCAATACGCCCGTCATCGCATGGCGATGCGCAAAAACCCACTCACCAAAATCCTTGTCTTCTGTTATCAATAGCCGACTTTCCGCCACCGCCAATTCCAATACCGCTTCATCTGGCAATGATGGGGATATTTCAGCGATGGCATCGACGGAATAGCCAACCGACCGCAGTGCACGAATGACGGAAAAATCGCAACTTTCGTCTGCCAAAAATCTCAATGGTTTTATATTCAATCGGCAGTGCCTGTCTTCAAAAAGATAGTTGTTTCATTGCGGATCATATCGGCGGCGTAAATCAACGCCGACTGGATGGCTTCTCTCGACAGCTTTGGATAACCATCGAGTAAATCTTCAAAAGAAGCGCCTTCACCCAATTTTCTTACGATGAGGTCAACAGGAATTCTTGTCCCTTTGATGACGGGCTTGCCCAGCATCACTTCCGGTCTTGTCTCTATCATGTCATAGGCATTCATAACATCCCTCCATTGTTGATTGTTACGCTACCAGAAGTTTGGCTTCAGGGCAATTGTTTCTTTACCGAAAAAAGAAAATATCGTGCCGCGATATGGAACGAACAGGTGCTATACTATAACCAAAAGGACATGCAAATGAGCGCGGGCGTAGTTTTCAATAGAAATGGAAAGGCGGGGAGGCCATGAAATTTAAGAAACACATGAAGCACATGGATCATTCAGGAGCAGTGTCTTGCGATCTCGATAATAATGAACGCTTTGTCCTGCGTAACTGCGCCGTTTACCTTGATCGGCTGCTTGGGGCTTATCCATTATTGGCGGACCGTCAAACAATCAAGCTGCTGGCGTGGGTCCTGGGACCGGAAATGATCAGCCTGGGACAGGTTCTTTTGGAGCGGATGAGCAAGAAGGAAAAGCAAAAATATGAACCGGACATCGAAGAAGAACTTCTCTATCCTGAGGAGGCGCCTGATTCAATCTGTCGCATTCTCAGACAATCAGGAAAAAAGCATACGACACCTTTCATAACTGCCGTACGCGATGCCCTGGCGCAACGACACAAGATCCTTGCATATACGGGGCGCAGCGACACCGAGAAGAAATTTGATGTCCTGGCGAAAATGTTCTGCCTGTCGGACCAGGAACATGTTTTTGTCGAGTTTCTTTACATCATTTCGGCCTGGCAGCAGGGGGAAGACTATTTCGTGGATCATCTGCACTGCCAGGATATTTCCGGTCGGCGCTATCTGAAAGTGATCCTGCAGATGACAGACCGGGAAATGACAGACGCCCTTTCTGGAACGCTTGCACGAATTGAATTCTATGAAATGAACAGACATTCATTCTGCATAAATGATGATTTTCTGGCCTTTTTCCAGAAACCGTCAAACGAGTTGCTGGCGAAGAATTATTTTGTCCGCTTTTCCAGGAAAACCATCCCTTTGGGAAACCATCTTTTCGATCCGAAGGTAACGGAAAATATTCTGAGCCTCCTGAGCGTCAAGAGGAAATCGGCGAATCATATCCTGCTCTATGGGCCGCCGGGGACTGGGAAAACAAGCTATGCCCTCGGTCTGGCGCAAAAATTGGGGATTCCCTCCTACGAGATCCTGCAGGGGGAGGACAATACAACCAGCAAACGTCGGGCGGCCATCCTTGCCTGCCTGAATATGACCAACGGCGGCGATGGTTCGCTGGTCGTCGTGGACGAGGCGGATAACTTGCTCAATACCCAGAATTCCTGGTTTTCCCATGGCGAGACGCAGGACAAGGGCTGGTTGAATCAGCTCCTTGAAGAACCGGGGGCCAGAATGGTCTGGATTACGAACGACATCTCCTCGATTGAAGGCTCCGTGCTGCGCCGCTTTGCCTTCAGCATCCATTTCCGGGAGTTCAACCGGCGGCAACGGATCGACCTGTGGGAATCGATCCTGAGACGACAGCGCGTCAAGAGCTGTTTCGATACGGAGGAAATCAATGGACTGGCAATTCGCTATCCCGTCAGTGCGGCCATTATCGATCTGGCCGTCCGGAAGGCGCTGGAGACTTCATCGCCGGGACAAGCCGCCTTGAAAGATATCGTGACGATGAACCTGGACGCTCACCTGACGCTCATCAACGACGGCGTGAAACAGAGGAACAAGGAATCGATTGAAACCGATTATTCCCTTGAGGGACTTCATGTGGAAGGAGATTTACCGGCTATCATGGAACACCTGAAAGAGTTTGACTGTTGCCTCCGCCGATCAGATCAGCACGCAGTGAGAAATTTCAACCTCCTTTTCTACGGGCCACCCGGCGCCGGGAAAAGTGAACTAGCGCGCTACATCGCCGGGCATCTGAAAAGAGAGCTTATGGTCAAGCGGGCCAGCGATATTGTCAGCCCCTATGTGGGCCAAACGGAGCAGAATATCAGCCGGCTCTTTTCCGAGGTGGAGGCTGCGGAAGCCGTGCTGGTCATCGACGAGGCGGATTCGTTTCTTTTCAACCGCAACCGGGCCGTCCGGTCCTGGGAGATTAGTCAGACGAATGAATTTCTCACCCAGATGGAGCGCTTTCGGGGCATCCTGATCTGCACCACCAACCGTTTTGAAGATCTGGATCAGGCCTCCGTCCGCCGCTTCAATTATAAAATCGGTTTCCGCTGCCTGAAGCCGGAAGGCAACATTATCTTTTACAAAAAGCTGCTTTCTCCACTAACCACGGCATTATTGGATAAGGAAGGGGAAGAAATGCTTGGAAATATCGGCGATCTGACGCCGGGAGACTTCCGGGTGGTTCGGGACCGTTTTGCGATCTCTCCACCTGAAAGAGTGACTCACGACATGATGATACAGGCCCTGCGGGAAGAAGCGCAGATCAAAAAGATGCAGGAGGGGAAGAAACCCCTTGGTTTTTTACGGAGTGGATGATGAAAAAAACAGAATCTATCATAGAATATTGCGGAAATCGAATTAGGAGAAGAATGTACTTAAATATTCTTCCCGATATTACCTTGAAAATCAGGAATATTGGGGGGCCGAATGGCAACGGCCATTACAAGATTCAGCCAAACGAATGGAACGTCGTAGAACCATCGGAATTTTGGCGTGAAGAAGGATATTTCAACAGAGTTAAAGAGGCTCTCAAGGAAGAATATTCCCAACTGTACAAAGATACAGACAGGAAGGTTCCTTTCAGTACCTATTTAATTGAACCAATCGTCAGTTTTGGCAGTTCGGCAATGAAAATTTCCGGTGGTTTTAACTGGGTTGTCATGGGGGTGTTGAAAAATGGGGAGAAATACTGTGCTGTCCTGGATGTAGAAGTGCGCCCCCTTCTGCGGCGATGCGGCTTTATGACTCTTATGAAACAGGCAGAACTTGAGCTGGCAAAGCGTGAGAAATGCGATTTCATCCACACCTGGCACGTAAATGATAACCCCGATTTCAACGCGGCTATTGTCCCGGGCCTAAAAAGAGGATTCATCCTGTATCATGGACCCAGTGGGGATGGAGAAGAGTATGAAGATCGCGGTTGCATCCATCTTCGCTATTACTTTGATCGAATAAAAAGACGGAATGTGCGGGTATTGTTTAAAGATGGAAGAGAATTCATAAGTCCTGAAGATAATAGTGCCATCATAAATTATCTGGAAAGTTGTCCAGACAAATATCCTGGAAGGACGATCCGCCGAATTGAAGAATACGGACAAGCAAATACCAAGGTTAAAAGTAAGAAGACCAAACTGATCACAGAAAATGAGAAAGGGGAATCAGACAAACAACTGATATTTATAGCCGAAGGTTCGGTCGGATTTGAATATACGCGGCAAAGAAATACCTACCGGGTCGGCGATACCTTGTCGTTTTGCCCCTGCATACTGATTGACCGCTATGTGAAAAGCGACCACAATGTAGCCTACATGAATCATGTCATCTATAACATCTATGAGTTTAACTTCAAGCCGATATCCATGGTTAATATTGACCATCCGGATGGGACCGCCCAGCAGCATTATGTGTTAGAAATATCCTCTCGCTTAAGATTATTGCACACCATCCGGAAAATAAATAAAAGACGCTGTTTAGAGATTGATGTATGGTACAGGGGTTATGGGAGATTGTCTATTTACGATCATCGTGACTCCGTTTACAGTAAGGCACCATCACTCATGAAAGACATTCTATCAAAAGGGAAATTGGTTGGTGTCTCAGGTGACCTGCTACAGAGGGATTTTTCAATCAAATATTCCAAGCAAGTTGAACGGTTCCGGTATGGGAAAGATGTATATTGCGCTGAGGATGCTCTGGAATGGTTCGGCTATTATAGAGATCTGGATGAATTCAAGACAAATGTGTCCTCTTACCTGAAAACCCCTGTTGAATATAAGTCCACAGATTCACCCGATGCAGTCGGTTACAGCCCGAATTTGATTTTCTGTATTGAGATTATAACGCAATAAAACACATAAATGGGGGGTACATGCAGGAAGGAGTTCATTTTGTTGGTGCCGGTGACGGTGGAAACAGGACGGCCATCGAATTGTCGAGGATTTATGACGGATTGCGTGACGGTCTTTTTTATGAGGGGCATGACGAGCCTCAAAACCATCTCCACATTCATTCATTTCCATTTGCTGAAACGCCCTCTTTCAATGCGGATTATAATTTCATCATTTTGGCCGGTTCAGTCCATGATCCTTGCTGGGAAGAGGCCCGGATGACTCTATATGAGAACCGGCCTTATTTCATGTTGACAATTGGGATCGATGCAAAAAGAGAAATTAACTCTAGCGCTTTTCAACCATTCGGCAGTGAATGTCTTGTCTTTCCTGATCCCTCTCTATTTGATCCTATTGAGATTGCAGAACTGGTTATGCAGATCATTTTTATTCATGAACCGTGGCAAAGTAATATGTGCACTATAGGCTCTCTGATTGGTTATGACTTGGCTGACACAAAGGAATTATTCAGTGGGAAAATAACAAAAGTTTTAAAAGTGAAATCATATAAAGATCAATATCGGCAAAACTTCTCAAGGTTTCTTAGCAAAAATAGGGTAGACCTTGGCCGGGCAATTAGTATCCTGATTTCATTCTGGGGTCGGGATGACGTGTTGTCTATTCCGAAAGTAAACGAGCTATGGGAAGAAATGAAGCGATTGACCATGCCCGAAGCTGATTTGGCATTTACTTTCCATATCCTGCCGGAGGGAGAAACTGCGTTCATGGCAATACTATTTCTCACAACGACACAATCTGTTTGAAAGGATTAAAATCAATGGGAACAATCCAGTCAAAAAAGGATGGGAACATATCACCCGCAAAAAAGAAACCCAGCAATTATCTCAGTAAATCTCTTTATATCCGCGGTTTGCAATGCCATAAGTCCCTATATTTGGAAAAGTTTCAACGCGATTTAAAGAGCGAGACCACAGCCGAAACACAGGCCCTTTTCGATAGTGGACATATGGTGGGAGAAATAGCACAGGGTCTTTTCCCCGATGGTGTTCTTATCCCTTACATTGAAGCTAAAAATGGTGTTGCAGAGCAGTTGCGCCTTACCAATGAAGCAGTGAAAAACGGAGCCAAGGTAATCTATGAGGCATCATTTCAGTACGATGGAATATTCATTAAGGTTGATATTTTACACAAGGGGCACCGAGGGTGGGAAATCTATGAGGTAAAGGGTGGAACAAAACTTACGCCTGTTTATGTTGATGATGCTGCCCTCCAATATTACGTTCTCACCGGCGCAGGAATTAAAGTCATTAAAACATTCATATCCTATATTAACAACGGGTATGTCAGAAAAGGGGCTCTGGATGCGCAAAAGCTCTTTATAAGTGAGGATATTACCAAGCAGGTAAAAGAGAAGCAGTCCTTTGTAATCGAACAGTTGAAGAAACAACGGCGGATGCTCAGTGGAAAGCTTCCAAAGATAGACATCGGCCCCTATTGTTCAGATCCCTACGAATGTGACTTCTGTAACCATTGCTGGAAGCACATCCCTGAAGACTCTGTATTTGATCTACGAGAAAAGGGAGTTGATCGCTTTGCTCTCTACGCTAAGAGAATAATAAAACAGAAGGACATCCCTCTTGACTTGCTGAATAAGAAACAACGCCAACAGGTCGTGGCGACCGTAAAGAAGCAAAACGCCGTTGATAAGCAAAAGATCCGGGAGTTTCTCAAAACGCTTTCATACCCCCTCTATTTTCTTGACTTCGAGACATTCATGAGCGCCATTCCGCTTTACGATGGCCTTAAACCATATCAACAAATACCTTTCCAATATTCGTTGCATTACCAGAAGAAAAAAGGAGGGAAACTTTACCATACAGAATTCCTGGCTAAACCCGGAATTGATCCGCGCAAGCCGCTCTTGGACAAAATGCTGGCTGCAGTTCCGGAAGACGTCTGCATCCTGACCTACAATATGTCCTTTGAAAAGGGGGTACTCACGGAATTGGCCACTCAGTATCCCAAGCACAAGAAGGCAATTGGAAAATGGATAGATAATATTCAGGACCTGATGGTCCCTTTCCGTCAGAGGGATGTTTATTTCTGGAAGTTTAAGGGATCATATTCCATTAAAAATGTATTGCCGGTCCTGGTCCCGCAACTTTCCTATGAAGGGCTGGAAATTGCTGACGGTGGTGCGGCGATGGAGGCCTACCATCAGATGTGCGCAGCGAAGAACAATCCTGAAAAGTTGGCGCAAATACGGGAGAATCTGCTTGCCTACTGTAAATTGGATACGCTGGCAATGGTGCAGATTCTGGAAACTCTTGGTGAATTGATTTGAGGCTATGAAATTCAGATCGGTGTAGAATTGTCATGCCCAGCCTTGAAAATCATTGCCAGGAATCCATGCGCCTCTTCGGCAAATCTTACGAAGAGGTCCACCGATGGTTGGATGAATTTGCCGGAAGCGCGGAATACGGTTTCAGGCATAGAAAAGTGCGCCATCATGAAGTTGGAATCGCAGAAGTTTGCAGGCTCTTTGGCCCGGATGCAGGAAAGGCAGCTAAGCGACATATTTTTTCGGACCTGAAAACAGAGGGGTGGACCACAGACGATCCGTTTCCGAAAAATGAAGATGATTATGTAAAGATTGGTTTCTTTTAGGAGATTGGATGGGCAATTACAGCATTGTCGTTCTCGATTTTGAAACAACCGGCCTGTCACCCAATTATGGCGACAGGACTATCGAGGTTGGGGCAGTTCTAATCCAGAACAACCAGATCATTGATCGCTTTCAGAGCCTGATGAATCCGGGAATGAAGATCAGCAGCTTCATTGAGAGCTACACAGGTATCACCAATAAGATGCTTAATAGTTCCCCCTCAATTACTGAGGTTATGCAGAATTTTGCCTCTTTCATAGCACAGAACCATCTGGTTGCCCACAACGCCAGCTTTGATCGCCGCTTTCTCGATGCCGAACTGAACCGCATCAACAAACAGCGAAGACAAGAATTTGCCTGTTCAATGCTTGTGTCCCGCCGCCTGTACCCTGAAGCTCCAAGTCACAGCCTGGAAAAGCTCGTCCGCTATAAAAAAATCAAGACTGGCGGGGTTTATCATCGCGCCCTTGCTGACGCTGAAATGACCGGACATCTCTGGATAAGCATGGTAAATGATCTTAAATCAGCTTACAAATTCCGTACTGTTCCGTTTGATCTGATGCAGCGATTATCGAAGGTGTCGAAAGCAAACGCTCCTGCCTTTTTGAAGAGGTCAGCTGGGAAACAGGGCTGAGTGAGTCACATTTATTTCCTGATAAACGAAATTCGGTGGCCGTCCAATGATCATCATCTGAACTGCTGCTTACAAACGGCATTCATTGGTTCTCAGTGTTGTGATTTCCAGCCAACATCGCTATTTCATTAAATGTCCCGCTGATTATCAAAAGAAACGTAGCAAAAAATTCCGCCCCAAAACCATCCACCATCTTGTCTAAATGCTTGGTCCTTTACCGCCACGACGGGACCAGGAGGGGGCTATCCCCACCACCCGGTCAGGCATGAAAGATGGCGGCATCATTATTCAAAATATTCGGCAATTTCCATCAAGCACGTCCGGGAGGTGTTGCGGGCTCGAGTCCCAGCGGTCTTTCATTCATCTATCCCTGGCTGAGAGAGAGCAATGTTCATGTTTTACCGAATCGTTGTCGCGGTCTTTGATGATTTGTAGTATCATGCAGTGTAAGAAAGGATCGGAAAAATGCAATACATTGATACGGAAGGCGTTATCATCAAGAGCTGGTGCAACAACCCGGAAGGAAACGCCCTCACGCAGGCAAAGAATCTGGCAAACCTGCCGTTCATCTTCAGGCAGGTCTGTCTCATGCCCGACATCCACGAAGGCTATGGGATGCCCATCGGCGGCGTCATTGCCACGAATGGTGTTGTAATTCCCAATGCCGTCGGCGTCGATATCGGCTGTGGAATGCTGGCGACAGGATCAAGCCTGACGGGCATCGATTTGCCGGTGCTCAAGAAAATCCTTGGCAAAATCAGGGAAACTGTTCCCGTCGGCTTCGACCACCAGGAAAAAGCCCAGGACGAAAGTTTGATGCCGCAGATGGAAGATCCGGACCTGTATCCGGAGGTGAACCGCCAATACCGCTCCGCGTGCAAGCAGATCGGAACCCTGGGTGGCGGCAATCACTTCATCGAAATCCAGAAAGGATCGGACGGCCGTATCTGGTTCATGATCCATTCGGGAAGCCGGAATATCGGGCTCAAGGTGGCCAGCCGATACAACCGGACGGCTATTGCCTTGAATGAGCGATGGCATTCCGTTGTCCCGAAGAAATGGGAACTGGCCTTCCTGCCCATTGAAACGGATGAGGCAAAGACATATTTGCGAGAGATGCGTTACTGTCTGGAATTCGCCCTTGCCAATCGAAAACTGATGGCCGACAGGGTGCGAACAGCCTTCCGTACGGAAATACCGGATGTGGAATTTGATGAACCAATCAACATCCATCATAATTATGCTGTATTCGAGCATCATTTCGGCAAGAACGTCATCGTCCACCGGAAAGGCGCAACATCAGCGCGAGATGGAGAGATGGGGATCATCCCCGGTTCCCAGGGAACGGCCAGCTACATTGTAAGAGGAAAAGGAAATCCCGAGAGTTTCATGAGCTGTTCCCATGGCGCCGGCCGTAAAATGGGAAGACAGGCGGCCATCAGGAACCTCGATCTTGAAGCGGAGCAAAAGGCCCTCGACGATAAGGGGATTCTCCATGCCATCCGCGGCAAGCAGGATCTCGAAGAAGCGGCAGGCGCCTATAAGGATATTGATGCGGTGATGGAAGAACAGCAGGATCTCGTGGATATCGTCGTAAGACTGGAACCCCTTGCGGTGATTAAAGGTTGATCACGTGATAATGAAAGACGAAACAGTTACCATTGACGGGTCTATGGGTGAAGGAGGAGGACAGATCCTGAGAACGTCCCTCGCCCTTTCCATGATTATGGGAAGACCGTTGAAAATGGAAAGAATACGTGCAGGCCGGAAGAAATCAGGTCTGCAGAGGCAACACCTGGTTGCCTTGAAGGCGGCGCAGGAGATTTCCGCCGCTACCGTCCAAGGCGCCGAAATAGGTTCATCGGAGATCCATTTTGCGCCAGGAAGGGTAACAGGCGGAACCTATAAATTCTCCATCGGTTCTGCGGGAAGCGTCACTCTGGTACTGCAAACAGTCCTGCCTGCCCTCATGCTGGCCGGGGAGTCTTCTCATCTTACCCTGGAAGGGGGAACCCACAACCCGTGGGCGCCGCCTGTCGATTTTCTGGAAAGGGTATTTCTGCCCGTCCTGAACCGGATGGGGCCTATGGTGACGTCATCGCTTGAGAGATATGGCTTCTATCCGGCTGGCGGTGGGTGTCTCCATGTAAACATCGAACCGGTCAGGGAACTGGCAAGAATCGATCTGAGCGAACGGGGACAAATCAGGGAAAGCAAGGCAACGGCGATTGTCGCCTGCCTGCCGGAGAGCATTGGACTTCGTGAAGTAAGCTTTGTAAAGGATAAGTTAGACCTTGATGGCCT
This sequence comes from uncultured delta proteobacterium, assembly GCA_903885795.1. Classification (GTDB taxonomy): domain Bacteria; phylum Desulfobacterota; class Syntrophia; order Syntrophales; family UBA8958; genus UBA8958. Next base: position 33,959 of record CAISJV010000092.1, on the reverse strand, counting down.
TCATGTTGCCGTCAATCAGGTGGTCAGTCCCGGTCCGGGAAATGTTCTTTTCATCGAGATTGTCTGTGACGGCATCACGGAAATGATCACCTCTTTCGGGAAACGCGGTGTCGCCTCAGAAACGGTAGCCATGGATGCCGTAAAGGAAGCAAGACATTTCATAGCGTCAGGCGCCCCCGTTGGACCCTATCTCGCCGATCAGCTGCTGATTCCCATGACTTTGGCAAAGGGAGGATCTTTCAGGACATGCCAGTTGACACAACACACGTTGACCAACATCGATGTAATCAAGCGTTTTATCGATGTCAACATTGAGGTGTCCCCAATCGACGACAAAATCTGGCATATCGAGATCGGTTGAGAACAAAGAAGCAGACCCGTGACGCAGCAATTCGTATCAAGGATGGATCGACGATTCATCACATCGGGTAAGATTAGATGAACAGCGCCCCCAAAGAAATTATAAGATCATTGACGAGGAATACCATGAAAGATGAACTTTTCCAGGAACTATCGGAAAGCGTGAAGCAAGGAGCGGCGATCGTAAAGGGAACGCTCCTGCCGTCCCGCACGTTTGAATTTCCCGAAACTGAAGTGCGCAGTTTACGAGAACGATTTGGACTTTCTCAGGATAAGTTTGCTCACCTTGTAGGCATCAGTGTTGGTACGTTACGCAACTGGGAACAGGGACGCCGCAAGCCACGAGGCCCTGCCCGAGTTCTCCTGAGAATAGCGTCTTTACATCCCGACGCACTGCTTGATTTTACGAATGAGAAAATTCCTAAAGCGCAACGCCTAACCACACACTCAACCGGAAGCGGGAAAAAGCTGCGAGCCGTTTAGCTTTATGTCATCGAATCGCCGGTGATCCCCGGTCATGTCAGTCCATGTAGTCCAACGCCGCTGAGCATGGCAGCAGTGCACCGCCGCTACTGCTTCAATCGACGAGCTGCCGAGGAAAACACTGGTCTATGAGGAGAGAGGGCGGGGGGTGTTGGTCAAAAGGTTAAGGGGGGAATAAAGAAAGGGATTATAGGGATAGATCCCTATGGGGGGTTGAACTTTTGGAATAACGCCGAAAACAGGCGAAAAACACCGATAATCGAGGAAAACAAGGCTTTTTACCGATTATGCCAATAAATGCTCAGTTACGGATATGGCGTTTTGCGAGAGGAAATAACGTTGATCGTCATGGATTTCCCAACTTGATGGAACCTGAAAGGGCGGAACTGCGATAGGAAGCGCTGTGTCGAATTGCCCACTCCTTACTTCGTGACCATCCGTGGTTAGCGATCATCAAACCTTGATCCACACTAAGCGGAAGCAAGTGCAGCGCCAGGACAAGTCGTAAATGGAAGTCCGCACCGGAATGATCAAACTTCGCAGCGCCACCTGTCACAGCACTTGCAAAGATAGTTTATCTGTTACCCGCTATTGTTTTCCCGTGGTTGGATTGTTCGCCCGCTCCGCCACCTCCTTCGTCGGAGGCTACGCTCATCCGGAACCGTTCTCTTTCTTCCCGTTGATGTCTCCCCGCTTCGCCACCGACTGCGTCGGAGGCTACGCTCATCCGGAACTGTTTGCCCGTTCCGAATTGACACTCCCCGGCTGCGCTTACGCTTGAAGATCATCCATTGCTAATTGCTCATACTCTTGTGGACACACTGTCATTCCCGCAGAACAATGCGGTAATGACATGTGCTGATTATTACTCTGATGTGCCAAGATTGTCACCTCGTGCCAACCCCCCGGCCTGACACGGTAATTGCAAAAAGAGGCAATTACCGCGCCAGGCCTCACTCCACCGTGAACTGAGACATCATCGGGTTATCCCTACAAACCGGTGCCACGGCGCTAAAAGAACTTGAGGATAAAACCATTTATTCAGGAGCATTATAGCAAGGCTCTGCCCTGCACCCGTCAGAGGGCGCGCCCTCTGCACTCCGCTTATGAAGGGCACCCGCCAGAGTCAAGGTTAAGGGGCGCTGCCCCCTATACCCCTGCCCCGCCGCCAAAATCACTGCGGCGGGTGTAAACCTACGAAATGAAGAATACATTATTACAGCATAGATTATTCGCTTGCCGCAACTTGAAAGAGCACGGTCCATGACGATGGAGCCTGTCATGGACTACCCCGACTCTGTGCCGCGCAGATCAGGACGATGAACCTGTCCTGCTGGCGGCGAGAGCCGGGCGGCTCTTTCTAAGTTACGAGGCATCGCTTCATACGAGTCGCAAGCATTAAAGTATAAGATATATCCGCTACCTTCTTTAGCTCCGCTACGGGAAAAGAACTTGAGGAAAACTATCTCTCTCTCTGAATAGTACGCCTTTCTATCACATCGCCGAAAACCTCAAAAGTAAAGAACAATCTTCCTTTTGCTTCAATGGAACAAAAAAACCTTTTCATAGGGTAAGGGCAGCAAAAGAGTATTCTTCTTGACTTTTGATCGGCGCTGTTATGACGGGCGCAAAATTCAGAAAGAGGAGGAAAGATCATGAAGAATTTAGTTCTTGTTGTAAATCGGAAAGATGAAATTCGTGGCGTTTCAATCATGCGTCCGTCAATGTTCGGAAACCCTTTCAAGATCGGCCGCGATGGCTCCCGCGAGCAAGTCATCGCAAAGTTCAAGCCTTATCTGTGGAATAGAGTTCGCGTTGACAGGGACTTCTTTCTCGCCATTGAACATCTGCGTGGCAAAACATTGGTGTGCTGTTGCAAGCCTCTTCCGTGTCACGGAGACGTCATCCGGTCGTACCTCGAATGGAGCCTGCGAACAGACTTCAGACCTTTCCCAATAGAATAACCAAGTACCACGCGGATCATGAAGCCGACTCCAGCAACCAGGGGTCGGCTTTTTTGCTTCAGTCAACTCCCTCAATCAATACCGCACAATCCTGCCACATCAAAAGAATTGAATCGTAACTAAACCAGGTCAAAATTTAAAGGAGGCTACCATGAACTCAGAAGCTCAGCTTTTCAATCACAACGATTTCGGCGAGGCATACATAGGAATGTCTCTTCACACCGCAACCATGACGCAGTCCGAACGAATGATCCACGAAGATTGCGTTCTGTCCGGAGACTCTGTCCTTGCACCTCATGCCAACGTCAAATCCGGCTGCAAGTCCCATCTGCGGCCGGAGATCATCACAAAACGGGCGGGGTGCACATTCGCTCAGGCAGTTCAGCTATGCAATGCATGGTGCATTATCGAGGCCACCTCCAAGATGGTCGATACATTCATCCTCTGGATCAAGGCCAAGGGCGCTGCACAGGCGGTCACCTACTTCGAGAAACTCGCATGCCAGCTTGCCGAAGTTGAGGGCGGCTGCGAGGAATTTGAATCAATGGGCGACGAGAGCGACCCCGAAGAAGGCGATGTGATACCTGAGACGGTTGGGTATCATCCGATAGGCTGCGACATAAATCTGATAGCCTATTGCAACCTCTGCAATTCACCGAACGACATATCCCAGGCCTTCGGAGAAGACGATGAAGCGACAATATATTGCGAACATTGCGATAACTCCTTCGCAGTCTTCAAGTACACGTCGGTGGCGTCATGGGAATCCCAACAGCCCAAAGCGTATCGCACCCTCCTCAACAGACTTCGCTACAGTGAAAAGCTCGACGTCCTGTGCGCAATCGGAAAGGCGATACACGAGAACAAGCCCCTGACCAAAGAGCAAGGCGGCACTCTCTGGTTCGAATATCAGAAAGTCAAGAAGATGAATAAGGGTCAAACAGGCGTCTTCTGGCACGAGTACAACAAGGCCAAAGATCGCCTTACCAAGATAATCAGCCACAATCTCGGTGAAACAGCCAGGACGATAATGCACCTCATCACCGCCGGAGACAACCTGGCGCGTATCGGCACCATGATGCATAAAGTTCAGACCGGCAAGGCGTTCATGACAAATCCCCCGTCCAAAGAAGAATGGGGAATTCTCTGGGCGGCATACAAGGCCCGGAAGCCAAACCATGAAGCAGTCTCGCAGGCAGATGCACCACAGGCGATAAGCCAAGCTGATGTAGCGGTTGAAATCCTTGAACCTTTTCAGCCTCCCCAGACGCGCACGCCACAAGCGACCGTGAAGCACGCGGTAACAATTCTTCGTAAACGTCCAAAGTTGCAAGACTTGGTTACGGCATTCAACTTGAGTCACCGCGTCCGGTAACCCGAAATTAACCGTGGCGGCTGTCCTTCCACAGAGGAGGGCAGCTTTCTTTTTCCCAGCGGAAAAGAATTTAATGCAGGCTATCTTGCATCAAAATAAATTTCAAAGGAGAACACCATGAACACATTGATCGTCATCGGAAACTTGGGACAAGACCCGGAGCTAAAGTACACGCCCAGCGGAACGGCAGTCGTGAATATTTCAATCGCCGTCAACGAGCATTACAAGGACAAGGACGGCAACAAGGTCCAGAAGACCAACTGGTTCAGGGTAAATGCCTTCCAGCGCACCGCGGAGATCATCAGCGAGTATTGCAAAAAAGGCTCCCGAATCGGCATCACCGGTCAGCTTCAGCAACGCACCTGGACAGACAAAGACGGCGGCACTCACAGCGTTGTCGAAATCAGGGCACGGGAAATCGAATTGCTCTCAGCCAAAGACGGCAACGGTAGCAACGGCCACGTTAGTCCTCCTCCGAATAACGGAAGCGAATTTGCGCCACCGCTGGACGACGACGAAATCCCGTTCTGACGGTCCCCCGCCACCCACAGCGTAAACGGCACAAGATGAAATCATCATTGCCGTTTGCGCTTTCTTTTTTCCACCATCCCTTCATCTGGCGCCAGGCCTCTCAGCGTCGCAAAGCACTGAATTGAAGCGTGTGTGTCTGACGGTGAAATAATTATCCGGGAAGGAAAATATATGAAGACATTTAGGTGTGTCATAGCTGGTTCAAGAACATTCAGCGACTACTCGGCGCTTGCAAAGGAAATGGATGCGTCCCTTTCCAGGCAAATAAAGGAAGGGAACGCCGTTACCATTATTTCAGGAACAGCACGCGGCGCCGATCTTGTTGGCGAACGTTACGCGAGGGATCGCGGCTTCCAGGTTGAAAGGTTTCCTGCGGACTGGAACAGGCACGGTAAAGTAGCGGGATACCGCAGGAATGAAGAAATGGCCGGAGTCGCGGATGCCGTCGTGGTCTTTTGGGATGGTTACTCACTGGGTACACAGCATATGATCACGATTGCAAAAGACCACAGGCTTCCGCTGAAGGTTGTTACATTTGACAGCCCAGCATAAAATCCAATCCCGTTTCCGATTTGATTGGGAGGTAGGCTTAGAAGCAGCCATCCTTTAAAGAGTAGGCGTAAACACTCCATCCGGCGCAAAATGCTAAAGGGGGTAAGAGCCTTTAGTGATGTGCCATGGATGGAACACAGGGTTATGGTCTTTTGGCGTAATAGCACACCAATCTCATTTATCAAAAACCACTCGTGGAAATAACGTTCCTCCCGATACGATGCCGTTAACGCCGGGAACAAATTTGATCTATGCTGTTCATCTTTGAACTTATGAGGAAAAATTTCTAACACAGGAGGTCCGATGAACCACAACACATCAGCGGAAAAGAGGAGAAAAAATAAACTCAGCGCCGGCCACCGGCTGCTGTTCCTGGCGGTATGTGCCGCCTTGTGCCTGATGCTCGCCATGCCTGCTTTGTCAACTCGCGATGACTGCAAGGGATATCCGGTGACGCTGCTTATGGACAAGGACTATTTCCCCAGCCTTTCCAAAAAGATACAGGAAGCCAAGAAAGAGATCGTCATAGCCATTTACCTCTTTAAAACAAACGGGTTCCCCGCAAGCTATACCGACATCATTCTGGATAACCTGGCCAAAGCGCGGCAAAGAGGGGTTCTGGTCACCGTCATTCTGGAAAAGGACGATCGAACGGATTCCTTTGTAAACGACGAGAACGCCGCGACGGCGCAGCGGATGAAAAAAGCTGGTATCACCGTTTATTTCGACAATCCCGGAAAAATGACACATTCCAAACTGGCTGTGATCGATAAACGGTTTACCTTTATTGGCAGCCATAACCTGACCCAATCGGCCTTGAAGTACAACAATGAATTCTCCGTAATGATCGATTCAACTGATATTGCGAAAAATACAATAAGCTACATCAACAACCTTCCCCGATGACGCCATGACGCATCGGCAGCATCGAAGAATCAAATCTTTGTCTGTTCTGTCATAAAATTCCAGAAGGAGGAGACCATGAACCTGAGCGACGCATTAAACTTCATTACCAATTATGACGGAGAAGTGATTGATCAAGTCAGCACGGAAGACATCACTATCCTCCATAGTCTTGCTTCCATGGCCCTCCTGCAGGCTGAATATCTCTTCGCCCGCACGATAGCTTCCGAGAGCGATGCTGAAAAGCAGGCACTGTCAGTCCAGGATCAGTTTCTTGCCGCCTTTCCTTTTCCTCGATGGTCCGAGAAAGCGTTGACGTTGAGGTTTCTGGCGAGTGATCAAGGTCAGAACCTTAAAGTAATGGATGAAGCATTATGAAAGGAGGAATTGCAATGGAAACAAGGTTCAAATCGTTGAAGCGGACGGGCGTGGCCTATGAACTGCTGAGCTGGGAAAACCGGATGGACAATTATAAATATCCAGGAACACATCTATCCGGGAATATCGCAGAGTACCAATGCTACGATGATGGCCTGGTGCGCCACTCAGGTTGGGGCATGGTATGTGTTGACAATATGCTGGATTGCCTGGCGTCGCTCGCTGTTTTTATGATCGACAATCATTCGGAAGCCCTGATGAAGATGGTTGCCGGTTTCTGGCCAACGGAAATCTACCACAAGGAAATTGACTTTGCGATGACGGTAAAGTTCCGGGAAGGGAAAAGATCATTTTGCAACATGAGTGATCAAAAACTCTCGACCTCGGAGAAGCTGCAACACGATAAACGTTGGATGGAAGTACCGTCCTATGCCACGGGCAATCTTGATTCCGTGCTGAATCTGCTGGTAAAATCATACAGCGACGCCCTTGAAAGGCTGGCGATGTATATCCAAATACGGAGTTACATCTTCGATAAAACCGGATGGCTTCAAAACATTGAAGGCCATTTTATCGGCAATCGCGACGATGACATCAACAACCTGCACGCCGCCATGAGTACTATCACCGGGTTGGTGGACGCCCAGAGGCGGATTGAAAGCGCCGGCAGGTCACTAGATTGTCTGCGACATAACTGGATCGACAAACCAGAACGTGATATACAATACAACAAAATTACGGGCGATTGTTGCTCCGCATGAAACGAAGCAGATAAGGATAGATTGTGAATGAGTGAAATAAATAAAAAAGTGCTGCGAGTTCTACGAGCATCAAGACTGCCGTCCCCGGAATCAAAAAAAACTATGTCGCAAAACGACAGAACAGAATGGGAAAGCACTGGTAAATATTTGGACTACTTCGTAACACGGCTGCGAAAACTATTCCGAATGCGCTAAAACTAAGCAGCAGAAATTGGCATTATCACTTATCTAAGCGAGCCCTCCGGGGCAGATGCACCGAATTGACGCCCTTCCCCAAAACCCCCGGTCTTACCTCCACCACACGTTATCGGAAAAACTAATCTGATCGAAGCTGTCCACTCTTGAATCCAGGGATCATTTGTCAATGGCCTGGAAATCCAAAATGAAGAGAGGACATCACATGACAAAGGAAAAGAAAGAGGCATACGAGACACATGCGTCGTTGAGGAAGATCATTGTCGGCCTGAAAGGTCGCAAATTCAAACTTTCTTGCGGCCACCACGTCACTTTTGGGTATTCCCTCGGCAACAACATTCACATCTCCAACGGCAAGCGCCCGGAAATCATCTGCTCATGCTGCAGCTACTGAAACGGGAACCGCAAAACATCATTATCCCCAAGAAAATAAATTTGATTCTGGCTGCATCAGGGTGAGTTTATGAGAAGTCCTCATTCATTGCATTTTGAATGAAGTCTTCTCAATGCCTGCCCTCAGTGATCCCCCTCGCTGAGGGCATTTTCATAACCATTAAGCGCCGGAAAGGATCAAGCATGAAAGGAAAGAGAAAGACCAGGGAGGAGATGTTGCGGAATTACGAGAGGCAGGGCTGGACATGGGTCACTCATTACCCGCACGCCGGGAGAACGATCCTGTTCAGGGATGGCAAGCACATTACCATCATCGGGAAATCTGTGATTGATGGCAGGCACGAATTGAGAGGCTGAAACATTTGATCCTCGTTGTCCCATTGTGAATCTAAATCAGGGAGGAGATAAATCATGAAGTACATCGTTTTTCGAGAAGAGGATGTGCCGCAAGAATTAAGGGAGGCGGCGCCCCCAGCTATAAATTCAGCCGCGATTGCCTTTCAGCACGTCGCCGACTTGCAAACAGCCGAGAGAGAGCACTTTGTCATTCTCTGCCTCAACTCCCAAAACCAGATTATAGAGAGAGTGGACCTTTACAAAGGGACGCTCAACACGGCCGTCGTCCGTATAGCCGATGTTTTTCATGAAGCCATCCGGGCCAACGCAGCGGCAATCATATTGGCACACAATCACCCGAGTGGCGAATGTACTCCGTCCCAACAAGACATTGATTTGACCAAGCAAGTAAGCACGACCGGAAAAACTCTCGACATTTTAGTTCTCGATCACCTGATCGTTGGCAAAGGCGCATTCTATTCGATGAGGGAATCCGGGGTAATTACACCTTAACCAATCTGCAAAGTTGTAATCGTGCCTGTAACAAGGCGAATACAAAGCGAATGGAGGTGATTCCATAATAAAGTGCATCGCAAAAATCCTGGATGGGATCTCATTCATCCTGGACGGAGTCATAAATGGTATCTGCAGCTTTGTCGAAACGAATATCGCCGGAGTTCAATACCTCATTGACGAAATCATCAACAGCGAAAAGAGATACAACGCTGAATGCTTGAGAAAGGAGTCACGCATTTATCTCCTCAAAAAGCAAGAGCCCTATATCCCGCCCGTTATCGTAGAGCGCCAAAGCCACAACGAAGAGACCAAAGATTAACCAAAACGCAATATTCAAACGATCACAAATCAGGAGGGACATCATGGAAAATGAGAATATCACCGAAGACATAAAGGCAAACAAGATCAAGAACGGCGAAATACACAAGCTGGTTTATTGGCTTCGCGTCAACACCTTTCGCCGTCTCATCGAGATCGCCGGTCAATTCTGGAAGAAAGGCTCCATCAAAAGCGAACCCAATTCATCAGGAATGAAGATCAAGGAAGTAAGCGTGATGATATCCAAAAAGATCAGTGTCAAATTCAATTCCTGTTGTGTTTCCTACGCCGTGAAAGCAACCCTCGACGAAAACAATACCGATTACCTCGCAGCCCTGGACGAGCTGAAAGACCAGCTTATCATTAAAGTCCAGGAAGCCTTGAACGGCAAAAAGAACGGTAACTGCAAGGATGGGACCGACGAAAAGAAGGCCGACGATAGCCATGAGGTGGATCAGGGATCCGCTCCTGGACAGCAGACCGATCAGGAACAGGGAAAAACGTAGATCGTCAAGGAAGACCTCCGGGCCGCGCACGGCACCCGCGGGAGAAGGTGAATAACATGAGTCCATTTGAGTCACACAGCCGCGTCGATCCAATCTTTCAAGCATTTATAAACTCCATCGGGAAAGGGGTAGATATTTCGAGAGAGGCAGAGAGACGATTCCGGGAAGAAAGAATCAAGTCCATGCTGTCAAATAGCAAAATAATTTCTCAGGAGGAACAAGAACATGAATAGCGTATCCATCATCGGAAATCTGGGCCAGGACCCGGAAGTCAAGTACACCCCAGCCGGTGTCTGCGTAGTCAATTTCAATATCGCCGTCAACGAGCACTACAAGGACAAGGAAGGAAACAAGCAGCAGAAGACCAACTGGTTTCGCGTCAACACCTTTCAGCGTCTCGCCGAGATCGTCGGTCAATTTTGCAAGAAAGGCTCTAAGGTCGGCGTTCATGGGCAGCTTCAGCAACGCACCTGGACAGACAAGGACGGAAACAACCACAACGTCGTCGAGATCAGAGCACGGGAAGTTGACCTGCTATCACACAAAACAAATGGCGGTCAATCCGACGCAGGTAATGGGCACGACGGCGTGAGCCAGCCACTGGAACCCGCCGGATCATACCAATCTCTCGACGACGATGTTCCTTTTTGAGGTGTACCTAGGTATGATTTGTCAACAAAAGCCTGATAGATTCCGATCTGTCAGGCTTTTTATTCTCAACCACCTTCAGATGACCCCATGGTATGCGGAAGGCTTCTACTCAAAGTCAATCAAACTCACTCAAAGTCAAAGGATGACACATGAAACGAATATTTGCAGCAATCATCATCTGTATCATCATTTGTATGCCTTCATGGGCGCAGCAGGCCACGAAGAGCACCAGGCAGGTTAACAGGCCCGCCCCACAAACCGCCATTCCCGTAGATAAAAAGGCAGACAAAAAGGCGTCGCGATACGCCATCGAAGCGCAGCTACGGTTCTGGAAAAGCATGGAAAAAGCAAAGGCCAAGACCCCCGCAGAGGCCACCCAACTTTCCATGGCAATAGGAAAGAACGTCAAGAGATTGTGGATAGAAATGCTGACTCTCGATCCAACAATAACAGAAGCCCGTGAGAAACCTGGCAAGCGCGTTGCCAACGCCAATGATAAGGAACAGGACAAGGAAGATTGAATCCGGGATGTCTGTCTTTGAAAATAACTTCAAGGAGGAGGGTTAAGACAGTCCAAACGCTGAGATGTCGGCGAAACGGAGGAAGATTGGAAAGGACATGAAAAAATCAATTTGTCAAGGCTGTGAACGGGAGAAAGTTCCTTACCGGATGCGATTTTGCCGGTCTTGCCTATGCGATATTTTATACAACTTGCCTCTCGGAACATGCCGACGGAGCATACTGGATAAACGAAACGAGAAACTTCGCAAGGAACGTGCTCGAAATAAACCTTTACCGTTCCGTTCTGTAGCGGAGCTGTACGAAACTTGAATCGGGACATCGTAGATCTACTTACCCCAGGGCGATCATCACATCAGAAAGGAAATTGAACCTTATGCGTTTAGCGGCACAAGCGAAGATGGGATACTACCCTACCCCGGATGGAGTCATACCCATCATCGCACGATATTTGAAACGTCAGAGGGAAGGAATGATCCGCATCCTTGACCCATGTGCCGGCACGGGGGCGGCCATAAAACAGATTGGAAACATCCTCTCTCCTATCTGTCCTATCTGCCCTGAAGGGAGCAGGCAGGCAGAGACCTATGGAATCGAGATTGATCTTGAACGGGGCAACCAGGCCAAATCAATTCTTGATAAGTGTCTCATCACCGATTACCAGAACACAAGGATCAGTCACGGCTCATTCAGCCTGCTCTGGCTGAATCCACCCTATGATTGGGCAATCCGTGACAACGATATCGAGAAATCCGAAAGGTACGAAAGGACATTCCTCAGGGACTGCGTCTGCTATCTCCGTCAGAAAGGAGTAATTGTCTATCTGATCCCTCATAGACGACTGGACAGCCAGATCGCCAAGATGCTTTCCTACCGATTTGAGAATATCAGCGTCTATCGTTTCCCTGAAGAAGCCTACCGGGCTTTCAGGCAATTGGTCATCCTCGGTATCTTGAAGATTCGACCGGCCAAGGATGAATCCATGGCGGAATATCTAAAGAATTGTGGCAGATTCAGAACAACCATTCCGTTTCTTCCAGAAACCCCTCCCCAGCTTTACGAGATTCCCTTATCGCCTGACAGGGCGGACTTTCTGTTTCGAAGCAAGGAAATCGATCCTGAAGAGCTTGAAGAAGAAATCCGGCGTTACGGTCTTTTCGACCAGGTCCGGGACATGACCACGCCCCTGAAGATGGCCGAGAAGATCCGACCCATCATGCCCCTGCGACATGGCCACCTCGCCCAGATTCTGGCTTGTGGTCTTATGAACGGTATCGTCTGGGACAAGGACAGGAAGAACCCACTCATCATCAAAGGGATCACGAAAAAAGAAGTGCGGCACATCGTGGAAATCGAAGGCAAGTGTGAGAAGCACATCGAAACGGATCTCATCAAAATCAGCATCCTTGCCTTCAACCGGCAGGGTGAAATGCTCACCGTCCAGTAACAAATTACGATAACATTTTAAAAATAACGAGGAGGCGTTGAGGTATCTATGACGCTCTATAACATTCACGCCATGGGCATCCAGGCCCATTGTTCCGACTTGATCATTGACCCGCAGGACATGGAAACCATCTACTTCATGTCCGTATGCGGCTACCAGGTAACGGTCAAGGGGATCGTCGCCAATCTTCTTGAGAACTGCGGCCTCAGTATCGAGGTGGATAAAGAGGAGCATTACCTTGAGCGCTCGGACATGGGTTACAGGGTCCAGATAAAGAAGCTCCCATCAGGCCTCGTTCATGCCGTTGTCATCCCGAATCTGGCCATTCCCGGAAGCAATGAGGAAAAGCAGAAACGTTTTCTCGTGATCACGAGTGAGGATCGGGATATTCTGACCCTCTTCTTCCTGCATCTCAACGAGAAGACGGAGATCCCCCTGCATTCCTCCTGGACCTCCTGGCTCTGGAAGACCTTCAAAAAGCAAGACAACTGGCTTATTGAATTGCAAACCCTTGCGGGGGACTTCAAAGGCTATCTGTTCGATTACCATCCGACACAACTGCATGACCTGATTTCCGAGGCAATAAGAAAGAAGGTTCCCGAGATTATCCGATGCATGGCCAGGAAAGGAGGAAACGGCGATGGCACAAGCAATATCGCTTAAAGACTTTTTGAATGATTACGGGGAAAGCATGGCCGAGAAGGTAACCACAGAATTGACGGTCATCCATGATCCGGCCAAGGATAAGGAAAGCACCATGGCAGAGATCATCGGCACCATGAAGAAGCTGCCTTTCCCATCCCAGGCGGAGATCATCAAGGCCTGCTGCAAATCGTTGCTGTCGGGAAACAAGGCGCCCTACACGGTTTGTGAGATGGGGACAGGGAAGACGCTGATGGCTATCGCGGCGGCTCTGGTTCTCTACAAGCAACGAGGCATCAAAAGAATTCTGGTTATCTGCCCGCCCCATCTGGTCCTGAAATGGATCGCTGAAATCAACGACAGCCTCCCCGAGGCGAAGGCATATAACTACAACGGGAAAGGCGTTATTACCAAATTGGAGACCCTGAGAAGGCAGCCGCGGCCGGCAAGACTTGAGTTTTACGTCATAGGCCGGGAACGGGCCAAGACGGGATTCCTCTGGCGACCTGCGGTGGCGACGAATAACGAGAAGCACTTCTGTCCAAAATGCGGCCAGGAATTGCTTGATAAAGACGGTTATCCCATACCGGTCTTTGAAAAAAATACCCAGGGCAGATACAAGAAACGTCATGCCTGTTCCAACCGCATCTGGAAATGGCGCTATGATCCGGAAACAGACCGGCGCCACCTGGTCCCGGTTATCTGCAACGAGCAGCTCTGGCAGCCGGACATCACGAACAAGAATTATCGAAAGGCCAACCCGGCCAAGTTCATCAAGGTAAAGATGAAGGGATTCTTTGATCTCCTGGTCGTTGACGAGATCCACCAGTTCAAGAACGAATCTGGTCAGGGATATGCTTTCGGCGCTCTGGTCTGCGCCTGTAAATATGTTCTCTGTCTGACCGGCACCCTTGCCGGTGGTTATGCCTCGGATGTTTATCATCTGCTTTTCCGCACACATCCCCAGCTTATGATCGAGGACAAGAACAAGTGGGGAAACCCCAGGGCGTTCATCGAGCGTTACGGCGTCCTGGAAAAGATCACTACGGTCAGTGAAGAGGATGGTTCGACCACGATGGCCAAGAAGCGAACAATCGTCAAGGAGAAGCCAGGGATAAGTCCCCTTCTGCTTGGCAAAATGCTCTTGTCCAATGCGGTATTCATGAGGCTGTCCGACTGTATGGAGCATCTTCAGCCCTACGAGGAAGACGTCATCGAACTGGCCATGCATCCGCAGATGGCGGAGTATTACCGTGAATTCGAAGCGACACTCAAGGATGCCCTGAAAGAGGCACTGGCCAAGGGGGATAACTCCCTTATGGGGGCGTATCTTCATGCCCTCCTTTCCTACCCGGAGCGGATATATCAGGGGATAACAGTCCGTCATCCTCACACAAAGGAGCTGGTTGCCTATGGTCCTCCCTTGGAAGAAGAGATGCCAAAAGAACAGGAACTTATTTCCATCATCAAGCAGGAGCTGGCGGAAAGAAGGAAGGTCTTGGTCTATATCCAGAATTCAGATACCACCGATATCAGCCCCAGACTCGTCAGAATGATGGAAGAGGAACGGATCAGCGTGAAGGTTCTCCGTTCCGGGGACACTGAAGGCAGAGCCAAAATCATCGACAACTGGGTCAAGAATGGCATGGACGTCCTTATCACCAATCCCAAGAAGGTCGAAGTGGGGATGGACCTGCTGGATTTTCCATCCATCATCTTTTACCAGATCCCCATGAGCACCTACACGCTCAGGCAGGCATCCCGAAGGTCATGGAGGATTCCCCAGAAAAAGCCGGTTAAGGTATTCTTTCTGGCCTACTCTGGAACTATGCAGACCCGGCTGATGAAGCTCATGGCGGACAAACTGACGACGAGCCTTGCCATCGAAGGAGAGCTCAGCGACAAGGGGCTTGCCGCTCTTTCGGATACGTCTGATAGTCTGGCCAAGGAATTGGCAAAGATGCTCCTTGAGAAATCAGAAGACAACCGAAGCATCAAGGACATCTGGGCAGCATACCGGAAAAAGGAAGTTTATGTGGAAGTGACGATTGCAACGGATATTCAGCGGCCGGCGCCTCAACAGGTGACCATATCGAAGGAAGAACGACAAGAGCCCACACCTGAAATCATTAAAGCGAGCTGTGAAGTAGAACAGATCGGCGATATCGTCGTTAAAGTCGAATTTACCGAGTACATCGGGAAAAGAAAGAAAAAGGTTACCCACATCGAAGTCAGGCAGTCGGATCTCGATCAGATGATTCAACAATCAAACAACCGGGTGGGGGTCCAGTTCTCGATGTTCTGAAAGGGAAGAGAATCATTAAAGAGCGATTTGATCCGGGCTGTCCGCTTGTGAATCTAACCCTGAGCGGTCAACGTCAACCGCCCACCAAACAACAGATAGTCCCGAGCGATCAGGGCTATCCTCGCACACACTGAAGAACACCATCAAAAAGGAGATCGAACCATGGCACATGAAATTTGGGGTGATCGGGTATTTGTCGGGCGGGGAATCCCGGCATGGCATAAACTTGGCAAAGTTATCCAGGGAGTTGCCACCTGGGAAGAAGCAATCAAGCTCGCCGGCCTTGACTGGTCCGTAGAGAAGCAATCCCTTTATGACGGATGCGGCAGCAAAGTCCCCGCCTGGGGAATCTTCCGCGACATCGACAACGCCTTCCTTGGCGTCGTGGGTGACAAATACAGAACCATCCAGAACGAAGATGCCTTTGCCTGGGTAGACGCCCTCATCGGGCAGGAAGGGGCCCATTACGACAGCGCCGGGGCCCTGAATGGAGGACAGACCATATTTTGCGCCGCATACCTTCCCAGCGCGGGATACGAAGTCGTACCGGGCGATCACCATCATGCATATTTGATGTTCACCACCTCCCACGATGGCTCTGAATCGGCGCAGGCAAAACTCACGACCGTCCGGGTTGTCTGCAATAACACCCTTAATGCAGCAATCACAGGAACAGGGGAAAGAATCGCCGTCCGCCACACAAAGGCTGCGGAGAGCAAACTTACTCTGGCGAAATCCCTCATGAATAACTCGATCAGGACAACAGAGGGCCTCCGCGACAAAATGCGGCTTCTTGCCAAGCGCAAGGTCACACGGGAATCAGCGACGGCCATCTTCGATAAACTGTTCCCGGCACTTCCTGAAACACAGAATGCAGCAATCAGAAACAGGAACATTGCCGAGGTTCTACAGCGCTTTGATTTCAATGACGGCAATCAGTTCCCGGAGGTACGCGGCACCGCATACAACATGGTCAACGCCGTTACGGAGTGGACGGACAAAGCCAGGGGAACCCGCAACGCCAAAGGCGAACAATACCACGACACGGATAAATCACGTATTCTGTCTGCCATGTTCGGAAGCGGCGACCGCCTAAAGCAGAAAGCCGTGGAGGTCATCTACCATGAAGCAGCAGCAATGCCGTCTATAGGCACAGTCCATCTCAGCATTCCTCACCACATCGATATGACCGATACGCACAGGAAGCTATTTGACATGGTTGCGATAAATTAGCACAAAAGGCGCGGTTACTTCTGGTGGCCCTGAGCGCTCAGGGCTATCTCAACCGGTAATCTTCCGGCCCGGACAAACCTTAGTGTTTTTTTAAGAATAGTTTTGAACCACTGCTGACAGGCAAGTGCAGCCGTGGAATGTATGACCGCTCAACGAACAGATCCTTGACATGACCATTCATTAAGCGGGGTAAATGACCGTTGACAATATGTAATCGTTCGATTACAATCCTCACATGTTTTTGATCAAGCCCCTGCCCAAATTTACCGAATGGCTGGATGGTCTGTCTGATGCGACGGTGCGCGGGGTGATCGCGGCGCGCATCAAGCGTCTGGAGCGCGGCTTGATGGGGGACGTGGAGCCGGTCGGCGATGGGGTGTCGGAGTTGCGCATTCATCTCGGCGCAGGCTGGCGCATTTATTTCGTGCAGCGTGGGGTTCAGCTGATTGTGTTGCTCGTCGGCGGCTCCAAGCGCACCCAGAAAGCTGACATCAAGCGAGCCAAGGCACTGGCAGCACTCTTAGAGTGGTGAAGGAGATGACTATGACCCAACGAATCAAGGTGGCGGACTTGCCAGAGTTTGACGCCGCGGCGTATCTCGACAGCGAGGCGGCAATCGCGGCTTACCTGACGGACATTCTGGAGGCGAACGATTCGGCACTGCTGGCATCGGCCTTGGGAGACATCGCTCGGGCGCGCGGCATGACCGAGATTGCCAAAGCATCCGGTCTGACCAGAGAAGCCTTGTACAAGGCACTCAGGCCCAATGCAAAACCGCGCTACGACACCATCGCTAGAATCTGTGGGGCGCTCGGGGTGCGGCTGGTGGCACAGGCAATTCATGCTTGAACCTCCAAAGTCAAAGGGCCAACACATCGGTCAAGCAGACGGCTGAAAAGCACCGCCGACGCTTACCTTTTCGTTATGCGAAAAAGATCGAATCATGATCAGGAATATCTCGGGTAAAGAACAGTACTTATGATTGATACAGGACTTAAGGGAAAAACGGTAATTGTAACCGGTGCCAATCATGGGATTGGTGCTGATATAGCCATCGCCTTTGCCCGGGAAGGGGCAAGGGTCTTGATTACCTTTTTACGACAATCACCGGAGCTGTATGGAGAAACTAAGGCGAATGTGGATAGCGCAACAACCCCGGGGAGGGCATATTATTGCCGCGAGATCGGACAATCCGCTGATCTGGTAGCGGAAGAGATACGGGCTTTGGGTGGTGAGTGCATAACATGGGAAGCGGATTTGTCTGATCCTGACATGATTCCGAGGCTGTTTGACCAGGCGGAGAAAAGATGGGGGGATGTTGATGTCATTGTAAACAATGCCGCATTCGCTGCCCCTGATACCTTTCTGCCCCAACCTGTATTAGACAAAGATTCCGTTTTTTCCGAGGAATATTTTCTCAAACCATTGTCCGCCCAGACACATGATGCGCATTTTCACGTCAATAGCAGAGCAGTTGCTCTTATGATGGCGGAATATGCAAAACGCCATATCGAGCGTCATGCTCAGTGGGGCCGGATTATCAATATCACAACGGATGGCGCTCGGTGTCATCCTTCTCAGGTATCTTATGGCGCCAGTAAATTTGCAATTGAAAGCTATACACGTGCAGCGGCAACCGAACTAGGCCCTTATGGAATAACAGTCAATGTTATTTCACCTGGTGCCGTGCAAACCGGCTGGATGCCAGCAGGATTGGAAAAAGAAATTGCCGCCACATATCCACTCCGTCGGATCGGACAACCAGAAGACATTGCGAAAGCTGTTATCTTCTTTGCATCAGACCAGGCGGAGTGGATCACGGGACAGGTGCTACAGGTCGGTGGTGGAAATCGCATGTGATAAATATCCGAAACGGTTCAAGGGAAAACCGCCAACACCTGCGTTACTTCCCCCAGCCGTTTGGATCAACAAACCGGCGTTGCCAAATAGCGAACCGGTGCTACAGTAAATTGTTGTCGGAGGTGTCTCATTTTCATTGACAAGTTCAGACCGCTCAACGAACAAGCCCCTGACATGACCATTCATTAAACTTGCACCTACTGTTTAAACATTGGAAGCTTCGGCATGTAGCTTCAACCCTAATGCATCGATGACCTTGAGGATGGTGTCGAAACCGGGATTGCGCTCGCCTGAGAGAGCCTTGTAAAGACTTTCGCGAGACAGGCCGGCATCACGCGCAACCTGCGACATGCCCTTGGCGCGGGCTATATCGCCCAGTGCTTTTGCAATAAACGCGGCATCACCGTTAGCCTCCTCAAGACAAGCCTCAAGATAAGCTGCCATTTCCTCCGGGGTTCGGAGATGCTCTGCGACATCGTAGCGAGTGGTCTTTGTCTTTTTCATCGTTTCCTCCTACAGATTGCGTGCGAGGCGTAACGCAGTTTTAATGTCGGCGGCTTGTGTGCTTTTGTCCCCCCCAGCCAACAAGATAACTATTGTACGCCCGGTCTTTTTGAAATACACCCGGTAACCGGGACCATAATCGATTCGTAACTCGGAAACACCCTCCCCAACAGGCCCAACATCCCCTGGATTCCCTGCTGCAAGGCGCTCGACCCTAACTTCCACGCGCGCACGACCACGAATGTCAAGCAGCCCATCAAGCCACTGGGCGTAATTGTCAGTCTTTCGAATTTCAAACATGGCGTAATGTATCCCTATGGATACACAATGTCAATGCTTTTTTGCATGGAGGCAGGTAAAAATGCCACCTGATAGCTTTGTCAATTCAATATCGAAACCATCAACTTGTAAGTGCTACACGTATGAAACGCCTCCAATACTTCCTTAGCAAATAACCATTTTCGTATATCGCGCCTACACCGTGCAAAAGACGTCTGTCCTTTGGGTGTGGACAAAGGTGAGCATACTAAAAAGGCTTCCCTCCCTGGAAGCCTTTTATTCTTTAACCCCGGCGCGATTAAAACACGCTACAAACCTAAAACGCTATATTCCGGATAACATTCTTTTACTCCAGGCAGAAATTACTTTGCCGATAACAGTGTGTCCTTCTGCTTTTGTAATCGGATACTCTGGATTGTCTGAAACAAACAAAGCTTCATCCTCCTTGATTTGATAGCGTTTCATCATGACATCTCCATACGCATCACTGGCAATAACGATATCGCCAGGACGGACTTCACCGTCCGGTAAAATGATAACATAGTCGCCACTTCGGATTGTCGGGCTCATGCTGTCGCCAACCACACGCATTGCACAGCTTCCCGCCGGCGCATCAGGCAGGGATATGTATTCCTCAATCTCATCACTGGCCATATTTGGAAAGCCTGCGGGGATCTTCCCTGAAAACAGCGGGATCTGTCTCAATGTACCCGTCCCACTGATCTCTTCAAGGTCATTATTCATGCCTCCCTTTCCTGAAATCAGCCATCCAAGATTACAACCAAAACGAGTGGCCATACGGTTTATCACGTCCGCGTCAGGCACACGATAACCTAATTCATACCTGTTCACCGTCTGCTTGGTTAAACCCAAGTATTCAGCCAGCTTTTCTTGAGTCAGGCCGATTGACTTCCTTGCTGCTCGTATTCGCTCGCCTAATAAATTATCCGTTTGTGTATTTTCTCTTGACATAAGAATCCGTTTGGTTTATTTCAGGTCAACTAACTTTATGGAGCCTGAGTATGCAGAAATTGAAACGCACTGTCAACAGGAATTATATCTGGTCACTCCTGAAACTCAAAGGGATGACATTCAAAACCCTGGGGGAGTCACTAACACCTCCAGTCACTGTCTCCGCCGTCAGCAGGCTACTTTCTCTTACCGACGAATACAAGGACGAGGCACGTATCAAGCAGGTCGCGGACATTCTCAATGTAGCAGACATCTTTCTATTTCCCTTCATGCCCATAGGAAATGAAGGAATTGATGAAAAAGAAATCATCTGAAAGCCGTTACATATTATGCCAATAGCGCTGATTGAACTGCAAAAAAGAATTCTCATCGCTCCTCGGCGTTCGCGCCAGCCAAAAACATCAAGCTATTTCGATCCACCAAACGGAAAAGATGATCCTAACCAGATCACAGTCGGCAAGCGCCTGGAAAGTCGCCTCCTCGATGGAAGGGAGTGGAACGACGTGCCTTGGATATCCAAGATCCTGGTTTCAGCAATCATTGAGCAGCACATGGAGGATATGAAAAATCTTACAGTATTTTGACCACACCAGGGCAGTCTCGCGGATAAAATGCTTCTCCCTTCGAAGTATTTGGTCCGTGGCTGTCCTCATGTGAAAGGAGGAGGTGGTTTCACAATGGGTCAGATTTACCATTATGAAGGAAGAAAACCTGAGTCTTTTGATCCCAGGATTTCAAGAATGGACCTGGCTACCGCAGTTTCTCTTCACCAGAAACTGAAAGAGTTCCTGCGAACAAGCTACAAATTGGACGAGGTTGGGGTTCGAAAGAAGGTTATCCGATGGATGCCGCAACAAAAGCCGAATTGCATCTGCTGGGAGCCTACATTTGAAGAGTTCATCAAACATTACAACATCATAATTCTATAAGGCTGAAAGGAAAAGATAGATGGATAACTTTCACTGGGAGCGCTTGGTAGATCGGCGGAAACAGGGGATATAGAGGAAAGAACAACGGTATAACGCGGCGCGAGAATAAATGATTAAGGAGGTATTATGGCAGTAAATCAAGCAGTAGCAATACAGGCGACGCCCGTGACAGCGGAAATGGCAATCGAGGCGATCAAGTCGCAGTTCCCGAAAGAGGCGGAAATCTTCGCGGGAATCATCAAAAAAGACATAATCCGCCTGGCCACCGATGAAGTTTTCGCCCTCAGGGACAATGACGGCGAAATCAGGGCATTCAAACAGGCGCTTACATTGACGGAAAAGGGCGGCACGCTGATCCAGCCCGTTCCCGGTGGACCCTTTGCACTGTCCGCACAGGGGTACGAGGTCTGGCAGGAAGCATCTGGCGCATGTGTGATTTTTCCCTCAGAAGTTCTTGTCAATGAGAAATGGCAGCAAAACCCCGCCGTGATCCGCGACGATAAAAGCGGTCGCATCCTCATGATTTACGCCCGTGCCGTGGCCTTCCGTTTCAGTTCCAAAGGCATCCCGATGGTCAGCGATTGGACCACGATCTATGACACGCCATCCTACAGGATGATCGACTTACTCGGCAAGGCGAAACAGTTTCCCCAGGCGTTTCGGCTATTGCCGTCCGATATGAATCCGGCGGACATTGAACCTGAAAGCAAAGGAACGTGGGCGAAATATCCCTTTGACGAGGCAACAAACCTTTGGATGAACACGACTCACGATGAAGCCTTGAAATGGCTGGCCAGCATCATCAACCGCGAAAAGAAAAGCATCGACTTCGCTCAGACCTTCGCCAAAAGAAATGCCCTGAAACATTTGAGCGGTATCCAGAAAGCCCCCGGAAACGTATGGACCATCCCGGTCGTGTCCTGGCGCCCGACGAATGGCAACGTCATCAAATGGGATGCGACGCAATACGCCAACCTTCAGAACCGCGTCGGAAAGATGGTATCCGGCGACCGCTCGGAATTCAAGCAGATCGAAATACAGAGCGGGGCGGAGAGATCCAGCGACGATGAAGCGGCGGCTATTTTAGAGGCGGAAGAGGCCCCGGAAGATCAGGGTATTGATATCCCCTCCGGACCCGGAAAAGACGAGCCCGCGGCAGTGCCCGCGTTATCCGAAGAGGACCGGCGAATATTGGCGAACTTGGCGGAGACAAAAAAGAGTTTCCGGCCTGAATACGTCGCGGCTTGTCAATCACTCGGAATCGAACCGGACGCAGAGCATGACGCTCAGTCCGCCGGGAAGATCATGATCGCCGTCAACAGCATCGTTGATAAAGCGGCGTAAGGGAGGACATCATGCCAATAACCCAAATATCAGGACAAAACATCAAAGGCCTTACCTTCACCCAGGACATCGACCGCCTTACCCTTTTCATCGGTCCAAACGGAGCCGGAAAATCCGCTCGCTCTCAGGCGCTTATTTTGGCCCTCCTTGGTTATATCCCCGGCAGCGGCAAGCAGAACGCGGATATCCTTGATAACTACGGAGACGGCAAGGAGATGGCCGTAGGTGCCAAAATAGGCGACGGCGGCATTCTCTTTCAGCGCAAATATGCCAGGTCCGGAGAAACCGTTTCCCAAGGTTATGGAGTCGGCGGAAAGAAGAAAACGAAGGAATTGTTTTCTCAGGCCATGGGAGAAGCCGGAAGGCCTGTTGCAATCGACATTGGGGCTTTCATGGCCCTCAGTGATCAGAAAAAGATTGACGCCGTTTTTGACCTCTATCCGCCGGAAGCGGATATCTCAAAGATCGTCTTTGATATCGAGACAACCAAAAGCAGAATTAATGCGCTAACGGCCACGGCCAAATCCATGGAAGAGGCGGCGGCAAGATTGACGACGGCAAGGGCCGCCATGGAACTTCCGACAGGTACAGCGGCGGAGGTTCATTTTCAGATCAAGGACGCGGAGGATAAGTTGACCCAGGCGCGGCAGGATTTGAAGGACGCGGAGACGGAAGAGTTGCGACAAAAGACTATTGCCGAGGAAAAAGAGAAATCTGACAAGGCGATTGCGGCGGCTGAAGAGAAGGGCAAAGAGGACGCCCGCCGGGAATTACTTAAAGAACAGGCGGAAAAGATCAAGGCGGATGACGTCAAGGCTGCTGTGAAGACGACGGGGAAAGTCCTCAATGAAATGGCAGATACCGTTGTCTCGCTAATGGCCGGCGGACCCGCTCAGAAACCGGACGAACCAATCACCTTTATAAACCCCATCGCGAAGCTTATGGGATATCCCGTTGACCCCACAGAAGGGATCAGGGCCATCCTCGACGCCCTGAACGGCGCCGGATGCTCGGCGTGTGCGGCGCGGCTGGTGGCGGTGAGAGAATTAAGGAAATATCAAGGAAGGGAGGCGGCGTGAATGTCTGAAAAACAATTACTTATCGACTACATCAACGGCATGGAGGCGTCACTAAAAGACCTCCAAGGCAAAAAGGACCTCTTCCTCAAAGCGAAAGGTCTTCACGAAGAGACAGAAAAACTCAGGGCCGAATCAAACCGCACCCGCGATGAACTCGGCACAGAGAAGACAAATCTCAAAGACCTTACCGAGCGGAAAAACGCGGCCATGCAGACCGTCACGGCGGCCATGTCGCGGCGAATGAATGAAGTCCTCCCCGCTGGATCGGCCATGGTAGAAATCCGGGAAGATGGCTCCCTTTTCATCGGTTGGAATAACGGCAAGGTGAGCGTCCCCTATTCCGGATTATCGGGCGGTGAAAAGGCGGCATTTGATCCGGCGCTTTGTCGGGCCTTGGGGGGCTCTATTTTACTCGTAGAGGCGGCGGAAATGGACGGCGAACATCTGACGGAGGCGCTGCGGAAATACGAGGCGGCGGATATGCAATGCATTGTATCAAGTTGCCATCAGCCGAAAGTGATCCCGTTGGCGTGGAAGGTGGTCACATTATGAACCCTCTTGACCCTCAACAAACCGCAGCCGTCAAAACTGATTCCCGCCGTGCCCTGGTCTTGGCCGGGGCCGGATCGGGAAAGACACACGTCCTCATCGAGCGCATCGCCTATCTGACCGAAGAATGCAAGGTGAGCCCCTATGAATGTATGGCCTTCACGTTCACCAGGAAGGCCTCCGGCGAAATCCGCAACCGCCTCGTTGATCGTATCGGCAACAAAGCCCACAGATGCGCCCTTGGCACCATGCATGCCCTGGCACTATCAATGATCAACCGTTTCGGGGAGGTCATCGGTTTGAAATCGAAAGCCGTAACCGTTTATAGCGACTGGGAAGAGTCGTTTTTGCTCAAAGATGTTGCCCTGGAAATGGGATTGCACAGCGGCAAGTCATGGAAGATCCCGAAGCGAGATATCGACACCGTTTTCAATGCCTACTATCAGCGCGGCATCGAGCCCACCGAAGAGAGCCCCGTAAAGGATCTGTTTCGTGCCTTCATTCAGCGGTGCCGGGAGAATAATAGCCTGACCTATGGCGGCTTGTTAATCGGACTGAGGTTGCTTATCCCGACGCTGGCCAAGTATCTGCACGTCAAGCATATCCTGGTCGATGAGGTACAGGATATTGACCGCCTTCAATGGGCAATCATCCTTGAAATGGAGAAGGCCTTTAACGCGTCCCTGTTTGTCGTGGGTGATGTGGATCAATCCATCTACCAATGGAGGGGGGCGGCGCCGAAGTACCTTGTTGACCACCAAAACGAATTCGATATCTTCCGCCTGGAATTCAATTATCGTAGCGTTCCAGAAATTGTCTCCGCAGCTAATAACTTGATTGAGCATAATCAGGACCGCATCACAAAGACGATGAAGGCGACAAGAGGGGGCGGCGTAGAAAGTGTTATCGTTCGAAAAGATTGCGATAGTGCTTTCATCGTTGACCTTTTAAGCGATCCTTGGGCGCGGTCGGAACCCGTGGCCATCCTTGCCAGAAATCACTACCTGCTCGAAAAGATTGATCGCCTCATGGAAGAGGCAAATATCCCTCATGCCTACATCGGGAGAAATTCGGCATTGACAAATAGTGAGTCCTTCCGCCGGTTTCATGCGTTCTTGAAGTTGATCGTGAACCCTTATGACAATTTCTCATTTCTACTTATCAAGGATATCGTCGGAATTACACGGGAAGAATACGGGCGAATCAGGGTACAGGCGGCGGAAGCGGGTAATAGTCATTTTCTGGTATGGCTGGATACTGACCATACGGGCGCCCCTGCATTATTTGTGGGTGATGAAGTCGTATGGAATCTTAATGATACATGTGAAGGGATAATGGACAGATATCCCTCGCTGTCCCCCGAATCTGCGGCCTTTATTAATTCATGGGATGCAGACCGCACCGGGAATGAGACCATCGTCGATTACCTTACCTGGCTGGCCACTTACGAGGTTCATGATGAAATGAAAGAGGATCAGGCCGGGATCACTTTAATGACCATCCATACCGCCAAAGGGTTAGAATGGCCGGTCGTCATCGTGGCTGGATGCAATGAGGGTATCATCCCAAGCAAGCAAGCAATCGGTGCCGTGGATCTGGAGTCCGAAAGACGCCTTATGTACGTCGCCATGACCAGGGCGAAGGATCAGCTTATCTTAACGGTCAGGCCGGAAACATCGGAAAGCAACGGGCGGATTTATCAGAGCCCGGTGTCAAGGTTTATAGCGGAATCAAGTTTATAATACCTCCTTAACAAAGCCCCGCCAAACCCCGGCGGTGCAGTGGAGCCACCGGGCGGTAAAGGTTAAAGATGACAAAAGAGGAACTCGCCGAACAATTATTACGGAGAAAATCATATGATCAAAAGCCGCGAAAAAACACAAATACCGAAAGGAGGAAAAGAAGAAAATGGAGCTTACGTCACAGGAAAAACTATCTTACGACAATATCGGAGGCGGGGCAGCGAGAGAGAAATTCGACGACGCCCTGGTCGAGGCCTTACAAAACATTCAAGACCCCAACACAAGTCACAAAAAGCCACGCCAAATCATCATGACTGTTTCTTTGTCGCCGTCAGAAGGCAGAGGGGAGGCATCTGTTACGGTAGAAGTGAAGACAAAGCTGGCGGCGCCACGCTCAGTATTGACGACAATCCTGATCGGTCAAAGCAAGGGAGCTGCAATGGCGCATGAAATTAACCAATTGGCGTTATTCCCGCAGCCACATGAAATGGGAAATGTCACAACCTTTGAGACAATAAAGAAAGGTGAAGTATAACAATATGATAGACAAATCATTCATCGAGAAGATCGAAAGCATGGCGGAAACCAAGATCATCGAGGTAAACGCCCTACCCTATTCCACCAAGGCGTTACATCCCGTACATGTAGAAATGCAACCGATAGGCCTCTCTACGCTTCAAGGATTCGCCGATTTTATTCGAGAAGTTCACGTAGCTGCCAAAGAAGACTTTATCCACATAGAAAGCCCTTTTACCGTGTCTTTAAAGAGCGGCTTCGTGGATTTTCTGTCCCGCCACACCTATGCCAAAACGACATATTGCCCCTTGAGCAACACCTTGGCTCGTGGCTCCTACGTCCTTGTCGAGGACTTCGTCGTGGGGATGCAGACTGAATTTGTCCAGGATGAAAACACCGCGGCAATACTCTGCGTTGTGGGCAATATCAGTGACGGAAACATCAAAGCCTTTTCAGATGACGGTGTCAGCCAGGAGGTTACAGCACGATCCGGCATATCGAAGGTGGCAAACGTAAAAGTTCCGAACCCGGTCATGCTGACCATGAACCGGACTTTCAACGAGATCGAGCAGGTTCCGTCTTTGTTCGTGCTACGCATGAAATCAGGTGGAAGCGGCCTTCCCCCTTCATGTGCCTTGTTTGACACATCGGGCGGCGCATGGAAAAGCGTGGCCGCCGAGCGGATATATCAGTGGCTGAAAGCAAACGTAAGCGATTTACCGATTGTCAGATAAAAGATGTCCTGTCGATTCAGGCTATTGCATGGCGGATAGGGCAGATCACCCGAAAAGCTGCATTCCGGGCAGCCTGCCGCCTTTTAAATACAGACGGAAACCGCGGAGGTTTTCTGACAAATGAGATCTCGAAATATTAAGCCAGGGTTTTTCAAAAACGATGTCTTGGCAGAATGCAGTCCCCTTGCAAGGCTGCTTTTTGCGGGTTTATGGTGCCTGGCAGACCGCGAAGGGAGACTTGAGTGCCGCCCAAAAAAAATCAAGGCTGAAGTGCTCCCTTATGACAACTGCAACATCGAAAACCTGATCGAAGAATTGACGGCAAGATCATTTGTTACGATATATAGCATAAATAACGAAAATTACATGGAGGTTTCAAACTTTAACCGGCACCAACATTGTCACGTGAATGAAGCACCTAGCTCCATACCAGCACCGGAGGAGCACGGTGCGAGCACCATACCAGAACCGGAGAAGCACAGTGCAAGCACGCTGCAAAAACGTCCTGATACTGATTCCCTCACACTAAAATGCGCCGAAACGTCCAGCACCGAACTGGGGCCAGATAGTAAAACATCAAGCACCGTACCGGCACCGGAGGAGCACCGTACTGGTACGGTACAAAAACGTCTTGATACTGATTCCCTCTTACTGATTCCTGATTCCCTCACACTGATTTCCGCACCACGGTGCGAGCACGGTGCGAGCAAGGTGCAAAAACATCTTGATACCGGATCCCACTTGCTGAAATCCCCACGACAGCGCGGAAATGGATCATTTTCAGAGTTTTGGGATGCCTACCCAAAGAAACGTTCCAAGGGCCAGGCGGAAAAAGCCTTCTCGAAGATCAATCCCGACGAGCAGCTCTTAGCGACCATGATCGCCACAATAGAGCGGGCCAAGACATCGGAAGATTGGTGCAAGGAAGGGGGGAGATTCATCCCTCATCCCGCCACCTGGTTGAATAACAGACGATGGGAGGACGAAGATGTAGAGACGCACCCGCTGTCGGGCAAAGTCTCGGATCTTACGTTGCGCAACCTCAAAGTATTGAAAAACTGGAGACCCGATAATGGAAAATGAAATCGTGTTCCGGGAAGCTATGGCGGTCTTCGGGGAGATCTACGACAAGCAAATTAGCGAGGTGCTTCTAAGGGCATACTGGAAAATCTTTGAACCGTTTAGCGACGAGGACTGTATGAAAGCATTCAAGCGCATACTTGAAGAATCTTCATATTTCCCGAGACCCGCTGATTTCATGAAAATTCTTGCCACTACCCACAAAGAGCGGGCAACGATAGCATGGCTCAGTGCGGTAAAAACTGTAGCGCGATTCGGCAATTATACCAGTGTCCAATTCAGAGATCAGGTTATTCATTCAGTTATCGAAGCAATGGGTGGCTGGGTAAATTTCAACATGTTCAAGGAATCGGAACGGACCTGGGTACAAAAAGAGTTTGAACGCTTATACGAAATCATGGAAAAGCAAGGCAGGCATCCCGCCTACCTGCCTGGAACATGCGAAACACTCAACTCCGCAACTGGACAAGGGCAAACACAGGAAATCGTCAAGATCGGCTTTGAAGATAAGCCAGATACATTGCCCGCATACCCTGAAGGGCGCATCGCGGGGATGGGAAAATGAAAGCGTCCTTCACGATTCCGATGCTGCCTATGCCATTGAATGCCTACAAGAGCATGCACGGAAGCAAGCAGCTACAGACAGAAAATCAGTGGAAAGAAATCGTAGCGATTGAATGGAATAAGCTCGGAAAACCGCATTTCAACCAGATCAAGATAACCATGATCTTCGCCTTCACCGACAAATGCCAAGGCGGTAGCGACGGTTACCTCGTCATGGGATGCAAGTTCACAAGCGGCGCCGTCAGGGGCCTGTTCATTCCCGATGACACGCCAGAATTTCTTGCTGAGTGGGCATTCCGATTCCAGACTGCCGACGATCCGGAAACAAAGATCATCATCGAAGAAATAAAGCCGGGGGGGAAAGAGCATCTACGGGCATTTTGCAGCCTGTATACCTCATGCATCGCCCCGTTATGCCCCATCGACACAGACAGTCTTCAAGGTGTCTGGTACCCGGATGAAACAATATGCCAGGAAAAAACAAGCAGATTACTTCTCTGGGTAAAGGCGCAGCGGAAAATCTCAAAAAGCGAGGCACAGCAAAACAGGTACTTTACCCTGCCCATGCTGAACCATGATTGCGTCATTCGGAAGGGAATATCCGGCTTGGACCCGGACAAGGAGGACAAGCAGCAGGTAAAAAAGTGGATGGAGGAGCACCCGGGAATAAAGCCTCTGTCCCAGGACGAGGAGAAAGCTCGGAGAGAAAAAATGAAAATTTGCCGGCGCCACAGAACAGAAAAATTGTCATCGGAGAAAAAAGGGGTTCAGACCCCTTTTCAAAATGTCCCCTCGTCAAGAAATTTTGACGACTGATGTGTCCCTCGACAACGTTTTCGGGGTGTAAAATTTTTGGGTAAGGGTAATCTGGCGGGTCAGGGGAGAAAATCGATTGTAGGGCATTTTAAGCGGTCTGAAAAATTACCGGCGGCAGGTCTCCGGACGGTGAAAAAATAGCCGGGGGCAAAACACGAGATTCCAGGTACTGGATATGACCCAAAAGAACACGAAAAGCTATTATCGCGCTGAAGAAGTGGCCTTCTATTTCTCAGTCTCCCCGAGGACAATTCGTCGCCTCCTGGAGGAGGAAAAGCTGCAAGCGACCAGAATCCGGGGATGCCTGCGGATCTCGATAGAGGAGATCAGGAGATACGAAGAGTCGATATTGACGGCCGATACGCTGGAATCCAAAGTCTAAGGAGCATGAAAGATTTGATCCGTGGATGTTTCGCTATGAATTTGAAGATGGAGGAATGCATGATTTGGGGAAATATACGCCAACAAAAACCATTATGAGTAATTCCGACAATGCGCCCTACAACGCCGATCTTGGCCCGCATTGGCCAGCCGGCACGGAGTTAAGGAAGAGCGTATTGAAGGGTAGTCGCTCAAGCAGGGACAAGTTTATGTATTCCCGCAAGCCTGTAACCAATGACCTTTTCCACCGTCCGAATGTCATAGGCCGCCTGCAGGTTGATCCAGTATTGCGGCGTCTGACCGAAGGCTTTACCGAAGATCAAGGCCATTTCAGCAGTGATGGGCCTTTTACCTTTGATGACATGGGAGATTCTCATGGCCGAAAGGCCAACTGTGCGAGCAAGTTCAGCTTGAGAGATCCCCAGCTCATCAAGAATCTCTTTAAGAAATTCCCCCGGATGGACCGGAGGCAGGTTGTTCCTCGGAGTCATAGCTTTACCTCCTCAATGATAATCAATAATTCCGACATCGTAAGTCTCTCCGTTTTCAAACCGGAAACAGATGCGCCATTGGTCGTTAATTCGGATACTCCATTGACCTTCGCGGACCCCATGCAAGGCTTCCAGGTGATTGGAAGGCGGCATTCGGAGATCTTCAATAACAATTGCCGCATCAAGTTGGGTCATCCGCTTTACGGCACGTTTCAAAACGTCAGGCGGAAACCGTTTCGACTTTCCAGTGGAGTAAAAACGTTCTGTCTCGGTATCCGCAAATGTTCGAATCATGGCCAAGAGAGTAAACATATTGTTTACTTTTGTCAAGCCGAAAAACAAGAGAACAGACTAAGGATACTGGGGCACACGCTCTTCAGACAAGTGGAGATAATACCATGAGCAGAACATATCCATGCCAAATGAAGAAAGACTTGTTAAAAGCAGCATGACCTAAGTGAGAACATCATGAATCAACTATTGACCGTAAATGACGTAGCAAAGCTCTTGAATGTTTCCGTGAGGACGGTATATGATAGGGCCATTGATCTTGGAGGGTTCTACCCTTTCGGGATTAAAGTTCTGCGCTTCAGGCCGGAGGTCATCTATGGGAATCTACAAGGACAAGGAATCCAAAGAATGGGTGTACAAGTTCGAATACATGAGGAAAGCCTACGGTGCGCGGGGGTTCGGTACCAGAAGAGAGGCGGAAGCGGCAAGGGCAAAGCGCCGGGAAGAAGTGAAGACGAAAGTTGTGGCGGCTCCACAGCAGACCATAACCGCCACGGGATTTAAATCCATAGCAAACGACTACCTCGATTTCGCGCAAAGGAAATTTGTGAAAGATGTCTATCTCAGGAAAGTTAATGTCTGCCGGAGCTTCCGGGCATCCCTTCCTGATGGCGACCTTCCTATTGACGAGATAACTCCCCGGCATATCCATGACTACCTAAAGATACTTAAAACCAACAGCCTCTACAATGAACATCGACAAGAGCTGTCTGCCCTCTTTAATTGGGCGAAGCGCATCTATGCCGTCCAGGTCCCCCTGCTAATGAACCCATGCACCGGTGTCGAGGCCATGACCCATGTCACTGCGGAGAAGGAAATCCCCACCGAGAAGGACGTTCTTCGGATGATTGCCGCGGCCAAGCCTGGGGACGAGAGAGATATTCTTCTCGTCTGTATCCAAACCCTGGGGCGCATCGATGAGGTACTCCGGCTCCGTTGGCATGAGGATGTCAACTTTGATAAGCGGCATATCATTCTATGGACCAGGAAGCGTAAAAATGGCGCCTACGAGCCCGATGTCCTTCCGATGAACAAAGACCTGCACGATGTCCTGATGTCTTGCTGGAAGGGCAGGAAACAGGACAGGTGGGTTTTCTGGAATGAGAAAGCGAATGAGGGAAAGGGCGATAGATTCAAGCACCGTCCTCGGCTGATGGATGCCGTTTGCAAGCGTGCGGGTCTGGATCCGTTGGGGACCCGGACCATCGTATTGACGCCGGCGCAGGTAAAAGCTTTTGAGAAGAAGCACAAAAGGGCTATCCGGGAGGAAGAGAAACGCAGGACCGTTCCCCGCTATTATGGCTTCCATTCCCTGCGTCATTTCATGGCATCTTATCTGATGGACGAAGAGAAGGTATCATTGAAAACGGTCAGCGGTATGCTTAGGCATAAAGCCGTCCGGACAACGGAGATTTATTTGCATTCTGTTGACTCATCCAAAGTGGCAGCGGCGGATAAAATTGAGGGGAAATTTACATTGAAATTGGTCGATCCGCCACAGGAAGCCGCCACAGAGGGAGGGGAGATAGAAAAAGGGGTCACGGCATGACCCGTAACCCCTTGATATTCATGGTAGGCGGTACTGGGATTGAACCAGTGACTTCTACCGTGTGAAGGTAGCACTCTCCCGCTGAGTTAACCGCCCGTGAGGGGACTCTATAAACTAAAGGGGAACTGATTTCAAGGAATATTTACTTGGCCCTTTTTTTCAGGCGCTCCTGATCGAGGATGACAATTTTACTACGCTCCGTGCTGACAATGCCCTTGTCCCGGAGCGTTTTCAACTCCTTGTTGACGCTTTCCCGGGACACACCCAGGAGGCCGGAAAGTTCCTTCTGGGTCATCCGCATTTCAAGGACAGAAGCATCATGTCCCACTGATTCGGCTCTTGCCAATTCCAGCAATCTCTTTGCCAGGCGCGCAGAAAGGCTTAAAAAACAGATCTCCGACAGGAGATCGTCTGTCTTGCGCAGTCTTAATGACAAGGTCCTGAGAATCGCCAGCACGGCATGCTCGTGCTGTACGAGAAACGCCAGGAAATCATTCCGGTCAAGAACCGCCAATTGGGTTTCTTCAAGAGCGACGGCGTCCGCTGATCTGGGCATGCCATCAAGCAAGGCCATCTCTCCAAAAAAATCTCCGTCGTTCAAAATTGCTACGGTAATTTTGTCGCCCGCCGGTCTGGTTACAATGATCTTGATGCGCCCACTGAGAATTGCATAAAGGGCAGTTCCTTCATCACCCTTCTGAAAGATGACATCCCCCTTCTTGATGGACCGCCGTCTCAAAAGTGCGGCAATGATCTCAATATCATCCTGATTAAGGTAACTAAAAAGGGGTATCTGTTTTATCAGCGACACCAGGGCCATAAGCGTCAACTCTCCCTATCGTGAAGTTAATATTGACAGGTACATGAAAAAAAAGTCCATCTCATGAGCAAATGGAACCGTAATAATCTGTCCGTCGATCAGTGAACAAGTCATTAAATGCGTTAATCTTCTTTTCTCTCACCACGGCAAGATCCAACTCCGCCACTCCTACCTCATCTGAATCACTAACCCCGCGACACAGGATCTGAGCCCCAGGCGCCGTGATCTGGCTTCGACCCGTATAACGGAAACTTTTACCGCCCCGCGTTTCAACTCCGGTCCGGTTAGCCGTAATTGCATAAACACGGTTTTCAAGGCACCTGGTAACCATGGCATCCTGACAGAAGGGCAGGACCAGGTTGGCAGGGTGACAGATGATATCGGCCCCTTGCAGAGCCAAAATCCTCATGGATTCGGGGAAAAACCAGTCAAAGCAGATCATGATGCCGATCTTGCATATCCCGAGATCATAAACCTCAAAACCCTTGTCTCCCGAATCAAACCAGAGTTTTTCCTCATTGAAGAGATGCATTTTCCGGTATGTAGCTACATATCCATCCGGAGAAACCAAAACGGCGGCATTGAACAGTTTCTCACCGGCTTTCTCTATAAGGCCGGCAACAATATGGATATTTTTCGCCCTGGCCATTTCACAGAGGGCCACAGTCGTTTTTCCCTGTGGGACCGGCTCGCCAAGATCCCACGCCTCCTGCCGGGTGGCAATCAGATAACCGGTGTTGAAAAACTCCGGCAAGACAAGAAGTTGGGCGTCCACCGACGCCATAAGCGCCCTTGCCCTGCTAATATTACGATCAATTTTGCCGAATTCCGGATTGAACTGAATAAAGCCCGCTTTCACTTTCCCCCTCCTTAGCGTATACAGAAGTTGTGCATCATGGCGGGGGAGTATAGAAAATAAGTTCTCGTCAGGTCAATGATAAATTATAAGGAAAGGCCCCCTCCATTGCTGGAGAGGGCCTTTTAAGGAGGGGGTAGACGTTAATTAAGGTTAGTTACAGCATTTCATAGATAGCAGCCGCACCCATGCCGCCGCCGATACACATGGAAACGATTCCGCGTTTGGCTTTGCG
>CAISJV010000091.1 GCA_903885795.1 uncultured delta proteobacterium | reverse complement strand
CGTAAAGGTAGGATACGTGGCCATTTTTTCCTGGGCTTGGCCCGCCGTGCCGGGACATAAGAAAAGGAAAAGTCCTAGGGTGGCAAAAACTCGTTTTATAGCGCCCATAGATTCCCCATCATTCCTTCATTCGCTCGGGATAGTGAGTGAGTGAGTGAGTGATTTGCTGCGGAGGGTGCCTAGCCGCTTGTAATGTTGACAACCCACACCTCGTTACTTAGAATTGAACTATATTGAAAATTAGTTCGGCATTCCCTATCGTATTGGTTTTTAATTGTCTACGAGATTCGGCCTACAAAATGATCATTGCCACTTAATCTAATAGAAATTCAGACAAGAATACTATTTGAGGAGGAAGACAGTCGGCTTCTACATATACTGCAAATGCATCGTCAAGACTTCGCACCTTTCACTCAGGATTCAATAAGCTCTCAGCATCTGGGGTCTATCGCTTTAGTATTTGCAGACATTTAAGCTGATCTTGATCATATATGAATAAAGTTGGAATCTTGTTCTTACAGGTCCTTAAACTGTATTCGCCAGTAATTATGCAAGCTGTTTAATACACTCAATTGCACTACCCAAACTGCAGTATCAAGTAAAATAATCGGGTTTTTGTATAAAGACGCTGTTGGCAGAATATGTACGCTCTTGAATCGAAGAGGAATATTCTGATAAGGAATTGAAGATCTATAATAGGAGTTTGTTTTGAAAACAAATATTCCCGCGCCTGACGCGTTCAAAGGTATCTTTTCCATTGCAATGTCCCAGTTCGGCTTGGCGTTTTGCTTCAACGTCGTCATGTCATTCATGCCTTTCTACATTATCCGAGTCAGTCCCTACACCGCTCATGAAACGATGCTCTGGATCGGCTTAATCATGGGGCTCAATTCTTTCATCGCCGCGGCGGCAGCACCCGTCTGGGGAAGTCTTACCGCAAGGTTCCGTCCTAAGGCGCTCTTCCAATGGACTTTCTTTTCCAATGCGATCATCTTTCTTCTCATGGGGTTTACGGACAATCTCCCTCTGCTCCTAGGACTGCGCCTGGTCCAGGGTGCCCTCGGCGGCGCTTCTACCATAGGGCTTTTCATGATTTCAGAGATATCGTCTCGGGATCGGTTGGCTGGCAACCTGAGCCTGTATCAGAATTCCATGACTGCTGGTCAGTTGTTGGGACCGCCTGTCGGGGCCTATCTGGCTGCACATCTTGGATACCGGAGTCCTTTCATCTTCTCTTTTGTCTTGGTCGGTGTTTGCCTGCTGTTATGCCATATATACGTGGCCGATATGGACAAGAAGGAGACGGGCCAAAGCCAGAAGATCCTTCTGAGTCGGGGCATCCTGTGGGGGTGGTCCTTAATCCTCATCGCGACGATCCACCTGAACTTCCTGCCGAGTATCCTGCCTCATATCCTCGATGGGTTCGGTCTGGCAGGCGAGAGCGCGCTGAAATCAGCAGGGTTCATCATGATGGGCTATACGGTGACAGCCATCGTCGGCAGCTATTCGATCAGCCGCCTGACCCCCACGAGCAAGCTGGCCGGGGTGATTGCCGTGGTGTGCCTGGCCGCAGCCCTTTTTCAGGCCCTGCTGTTTTTCTCTCAGGGAGTCGTCAGCTTCACGGTGATCCGGATGCTCCAGACCGGAGTCATAGCCGCCGTCCTTCCCTTGGTAATGACCAATTTCGCATCGGGACTGGGCGGCACTGGGATCGGTTTTCTCAATTCGGCACGGTTCGCCGGAATGGGCGTCGGTCCCTTGATGGCAACCACTGTCTTGGCTGGTTCGAGCCTGTTCACTCTCTATATGCTGATCTCCGTCTTAACCGTCGGTGTCGTATTAGCATTTTTGATTAGCATAAAAATAAAAAAGGCAGATTAAAGAACATGAAGAGGAGAAAAACTTCGATAATAATTGACCTTTTCGTGGGGGAAGTATAGGAGACGCGCCCTTATGTGTTAGCGTAATAATGACCTAAAGATAATGAGTGGCGAATCATAAAAAATAACCCGCCACAGTATATGTAGCGGGTTTCTTCTGTACTGGGGAATCGAGCAGCTAATAACCCCCTCGGCTTACTTTGTGTTACAAGGCATAGAGGGATTTCCCTGTTCATGAGCAACGCAAATCAGCCTATCGAACTGAATGTGCTGCTAGTAGTATTGTTCTTGTAACTACCAGTTGTATAAGCCTGTAACACATTTTCAAAACTGTTCGCCACTTTACCTATGAGTTCTTTGAGATCGACCTTGCCATTTGAGTCCGCATTCTTAGCAGCATAGGCAATGTATTCGCTCAAAGAGACTTGGCCGTCCCCGTTTGTATCGGCTGGATCGGTACTCGCCGTCGAAGACGATTCTTTCCCAGTTTTGCCGGCCCCGCCGCCACCATGCGGACGATGTATTCCACCCGGACCTCCTGGTCCTTCCGGAGGCTTGCCGCCATCCGAAGAATGCATTTTCTCCGCACCCGCAATCATTTCTTCCTTGCTGATCAGGTTGTCAGCATTCGTATCGTTGTTCTTGAAGAATTGGTCAACACCAGGTGTCTCACCAATCTTATTCTGCATCATCTTATCGAATGTGGTGAATTCGACCTTGTCAATCGCCCCGTCCTGATTACTGTCAATCTTCGCAAACATATCTTCCGGGCTCTGGCGCTTCGATTGCTGCTGCTCCTGAATATACTGCATCTGCATTGAACTGCCATACCCGCTTATTGCACTTACCACGATTTGCACCCCCTTTCTCATCACTACCGTCGTTAAGAAAACTGTCACCAGTAGACATCAATTTAAGCAATTAATGTACCGTGAAAGGTTGAGCGGAAAATGAAAGACGATTCCCCTGATAAGGGTAGTTGGAAATATCTTTTATAGTTAACATAATCATGGTGTTGTCTCAGAGGGGGAATGGATAGTCAGGTATCAAACGGAAATAATTGCCCGGCAAAAGATGCCCGTAGTGAAAAGTTGCAATAATGCAGTCTTCCGCCTTCGGTTTCTATGTGCTTGTTTGTTAACCTTGACTTAACTTTTTTAATCAGGATACAGGATCCAATACTTCACGGAGAAAGAGTTGAGACAGAATGCTTGAAACCCGCAAATTATTGACGTTTGAGCTTTTAGGCCTATGCCTAGTGACTTTTGTTGCTGTCTGTAATGTTACTATTTTTTACAATCTCTTTAATTACCTTCGGACGATCGGAATACCTGCCGATCTGCGTGGTTTGGTGATCGGATCGTACTCGCTTACCGCCATGGTGCTGTACTTACTGGTGAGTCCCTTTCTTAGTCCAGCCAATGCACCACGCACCATGCTAATGGGAATGGTAGTGGTTGCTTTATGTGGCATGAGTTATCTCTTTGTCCATTCTTTCTGGAGCCTGCTAGGATTGCGCATGTTTAATGGATTTGGGCAGTTCCTCATGGGCGCAGGGGCAATGACACTTTTCGTATCCGTCATACCAAAGGAAAAAAGCGGGCAAGCCTTCGCTATTTACTCTGTAGCCATCCTCTTACCTTATGGTGCAGTACCGTCAGTAATGGATGCTTTGGCTTTCCTGATACCAACACCACCACACGGTTATGCAGGTGCCACACTAACGCTGATTCCAGCAGCATGGATTGTCTTACGTATTAGCAAACGTCGCCAAGGACAGTTATGCATGGAAAGAAGTAAATATCTTCCCGTCTGGTCGGACATCCGTGCCAATGTAACGCAACTGCCAGTCGCACTGCTTCTACTGTTGAATACGATTTATATAATTAACTGGAGCAGCATGTTTTTTTTGTTCAAGGGATTTGCGGATGAACAAGGAATCACTAACGTGGGGCCTTTTTTTGCGGTACAGATGGGAGTGATGATTGTACTAAGACTGTTAGCAGGTCGGCTTATCGATACCGTCAATAAAGCATGGATGATAGTTGCCATGTTTGTAGTTATCGCCCTCGGACACCTGGCATTGGACAACCTGCCAGGAGCGTGGGCAATCTCGTTAGTGGCATTAATCTTTGGGGTGGGCATGGGAATGGGACAACCTACCATCTATGGATTGATGTTTGAGGTTTCATCCCCCGGCTTCCGTGCATTGAATGCAAACCTGATACTCTTTGCCACGCAGGCCGGATTTTTTCTCGGTCCCGTATTGGGCGGCGCAGTCGTCGTCCGATGCGGCTATCACGGCTACTTCCTATTCAGCATTGGACTGGCAATGACGGCCGCATCCATTGGTTTCCTATTGACTGGGAAGTGTAAAAAAGTGTCAAAAAATATTTGATATAATATTTCAAGGGGCAACTGGGGGAACAGTCACTCTTTTCCGAAGTAGGACAATGCATTGTCAAGACTTCGCATGTTTCGACCAGGATTCAATAAGCCCTCGGCGTCTGGAGTTTATCGCTTTGTATTTGAAGGTATTTTAGGCAATTGTCCGTTCCCAGTCTTTGCGGATAATTTCGAGCAGTTGTTTTGCTTCATCGGCAACTAGGATAATGGCATCAAAATCTGGTGGACAGAGGATTTTCTGCATCAT
>CAISJV010000090.1 GCA_903885795.1 uncultured delta proteobacterium | reverse complement strand
GGCTGGTGGAAATCCACGACGGGATAAAAACCGCAGGTGTGGAGGCCCGTGATCTCCCGGGGGGCATGACAGACGTCTTGGGAAGCGATGACGTTGGGGGAGCCGAAGAGGTTGGCCAAGCGGATCTGGAAGAAATGATCGAGACCCTTCGGCATGCCCACCCCGAAAGCGACGGCCCGCGCCCCATGTTTCTCCCTGATTTCCTTGAGATTGTCGGCGATTGTCCCCAAGGCCTCGGGCCAGGAGATCTGTTCCCATTTACCGGCCCCTTTTTCACCAACCCTGCGGAGGGGATGTTTCAAACGATTGGGATGGGTCAGTCGATCCGGCGAAACGGCCCCCTTTGGGCAGATATAGCCTTTGTTGAGAAATCCGTCCGGGTCCCCCTTTATCTGAACGATTTTGTTGTCCTGCACCCCGACCATGAGGCCGCAGCCCCCATGGTCCATCCGGGCACAGTGGGTTTTAAACCATTTTACATCGTTTGTTGTCATCTCCTCGTCTCCTCATTCAAAATTAAATGTTTTCCATTGTCGTATCAGGCCGGCTTGTCTTCCGGCAGGGTTTCTCCCAAGGCAAGGCGGCAGATGTCGCTGATCATGTAATTGGCCATCCCCCCCCCTTTTACCTTCTTGCCCAGGGTCCGATAGCACATGGGGCAGAGGTAGACCATTGCTTCGGCGCCGTGATCCTTGGCATCCTGTACATTCTTTTCCCGGAAGGGCTCGAAGTTCTTGCCCCGGGGAAAGAGTTTCAGGTTGGGTCCGGCCAATTCCACACCGCAGCAGATGGCGTTAATCCCATCGTACTGGCGGGCGACGCGTTCCACTCCGATAAGGGCAAAGATTTCATCGACGTAGTGATCCTTTTCCGGCGTGTAACGGGAGGCGCAGGGGCGCTGATAGGCAACCTTCATGTTGAGTTTCTGGATCCGTTCCGGATGTTCCTTCAGGTAATCCGCCAGGTATTCGAGAATTGAGACGGGGCGGAATGGCAGGGTAATGCCTAATTCCGGGGCCATGCCCTTGAGGAGCGCGTAGCAGTCTTCATGGACAAAGACGATCTCCTTGGCTCCCGACTTGGCCAGGTTGTCGACTAATCCCTGGAGACGGTCCCGCATGATGGATTCATCGCCCATGTGGGCGAATAAAACATTGCAGAAATAATGGCGGCCCTTGAGCACCGGCATTTCCTGAAAGAGGCTCCCCTGAATAGCCCAGGGCATGCTGCCATCCATGACGCAGACGGACATGACCCGGTCCTTCGTTTCTACGGCTTTCGGTTCCCCCTCTGCCTTGAAGCGATCCGCCATCTGGGTACGCAGAACCGGGTCGGTAAAATCACCTGCTTCTTCCATCTTTTTCAGGATCAGATCAAAGGGCCGGGCGTCCTTGGGACAGTATTCGTTGCAGGCGATACAGGTCACACAGTCGTAAAGCCAGTCCACTTTTTCCCCCATGACGAGTTTTCTGAACGCCTCGCCACCGCTTTTTTTGTCAAAAGGTAAATAATGGCATCGTGCCAGACAGTCTCCGCAAAAATCACATCGTTCTTCGTGAAACATCATATCCTCCTTAGTTTTGCATTTATATCGTGTGGGAAGCCGATCATGAAAGACCCGTTTCAAACTTTATTTCAGCCCTCATGACAACCGTGCTCATGCTGAGCGCAAGAGATGCCGGAATCATTCAGATTGCCGGCGAGCCAACTTTCAGTAACATTTTTTACGTCACCGGAACATCCCCGCAAAACATTGATTCCATGACTGTTCAGGACGTTCACGGCCCCTTGCCCCATGTTTCCCGACAGCATGAGCTTCACGCCCATTTGTGCCAGTGTCAGGGCGATGTTCGATTTACAACCGCAACCGGCAGGCGGTGTGATCGTTTCCTCAGACAGGATTTTTTTCTGGTCATCAATGGTGAATACGGTGAAATATTCACAGTGTCCAAAGTGCTCATCTACCTGATTCTTACATGATGGTAATGCGATCTTCATAAAATTCTCCTCTTCTATAGTAGTCAATTGTATTTTTAAGTCTGCTCAGTGCAATGCGGGCATATCTTGTTGCTTTCCACTTCACGCTTGATATTAAACACCTTAAGGCATTTCTGACATGTCAAGTGTTTCATTTCTTCGATGGAAACCTCTCCACCCTCAATCTTCAGGGCCTTTCCATTGATAAGGACATCGGCAATCTTTCTGTGGGCTCCTTCGATGATCCTGCCGAAGGTCTGCCGTGATATGCCCATCATTGCTGCTGCCTGCTCCTGATACAATGTCTCGAAGTCAGCCAGGCGGATGGCTTCGAACTCATCGAGGGTCAGCACCACTTCCTCCAGAAGGAAAGACGGTATCCCCCTGGGTTTGAAATAGTTCTTGTCCGGTATGCCGGCGACGTTTCTGCAATATTTCGGTCTGGACATGGTTTTCCTCACTCGATCGCATTATAGGCATATGCTCATAATTTGTCAAGCCTTAAGCTGAATGATGGATAATAAGGATGCCGGTTCGATTATCTTCCTATTGAATCAATTGCAGTGGTTGCAATGCTCCATTTCCCCAGCTGAGCTGGGCAGGATCTGGAGGGTGGTATGGTTTATACCGTATTTGTGCAGCAGCATCTCCTGAGCGGTGCGGATGATCGTTTCGCTGTCCGATGCTTCCTCCGTCATCCGGATATGGGCGGACAGCAGCTTCTGGGCCGCACCGGTCTGCCAGATGTGGAGATCGTTCACTTCCGCTACCGCAGGGATCGCCAGCAGATCGTTTCTGACTTCCCCGTAATCGATGTCCGGCGGGACGGCGTCCATAAGAGCATTGACCGTCTGCCGGACGATCTTGTAGATTTCCCGGGCGATGACGATGCAGATGGCCATCGAGATGAGGGGGTCAACAAGCCGCCAGCCGAAGAACGTGATCAGAAGGGCGCCGACAATGACCCCGAGGGAAAACAGGGCGTCTTGCAGGGAATGGAGCCAGGCGCTTTTCATATTGAAGTTCCGCGCCGAAATCTTCTGCAAAAGCAGCGTGGCCGCTCCGTTGCCGACAAAGGCCACGACGGCTACCCAGAGCATCGCCTGTCCGGGAATTTCCGGCGGCGCCATCAGCCGCTGGAGGGATTCCCAGAAGACAAAGGCAATGACCACCGACAGGACAATGCTGTTGACAAAGGCGGTGATAAACTCGATTTTCCGGTAACCGTAAGTTTTTTCCTCATTCGCAGGACGACGGGCGACCTGCTCCGCCCAATAGCTGAAACCCATGGCGGCGATGTCGCTCAGATTGTGAACAGCGTCGGAGATCAGAGCCATGCTCTGGATGAGGAGGCCGAAAATCATCTCGAAGATTACGATTCCACCGTTAATCACCATGGCAAAAATCAGGTTCTTTAGCGACGCCGGTGGTTCATGATTATGACTGTGATTGTCTTCCATAGTTTAATAACCCCTAATGCCCATACCGCCCTGACCTCTCATATCCTTAGCGTAACCATAACCTATCCACACTCCGTTTGCATAAAATATATCCACATGCCTCTCGGTTTTCATGGAAAGATCAGGAGCGAAACGCCAATAGTCCCCAGAATCAGCCATACAACGTCTTTCTTCCAACACAACAGGTAAACTATGGAAACTGCAAACACGGCCCATGTCTGCCAGTTGACAAGAGATTGGACGCCGAATTGCAGAACTACAAAGAGGAGAAGCCCGATAAAACCGGACAGAAACCCCCGGATAACCGCCTTGACGATCTTGTGATTCTGGATTTTGGCATGAATCCGGCTGAGCAGCATCATGGCCGCCAGGGAAGGGGTGAAAATGCCGATAGTGGCAATGACGGCCCCGATGATCCCCTGGACCTTGTAACCGATAAAAGTGGCGGTGATGAACACCGGTCCCGGCGTGATCTGCCCCAGGGCAATGCCGTCGCGGAAGGCAGTTAGATCGAGCCAGTGCATCCCGTCGACGACGACGTGCTGAATGATGGGAATGGCGGTGAAGCCGCCGCCAAAGGCAAACGACCCAATCTTGAAGAAGGTAGCAAAGATGGTCCACGTCCCGTCAACCAACCAAAATACGACGGCAAGCAAAACCGCCAGCGCCGCCGGAGGCAGGAGATTTCGCCACCACGACGCCTCCGGGACGTCAATCTCCGCCTCCGGGCGCTCCGACGCTTTTCCCTGCCCGACCGTTCCCCGCAAGTGAAAGAATAACCCCCCCAGCGCCCCGGAGGTGAGGATGATATAAACTACATTCCAGTGGAGATAGCGAATCCCAAAAAAGGAAAGCGCCGCAATCACAATGCCTTTTAAGGCGTTGCGGTCAATGCCCTGGAAGATCGATTTCCCAATCATCATGGTCGCGTTGACCAGCAAGGCGACTACCATTGCCCCGAGGCCCATGAAGATCGAATGGATAAATTTCAAGTCGCCGTATGTGAAATAGGCCCAGGCCAGAACGGTGATGGCAGACATGGCCGGAAAGACAAAGGCAAAGGGCATCAGGATGCCTCCCCAGCCCCCTTTCAGCTTCTGGCCGACATAACCCAGCAGGGTCACGCCCGTGGCCCCCGGCAAAATCTGAGACAGGCTCAGGGCGCTCATGAACTCCTCGTCGGAGATCCACCCTTTTTCGTGGACGATGACTTTCTTCATCAATGCCAGAATTGCCGGTCCTCCATAGCCGACAGCGCCGATATACAAGGACGTTTTCAGAATTTTAAGCAAGGTCGGCTGTTGCATGATTATCTATATCCCTGTTGAACAACAAATGCAGCCTGGATGTTTGCATGGAATCATACATGATTCGCGAACACCGGACGGGTTCCTCGGTCTTGATGAAAATGGGAAAGTTGTATGATCAGAAAACTCAACTTCACGCTTTGTGCTCACCTAATATAAAAGAGGCTTGGGTCATCAGATTTATGAAAGAGAATTCCCGAATCCTGATAAGCCAAAAAGAGTCGGTCTGAAAAAGATGCCGCCGTCATCAAAGTAAACTATGCGATATCATTAAGCGAAAACGGACGCTGCGGATACGAAAGGCTTTAGAGACTATTGTCGCAATATCAATATCTTATGCTTAGAGTTCCCAGGGCTGCCTCCCCTTCCCTATGGGCAGGGAAGACAAAAATATCAGGCGAGGCCGCCGCTGGTCCGGTCTGGTTCCTCTCCCTCCGCTTTACTGGGCCATGTCCGCAAGAAGCCCATCGGCCTTGTCTCGGATGCCCACCAAGGCGTTGGCAAGATCGTTTCGGTCGTCTTGCGACCATTCCCGCCAGGATAGTCCATCTAATTCACCGGTCAAATTGTCCGTCTTCGTGATCAGTGCTCGCTGTTTGGATACCTTCGGCTTCTGGACGGAAGTTTGCCCGGTCTTGGCGGCCTGATCCATATAGCGCTGGAACTTCCGGCGCATGTTTGCCTCCGTGCTCATCTGGGCCGCATCCAGGAGCACACTTTTAGGTATGTTAGGGTTCGTCCGGCAGGCGCTGCGGATGTCCTCCGGGAGCTTGTTCAGCGTCAGGGTCTTGGAGACGGAAGACTGATCCTTGCCGAGGGCGTCGGCAAGCTGATACTGGTTGAAGGTGTAATCCTTCATCAAGGACGC
Source organism: uncultured delta proteobacterium (assembly GCA_903885795.1). GTDB lineage: Bacteria > Desulfobacterota > Syntrophia > Syntrophales > UBA8958 > UBA8958. Next base: position 779 of record CAISJV010000090.1, on the reverse strand, counting down.
CATCTGCTCCGCCTCATCCACAGGGTTTAGGCCCTCCCGCTGAAGGTTGTCCACAAAACCCTGAAGGCGCGTATCGCCGTCGGTGAAGGTACCGCTTATTTCCGTCATTCCCGCCATTTCTGCCGCCTTGACGCGGCGGTGGCCGGAGACGATGACCGGAGCCCCCTGGTCGTTTTGACAAAACTGGATGGGCACCAGGACGCCGAGTTTCCCGATGGAGGCGGCAAGCTCATTGAGGGCAATGGGCTCCATAAAACTTCGGGCCTGATTCGGGTCCGGCTGAAGATCGGAGATTTTCAAATTGTAGAGCTTTCCTTTGACGTATTTAGTAGCCATAAGCAGATCCCCCTTGTTTGAAATAACTATATAATATGTCTTTTTTGACAAATGTCAAGGGGTGGCGGGCGGGCAACATCCGAACATAATTATCCTGTTTAAGAAGAAAAGGCTGTGTTCTCATATGCGATCTCGAGATCGCATCAAACAAAAAGGCAACTTCTGACCCGTCAGGGAATACGTGATCTGATTCGCGAATCACTATCCAAACAATTGACTGGACTTTTCCTGAAATTTGTTGATAGCCAAAAGAAAGCTTCAGTTTCGGGAGGGTGATTTTTTCAGGGTGATGACGCTATCCGCTCCTTCCTGCTATACGTAACAAAATGATGGTTGACAGTTTATAGTCAAGCGATCATTATCTATCTGTTTTTCTTATTGATATAAGAAAAAGGAGGTAGATATGATTAGCAGCGGCATAAATTTACGGCAGGCCAGATTAT
>CAISJV010000089.1 GCA_903885795.1 uncultured delta proteobacterium | reverse complement strand
TGGCTTCCGTGTATTCTTTCTTCGATTGCGGACTCATATTCAACCCTCCATCAAATAGTCGGGATTCGGTAATATCGAATTATGAGTCAACGATCCTTTTTATTCACCTCCTTGGGTAAGATTTAATTTGAGTCAATTCGGAAGCGGATTTTAAGGTTGACTTTCCCTTTGAATTGCCTATGATGCGGATCGTTGTAAATCCTCAAAACAGGCGGTATAAGGAAATAGTGACTGCCCCGGAAAAAATTGTCTGGCAGGATCGGCCTTCACAGGGCAGCAGATCTTTTCTGCAGCCCATAGCAGTGGCTATTGTCTGTGCCGTTTTTATCGGTCTTATCCTCATCATGGGGATCATGGACCTCCGACGTCTGGACAAAACCCTGGTGGGCATTCTTGAGAACCGCGCCATGGGTATCGTGGGGGTGGTGCAAAGACTTGCTCAGGAAAATCTCAACAATCTTGTCCAGGCGTCTCAGCAGAAGGAGGACCGTCCCTTTGTTCCCGTCGCCGCGGAGGCCTTTTCTCCTCAGAAACTTTTGATAAATGCCCTTGTTCAATTAGGGAAGGAGGTCGACAACCACTGGAAGAAGGATAGATTAAGCGAGGACTATCTGAGAAAGTTTGCCGACGAAAAGGGGCTCTTGATGATTGCCGTTATGAATCGGAAGGGGCAGTGTGTATTTCAGAGTCGGTCCTTGCCTCCGAAATTGGTTCCGGAAAATCCGTCGACGAAGATAACCCTTGAGCTGTTCAACCAGTTAGGAAGAGCTAATAAGATTGGTTTTATTGCCCTCCGGAGGCAGGATGGGAGTGGTACGATCGTGATTGCTCTGGATCCTGCGGGTCTGCGTTTCTGGGGGACGAAGGTGTCCGTGGAGAAGGCTTTGCAGGAGCTGGGAGGAGGCCAGGGTCAAGGGATGTCCTATTTTATGATCAAGGATACCCACGAAAAGATTCTCGCCAGTGCCGGAAAATTACCAGAGAAATGGACACCTGCGGAAATGCACGTTTCTGAAATCCTCTCCGGTGCTCGCAGTGTTGAAAGCAGAAAGGTCATGTATCTGGAGAAACCGATTCTCGATATCGCCATTCCCGTGTATCTGAACGGCCAGGTCGTGGGTGTCGCAAGAATGGGGCTTGAACGTGAGAGCACGGAGAAGATTCTTGAAGAAAACGGGAAGAATATCTTGATCTTCATGGGCCTCACCATGCTGATTGCCTTTCTGTCCCTGTGGATGCTCTACATGAACCAGAACCGGCACTTGGCGGGTATAATCAGTATGGAGCGCAAGCTTGAAAAGGCGGAAAGGCTCTCCGCCCTGGGCCAGCTTGCCGCCGGGGTAGCCCATGAGATTCGCAATCCCCTGAACGCCATCAGCATGGCTTCTCAGCGCCTGAAGAGGGACTTTATCCCGGCTGATGAAAGCAAGACCAAAGACTTTCAAGTCATTACCGGCGTCATACGTGACGAGATCCGCCGCTTGAACGGGATTATCGAGGAATTCCTGACTTTTTCGAGAAGCCGGCGCCTTGACCTGCGGGAGTATCCCGTGACGGAGGTCTTGCAGAAAATCGTGAACCTGCTTGGCGAAGAGGTTCACGAGAAGGGGATCACCCTGGAAACGCACTGGATGGATCCGTCACCGGTGATTCCCATGGACATGGACAAACTGCAGCAGGCCCTGCTCAACTTTATCAAGAACGCCATCGAATCAATTTCTGGGACGGGGAAGGTGATCTTGACGGTAAAGCAGGAGAAAAAGGGCTGGATCAATATCCGCATTGTTGACACTGGGTGCGGGATGACATCGGAGGAAATAGAGCAAATTTTTAATCCCGAATATACAACCAAAGAAAAGGGACTGGGGCTGGGGCTTCCCCTTTCCCATGAGATCATCCGTGGTCATGGCGGGGAAATTCGCGTTACGAGTCAAAAAGATGTGGGCACGACATTTGAAATTCTCTTGCCGGCCGAAAAGAAGGGAAACAGGAATTAACGGTTTCTGAGGGAGTGGATATGAGATCATTGAATATCCTGATTGTTGAAGATGGGCAGTCTCAGCGAGAAATGCTGAGAGATTTCCTGATTCAGGAGGGACATGCTGTCAAGGAAGCGGATAATGGAGAAAAGGGGGTCGCCCAAGTCCGGGGCGCCCATTTTGACCTCGTTCTTCTCGATTACAAGATGCCGGGCATGGACGGGATGCAGGTCCTCATGGCAATCAAGCAGATCAATCCGGAAATCGATGTCGTCATTATTACCGCCTATGGGACCATCGAGACGGCCGTGGAGGCCATGAAGGCCGGGGCCATTGATTACATCACCAAGCCCGTTGAATTTGAGGAGCTCCTGCTCCTCGTTGATCGGGTAGCCGAACGCCGGACACTGATCAAGGAGAACGAGATTCTGAAACATGAACTCCGGGAGAAGGGAGTTACGACTGACCAGATTATTTACCGGAGTCAGAAGATGGATACCCTGATAAATATGGCCGGTCGGGTGGCGTCAAGCAGGGCTACCATTCTCATTCTGGGAGAGAGTGGGACCGGCAAGGAACTCATCGCCCGGCTTATTCATCACCTGAGCCCCCGTTCCACCAGACCCATGCTGGCCGTAAACTGCGGCGCCCTTCATGAGAATCTTCTGGAAAGCGAATTATTTGGCCACGAAAAGGGGTCATTCACCGGGGCTGCCGCCCGGAGGATCGGCCGTTTCGAAGAGGCGGACGGAGGCACCCTTTTCCTCGATGAGATCGGAGAACTTTCGTCCACGGTCCAGGTCAAGCTCCTGAGATTTCTCCAGGAACGGGAATTCCAGCGCCTGGGGGGTAATCAGACCCTTCATTCCGATGTGCGGATTATCAGCGCCACCAACCGGGATCTGGAGGTCCGGGTTAAAGAAGGAGCTTTTCGGGAGGATCTTTTCTACCGGCTCAATGTAGTGACCATGGCCATACCGCCGCTCCGGGATCGTAAGGAAGACATTCCGCCGCTGATCGATCATTTTTTGCTGAAATATGCGCAGGAAAATGGCAAGATCATCAATGGAATCAGCAGTGAGGCCAGAGATCTGCTCATGAAGTATGATTATCCGGGGAATGTACGGGAACTGGAGAACATTCTGGAGCGGGCTATTGTCATTGGCAGGGAAGAGATCATCTCTGTAGAGGATCTGCCCTTCCTGGAAGAGTCCCTTTCATCTTCAGAAGACGGCAAAAGGGCCGAGGGGCTGTTGCGGGGATCAATGGAGGAGATGGAACGCAAGATGATCATCGAAGCCATGGAAAAGGCGGGGGATCATCAGACGAAGGCGGCGGAAATCCTAGGCATCAGCGAGCGGATGCTCCGTTACAAGCTGAAAAAATACGGACTTAAGACCCATTAATCATTAATGGAAATTTCCCCTTCAGGCAGGTAATTTTAGAATGTTTCTGGCTTCTGCAGGCGAGGCGACATCTCTGCCGTATTCCCGGACAATTCTAACCACCCTCTCCACCAGCTCGGCGTTTGTTTTTGCCAGCACTCCCCGGCGCAAGTAAATATTGTCTTCCATCCCCACCCGGATATGGCCGCCCATAATCAAGGCCATCATGGCCATGGGCAACTGTCCTGTCCCGATTCCGATGTTGGACCAGGTGGCTTCCGGGGGGAGGTATTCATAAATATGCAGAAACCCCTTGGGCGTGGCCGGGGCGCCCCAAGGGGTTCCCAGGACAAACTGAAAGTAAAGGGGATCGGCGAGTTTTCCCTCCTGGCGCATCCGGAGGGTGGTCATCATCATGCCCAGATCGAAGATCTCGATTTCCGGTTTAACACAGGCGGCTTGCATCATCGCGGCGGCCTGATCTAGAAAATCGGGTGTGTTGATAAAGACGTTTCCCCCGAGGTTGATGGAACCGGCGTCGAAAGATGCCAACTCCGGTTTGAGAGAGAGGGGGGAAAGACGTTCTTCAATAGGGAGATTTCGTCCCGGAATGCCGCTGGTCGTGAGGCTGAGAATAAGATCCGTTTTCTCCCGGATCGGTTCGACAACCTGTCGAAAAAGCTCGACATCCTGGCTGCCCAGACCCGTTTCTGGGTCCCGGACGTGGAGATGAACCACCGCCGCCCCTGCCTGCCAGGCTTCAAGAGCCGATTGGGCAATCTCTTCCGGGGTGATGGGGATATAGGGGGCAACATCCCGCATCATGCGGCTACCGGTAATGGCGGCGGTAATGATAACTTTATCCATTTTTTATTTGAATCTATTAAAGGGTACGTTCCGTCTCCGCGATGGCCTCATCAAGAATGGCCACAAGTTGATCGATCTGTTCTTCCGTGATGATAAAGGGAGGGGCGAGCAAGACGTGATCGCCCCGAATGCCGTCGGCGCCTCCCCCGCCCGGATAGACTATCAGCCCCTTGTCAAAGGCTAGGTTGCTTATGAGGGCGTTGATCTTCAGAGCGGGATCGAAGGTTTCCTTCTTTTCCCGACTGCGCACGAATTCCACGCCGGCAAAAAGTCCAAGACCTCTGACGTCACCGACAACGGTGTGTCGATATAGAATTTTTAGCTTTTCAAGTAGATATGCCCCCATCTTTGCGGACCGGGCGACCAGATCATGACGGTCGATGTAATCAAGCACGGCGATCCCCGTGGCGCAGGCCAGGGGATTCTGGCTGTAGGTATGGCCGTGGACGAAGTTTCCGTTTCTCTTTTTGATCACCTCATGGACGCCCTCGGTGGTAATGACTGCAAAAACAGGATAATATCCCGCCCCGAGGCCCTTGGCGCATACAATCATGTCGGGCGCAACACCCCAGTGTTCTATGGCGAAGTTCCGGCCGGTCCGGCCGATGCCCGTCATGACTTCATCTACTATCAATATAACGTCATAGCGGTCACAGATTTCCCGGATTTTCTGAAAATAGCCTTCCCTGGGAACAAGAGCCCCGGCGGTGGCCCCCACGACCGGTTCGGCCATAAAGGCGGATACGGAGTCGGGACCCTCGTAAAGGATCGTCTTTTCCAGGTCTTCGGCACATTCGAGGTGGCAGCTTTCCTGTTTCCGGTCAAAGGGACACCGATAACAGTAAGCCGGAACGATATGAGGCGTATGCTGGATCAGGGGTTGGTAGTAGCGCCGTCGCCCCGTATGTCCGCTTAAAGCCAGAGCCCCCAGAGTATTGCCGTGATAGCTCGTCCAGCGGGATATAACCTTGAATTTCGAATGCTTGCCCCGGTCCACCTGATACTGGCGGGCCATCTTGACGGCCGTTTCCACCGCTTCCGAACCCCCGGAGAGGAAATAAACCCGATTCATACCGGCCGGGGCCATTTCGATGAGCCTCCTGGCAAGTTCGACGGCGGCCGGGGAGGTGAACTGGGAGCCGTGGGAAAAGGCCACTTTGCCTAACTGCACAAGCATGGCCTCTTCAATCTCCCGGAGGCCGTGCCCGAGAGCGGCGACTACCGCCCCGCCCGAACCATCCAGATAAGCCTTTCCTTCCGAGTCATAGAGATAGACACCCGCTCCGCGCTGAATGGACGGATAGAAACGATTAAGATTCCGGTAAAAAACGTGATCCTGATTCGGTTCTCTCTTCATGCTGCCTATTTTGCGTAACGGGTTCTCAGATTGGACAATCCCTTGAAATGCTTTCTTTCTTCTTCAATCACGCCGTCAATGACGGCATGTTCATTTGCCTGAACAAAGCGTTTTATTTCATGGTAATAGAGGATGGAATCAAGCTCCCGCTGGATGGCGAAATCAATTGCCGCCAGGGTGTCTTTTACCTTGGCCAGTTCCACTTCCAGCATACCCTTCTTGAAGATGATCTTGTTGTCCACGTAGTCGTGCAGGTATGCTGCATATTCCCCATCGTAGGTCTCCGGGGGATTGTCCTTGTCCATGGCGGCAAAGATCCTGGCGAAGGTTTTTTTGTGTTGAAGCTCTGCGTCCGCAAGATTGCTGAATATCTTTTTTGCATCCTCGTCTGTGGCCAACTGCATCGCATAGCGGTAAAAATGTTCCCCGTTCTCCTCGATACGCACGGCAATTTCCACAATGTCACTGCCTCTGAAAGCGCTCATTCCAACCTCCTTGAATTTCAATTTACGACAGCTTCGTAAAAAGTCCGGATGCTGCGTTGCGCTGCATCCTTCGTCATTGCGGCGCACGCCAAGTACGCCTCATTACTTATGATTTTGGTACCTTGCCTGCGGATCTTTTTACGAAGCCGTCTTTTGTGATCAAATATTCCTCTTTTTTACCGGTTCGTCAACTTGTGAATACATAGAGGAAAATCGCTTCTTTCACAACCAGTTTTTTCTTCTAAAATAGTGGAGCATGGAGAGGGCGACGGAAATCATGATTCCCCACACCATGAAATATCCCCAATGCCATTCCAGCTCGGGCATATACTTGAAATTCATGCCGTAAACCCCGGCCAGAAAAGTCAGGGGCATGAAGATTGTGGCGATAATGGTCAGCACCTTCATCACCTCATTGAGCCGGTTGCTCACCGAAGACAGATAGATGTCCAGCATGCCGGAAAGCATATCACGGTAAGTTTCTACGGTATCGATAATCTGTATGGTATGATCATAGACGTCCTTCAAATATAAATCGGTTGCAGCGTCCATGAGGGGCGAATCGGTTCGCTGGAGGGAGCTGACCGCTTCTCGCAGTGGCCAGACGGACCTTCTTAAATAAATCATTTCCCGTTTGATGTTCTGGATGGCAAGCAGGGTGTCTCGCCCCGGGCGGGTTACCAACTGGTCTTCCATGGATTCGATATTTTCTCCCAACTTTTCGAGGAGGATGAAATATTGATCAATAATGGCGTCGATGATGGTGTAGGCAAGATAATCGGCTCCGGCTTTTCTGATCCTGCCCCGGGCAGCGCGGATTCTTTCCCGGATTGGTTCCATGAGGGGGCTTTGCTTTTCCTGGAAGGAGATGAGGAAATGGGGACCGAAGACAATGCTGATCTGTTCCGGCAGAAGCGGTCCTCCCGCTTCCGGTGGTAAGGAAAAGTCCTTCAGGACGATATAAATGTAGTTGCCGAAGTCCTCCATTTTGGGGCGCTGGTCGGTATAAAGGATGTCTTCGAGGGTCAGGGGGTGGAGATGATAAAGGGCTCCCAATTGTTCCATGAGGCCGATATCATGAAGTCCCTCGACGTGGATCCAAGTCACCGCCTCCTCCTGCTCCTGAAAGCCGCGACATTCCTCGATGACTGTCAGTGTCTTTTCCTTGACCACCTGTTCGTTGTAAACCATGAGGGAGAGCAGCGGCTGCTCGGTATGCCTTTCCCCTACGTGGACCAGAGACCCGGGGGGGAGACCGGTCTTCGCTATTCGTGTCCGGTAATTTTTCTGCATGGCGTAACCTTTCCCATCAATTGGTCAAGATTTAGTCATCATTGCCTGGGAAGTCAATGGAAAAAAAGCTATTTGCCGATCTTTGTATTGACAAGGTGCAAGCTTCGTGTCTCAATCCACGGCAACAACAAAAAAAGAGAACAGCCGGATCAGAGAGTATGGGATGAACTAATGTCAGAAAAGAATCTACGCCCCAACAGCGTCTATATTTCCACTCCCATCAATGTCCTGGTGGAGGGTTATTACGAGCAGAACATTACGATCGGTGAGGTCAGGACCCATGGCGACTTCGGCCTGGGAACCTTCAACGATCTGGACGGTGAAATGGTCATCCTGGACGGCGTCGTTTATCAGGTTGCTGCAGATGGAACAGTGTGCGCTGTTGCCGATGACCTACTTACACCTTTTGCCTGTGTGACGTTTTATCAGCCCGAAACATTCGATGAGATCAACGAGGCACCTATGATGTCAAAGGGACAGACTTCCTCCCTTTCCTATGAAGCTTTCAATTCCCTGCTGGAGCGACTTATTCCCTCGTCGAATATGCTTTACGCGATCAGAATCGATGGCCGCTTTTCCCATGTCCGGACCCGATCCGTGCCGAAACAGGAAAATTATCGTCCCCTTGTCGAAGCGACGAAGGATCAGGTGGTTTTTGATTTTTATGACATCGCCGGTACCTTGTCCGGTTTTTACACGCCCCCGTTCATGCCTTCTCTTAATGCCCCGGGGTACCATCTCCATTTTATCAGCGACGACCGCCGCCAGGGAGGTCATCTTCTCTCCTGCGCCGTACAGTCTGCCCGGATTGGCTTGCAACATATTCCGCTCCTGGAAGTATCCCTGCCGGTGACCCTCGATTACCTCACTGCGGACCTGAGTCGGGATACGAGAAAGGATTTACGGAAGGCTGAACACGAATAGGATCTTTACAAACAAGCCCAAGTATAATATTAATCATCGGTTAGGCGCATGGTATTCACCCTGCCACCAGGTATGCTACGAGCCCTGCATGTTGCCTTCATGGAGATTCTGTGAAAAGATTGAGAGCTTTCGCGGTGATCACGGCCAATAGAGATGGTATTGCCTGTTGCTTATTACCTATTACCTTCTGCCTATTAGCTGTTGCCTGCTGCCTGTTCAGTCTGATGGCACCTTTCGCCCTTGCCGGGGAATCCGTTGAGCTGGAAGTTGTGGGTGTCGAAGGTGAGGTGCTGAAAAACGTCAGGGCAGCTCTGGCCTTTCCGTCCGGACTGGTCAAGGATGGCAAGGTTGATGTCTTATGGCTTGATCATTTCCAGGAGCAAATACCGGGGAAGGTACAGGAGGCTCTCGAGTCCCTCGGTTACTACAAGGCCGCAGCCAAAATATCGCGGGAAATGACACCGGAAGGGATCTTCCGCGTGATCGTTATGGTTGAGGCGGGGGAACCGGTGCGGATTAGGACTGTAACTGTCCGCATCGAAGGTCCCGGGGGGGGGGAGGCGGCTTTTCGGAATGCCATCGAAAAATATCCCCTTAAAAAGGGAGACATCCTGCGCCATGATATCTACGAAGATGCGAAAAAAGAGATTCAGGATCTCAGCATCGGCATGGGCTACCTGAACGGCCGCTTCTCCCGCCACGATATTCAGGTGCAGGTCAGTCAATCCTCGGCGGATATTGATCTCGTATATGTGACTGGCCCCCGATATTTCTTCGGACAGATAAATTTTTCCGGAGCCCCCGGTTATCCCCTGGGGTTTCTTAACCGGCATGTGGCATTCAAGGAGGGGGACGTATTCTCATACGAAAAGATCTGGCAGACCCAGAGGAATCTTACCCTTGCCGACCGTTATTCCGATGTACGGATTGAGACGGACAAGGAGAAGGCTCTGCAGAACCGCGTCCCTGTGGAGATAAAACTGACGCCTTCGTCGGAAAAACAGGTTAAAATCGGAGGCGGCTACGGTACCGACACGGGCCCGCGGTTTTCTGTCAATTACCGGGACAAGAATGTCTTCGATGCCGGTCATCAGTGGGATACGGGGCTGAGTGTCAGTCCTGTCCTTCAGGGTGTGGCTATGGGGTACACAGTACCGGGAGTCAATATTCGGACGTATTCGGGTCTTAAAGTCAATCTCAAACGGGAAAACACCGACACCTACACAACAAAGGAATTTTCCGTGGAGTTGCAGCATGTCCGTCCCTACTTTTTTGACAAGTCCGGGGCTATTTTCCTCCAGCTATTGCGGGAAGACTCCGACGCCGGTGATGAAATGACCAACACTTTCTCCCTGATGCCTGGATTCCGTGTTTTCGACCGCCAGTACGATCATCCCGTTCGGCCGACTAAAGGGTTCTCATATTTGGCGGAAATCAGAGGAACCCATCAGGACCTCGGCTCTTACACAGGATTTATCCAAGGTACCCTCTCCGGGAGTGGCCTTTATCCCCTGGGGGGAGGTTTTTCTCTCCTGACAAGAATCAATGCAGGCGCTACCCTACAGAACGAGGGATCGAAGGATCTACCCATTGCAATCCGGTATTTTGCCGGTGGCGACAACAGCGTACGGGGATATGGATATCAGTCTCTCGGGGCAAAGGATGACAAGGGTAACGTCGTGGGCGGGAAAAACACCCTCGTTGGAAGTGTCGAGGTGGAGCGTGCCCTCTGGAATAACTGGGGCGCCGCCGTTTTTTATGATGCCGGCAATGCCTTTAACAGCTTCAGGGAAATAGACCTGGCGCAAGGGGCTGGAATCGGATGCCGGTATTATACACCCGTCGGTCCCATAAAACTGGATATTGCCAGACAGATCGGAACACCAGAACCGGTGTTCCGCCTCCATCTGGGATTCGGATTCACCATATGAAAAAAAAAGCGATTGTCCCCGTTGCTCTTCTTGCTACGATCCTCGTGTTTACAGGAATTGTGGCCTGGCTCTTCTATACAGAGACAGGGGCACAATATATTATTGCCCGTTTCATTCGTTTCGTCCCTGCCAAGATAGAAACCGCCAGGATTTCGGGAACCTTGGCCTCGGAACTTACTGTCTCGGACCTGCGGGTCACCGGTGAAGGACGGCGACTTACAATCGGAAAGACGATCTTGCAGTGGCGACCCTGGGAACTGCCGATGGGCAAGGTGGTTCTGGCAAAGCTGGTTTTCCAGGAAGTGTCCCTTCAAGACGATTTGCCCGATGAACCTCTCGATTTGACCTGGCCCAGATTCCCGGGGGTGTTGTCATGGTTTCAGGGGCGTGTCGATCAACTCGAGATCCGGGGACTTGTCTACGGTCAGCAGGGCAAGGAAATCATGATCCAAAGGGTTTACTGCCGTCTGGACAGTACCTACGGTTTTGCCCGCGTCCATGACCTGCTTGTGGAAGGCGCGGCAGGGAAAATGACAGGAACGATACAGACTCACCTTATGAATCCCTTCCTTGCCGCTGATGTCAGGATCGTACCGAAAAAGTCGTCATGGCCAATAACATCGTTCCAGGCCCGGCTCCGGGCCCCTGGCCGATCGATGTACGTCAAAGGACCATTCACGGTAAAAATCTTCGGCGATCCTCATGAGCGGTTTACCCTCAGCGGCCTTGTCTCCTTTGATAACCATAGCCTCGCTTTCACGGGCCTCTCCCTGCAGGAAAGAGAACGTAAGGGTGCCCTCAAGGGCGAGGGGAAGGTTGATTTTTCCCAAGCTGTACCGGTTATTCAGGGGGTCGTGAGGGCCGAGGACCTCGACCTCTCAGAGGAGGCTGGCGTAGAATGCCGTCTTACGGGAAACGTCGACATCGCGGGTAATCTGTCTTCCTATCAGGGGCGTTTCCGCCTGCGGCCTTTCTTTTCTGCATGGGAACCGGGAGAGGCCACGGGAATTATTACCGGGGATCGCGGGCATGCAAGCATCGAAGATCTGCTCATGAACCTTGGCAAAGGGACCATCAAGGGTCGTATGAATATAACCTGGAAAGAGGGTCTTGCCGCGACCGTGACGCTTCAGGCGAGAAATATCGACCCTTCCCGGGCGGTGCCGGAGCTGAAGGGAAAGATCAATGCGGATCTGGAGGGATTCTTGCGGCGGCCCCCGGGAGCTTCAGTGGAGGCCTCTGTGAAAGGTCGAATTCTCAATAGCCAGTTGATGGGAAAGGAGCTGACCGGGGCAGTTAACGCTCACTGGAAAGACGAAGGCCTCAATCTTGACGACCTGAGCTTGCAGGGAGAAGGGTTCCACATACGCGCCCGGGGCGACGCCCGGGACCGTATCGTCTATGAGGCGCGAGTTACAAAGCTCTCTCGTCTCCTGCCGAAGGCGGAAGGACAATTTCAGGGACAGGGATGGTTCAGGTTACGTAACCGTTTCCTCTCCGGAAATCTCGTCGCCACGGGGAAAAACCTCGCTTTTGATAATACAGCGATCGAATCTTTAACGGCCGATCTTACCCTTACCGAGGATGGTAACAAAGATCTCCAGGCCAGAGTAACGGCGAAAAATCTGTCCCTGCGGGGAGCGACCTGGCGTCAGGCCGAGCTGAAAATAGGGGGAACGAGGAGCCGGCACCGTGCAGACCTGCTAATCACGAGCCCGGAAAATGGATTGCGCGTTCAGGCTGCCGGTTCTTACCAGCAGACGGTCTGGACCGGAATAATACAGGATGTCTTTTGGGACAGCAAACGCTTTGGCCCCCTGACCATTGTCAAGCCGGCAAATATTGTTGTCACAAGGCATGCCTTGTCCCTCGCCCCCCTTCTTTTGACGGGACGACAAGGGGAACAACTGGAATTGTCTGCTCGTACGAATGGTCAAAAAAAACAGGAATTCCTTGCGGCGGTATGGCAGGATCTCCAACTTGGCCGGCTGAATTTCTTTGCCGCAGACACGGAGATGGAAGGTAAGACCAACGGGCAGATGCGCATGGAGTGGCCGGGAAAAGGACCATTTCGGCTGTCAGGGACGGCGATGATCAAGGGAGAATTCTCGCAAGGGACATGGAAGCTGCCCATTCAGGAAGGCCAGGCCCGCATCCGGTGGGATGAGAAGGGCCTGGACATGAGACAGTCCCTCGATTTTGGGGAAAAGGGAAAAGTCGAGGCGGTATTGTCATCTTCGGCCCCACCGGCCGGAGCGATTCCCGGGGAAGGAACCTTTCAGGTGCGCTTTACGGACATGGATTTTCAACTTATCAAACCATTGCTACCACCGTCGCTGGAAACGCAAGGCCGTCTCTCCGGACAGGGGGAAGGCCAGCTTCTGCCACAGCAGCGGTTTGTCATGAAAGGGCAATCAACAGTTTCGGGAGGAGTCTGGACTGTTGCCTACCCGAAAGGGAAGGTGCAATTTTCCCAGGAAAGTCTTGTCCTTGCCTGGAATTGGCAGGATGACGCCCTGCAGGGGACGCTGGAGAGCAAATTTACAAACTACGGCCAGATCCGCTCCACATTCAGTCTGCCGATCAAGGCGCAAATCCCGCTGAAAATAAACAAAGAAGGACCTCTTTCCATTGCCATCAAGGGAGATCTTCGGGAGAAAGGATTACTAAGTGCCCTCTTTCCCGGAACTGTTCGGGAAACTCATGGACAGCTTGCCATAGATCTGGCCACGACCGGATCATGGCAAGTCCCAATCTATCAGGGAACAGTCCGTCTGGGCCAGGCCGGCGCTTACGTCCCGGCCACAGGAATCCATCTTGAGGATGTTGAGGCCCTGGCCAGGTTCTACAAGGACCGGATCGAGGTGGAGCAAATGTCCGCCCGCTCTGGGGCAGGCAGTATCAAAGGAATGGCTACGTTGTGGTATGTAGACAGGAAAATAAAACTTATCAAGGGTTCCCTGGCCGGAGAACGGTTTCAGGCTGCCTATCTTCCGGAGCTTCAAATAATGGTAAATCCCCGTCTCACATTCGATGGCCCCCCTGATCGCCTGATCCTGCGCGGGGCCATCGATGTTCCGGAGGGGAGGTACCTTGAGTCCAAGGAACCTGATATGATCCATGCGAGCCGGGATGTTCGGGTTGTGGACAGGGGAGAAATAAAACAGAAGTCTCCGCCTGTTGTTATGGATATTGATCTCTCTATAACCCTGGGGGATAAGGTTTCAATAAAAACCAGGGATATGGAGGGGAAGTTTGCCGGCAAAATGAACGCTGTCGGCAGAAGCCTGGACAATCTTCGCACCCGCGGCGAGATCCATATCTCTCAGGGAATTCTATATGCTGCAGAGACCAAACTTCCCATTGAAAGGGGCCATATCTACTTTAAGGACAAACCCTTTCCACTTGCTTCCCTCGATATCCTGGCGGTAAAGACGGTCGGTGATGTCAGGGTGGGATTTCTCGTGACCGGAACCATTCGTTTACCCGTAGTGAACCTGTATTCGGTACCTTCCATGTCGGATCAGGACATTCTCGCCCAGATCGTCTTTGGAACGAGTTACACCGGCGATAAAATCCAGGCCACGACACTGCTGAAATCAGCGGGAGTATTCCTTGCCCAGGGGAAGTCGGGGGGGCTCGAAGACAGTCTGAGAAAAAGCGCCGGTTTGGAGATCGGTGGGTTGAGTTCCACAAACCACCCCAAGCAGGGAAGGACTGATATGACCACTTCTTCTCTCTCCACAGTTGGCCAGTATTTATCACCTCAGCTTTACGTCGGCTTGGGGCGGGCTCTGTTCAGCGACGATATCCTCTACATAATGAAATATTCCTTCACAAAGCAATGGGAAGTAGAAACGAAGGCTGGAAAGCAGAGCAGCATTGATCTGTTCTTCAAAATCGACTTCGATTAATTTTTGTTCTTTATCCGGATTGTTACCTTTACAGCAGGCGGTTTATCGCCCTCGAACCTGACATTCGGCGGATAGCGGAGGGATACTTCGAAGCTGGTCTGGTCGGCTAATTTTGAGAGATCGATCGGCTCGGTCTGAATCTTGATCTTGCTCTGGGAAGCGGTGGCCCCGGGAACGAGGACCCTCACTGCCGATGGGGAAGCGGATATTTCCTGGACGGCGTATCCCCGGGGGGGCTTTCCCGTGATGTGCACGTCAATAGGGATGGAAACAGGCACGAAACGGGAGGCGGTAATTGTAATCTCCGGGGGTATGACCGCCTCAATGGTGAGGTTGGACGGGGCCTTCACCATATCACGGGTGAGGATGATTGCCTGTTTTCCCTCGTGAATATTCCCCACTCTCAACATTATTTTCAGCGTTTCCGGGTTGAGGAGTTGAAATGCCTGGGTAGGGCCTGAGAGAATCACTTTTGCTTCCATAAGTTTCGGATCTTCCAGGATGTACTGACGGGAGACGCTGGGGTATTCAATGGGAATTATGAAGTCGCGGCGGATCGATTCTTTCTGATAACCGAAAATAACCCATAGGATGCACGCCAGCGCCAGGGCGATGACCTTTTCCCGGGTGTTCTTCTTGATTTCCTGAGACAGACGCGAGGTTTTTCCTTTCTCAGGAGACATTTCCCGATAGAAGATCTCAAGCTCGTTTCGCAGGGCTGCCCCGCCGCTCAAGGCCTGAATTTTCTCGTTCCTGGCGGTAGAAATTGTGCCCCGTTCTTCAGACACGACGATACAGAGGGCGTCGGAGCGCTCGGCAAGACCCATGGCGGCCGTATGGCGCAGGCCTGTGGTGCCGATCCTGTCCATATTCGTTGACAGGGGGAGGTGGCAGCCAAAACGGGTGATGCGGTTCCCGTAAATGATGACGGCGCCGTCGTGTCCCGGGGAGTGGGGGTCGAAGATGCTTTCTAGGAGGGACTGACTGATCCGGCCATCCAGTTTTATACCGCCACTGAGGTGCCTGTCCAGCGGGTCGTCTCCTCCCAGAACTATCAGAGCGCCGATGCGATTTCTGGCGAGGTTCGCCGCCGTTGCCGCAAGCACTTCCGTTTCCTCATCATGAGGGCCAACGGATCGCACCTGTTTGCCGAATCGTCCGATAGTGGCCAGGCGTTCGAAAAACCTGCGCAGGTCCTCCTGAAAAATGACAACCAGCACAAAAATCAGAATAGCGAAGAAACCCTGAAGAACAACAGTCGTCAGATAGAGTTGAAAAAAACGTGCCGTAACGTAGATGGCGCCGACTACGCTGATGCCGACCAGGACGAAGCGGGAGGCCCGGTCTTTAAACCAGATGAGGAGGGCATAGATCATCAGGGAAACAATAATTATGTCGAGGATATCCTGAATCCTGAGATTGTTTGTAATGGATAATATCGTCTGCATCCTGATCCATGATTGATAGTATTCTTTCTACATAGGGTTAAGCGTCATGAAAGTCAAGAAGAGAGCTTAGGTGCTTTGTGGACAGCAGACAATAAGAAATAAGCCGATGGGCAGTAGCATTTCCGTTGACTCAAGAGGGGCTAAGAATTATAGTCAAAACAAGTTTCCCATGCCCGAAGGATTATTCATGTGAAAAAAAGGAGTATTATGTATGAGAAAAGCCTTACAACCTATCATTTACGCTCTTTTCCTGCTTATCGTTCCCTGTTCGGGGGGCTTTGTCAAAATGTCTCTTGGAGAAAAGATAAACAATGGACCTCCGGCGCCAATTGAGATTTCAGCATCAGAAAAGAGCAATCAGGACCTTGCAACGACACTGGAAGCTTCCAAGGCGCCGTCAGGGCCGCTCGGACTGACTGCAACGGCGGCGTCAGAAATTCAGATCAATCTGAGCTGGAATCCTGTGAGCGGTGCCTTGGGTTATAAAGTTTATCGGGACGGCCTCTACCTGATGACCTCCACTGCCGCAACGTCTGTTCCCGATAATAATTTGAGAGCATCGGGCCGTTATTGTTATCAGGTCACGGCTGTGGATACTGCGGGCAGGGAGTCGGAAAAGAGCAACCAGGTATGCGCTGAAGGCATGGAGCAAGTGCTTCCAGAGAAGAAGATGGATGCGGCAGCGACACTTTCCATATCGAAAGAGATGCGGGATAAGGGCCGGGTACAGATAGATATCGAATTCGATTCCAATAAGTCAGTTGTGAAACCCAGGTATCATCAAGAGCTGAAGAGAATTGGCGATATAATGACGGCGAATCCGGAATGGAAAATGGTTATCGAAGGTCACACCGATAATGTCGGGGGTAAAGATTTCAACATGAATCTTTCCGCCAGGCGTGCCGAGGCGGTGAGGGCGTATATCATAGAGCATTTTGGAGTCAGCAATACGCATCTCACATCGAAGGGTTATGGTATGTCCAAACCCATCGCCAGTAACAAGACGGTGGTCGGTCGGCAAAAGAACCGCCGGGTCGAGGTCGCAGTCGAATGCACGGTCAAGAAGTAAGCGATTAAAGAAGGCGGTCTTTCCCCCGTGAGGGGGAGTCCACCCTCTTTCAACTTCTACTCGTAGATTCCATCGACCCACCTTTTCAAACCCCTTGGATTGCAGATTGCCACTTTGTTTTTTCATGAAGATAGTGTATCGTACCCCTCATGATCCATGAGCATTTACAGGAACATATTTACAAGACGGCGGAGTTGATAGCTAAAGCAGGCAAGATCGTCTTCTTTACGGGGGCTGGGGTCAGTACGGAGTCCGGAATTCCTGATTTCCGCAGTCCCGGAGGTCTATGGTCCAAGTTTGACCCTGACGACTTCACCATCGAGCGTTTTCTGTGCAGTACGGAAACGCGGAAAAGGCAATGGAAGTTTCTCCTCGAGGGGGGGATCTTTTCCCAGGCCCAACCCAATGCCGCCCACAAGGCCATCGCCTGGCTGGAAGCAATCGGAAAGCTGAACTGTGTGATTACCCAGAATGTGGATGATCTGCACCAGAAGGCTGGCAACAGCCCAGAAAAGGTCTATGAGCTCCACGGCAATATGAAGTGGCTCAAGTGCATGGATTGTTTTGAGAGATATCCTTTGGAGAACCTGCTGGGGAGATTCCTTGGGACCGAAGAGGTACCCGTCTGCGTTCGTTGTCAGGGGATTCTGAAACCGGATGTGATCTTTTTCGGAGAGTCCCTGCCAACCCAAACGCTGAAGGATGCAACCTATGCGGCAAGCAACTGTGACCTCCTTATCGTCATCGGCTCGTCCCTGGTCGTATATCCGGCGGCATACATCCCCTTATATGCCAAGGGCGGGGGGGCGAAGCTGGTGATTATCAATAAGACGGAAACCTCTTATGACGCCAATGCCGATGTGGTGATCCACGGCGGCGCGGGCGAGGTGATGGACGGTATCGTCGCCGTTCTGCAAAAACTGGACGTCTCATGTGCCTGATTATCCTTTCCTGGCGGATCCACAGCAATTTTCCTCTAATTTTGGCGGCTAACCGGGATGAGTTCTACGAGCGACCCTCGCTGCCTGCCGATTTCTGGCCGGACCATCCAGATATCCTAGGTGGCCGGGACCTCAAGGAAGGGGGAACCTGGCTGGGAATCACAAAAAAAGGTCGTCTGGCTGCCCTGACTAATTATCGTGACCCCCTTTCCGTAAAAGCGAACGCCCCTTCCCGGGGTTGGTTGGTCCGGAACTTTCTTACTGGTGATGATCGACCGGGAAACTATCTTGATCGGCTCGAAAAGGAGGCTTCCAGATATAACGGTTTCAATCTGATTCTGGGGGACGACTCGGGACTGTATTATCTTTCCAATCGCGGTGGTGGTGGTGTTTCCCAACTTTCCCCCGGCATCCACGGCCTCAGCAACCACCACCTAGATACGCCCTGGCCCAAAATTGGGAAGGCCAAGGCGAACTTCCGCCTGGTCGTTGAAGGCAAGGGCAGGCCCCGGAGCGAGGATTTATTCGACCTGCTGGCTGATACCTCACGGCCGGAAGATCGTGACCTGCCGGATACCGGCATCGGTCTGGAGTGGGAACGCATCCTGTCGTCCGTTTTCATTGCCAGTCCTGTTTATGGAACAAGATCTTCCACGGTCCTGATGATTGATCGTCTTGGCCGTGTCCTCTTCGAAGATAGACAATTCAACGGGAGTGCCGGCGCCTGGATGAACGCCCGCTTTGCATTTCGTCTGGGAGAAAACAATGTCGAGACGTGAGTATCCCCAAAAGCCGATTGTCGGCGTCGGAGCCATTGTCGTAAAGGAAGGAAAGGTCCTCCTTGTGAAGCGTGCCGCCCCTCCGAGCCGGGGATTGTGGGCGATTCCCGGTGGATCCCTGGAGTTGGGAGAAACCCTCCAGAGAGGGGCGGAACGGGAAATTCTTGAAGAAACGGGCATCCGGATCAAGGCGGGTGCCCCTGTATATGCATTTGATTTTCTTGAATATGATGCAGAAGATAAACTTCATTATCATTTCGTAGTTGTCGATATGGAGGCCGAATATGTGACGGGAGAGGTACAGGCTGCCGATGACGCCCTCGATGCCCGCTGGGTCTCCCCGGAGGACTTGCAGGGAATGCCTGTGTCCAAAAACACCTTGAAGATTCTCAAGGCGAGAAGATTTATTTCTGCTTGAAATCCAAGGGCATTTTAATTTATTACGGATCAGCGAATCATGTCTTACAGGATCGAACGCAATCAGGATAATAAGGAGGTCGTTATGAAGAGGATGATGGGTTTTCTGGTGATGGCGATGGTCGTGGCGTCGCTGGTTATGCCTGCGGGTGCGGCGGCAAAGACAAGTCCGAAAGTGGAGGGGGAAATCAAGGCGGTCCTGAAAAAGCATGGCGAGTTTTACAAAGCTAAGGATCTCAAGGGGGTCATGTCCCTGTATGCGAAAAGCCAGGATGTAATCTCCATTGGTTTAGAGGAAGGTACAGATGCCATTGGTTACGAGCAGATAAGCGCCAAATACAAGAAGGCCTTTGCGGAGATTGATAGTTTGAAATCAATAAGTTACAGCAATTTTGATGTGTCTGCATCGGGTGACGTGGCTTGGGTTTATCTTCAGGTCAAGGCCAGCCTGAACATGGTCCAGGGAGGCAAACCGCTTGATATCAATGGCCGCTTCACGGCGGTTTTGAAGAAAGACAGCAAAGTCAAACAATGGAAGTTTGTCCAGATCCATTTCTCGGAGGCTTCCAAGCCGATCGTTATCACCTTTGAGGAAATCGATGTCAACAAGGACGGCAAGATCGATTACAAAGAGATGACCACGGTGATAAAAGGAATGACGCCTGAACAGTTCAATGCCCTGGACAAGAATAAAGACGGCTTTATTACCAAGGATGAACACGAGGGTTACATGACCGACGAGCAGATGAAGGCAGTCTGGGCTCGTCCCCATAATATCTTTTAGGTGTCGCCATGAAGGTCGTCTATCACAAGGATTTCAATCTTTCTTACTGTTCCGATCCGGCGGCGGCCTTCGGCCGGATCGAAGCGGTGCACAGAGTAATCAAGGATCGGGTGACCTTTGTAAACGCCGTACCCGCGACAGCTGAAGACATCGATGCCGTACATACCCCCAGTCATGTCGATATGGTACAGCGCGAGGGCATATATGATATTGCCGCGCTGGCCTCCGGCGCGTCCATCCAGGCCGCACAGATCGGCCTTAAGGAACCCTGCTTTGCCCTGATCAGGCCGCCCGGGCATCACGCTTCAGCGGCTAGTTCCTGGGGCTTCTGTTATTTCAATAACATGGCCATCGCCCTGGAGAAGCTCAAAAGAAACGGTCTTATCAGCAAAGCCCTTGTTCTCGACTTCGATCTCCATTTCGGTGACGGGACCGTGAATATTCTGGGAACTAAGGGCTATGTCAATATCTACAACCCCTCATTCTCCAGTCGCACCGACTATCTCAAGGGGGTCAAGTCATTTCTGGAGTCGAATCCTGCTGATATTATCGGTATCTCCGCCGGATTCGACAACCATATTGAGGATTGGGGTGGGCTTCTGACCACCTCCGATTACACAGCCATGGGCAAGATGGTCAAAGATGCCGCTCAAAGTAATAAAGGCGGGTATTTTGCCATCCTCGAAGGAGGCTACAACCACGGGGTTTTGGGCCAGAACGTGATGGCCCTGCTCGATGGGATGGTGTAACTGGACAGGGGAGCAAATCGCTGCTGCATTTAGATATTTTTAAGCGATGGATGCCCGAAAGAAATACCAGCTGTTTGCGGAGGGCGCACTTGGGTCATCAGAGAGCCGAAGGTTTACTTTGAAGATGGAAGAGGATAAAAACCTGAAGGCCACCTTGGAAAAAGTGAATATGGAAGATAAAAGATATGAAATGTGTCGATGCGACCCCTCTGTTTTTCCTGTGATTGTTTTGAAGCAGTCTTTAATGTCCCAGTGTTTCAAGGTTTATTTCGTTTATTGGGATATTTTCAAAATAAATCCGGTTATCCGACAATTATAAATGCCCCCAGCAGAAGGGGTGCGGCTATCGCTTCGGTGCCTATTTCTCGTGTTTTCATCATGGAAGAAATAGGTTGGCATGAGCCGATTATTCGGTAATACTTATGGAAATACATGATATTAGTCAAAATATAAAAAGATTCTGCCGGGAGGCGGGGGCCGATCTGGTCGGTTTTGCCCCGGTGGAGCGATGGGTTACGGAAGGGATTGTGCCTGATGACTTTCGTCCCCAGAGTATCTGGGAGCATACCCGCACCGTCATCGTTATGGGGATGGGCATGCCATTGCCCATTGTGGAATCGACGCCGTCCGTCCTCCACATGGAGTTGTACAAAACGGTCAACATAAAACTGGATGCTCTGGCCTATGATACTACCCGGTATCTGAACCGTCTCGGCCATGGCGCCATGTTTTTCAGCCGTGATGGCTACAACAGCCTCAAAGCTTTCAAAAGATGGCCCGGCGCTCCTTTTGGGCATGTCATGGCGGCGAAATACGCGGGACTAGGCAATATCGGACTCAGCCACTGCCTGCTGACCACGGAATTCGGCCCCCGGGTCCGATTTGTGTCAGTATTTACTGCCTTGGCCTTGCCTCCGGATCCCCTGATGGAAAAAGACCTCTGTATAAAATGTGAGGCCTGTGCGAAGTGTTGTCCCAAGGGCGCGCTTCTGGTTCGCGATGATTGCCTCATCGCTGATTATGATAAAAAGGCTTGTCTCAAAATGGCGGAAGAACTGACCATGAGTCGGACCTATCCCTGTGGTATCTGCACTAAGGTCTGCCCCGTCGGAGAGGATCGAAAACTATACAAGCAACCGGGGACCGTAAAAAAATATCTCCGGGAAAAGGAAGCCCTGACAGCCGACCCCCGAGATCCGGTTTACAGTTCCTGGCAGCACTTACGCCGATACGGTGTCAAAGAACCCGGGTAGGGGCGATGTGTAATCTGAGGTACTTTATTAATGCAAAATGATTTTGAGTTTTTTTGTCAGCGTTTTCAGGAGTTGGCAGGAAAGAACGAGGATATTTCTGTAATCCTCGGAAAAGGACTTCCCATCGTTCAGGATCTCATTTCCTCGGATCTCTGGTTCCGGGATTTCCTAAAGGAGGCATTAATCGAAAGATCATGGCTAAAACAGCAGCAGCCGACCCTCTGGCCAAACGAATTGACCCTTTACCGGAGCCCCGATCAATCTTTTCTGGTCCTGGCATATATCTGGGAGCCTTTTTCTGTGGATGCGATTCACGACCATGGATCTTGGGGGATAGTAGGGAGCTTCATCAATGACATCAAGGAAGTCAAATTCCGGCGGCAGGATGACGGCACAGTGGCGGGTTATGCTGAAATCGAGGAGACAGTTACGAAGGTCTTGAAGCCCGGGGAAATTACCCACGTTCTCCCTCTGAATGAAGGTATTCATCAGATGGAAAACCTTTCCGGAGAAATAGCTGTTACTCTAAATGTCTATGGTCGGACGGTGCGCCGGGGCTATCTTCAGTTCTTTGACCGGGAAAGAAAAACGGTGAAGCGGGTCTATCCTCCCAGAACTTACAAGGAGGTGCTGATGGTCAGGACCATCGGGGCAATGGGCTCGGGGGATGATATTCTGAAAGGCGCCCTTGTCAATCCCCTGCCCGATTATGTCAAAGAAGAATACGAAGCGGCGATAACCGTTTCAAAAAGGAGGGCTCCATGATCAGAACTAGAATAACGGACCTTTTCGGCGTAAAATATCCCATCATTCAGGGGGGGATGATCTGGGTCAGCGGCTGGCGCCTGGCCGCGGCGGTAGCGAAGGCGGGGGCCGTCGGCCTCATCGGCGCCGGTTCCATGACCCCGGAACTACTGCGGGAGCATATCCGGAAGATAAAAAAAGAAGATCCCCAAGGTGTCTGGGGGGTGAATCTGCCCATATTTTTCCAGCATGCCGAGGAGATGGTTTCAATCATCCTGGAAGAAGAGGTGAAGGTCGTTTTTACTTCCGGCGGTAGTCCAAAGAAATATACCCGCCCCTTTAAAGAACAGGGGATCAAGGTGGTCCATGTTACGGCGACGCCTGATCTCGCCGTTAAATGTGAGGAAGCAGGGGTAGATGCCGTGGTCGTGGAAGGATTTGAGGCCGGGGGCCATAACGGTCGGGATGAACTGACGACCATGGTCCTTGTTCCCCAGACGGTGGATGCCGTGAATATTCCTGTGATTGCTGCCGGAGGGATTTACGATGGCCGGGGGATGGCCGCGGCCCTGGCGATGGGTGCGGAGGGAGTCCAGATTGGCACCCGTTTTGCGGCGACTGTAGAATCGAGCGCCCATGATCATTTCAAGAAGGCCATGCTCCAGGCTTCCCCGACGGATACCTTTCTCATTCTTCGGAAGCTGATACCGGCCCGGGTCATCAAGAACACCTGGTTTGAAAGAGTACTCGAGGCGGAGAAGCAAGGGGCAATGGAAGAAGAGCTCCTCCGGATTATCGGAGAGAAAAGGACAAAAATCGGCATGTTTGACGGTGACCTGGAGGAAGGGGAACTTCAGATTGGGCAGGCGGTGGGGGCGATCAGGGATTTACCATCGGCACGGGCGTTGGTGCTTGATATTGCCCGGGATTGTGAAAGGGTCATCCAAGAGCTGCCGGCAAAGGTGATTTTAACGGAGAACACGTAAAGAGAGGAGTGCCATGAAAAAAATTGGAATGTTATTAATAATATTGTGTGTTATCGCCTGTGGCGGCGCCGTCGTTCATAAAATAAATTTTGCCAGTGATTATTCTCCTGACAAAATCCAACGCCTGGCCATAGTTAATTTTGATGTTCCCAATAACATATCCATGAAGAGAGATGTAATTGTTGATAAATTTACTACGGCTCTCGTCGGCTCCCGGTTCAAACTGGTCGATCGTTCCGATATCAAAAAGATCATGGCCGAAGCCAACTTTCAGAATCTCGCCAGTGGCGTCATTGATGAGAACACCCGTCAGAAACTGAAACATCTTGGCGCCGACACCGTAATGACGGGGAGCATGCATACCTACACGGAAAGAAAAGATTCGAATGACCTCATACTCTATGCAGAGGTCTATCTGACGGCCAAGATGTTACGAGTGGACACGGGAGAGGTGCTATGGTCGGCAGAGATTCTCAAGATATCAAAGGCCAAAAATGTAGGCCAGAAAAAGTTCATCGGCGGTGAGACGGAGGCGGAATCGGCTGGCAAACTCCTCGATGAGATTGTCACGGAAATGGCCGATTCTTTTAAGGAAAAGAAGAAGTTGCTGAAATATTTTTAAGCAGCATGACTGGCAGCCGTTATAAAGACTAAGGGAAATCTCCCCTTGCTCCTCCTTTTCAAAGGGTGGTTAAAGGGTTTTTTGTGAAATAAATGAGAAAGTCGAATATTCAGGGGTGCATTTTCAGGTGAAAAAGGTCGGGATTGTAGCCAATACAGCCAAGGAGAAGGCCGGAGACTATACGAAGAGGCTCAGGACCTGGTGCCTGGAAAAAGGTTTGGAGGTCTATCTGGATAAAGGGATTGCCGAAGCCATCGGCGCCGGTCCCGGATATGAACGGCGACAGCTGGCGGCGATGGTGGACATAATCGCCGTCTTCGGTGGCGATGGCACCATGCTCAGAACGGCCCGGGCGGTGAGGGAGTTTAATGTTCCGATTGTAGGAATTAATTTGGGGGCGTTCGGTTATCTGACGGAAGTTAACCTTAACGAGATGATCGATGCTTTTGAGATCTTCCGGCAGCAAGGGTTTATGACCGAGAAACGAATGATGCTGGATGTTACGGTGGAAAGCGAAGGGACAGTCGTCAAAAAGCGGACAGTCCTTAACGACGCTGTTATCAATCGCGGGAACCTTTCCCGGATTGTAGAGATGGAAACGGAGGTAGATGGCAAATACCTCAATACCTTCAAGGCAGATGGGCTTATTGTTTCCACTCCCACGGGATCGACGGCCTATTCCCTTTCCGCAGGAGGGCCGATCGTTTTTCCCCAGCATGATTCCATAATCATCAATCCCATCTGTCCCCATACCTTGACGAACCGGCCGGTGATCCTCCCCGGCGAGGCAGCTATCCGGGTGATAATCTGGTCCAAGGAGCAAGGGGCCACGGTGACCCTGGACGGGCAGGTTTTCCATACCCTTAAATCAGGAGATGTCATGACGATCCAGAGATCGCGCTATGTGACGATGCTGGTCGCCTCACCGCACCGTGATTATTTGGAGATCCTCCGTTCCAAGCTTGGCTGGGGGGGATTGCCTGTGGGTTTCAACAGGACCGTCTGAAACCGGCATTGGCAGCGCAAGGGTAATTGGAAAATGTCATTTATTCTTACTGTGGACAAATAGCGATGTTATCTGAGCTGACCATCCGTAATTTTGCCATCATCGATGCAATGAATGTAACGTTCAGTGAGGGGCTTAATATCCTTACGGGAGAGACCGGAGCGGGTAAGTCCATAATCATGGGGGCGGTCAGTCTCTTGCTGGGGGATCGGGCGTCTATCGATATGATACGTTCAGCCGAGGACACGGCAACAGTAGAGGCCTTGTTTCATCTTCACGCCGGGGATGGGCTGCGGGATAAACTTGCTGCCTGGGGAATGGGTGGAAATGAGGATCTCCTGGTGCGGCGGGTAATCTCCCGCTCGGGAAAGAACCGTGTATATATCAACGGAAATCTTGCCAACCTCGCTATGCTTGCCGAACTGGGTGAATCCCTGATCAATATCTGTGGACAGCATGAGCATCAGCTCCTGTTGAAGGAAGAAAACCATATCGACATCCTTGATGCCTTCGGCGAGCATCTGTGTTTAAGAGGTGACTACGAGACACTCTATGGCCGCTTTCAATCCCTGAAGGAGAAGCGCCGGTCCCTGGAGGCCTTGAACCGACGGCGGGAAGAACGGGAAGACTTCCTTCGCTTTCAGATTCGGGAAATTGAGGAAGCGGAACTTTTGCCAGGGGAAGACGTTATCCTCGCTGAGGAGAAAACTGTCCTCATGAACGTCCAGAAACTCATGGAACTTGCAACGGCAGCCCATGAGATCCTCTATGGTCGGGAACGGTCACTCCTCGAAGAGTTGAAAAGCGTCATCGCTGCCGTCGGAGACATAAAAAAGATCGATTCCCGGCTGAATATCACGGAAACGGATCTGGAGGACAGCTACTACCGCCTGGAGGATGCCGCCTATGTCCTGCGTGATTATACCAGGGAATTGTCCTTTGACGGCAGGCGTCTGGAACAGATTGAAGACCGGATCGAACTCATCCACAAATTGAAGCGGAAACATGGTCCTACCCTCTCTGAGGTAATAAAGAAGAAAGCGGACCTGGAAGAAGAGCTTAAAGGGATTATTTCCATTGGGGAGTCCCTTGAAGAGGTAGACGTAACCATGAAGGATGTTTATAAGGATTTGGAGAAAAAATCCCGGGAGCTATCCGTAAATCGTCATGCCGCCGCCCGCCGCTTGAAGGTGGATATTGAGAGAGAAATTCATGCCCTGAGGATGAAAGCGGCGGTATTCGAGGTTGTCTTTAAGGAAGAGGATAAAAGGGAGGATTCCTTTACTCCCAAAGGGATAGACCGGATTGAGTTCCATCTTTCGGCAAATCCGGGAGAAATACCCAAGCCCCTTCAACGCGTGGCCTCGGGAGGTGAATTGTCGCGGGTGATACTGGCCATGAAGCATGTTCTGGCCCGGACGGGTTCCGTGGGGACGATGGTATTTGATGAGGTGGACAGCGGTATCGGCGGCGCCACGGCGGAGATAGTAGGTAAAAAGATAAAAGATGTTGCTGGGCGTCATCAGGTTCTATGCATCACCCATCTCCCCCAGATTGCCTGCTTCGGGGACAGGCACTTTCTCGTGACCAAGGCGATCGCCGGAGACAGGACCATGACAATGGTCCGGGCGCTGTCGGAGGAAGAGCGGATTGAAGAGATCGCCCGGATGCTTAGTGGGCTGAAAATGACGGATACAACGAGAAGGCATGCCCGGGAGATGCTTATGATGGCGCAAAGGAGTAAATAATGCTGAGAAAAGCCAAAGTCGGCGATGTGAAAACAATTCACAAGATGATCAATGTTTCTGCCAGTAAAGAGGAGATCCTTCCCCGGTCCCTGATGGACATCTACGGCAGTCTTCGCGACTTCTTCGTCTATTATGATGAGCAGGAGCAACTGATCACCGGGGTTTGCGCCATGAACATTATTTGGGAGAACCTGGCCGAGGTCCGCTCTCTTTACGTCGATGAAGCTTACCGTCGCAGGGGTATCGGTAGAATCCTCGTTGAGGCCTGCATATCCGAGGCGATTACGCTGGAACTATTTAGAATATTTACTCTTACTTATAAAAAAGAGTTTTTCCAACATGTGGGGTTCCATGTCGTGGACCGTTCCTCCCTGTCGGAAAAGATATGGACCGACTGCTTCCGCTGCTCGAAGTATCCTGACTATTGTGATGAAATAGCGATGATCATCGAATTATGAAGGCCCGGGAAAGGATCATCATCTTTCTGATCTTGCTTCCGGCCTTTTTTCTTGCCGGATGCGCGCCCATTTCGGAAATGCCACGTGAGGAATCCCGGGGCGGCCAGCCCCCTTTTACTTCTGTCCATGGTGTGGGACAGATGGATGATCTCAATCTTGATTCCCTGGAAAAAGCCGTTGCCTTGAGCATTCAGTATTATGAAAAGGTCGGCTCAAAAGGGTCGTACTGTTTGCGGGATCATTGCTACTCCTCCCGGGAAATGATCGACGGGCTGAAGAAATTCCTGAGGATCATAAGGAGAGATATGACACCGGAAGAAGTAGAGCGGACGATTAGGGATGAGTTTATACTTGTCAGAGCTGCAGGTTCGGCCGGAGCTGACGGCAATGTACTTTTTACCGGGTATTTTGAGCCCATCCTGGAGGGATCGCGTACCAAGACGGATCGCTTCCCTTATCCCCTGTACAAAACCCCCGGGGAAACAGTAGTCGTACCTGTGGATCGCTCTGATAGTCAAGATGGCCGTGATAAGTTCGTGGGACGATTATATAACGGGGAGGTGATTCCCCATTTCAGCCGCAGGGAAATTGACGAGAATGGTGTTCTCGCCGGCAGGGGACTGGAAATTGCCTGGGTCGGCGATCCGGTTGCCCTATTTATGCTTCATATCCAGGGATCAGGAAAGATACGGCTTCCCGAAGGCAGCCTGCTTCACGTGACTTATGCCCAGTCCAACGGACGACCATTCCGGGGGTTGACTGGAATGATGGTCGAAAAGGGGCTTTTGCCGGAGAACGGAAAGTCTTACGAACAGATGAAAAGGTTTCTTCTCGATCACCCTGAGGAGCGCCAGGAACTGATGAATTACAACGAACGGTATGTCTTCTTCAGGATAGCCACGGAAGGTCCCCTGGGGGCCTTAAATCTACCCCTGGTGGCGGGAAGGTCCATTGCTACCGATCTCGATATTTATCCGAGAGGGGCACTGGCCTTGATCAAAACACGGAAACCTGTTTTTGACGAGGAGGGAAGGATATCTTCTTGGCAGTCCTTTTCCCGCTTTGTCCTGAACCACGACACAGGCGCCGCCATAAAAGGGCCGGGGAGAGTAGATCTTTACTGCGGCACCGGTGAGAAGGCGGAAAGGACCGCCGGGGCCATGAAGGAGAACGGGGAGCTGTATTTTTTGGTAAAGAAAAAATAACCGGGATCAGTCTTTATTATTGTAATTTCTTCCTTTTTTAGGAGCGATCAGCACCCCTTCAACTACTTTTTCTGAAGACCCTCTCCCTCCAATATGTCGGGTTATGACAACGTCTTTTTTCTTGCCTTGGGGAGAGGCCAAGAGAATCACTATCAAATGTCAATATGTAAGTCTGACCCCGGTTTGCCCCGCGGTGCCTTGACAGGGGATGGTCTTTCTGTTATGCAGCGGGCACATTAACATGTTACGCGGAGGTTCGGTGGCACTGAAGAGAATTTTGAGCGGTATGAGGCCGACAGGTAAGCTGCATCTGGGGAATCTGCATGGAGCGCTCCAGAATTGGGTGGATCTCCAGAACGACGGCGCCTATGAGTGTTTCTATTTTGTTGCCGACTGGCACGCCCTGACGAGTGATTATGCCGAGACGGGCGAGATCGCCGATAACATTATAGATATGGTTATTGACTGGTTGAGCGCCGGTCTGGACCCGGAAAAAAGCACCCTTTTCATCCAGTCGAACATTAAGGAGCACGCCGAGCTGTTTCTCCTCCTCACCATGATCACACCCCTGCCTTGGCTGGAAAGAAACCCTACCTACAAGGAGATGAAAGCGGAGCTAACCAGTAAGGATCTCACCAATTTAGGGTTTTTAGGCTATCCGGTCCTCCAGGCGGCGGATATTATCATGTACAAGGCCTATGGCGTGCCCGTAGGGGTGGATCAATTGCCCCATATAGAGCTGACCCGGGAGATCGCCCGGCGCTTCAATTTTCTTTATCAGGAGATATTCCCTGCCCCGGAGCCTTTGCTGACGCAGGTCCCGAAATTGTTAGGGATCGACGGCCGAAAAATGAGCAAGTCCTATGAGAATTCTATCTATATGAGTGATACGGGAGATATTTTGAAGCAGAAGGTTGCTGCCATGTTTACCGATCCCCAGCGGCAACGACGCAAAGACCCGGGACGCCCCGAATTGTGCAACGTATACACCTTCCACCAATTGTACACATTTGCCGAAAATGCTCTTGATATTAAAGAACAATGTCGTAATGCCGGCATTGGCTGCACGGACTGCAAAAAGATCCTCGGGGTGAGCATTCAAAACGGAATGAACCCAATTCATGAACGTCAGGCCTATTATCGGAATCATCTCCAGGAAGTCAGGGACATTATTGCCGATGGTGATATTCGGGCCACAGTTGAGGCGAGGAAGACGATGGACGAGGTTCGGGCGGCCATGAAAATCAGTTATGGATTATGAGGTCAAGCTCGACATCTTCGAAGGTCCTCTTGATCTGCTGCTGTATCTGATCAAGAAGAACGAACTTGATATCTACAATATTCCCATTGCCCTTATTACGAAACAATATCTTGAATATATTGATATTCTCAAGACGTTGAATCTCGATCTGGCGGGGGAATATCTCGTACTCGCGGCAACCTTGGTGCATATCAAATCGAAGCTGTTGTTGCCCGAAACGCCAGAAGAGGGGGAAGAGGAGAGCGATCCCCGCCAGGAACTGGTGCAGCAACTCTTGGAATATCAGGCGTTCAAGAATGCCTCCCAGTCACTGCAGGCGCGGGAAGTTCTCGAACGGGACGTCTTCATAAGGGGCGCCGCCCCGGCAGAGACGCCGCCGGCTGATTATGATAACCAGGCGTGGTTGGAGATCGGACTATTTGAACTGGTGGATGCCTTCCGGCAGGTTCTCAGCAATCTTGGGCAACCGGAGTTGATGAAAATTGACCTGGACAGGACTTCCCTGGCGGACCGGATCAATGAGATTATGGATCGATTGCGGGAGCGTCAATCACTGACTTTTACAGAGCTGCTAAACGGTCAGCGGGAGCGGCGTCTGGTTATCTATACCTTGCTGGCCTTGCTGGAACTGGTCAAGCAGCGAATGATCCGCATCTGTCAGTCTGGTCCTTTTGGAGTGATCCGGTTGTTTTTAGCTGTGGCCGTAGAGGAAGAGCATGGATGAAACGAAGGCCGTCATCGAAGGGTTGATTTTTGCTTCGGAAACGCCGCTGGCAATTGATAAAATCGTCGAGATCTTCCAGGAGCGAAATCTCAGCCGCCAGGAGATCACGGCCCATCTTCACGGACTGGTGAACGAATACGACGCGCGGTGCGGTGGGTTTTGTCTTCACGAGGTAGCCGGGGGGTATCAGTTCCGGACCAGACCGGAGTTGTCGGCGTGGATCGCAAAACTGAAAGGAACCCGACCGGTGGCGCTTACTACTGCCGCCCTGGAAACCCTTGCCATCATTGCCTACCGGCAGCCCGTCGTCAAGGCGGAGGTGGAGCGGTTACGGGGTGTAGATGTTTCCCGTCCCCTGCGTACCCTCCTGGAAAGAAAGCTTGTCAGGTTGGTGGGCAGAAAGGACGTGCCTGGAAAGCCCATGATTTACGGGACGACCCGGAAATTTCTGGAGGTCTTTAGTCTGAGGGATCTTTCTGAATTGCCGACCATGGGAGAATTAAAAGATTTGACAAAGTGAAGGCTGTGGGAGAAGGCCAGACGTTTTGTTGTGACGCCGTTAATTATTGACCATTACACCTACTTTTTGCGAGGTTATCAGAGATGACTGAGGGGAAAAAAATATTGGGAAAGGTGCCTCTGCCAGGTGAGCGACTGCAAAAAGTTCTGGCTGGGGCGGGGATTGCCTCCCGCCGGGCGGCGGAAGAGATGATCCGTCAGGGAAGGGTGATGGTGAATGACCTCGTTATCAAAGAGATGGGGGTAAGGGTTCATCGAGACGACGAGATCCGTGTGGACGGGCGGCTGATTGGTCCCCGGCCAGATAAGGTTTATCTCATGCTGAATAAACCTCGGGGATATGTAACCACAATGAAAGATCCGGAAGGGAGACCTGTTGTCACGAAGCTGCTTCCAGAGGAGGCAGGAAGAGTTTTTCCTGTCGGCAGGCTTGATTATGACTCCGAGGGGCTGCTGCTGTTTACCAATGACGGTGATTGGGCCTTTAGCCTTCAGCATCCCCGTTTTCTTCAGCAAAAGACATATCTGGTCAAGGTCAAAGGCAATATTACATCGTCAGAGATACGGCGCTTGGAGAAAGGCTTTGATTTGGAAGATGGTCCATTCCGGCCGCTTCGCTTTCAGGTCGGGAGGATGAATGACAAGAGCTGCTGGATAGACATCACCATCAGGGAGGGGCGAAACCGTATCCTCAGGAGGGTTTTTGAGTATTTAGAGCTTCCTGTCATCCGTCTCATCCGCACTGCCATTGGAGATTTAACGCTCCAAGGTCTGGAGGAGGGCCAGAGCCGCTTTCTTTCTCCACAGGAGGTAGCAGCATGCCTGCCGCCGAAAGATCGGAGAAGTACTAAAAAATATTCAAAAATATCTTGACATTCGCAATAAAATAAATAATAGTCGGCCAAAAAGTAAGCTATATTATATTGTTATTTGGAATGACGGTTGTCTTTCGCAATTTTCAGGAGGAAGGTATGAATAAATCGGGATTGATTGAGGCAGTAAGCAGGAAAGAGAATATCACTGAGAAGAAGGCCGTGGAGGTTGTCAATCTTATCTTCAAGGGTTTCACCGAAGAATTGAAGAAGGGCGGACGAATTGAAATTCGCGGCCTGGGAAGCTTTGTGGTGCGCGATTATGAAGCTTATACGGGAAGGAACCCGAAGACGGGAAAGAATATAAAGGTATCTCCCAAGAAGCTGCCCTTTTTCAAGGTGGGCAAGGAGTTGAAAGAAAAGGTTGATCAGCAGAAATAGCCTGCATTCTTAATTTCTGGCCGTTCATCATACCATTAGTCGGGGATCATCTTGGGGCTGTATCTAGCTCGATGGTGATCCTTTTTTATTGAAGAAATGCCCCGTCATAGCTTGGGGCAGACCGTCAGGCCATCAGGCCCTCTTCCCGGAAACTAAAAAAACGGTTTTCCCCGATAATGATGTGATCATGAACGAGGATATCCAGCGTCCGCGCCGTTTCCTGAATGGTTTTGGTCAGACGGATGTCCGCATCTGACGGCCGGACATGGCCGGAGGGATGATTGTGCACCAGAATGATCGCCGAGGCCTTGCACTGAAGGGCCTTTTCGAGGACCTTGCGAGGATAGACAACGGCCTGGTTGACGACGCCTTCCTGGATGGTTTCAAAGGTTATGATCTTGTTCTGGGCGTCGAGGTAACAAACCCGGAACTCCTCGTCCTTCAGGGACCCCATGGAGGTCTTGCAGAAATTTAGCAGTTCGGCTGTGCAGGAGACCTGTGGCCTTTCCTGAGCCTTCTGCAGCAGGTACTCTGAACCGATATCCTTGACAAGTTTGATCAGAATGGCGGTGTGAGAACCGATGCCTTTGACCTGTTGCAGCTCCTCGATGTTGGCGTCAACAACCCCCTTCAGGCCGCCGAAACGCTTGAGCAAATCCTTGGCCAGAAGTTTTATGTCTTTTTGCGGGAGCCCGTAGGTGAGGAGAAACTCCATAATTTCGTAGTCATGGAATCCCTCCAGGCCCACCTCAAGGTATTTGTCTTTTAGACGTTGCCGGTGCCCATGATAATGAGGCTTGGGTTTTTCGCCCGTAGTGCAAGTAGTCATATTCTGTCACTTCGGGCCGGTCCCAAAATCACCTCCCCCGTTGACGGGAGAGTGTCAATGGGGGATAGTACAGGGTCCAGCCCTTGCTGCTTATTGTCAGCCCAGGTTCGCGTTAACGAAATCCCAGTTGATCAATTTGTCAATGAAGGCAGCCAAGTAATCAGCGCGACGGTTCTGGTAGTCAAGATAATAGGCGTGTTCCCAGACGTCGATGGTCAAAAGGGGTTTCATGTTCTTAGTCAGGGGATTGTCAGCGTTGGCAGTCTTGACGATCTTGAGGGCGCCCTGTTCAAGGACAAGCCAGGCCCAGCCGCTTCCGAACTGGGTGAGTCCGGCGTTTTTAAGCTCTTCTGCAAATTTTTCATATGTTCCCCAAGTGGCGTTGATCTTTCCCGCGATCGCGCCGGTCGGAAGTCCCCCGCCGTTGGTCTTGATGCCCTGCCAGTAAAAGGAATGGTTCCAAGCCTGGGCGACATTGTTGAAAATGCCGATTCTGGCGTCGTCGCCAGCTGTTTTCCGGATGATGTCTTCGGGGGAAGCATTTTCCAGCTCCGTTCCCGCCAGCAGCTTGTTGGCATTGTCAACATAGGTCTTGTGATGCTTGCCGTGATGGAATTCAAGGGTTGTGGCGCTGATATAGGGCGTCAGAACATCCTTCCCATAGGGCAGTTCGGGGAAAATAATGGCCATGAGATGACTCCTTTCTTATTTAGGTTGTATTTTGAGCGCTAAGTTAACAACTAATCTTATGGTTGGCAAGGGATTTTAATGCGTCCATCGGCAACCATCTCCCGAAGTTCCTTTTTGTTGAACTTGCCCACGCTGGTCTTGGGAATCTGATCGAGAAGGACGAATTCGTCAGGAATCCACCAGTCGGCCATGTAGCTCTTGGGAATGGCCGCCAGGGCCAGGGGCGAGGTTTCCGTCATGCCGTAAGCCTGGATGATGGGGAAGCCGTATTTATCATTGAATCGTTCCAGATGATGGGAGGGCAGGCGAAAGTTGACCGTGTGCAGTGTTGCTCCCATGCAGGGGACTCCGAAATACAACTAAAGATGCCCATGGTTGTTCAGGGCGAGGCTGGCGACCCGATCACCCTTTTTGATTCCCAGTGAGGTGAGGGCGTGAGCTAATTGACAGGTCCGCCGGTAGTAGTCAGCGTAGGTATAACGAAAGATTTCGCCTGGAAAGACAGAGACGATTTCCTTTTTGGGGAAATATTTCGCCCCCCGTAGCAGCAATATCCTTAGCAGCAGTGGATAATTCATCATGGCCAAGCCCTCCTCTTGATAGTTTTTAAACGATCACGGGTTTGCTTCTTTTCTGCCGGTGATCCATCCAGATAATAAAAAAAACAAGAAAAATGGAACATACTGCCGAGGGAAGGGAAGATTCTCGATTGAAAAAAACCAGGGCCAGTCCACCCGAGAGGCCATAATTCTTCAGCGTACCGAGAAGGGTGAGGCTGATCAGGGTCTTTCTTTCCACCCGGATCAACTTGCCTGCGGTATTAATCAAATAACCAAGGACAAAAATACTGAGAAAGGCGATAGTTGCCACCGGGAGGATCAGGGCCGGATTGCCAATAATGATCTGGCGGTTGAGGCCGACGATGGTGTAAATGATGAGAAAAAAAGACCAGTCTGTTATCGGACCCTTGAAGGGTGCGATCGGTTTATGCCAGCCTTTAAATAGCAAAACGCGGGATATGAGAATTGGCAGGAGGATCAATTCGCCGGTGATCACCATCAGCTTCATGGGGTCAATATTCTTTATACCCAGGAAAAAATAGGCCATCAGGGGCAGGATCACGAGAGCGATAAGATAAGCCCCGATAGTGCTGAAAAGAGTGAAAGATTCATTGCCTTTCAGGATAGTGGTGAAAGGTATGACGGCCACGGCGGGAGGGACGGCGGCAATGAGGACAAAGCCGGCCTGAAGCGATGGTTCTTGAATCATCAGCCGCGTTAAGATCAGGATGACACTGCTCAGGACAAGATAACTCATCACACTGCCAAGAAAGGCCGGCATGATCATGGTGCGGGCCAAGCGGAAGGCGCGATTCGGAATGCTCATTGTGGAAACGGTCATCACCACTGCCAGACCCGGCAGGATCAGAGGTTCTGTCCATGGGGCGGCCTTGTCCGTCAGCAATCCGCTAACCGTTGCCAATAAGAATATGAAGTTCCTGTTGTGGAGAAGGACCTTCAGCTTCAACATGTCAATCGGATGGATTGTTTCATAAGCTATGCTATTTACTGCTCAACTAAAATTACTCTATCGCCATATGCGAACAAGTTTGATTAATCTGTTTTCAACAATCTCCTTATTTATTATTTCCTCTGCGGATGGTTACAAACATACTGGCCTCCTCCCGCTTGATCAGGAGCATTATGGTTTCCTGTTTACCGCTCCGGGCAAGTTCGTCTGTGAAATCCTTCATCATTTGTATCCTGGTGCGATTGACGTTAAGGATTATATCTCCGGTTTTCAGTCCAGCCTCATCAGCGGGGGAATTGGGATTGACTCGGGTGATTACGATGCCACCCTTTTCCGATAGCCCCAGGTTGCGGGCCATTTCCGGTGTGATCTCCTGCAGGGTCATTCCCATTTGCTCGACGAGTTTGCCGCTGGCAGCTATTTCGCGCAGATCCTTTCTTTCGGCGGTGACGACATCCATATCCTTTTCCTGTCCATCACGGACAATCCGGGCCACAACTTTCTTACCTACGGGCAGGGCAGCGACGATTCTTAGCAACTCATGGGTATCCTGAACCGGCCGTCCGGCGATGGCGATAATAATGTCGCCCGTTTTTATTCCTGCCTTGTCCGCAGGATCGCCCGGGAAGACCTGGCCAACCAAGGCGCCACGGCGATCTTTAAGTTTCATGTTTTCCACCATGTCCGGTGTGATGTCCTGAATGGAAAGCCCTAGCCAGCCCCGGGTTACATAGCCTTTGGTTTTCAGATCCTTGAGTATATCTTTGGCCAGGTTAATGGGGACGGCAAAGCCGATTCCCTGGCCCTGAGCAGCGATGGCCGTGTTTATGCCAACCACCTCGCCGTCGATGTTGAAGAGAGGGCCGCCGCTGTTGCCTGGATTTATCGAGGCGTCGGTCTGAATGAAATTGTCATAGGGCCCGGCGCCGATAACCCGGCCCTTGGCGCTGACGATCCCGGCCGTAACCGTATGGTCGAGACCGAAAGGATTGCCAATGGCGAAAACCCAGTCGCCGACGCGCAACTTGTCCGAATCACCGAGCTGAACGCAGGGAAGGTCCCCATCGGGCTTAATCTTGATGAGGGCGAGATCCGTGTTGGGATCTTTGCCTTTCACTTCGGCATCATATTCCTTGCCGTTGGAAAGCTTGACCTTGATCTTGTCAGCTTTGGCTACAACATGATTATTAGTGAAAATATATCCATCACTGGAGATAATAAAGCCGGAGCCAAGGCTGTTTTGCTTTGATTCTCTTTCCGGAATTTCCCCGAAGAACCTTTGGAAGAAGTCGTCATTACCAAAGTTGCCGCGAGGCATATTGCCAGAGAAGCCACGATTGGACTTGATGGTCTGGGTGGCGCTGATGTTAACGACGGTCGGGCTCCATTTCTCCGCTAAATCAGCAAAGGAAAATGGCTTTCCACCATCCTTTACGGGTGTACGAGCCTCGACGACTGTCAAGCCAACTCCCGCCGCCGCCAGAAAAAGGCACAAGATAGTTGAAATAGTGATACAAAGCCAATATATGCTTCTTGTCCTGCATGATCCCATGATCGACCTCCTTAAAATTCCTAAAATTTCCCGCAAAATATATCTTAGTGTCATTGTCCCTGTCAACGGATATAAAAACTCGCCTTTCCATATCCTTTTTATTGTGTTAGGTTCCGCCGTCAAAGGAGAATAGCATAAATGAGAAAAACGGGGAGCCTGAGAAATGACCCTTTAACCAGCAACCCTGCTCCAAGAAAAATTGGCCTCGCCCTGGGTAGCGGTTCCGCCCGGGGCTGGTCTCATATAGGCGTTATTAGGGGCCTGCAGGAGGCGGGTATCCGCATCGATATGGTTTGTGGGACGTCAATGGGGGCTATGGTTGCCGGGGCCTTTGCCGCCGGTTTTATTGATGTGATGGATGATTGGGTTCGTGGTTTGACCTGGCCAGATATCCTTGGCTTCATGGATGTCAGGCTCCCGCGCTCGGGTCTGATTGAAGGGGATAAACTGACCAGATATTTTCGGGAAAAGATTTCCGATTCTAATATCGAAGACCTCCCCATGCCATTTGCCGCGGTGACGACGAATCTCAAATCAGGTCGTGAGGTCTGGATCAGGGAGGGCTCTCTCATGGATGCAATTCGTGCAAGCATGTCCATGCCCGGTATCTTGACCCCATTTTATCGCCAGGGAGGATGGTTTGTCGATGGCGGGCTCATCAACCCCGTGCCCGTGTCCCTTTGCCGGAACATGGGAGCTGATATTGTCCTTGCTGTCGATCTCAATAACGATATTATGGGTCGAAGCTTCAATCGTTCCGAGAACCAGGAGACAACACCGCTCCAGGAAGAGAAGGGAAGGGAAGGGAATGGTCAGTACCTTCCCAGCAGGCTCGCCTCTTTTTTCAACGGCAAGATCAAGTCAGGACAATTATCGATCTTCAAGCGTTTTGCCCAGAACCAACCCAGCAAGGGACCAACGCTCTTTGAGGTTATTGCCACATCCGTCTATATAATGCAGGATCAGATCACGAAGCACCGCCTGGCTACGGATCCCCCGGATGTCCTGATCCTTCCCCGGCTTGCCCATATCGGTCTGCTGGAGTTCAACCGGGCAGAGGAGGCAATCGAGGAAGGACGTAAAGCAGTAGAGTTGATTCTCCCCATCTTGCACGACGCCATAGGAGCACGATGAATAAGAAACTGGGTATTGCATTTGCCATGCTGTTCCTGACGCTTATGATCGGCTCCTTGGGCTATCATTTTCTGGAAGGATTCGGTTTTTTCCAGGCCCTTTACCTGACCGTCGTCACCATCTCCACGGTCGGTTACGGAGATGTCTATGCCCGTAGCACCGGTGGTATGGTGTTTACCATATTTTTGATCATTGTCGGTGTGGGGACGATGTTTTACACCGTAGGTCTTGTTGCGGAAACCATCGTCGAAGGGCGCCTGCGGGCCATTATGGGGAAAGGAAAGCTGAAAAGGATTATTAAGAGAATGAAAAATCATTATATCATCTGCGGTTGCGGAAGAATCGGTTTCCTGATCTGCCGGGAACTGGCAGCGGAGAAGGTCCCCTTCGTGGTTATCGAAAAAAATCCCGAGGTAATCCAGAAAATAGAGGACGAAGGATTTCTTTGCTGTCATGGCGACTCCACGAGCGACAAGTCCCTCATCGAAGCGGGGATCAAACGGGCTAAGGGAATTGTCTGTGTCCTGCCCACGGATGCGGAGAACCTCTATGTGATTTTGACGGCCAAGGAACTGAATCCCGACGTGTTCGTCCTTTCCCGCTCTGAGGAAGAACAGTCGGAACACCGCTTGCTGAGAGCAGGTGCGGACCGGGTCATATCGCCTTACACCCTCGGAGGCATGAGGATGGCCATGGCCATCCTGAGACCGGCGATGCTTGATTTTATTGAAATTACGACCAGACGGCAGAGCCTGGAGCTGAGGATGGCGGAAGTTTCTATCTGCGATGGTTCGGTGGTGGCCGGGAAGACCTTGGAAGAATCGGAAATCAGGCTGAACTACGGCCTGATCATTGTTGCGGTGAAGAAAGATTCCGGTAAGATGGTCTTCAATCCCGCCGCCTCTTATCCCATAGAAAGCGGCGATAAACTCATCGCTCTTGGCGAAGATGACAATGTCATGAGGTTTACCAAGGTCTGTGCCGGTTAGAGACTGACAGGACTTGAGGGGTAAGGAGGCGCTTTATTGCTTTTGCCGGAAATGGTGAAGAAGCTGACGGCTCGAATTAAGGCGGCCAAAGGGGAAGTATCTCCGGATCTAATTCTGAAAAACGGTCTGGTTGCGGATCTTTTCTCCGGCGAAATCATCAGGACAGATGTGGCCATCTTTGACGGGATAGTCGTCGGTTTGGGGGATTATGACGGCCCGCACCTCGTGGATGCATCGAATTATCATGTCACTCCAGGATTCATGGATGGTCATTTCCATATCGAAAGCTCCATGCTTTCACCACGGGAATTAGCCAGGGCGGTTCTACCCCATGGGACAACGTCAATTGTCGCCGATCCCCATGAAATCACCAATGTCCTGGGGAGCAGGGGGTTTCGGTATATTCTTGAGGAGACCGAGGGGCTTCCCCTTGATTTCTATCTGATGGCCCCTTCCTGCGTCCCCGCTACCCATTTGGAAACATCAGGGGCATGTCTGGAGACGGAAGACCTGGAAGGGTTCAAACAGGAGAGATGCGTCCTCGGTCTGGCGGAAATGATGAACTTTCCCGGTGTGACCTTCTGTGATCCCATAGTTCTGGAGAAGATCACCGCCTACTGTGACCGCATCAAGGACGGCCACGCCCCCCTGTTGTCTGGGAAAGCCCTCAACGCCTATATCAGTGCCGGTATCCGTTCCGACCACGAATGCACCAATTTGGCAGAGGCAAGAGAAAAGCTTCGTGGCGGCATGCAGATCATGATCCGCGAAGGGACCCAGGCCAAGAATCTTTCCACCCTCCTTCCCCTGGTCAATGCCATGACGCTTCGGCAATGCAGTCTGGTGACGGACGATCTCCATCCTCACGATATCATGCGTTATGGCCATCTTGATGCGGTCATGAGTCTGGCGATTGCCCAGGGACTGGATCCGCTCTGGGCCATTGCCATGGTGACCATCAACACGGCCCGGTATTTCGGCCTCCGGGATTACGGCGCCGTAGCCCCCGGCTATCACGCCGATCTGGTCCTCCTTTCTTCTCTCAACCCGGTAAAGGTAGCGGCTGTTTTTAAAAACGGCAGGCAGGTCGTCGATCATGGTAAGCTAACGGCAGATATCCCGGCGAGCGTCCTGCACGTCGATGTCACATCCATGCATGTCAAACCATATGACAAAAGTGCTTTTGTAATCCCCGCATCGGGAAGGCGGGTGCGGGTCATCGATCTCATCCCGGATCAGATTCTCACGGGGGCGGCCATCCTTGAGGCGTCCGTCCGGGATGGCCGGGTTATTCAGGACATCGAGCGGGATATCTTGAAAATTGTCGTGATCGAACGCCACCGGGGAACAGGCAACATCGCCCTGGGCTTGGTACGGGGATTCTGCCTGAACAGAGGGGCATTGGCTACTTCCGTAGCTCATGATTCCCACAATATCATCTGTGTGGGGTGTTCAGACGCAGACATGTATGCCGCGGCAAGGGAGGTAGAAGCGATGAAGGGAGGTCTCGCCATTGCTTGTGACGGTTTGATAACGGCCCGTCTGGCCCTGCCAATTGCCGGCTTGATGTCCGACCGTCCCCTTGCAGAGATTGGCCGGGGCTGGGAACACATCCGCTATAAAGCGCAGCAGTTGGGTTGTCAATTGCGGGAGCCCTTCATGCACCTTTCCTTTCTGGCCCTGCCGGTAATTCCCGAACTCAAGATGACAGACAGGGGCCTCGTGGATGTAAACAAATTCGACTTCGTACCGCTGTTTGTGGATTGACAGGGACCGTACGCCCTGTCCGGACGTTGAACAGTATAGTTGCAATACGCCTTTGGAGAAGATTATCTTGGCTGTAACACGAATTAATAACCACGGGTAACTACTATGGCGATGACGTGTGGTGTTTTCATGAAAATGAACCCTTCAATAAACATAGTTTCTCGGCGGGCTCAAAGATGCATGATTGACATCGCATTCCAGTTTGGTTAAAGGTCTGTAATGTGAATCTATTTCTTACGTAGTTCCACCGCCCATGAAGAAATTTTCTTGTCTCCCCGTAAAAGGCATCCCCGATTAGAATAGAGGTCGTCGTCGATGAGACGAAAATATTCCGTGCCCTGGAAGGCGCCGCTTTCGGAATAGAAAATAGAAAGGATGGAATCATCAACGATGATAAGGCTCCCGAGCATCTTTCCCAAGGACGGGTTCTCGGAGATCCAGGACGTCCGTTCCTGCCCGCGTTCAAGGGGGACAATCTCGTAACGGGTTTTATATTCCACCTCATGATCTCCTTGCAGGGTTATCCGGGAATCATTAATCCACA
The DNA here is from genome assembly GCA_903885795.1 of uncultured delta proteobacterium. GTDB lineage: Bacteria > Desulfobacterota > Syntrophia > Syntrophales > UBA8958 > UBA8958. The sequence continues at coordinate 43,895 of CAISJV010000089.1, read as the reverse complement.
GCCCCTCCGTATGGATTATCTTTGTTTCCCCCGCCACCGGATGATACCGCCCCTGATCGTCAATATAGGCTCCCGTGGCGCTCCAGAGGTTTTCTTCAAAAAGAAAAGGTTGATAAATCATGTCTCAAATACCTTTTGATGGAAAAGTTTTTTCAGGGAAAGACTCTAAGGAATGAATCGTTGTGAGTCAAGGAGAGAAAAGGGGTATGACCATCTTACATCTCCTTGACATAGAATCTAAAATCGGTAATGAACACCCCTCAGCAAGCTTCGGGGGGGTTACCCTGAAAGATTAAAAAGGCTCAGTTGTCAATATTGATCAGCGCAACATGTGTCTGCGCGAATTGCTGCTTATTGACTTCGAATCGATTTGAAAGGATTGTACGCATGAACATTATTGTTTCCGGATCACTTGCATATGACAGGATTATGGACTTTCCAGGACGCTTCTCCGATCACATCCTGCCTGAGAAAATTCACATTTTGAACGTCTGCTTCCAGGTAAACGGCATGAAGGAAAAATACGGCGGCACGGCGGGTAATATCGCCTATTCCCTGTCCCTGATGGGTGAAAAGCCAATCATCTCTTCCGCTATCGGCCATGATTATGAAAGGTACTTCGCATGGCTGGCAAAGAACGGGATCGCTACGGAAAACATCAAAATCATAGAAGACGAATTCACCGCCGGCGCCTATATCACCACCGACCAGTCCGATAACCAGATAACCGGGTTCAACCCTGGGGCCATGAAATATACATCGGCATTGGACTTTGACAAATTCCGTCCCAAGGATACGATTGTTATTGTCTCTCCCGGTAATCTTGAAGACATGATTTGTTACCCCCAGGCCTGTAAAGTCAGAGGAATCGAATATATCTTTGACCCCGGACAATCTTTGCCCATGTGGGACGCAAAAGATCTGATCCAGGCCATAAATGGTTGCGGAATCCTCATCGTCAATGATTACGAGCTGGACCTGATCATAAGCAAGACCGGCTTGAACAAGGAAGCCTTGCAGAGCCTGACAAGGACGATCATCACCACCCGGGGAGAGTTTGGTTCCCAGGTTGCTACGCAGGGCAGCGAAATCTGCATTCCCCCCGTCAAGGCAAGGAAGGTTGAGGACCCGACGGGGGCCGGCGATTCTTACCGGGGCGGCCTGATCAGCGGCCTGGTCAAGGGTAAGGATATTGAGGAATGCGCCCGGATGGGCAGCGTCTGCGCCTCCTTTGCCGTTGAGTCCTACGGTACCCAGGAATACAGTTTCACTATTGATGAATTTAACGAACGATTAAGCGGCTGACCGGCATTTTTCTGGTCAGGGTTATTAAGGAGAACCATGAAAGCAGAAGAGGTTAAACGGATATTGATTGTTGGCGCCGGGACCATGGGAAGCCAGATCGCCTGGCGACTTGCCATTCAGACCAGTGCCACGAGGATATAAGCGGCGAAATGAAAATTCTTGCTTCGTCGATGACATCATGTTAACAAAAATACGAATTTGGCAGAGTCCATCATCTGGCATAAACTCCGTTTCGATAACCAAAAAGAGCGGCCAAGTTAACATCGTAGCGTTTCTATTTTCCGGTAGCTCCACGATGTAAAAAAATGCAAATCTTGGTTTCGAAGCTCTTAACCGGAAAACGGCCAACATATATTAATAATATCATGGGGGTGAGTATCAGACGTTTAACAGATAAAACTTTTAAGCACCATAATCATTTATGATCTGCGGTTTAAAGGAGGGAACCTTATGCCCGATGTCTTCAAGGATTATGTAAAGAAGAAATTTTCCAAACCCGGCCCCCTGAAGGGCGTCCGGGTCCTCGAGGTCTGTACGCTCCTTTTTGGTCCGTCCGGGCCGTCTTTCCTGGCCGAGATGGGGGCCGAGGTCATCAAGATCGAGCTGCCTCCTGCGGGAGATGTGACGCGGTCACTCAATCCCTTCGGCTGGTTCTACAAAGAGCAGTCCCCCATGTTCATGCACATCAATCCTAACAAATACTACATGGCCCTCGACCTCCATATCGACATGGGGCAGCAGATTTTTAAAGAATTAGCCGCCAAGGCGGATATTGTTGAATTCAACCTCCGTCCCGGTGTGACCAGACGCTGGAACATCGGTTATGAGCATATCAAGGAGGTCAATCCCGGCATCATTTATATCGAAAAGAACGGTTTCGGCCAATGGGGCACCTACGCTGAACAGGATCGTCCATCCAATGACGGGGCGTCGCAAGCCCTCGCCGGGTATGCCTGGATGTCGAGTTTCCCCAAACGCCCGCCCCTGAAACAATCCATCTGGATCTGCGATTACTACGGTGGCCTTATGGGAGAGGTGGCAGTCCTTGCAGCCCTCCATCATCGCCGGAAAACGGGGAAAGGGCAGTTTATCGAGATGTCCCAAACGGAAAACATCATGCGGGTCATGAACTGGGTATGGCCTTATCAACAGTTGACAGGAAAAGGCGTGGAACCGACGGGGAACCGCGATCAGTGCATCTGTCCCGCCGATACCTTTCTCTGCGCCGACAATCTCCTGGCCGCCCTGGCCGCCCCGGGGCCGGATGAATTTCTTGGCCTCTGCCAGGCCATGGGCAAGGCGGAGCTTGCCGTCGACCCCCGATTCCAGGATCATACCGTGCGTCTTCAGGATGAAAACGCCTTGGCTATCCTGAAAATTATTGCCGACTGGGCGCGAACCAAGACGGCCGATGAAATTGAGGCCCTTGGCAAGGAATTCAGTTTTGCCGCCACGCGCCTTCACAACGCCAAGGATATGAATGAAGATCCCCAGCGCCGCGAACGGGGATTTGTGAAGGAAATCGATGATCCTCTTTATGGCCAATATGTGGAACATGAGTTTCCCGTCATGATGTCCAAGACGCCGCCCAAGATCAAATGGACCGTTCGCCCTGTCGGTTTTGACAATGAGTTCATTATGGCTAAGATCCTGGGGAGGAACCAGACCCAGATAGATGAACTTTATCTGCATGGCGTCCTCGGAAAATGGAAAGACATGCAGGGCCGACGGCCCCCATCCGACTGGGATGGACAGGCCGGCTACATCATCAGGAGGTGAGACATATGACAGAACAAAAAAGACCGAAATGGGCCGACTGGGCTGATCATATCCGCTCCCTGGACGACCCGGCGAAAAACTATGAAAAACCCGAGGCCCTGGGCGACCTCACGATAATTGACCTTAGTTCCCGAAGCATGGCGGGACCTTACTGCTCATCCCTCCTTGCCGAGCTGGGGGCGGAGACGATTCGTATCGAAGCGCCGGGGGGGGATCTGGTACGTTCCTATTCACCCAACGGTTTCATGCACCGGGGTACGGGGATGGCTTATATTCAGGAAGGACGGAACAAGTATCATATTACCCTGAATCTGGAGACGGAGGAGGGCAGGGATATCCTGAAATCCCTCGTGGGTCAGGCGGATATTCTTATCGAGACCTTTCCCGCCGGGAAGATGGACGCCTGGGGCATCGGATACGAGGAACTGGCGAAGATCAATCCCCGCCTGATTTATACTTCCATTACGGGCTATGGCCAGTTCGGTCCGGAAAGCGGCCGGAATCAATATGATTACGACAACGTGGCCCAGGCCCGCTCCGGTGTTCAGTACGCCACCGGCGAGGTATTGCCAGAAGGCAAGACTCTTGAAGATATGCCTTACGCCACGTCAACCAAGGCTGGTCCCTGGATCGCCTGGGCGGTTTCCGGAACCTTTGCCGCCGTTGGCATCCTGGCGGCTGTTTATTACCGGGAAATGACAGGGGAGGGGCAGGCCTTAGACGTCAGCACGCCGGAGGCATATGAGCGCCTGAACGACTATATGCTCCACTGGTATGCCGATCAGGGGGTCGTCAACGAGCGATTCGGGAACCTCGATACCTGTCTCTGGCTCTACGGTTTCTATCCGACCAAGGACGGCGGCGTCTTTCTCGGGGGGCTGCGTCTGGAGATGTGGAAGGCCTTTGTCGACATCGTCGGCAAGTATGACGAGTGGGGGGCGGAGCAGTGGACCACCCTTGCGCCGTTCATGAAGAAGGACTGGCAGTTGAAGTATCAGGCCATGATCAACCCGGAAACTTTGAGATACACGAGCCAGGAATTGACCATGAAATCCATTGAGTACGCCAAGAAAGGCAGATTGGCCCCGATCACCCCGGTCGTCGCGGAAATCGTGCCTCCCTGGAGCGCTATGCATGATGAAGTGTGGCGGGATCGGGGCGTCTTCACGCCGGTGCAGGACCCCGTCTATGGCTCCATAGTCTGCGCCCAGGCCCAGTGGAAATCAACGGAGACGCCGCCCCGGACCAAATGGGCGTGCCGTCCCGTCGGCTACGATAACGGGTTTGTCTACCTGAAATACATGGGGTATGGCCCGGTAAAACTCTGGGAAATGACAGAAAAAGGTATCATTTGATTCGATTCTAAAGAACCTGAATAAAAGGAGAAAAAATATGCTGGAGATTAAGGGATCAGTAGCCGTCATTACCGGTGGCGGCGGTGGAATCGGTCTGGAAATCGCAAAATATTGGGTAAAAAATGGCGGCAAGGTGGTGATTGCCGATATCGCCCAGTCTTTTCTGGATGGTGCGGAAGCCCAATTGAAGGAATTAGGCGGCGAAGTAGTGACCGTGGTCTGCGACGTGACAAAGGAAGAAGACAATGCCCTCCTTGCCGACACGGCGATTGAACGCTTTGGTCAGATAAACTTGGTTGCGCCTTTTGCCGGCATCATCAAGGATGCCATGATGGTGGCCACGAGCAAGGAAACGGGCAAGGTGAACAGAAAGATGTCTCTTGACCAGTTCAAGGCGGTTATTGACATCAATCTGACGGGGGTCTTCCTGACCGTCCGGGAATGTGCGGAGCGGATGATCAACAACAACTGCAAGGGACTGATCTGTCTCGTTTCCTCAACCGGTTCCTTGGGGACGGCCGGTCAGATTAATTATTCCTCGTCCAAGGCCGCCATGTCCGTAATGCCCAAGGTGATCACGGCTGAATTTCTGAGACGCGGTCTGTCCAACCGAATCCGCTGCGTCGCTGTGGCCCCTGGTTATGTAGGCACGGCAATGGTCAAGAAGATGGATCAGAACGCCCTCGATAAGATATTGTCTGATGTTCCCATCGGCAGGTTGATAGAACCGGAAGAAGTGGCCTCCCTGGTAGGAGAGCTTTATCGGAATGAGGCTTTGGCCGGAGATGTCTTCTTTATCCATGGCGGTCTTCGCCTCGGTTCGAGAGGCTGATCGGCAGATTGCCTTGAGGATTACCAGATCTTTACGGGGAGGGAATGAACTGGCTTGTTCCCTCCCCGTCATATTTTTCATAAAGGATTAGGAAGGACAAGTCATGTCAACTCAGGAAAAAAATGAGATCCGGGAAATACTGATTTCCCGGATCATCAAATCGGAAGATCTCAACCATCATGGGACCCTGTTTGCGGGCAGGATGGCCGAGTGGCTCGTAGAGGCTTGTCTTATTTCTACTATCGACCTGTTGAGAAAGCCGGAGGACATTGTCTGCGCCCGCATTCACGGGATGAATTTTCACAAGTCGTCAACAACCGGCGATATCATCGAGATCAAGTCCCGGATTGCTCACCTGGGGGAGAAAAGCATTACCGTTGACGCCAAGGTATTTGTGAATGGGAAGGATGACACACCCTCAGTCACGGGCATGGTAACCTTCGTGACCGTCGATAAAAACGGGACCCCTTACGCCCACGGGATGACTTTGTCTCCGGAATATATTGGGGGAAATCGCCCCATTTATCTTGCTGCCCTTGAGGCAAGAAAGCATAGATAATTCCAGTTCTAAATCAAAGCGCCATCTTCGTTGGTATCGGCAAACGGCTCCTCGACGTATGCAAAATACGCCTGCGTCGCCTCTGTCTTGCCGCCTTGATTTCATCTTTGATTTAGAACTGGAATAAGTGGCTCACCACTGTCCTTCGGGTCTGTCGGAAAAAGAAGTCGAACCGTGCTTCTGCAATTATCCTACAAAAATTCATCCACATATTCCGGTGGGAAGTGTTTGCCCCGGTATCGGAGAAGCGCCTTTTTCAGGCATCGTTGAAACGCATCAACGACAACGGGATCGAAATGACTCCCCGCATCGCCCCGTAAAATGGCAATCACCTTTTTCATGGGAACACGATCATCTGGCAGAATCTCGCCAAGAGCGTATTTGGGGTAATCACGTTTCGATGTCAGGGCGTCGAAGACATCGGCAACGGCCATGATTTTTGATTCCAGGGGGATTTCGTCACCCTTAAGCCCCGCCGGGTACCCCTTACCATTGACCTTTTCGTGGTGGCAACTGGCTATTTCAGTAACCATACGGAGATGCTCGGGGAAATGGAACTTTTCAAGGATGACCTTCGTCTTGACAGGATGGAGCTGCATCTCCTTCAACTCGTCGGGAGTGAAGGCGCCATTTTTAGTGAGGACCTCGTCGCGAATGCCAATTTTGCCGATGTCATGGAGCAGGGATGCATACTTTAGCACTTCATATCGGTCTTGGCTGAGCCCCAGTTCTACGGCCATAAGCAGGGAATATTCAGTAACCCTTTCCGAGTGGCCTGCCGTGAAAGGATGCTTCGCGTCCACTGTAGCGGAGAGGGAACTGATGGAGCTTTCAAAGGATAGTTTCAGCTCATCGACAAGCAGGGAATTCTCAAGGGCGATCCCGACCTGAGACACGAAACCTTTAATAAGCGCTTCATCATCCTGATCAAAATAATCCGCCCCCTTTTTATTGATAACCTGAATCACCCCGATATGGCGTATGCGACGGCCTTTGATTGGTATACATAAGACGGAGCGGGTTCGGAACTGGTTCGTCTCATCATAGATTCGATTGAAGTAGGGTAAATCCCAGGCATCGGCCACATTGATCATTTCTCCGGACTCGGCAACGCGACCGCTGATGCCCTCGCCCAGCGGAAGGCGTATCTGACCAATGCCTTCGGCGACTCGCGTCCAAATTTCACGCTTTTCCCAGTCAATCACATAAAGGCTGGTGCGTTCAGCCGCCATGGCATTCGTAACCTTGCCGATGATCAACGGAAAGAGGCGATCAAAATCCAGCTCTGAGGTCAGATCCGCGGCCATGGCGATCAGCCCGGCGAGAAGTTCCTTGATACGGTTTCGCTCCTCGATCTGATCTGTTGCGGTCTGGAATATCTCGTTGAAGGAACGGACGATACTTTGTATTTCATTTTCTTCGTTTCCTTGCGGTGATTTGCTCTGTACGTCGGACAGATAAACATCGTCGACTTGCAGATTCTGCCCCGCAAATTCCTTTATCCCCGAACTGACCTCCGTTGTCTTTACAGTTATCTCGGCCGTGACCCTTTCCAGAAAACTGAACCACCTGTACATGAGAAAAAAGGTCAGCAGGGGAAAGAAGAGGAGAAGCATAACACCATAAGCAAAAACGTCTCTGAGTTTGTCGATCTCATCTGCATCGAGGAGCGGGAACACGTAATAATAACCTGAGATTATAACAATCAGGACAGGAAACAGGGTGGACATAAAAAAAGATATCAGAAATATCTTCTTCGATTTTTCCTGGGTTAATGAACGAAAAAAAGACATTGGCGAATTCCGTTTTAAATACCTTCAACACAAAATCATTGGCGTTCGCAATGTTTTGAGTTGAGGATACTGGTTGCTCCCGATGCCAAAGGAGGGGGTTTGTTTTCTCTGTTTACCGCTTGGTTGACCGGCTGAGACACAATGGTTCATTCATGTACCAATCTACAGCAACCGTCAACCCTTGCAGCTCCAAATATCCATATCTCGGTCGCCCATACCAAAATTGCTCAGGGAATACCAACAATAATTATGGGTTGAAAGACGGCATCTTCCATCCCAATCATATAAGCAACCCACAAACGCCGGGACGTTGGGGAGGTTAGAAAATATCGTCGCGACGATACAATCTACAATCATGATATTATTCAGCAATAAGTGACATTGCCGGCGATTTTGCTTCCTTAATATTACAGGAACGAGTGGGCGTCGTCAGGGAAGGCGCCGCTGCGTACTTCATCGCAATAGGTCTTTACCGCCTCCCGGATGTGATCGTTGATCTTCGCGTATTTCTTGACAAATTTCGGGGTGAACCTTTCATAGAGGCCCAGCATGTCGTGGACGACCAAGACCTGACCGTCGCAGTCGACGCCGGCGCCGATGCCGATGGTGGGAATCTGGAGGGAGGCGGTGATCTCCCTGGCCAGGCCTTTGGGGACGCATTCGAGGACGATGGCGAAGGCTCCTGCCTCTTCAAGAATTTTGGCGTCTTCGATAAGGCGTTGACCGGCTTTATCCCCTTTGCCCTGGACCTTGTAACCCCCTAACTGGTGGACCGACTGGGGAGTCAGGCCGATATGGGCCATGACGGGGATCCCGGCGGCGGCGATGCGGCGTGTTACTTCGGCAACTTCCCGTCCCCCTTCTAGTTTTACGGCCTGGGCCCCCGCTTCCTGAAGAAATCGTCCGGCGTTGCGGACCCCTTCCTCGGCGGATACCTGGTAGGACATGAAAGGCATGTCGCCAATGACCATGGCCTGCTGGGTTCCCCGGGCGACGGCCTTGGTATGGTGGAGCATGTCTTCCATCGTGACGGGGAGGGTGCTGTCATAGCCGAGGACGACCATGCCGAGCGAGTCCCCGACAAGGAAAATGTCCACGCCCACGGAATCCATTGCTACTGCCGTCGGGTAGTCATAGGCGGTTAGCATGGTGATCTTCTCCCCTTTTTTCTTCATGTCCCGGATCTTGGCGGTAGTCACCCTGGTGATTTGTACCTGTGTGCTCATGATTTTCCTCCTTTAAGATGTTTTTTGATCATGCTTGCCTTTTCGTCCGTTAAACTCTGTTTTTTAAGTCCCAGCTCCGTCGTGACCAGGCCGAGGGCCTGGTAGGCGTGGAGAAATTCAGGCAGTTTTTCCTGAAAAGCAAGGATATGCTTTGCTACCGTCCCGATATCTCCCCGGGCAATTGGTCCCGTCAGGGCCTGGACTGACCCCCGGGATTCGATGTTTTTCAACGTCCCCCGGACCAGGGGCCAGAAGGCGCGAATGGCCTCCTCGCGGTTCAGTCCGAGGCTGAGATAGATCTCCTCGACCATATAGAGGAGCGTGGTCAGGTAATTTGAAGCAATGCAGGCGGCAGCGTGGTATAAGGGTTTGTCCGTGTCGGGGACGAAAAAGGGGACCCCTTCCAGGGCGAGGACAAAATCCACCGCCCATTCGCGGATCTCTGGGTCGGAAGTGATCCCGAAGGTGCTTCCGGGGATGTTTTGGATGGCTCCTTCCACATCGGCGAAAGACTGAATGGGATGGATGCTGGCGATAAAGGCCCCTGCCTCCTTGGCGGCGCCTAAAAGTTCGAGGGAGCCGGCGCCGCTGAAATGGACGACCTTCTGACCGGGCCGGATGGCCCCCGCGGCGGCAATCTCCCGACAGGCGACGGCAATGAGATCGTCGCTTGTGGCGATCAAAATGGCGTCTGCGTCGCCTGCGGCCTCTGCGGCAGTTTTGCACATCTGCCCTCCCGTGAAGGGATGGGCCTGCACGAGGGCTTCGGGAAACCTGTCGGCGATGGCGACAATGGGATAGCCGGCCTTTTTGAGGAGGTATCCCATCGCCGTACCCACCTTGCCCAGGCCGATGATGCCAATGCTGTCTTTTTTTTTCTTGTTCAAGAACCCATCCCCACCCCGACCCCTTGAAGGAGAAGGGGGAAATTGCCTGTTGCCTTCTCCTCCTATTACGCCTGATCGATCCCCGATAACTGCCAGGGATTGTTTCCTACGGGGCGGACAACCGTCCAGTATTCCTCAAATTTGACCGGGTCGGTTTTGCTTCCCGAGAGCAAATTGCCGCTTTCGGAGACGGTGTAATCGAGGAGATTTGCCAGGAAACGAACGGTAATAAAATCCTTTCCCTGCTCCTGCCATGCCTCGGAGATCTCCACGGTGCGGACGGCGATATTTTCCAGTTTGTTGAACTTTCCCTCCCGCTTCATCTTTTCTGCATCATCCTGCATGATGCGGTACAAATCGTCCGTTAGCAGGCTACGGATGGGCGACATATCGCGATTTGCCCAAGCCCCCTGGATCTTGAAGAAGACGTCCATGCATAAGTCGTTGAACTTGTCTTCGGTGAAGTTGGGATCCATCTGCTTGATATATCCGATGCCCCGGCGGCGATCATCTTCAACGGCATTCTGAGGAGCTGCATAAGCCGGTTGGGCGTAACCGGGGGACACAGGTTCGGGACCGGATCCCTGATAGTAGGCGGGAGATGACGTCGTGGTGGCTGCCGTCTGCTTGCGTCGCTTGATAAACCAGTAGATGCCGTACAGCAGTGCGCCGAGCAGAATAATATCGAAAAGACCGATTCCACCACCACCGCCCATGCCGCCGCCGTGACCACCGAAACCCAAACTGCTGAAGAGCATCCCGCCCAGAAGCCCGCCTGCCATACCGGCGCCGAGGGATCTTAAAAAACCTCCCCCCTGAGCCTGTGGCGCCGTCGGCGCGGGACTTGTCAGGTTACTGGAAGGACTGGCCGGTTGGCTTGACGATGGCTTTGAAGGGCTGAACGAAGATCGCGACCCCCGGCTTCCCATGGAACCGCCGCCGCCAACGCGGGCATAGGCGTCGAGTTCCAGGACAAATACCGCCACGAACATGGCGATAACGAAAACGGCGCCACATTTCATCCATTTGCTTCTTTTCATATTTATTCTCCTTTTTAATTAATTTATATTTTAGTTGCGTTGATTTGCTTGTCATTCAAGCCTGACTTTTATATACAGTCAAGAACAATTTTATGCTGGTTTGATAAGTCATGATTAAAGTTGAGTTATTAATTTTTGACCTCGACGGTACCCTTGCCGACACAGGTCAGGATCTCGTCACGGCGGTCAATTATACACTGGAAGCCCTCGGGCTTGCAACTCTGGACCAGAAACGTGTCATCAGCTTCGTCGGTGATGGGGTGGAGGAACTAATCAAGCGGGCTCTCGGAGGGGAAAATCAGGAATCATTTTCCAGGGCCATGAAGATCTTCCTTGGGCACTACGAAGATCACCTGTTGGATCAGACAGTTCTCTGTCCCGGCGTCAGGGAATGTCTCGATTATTTCTTGGCCAAGCGGAAAATCATCATCAGCAACAAACGCCAGGAATTTACAGTCAAAATCGTTCAGGGGCTCGGCATCGCCCCGTTCTTTGAAGATATTGTCGGAGGTGATGTCATGCCCTACAAGAAGCCGGACCGACGGCTTGTCGAGCCTTACTTGCAGCGCTTTCGTATTTCTCGTGAAGAGACGGTGATTGTCGGGGATGGTCCCAACGATATCCTCCTTGCCAAAAATGCCGGGGTGTGGAGTTGCGCCTGCCTGAACGGCCTGACGCCACGGGATAAGCTTATGAAATTACATCCAGATTGTATATGTGAGAGCCTGTTGGAGATTAGGGAGCTTTTCAGTTGAGGTCATCCATGATTGTTAAAGTAAGGAAGGTGATTGAAAAGTATGAAATGATCCGGCCCGGCGACCGGGTGCTGGTCGCAGTCTCCGGCGGGCCGGATTCTGTCGCCCTGTTGGCGATTCTCCATAAACTGTCGCCGGAACTTGGCGTCAGCCTTATTGTGGCGCACCTCAATCACAACCTTCGGTCGGAAGCGGATGACGAAGAGCAGTTTGTCCGGGAGCTTTGCTTGTCTATGGGGCTTCAAATGGAATCTGCCCGGGCCGATATTCTTGACCTGAGCCGGTCAAATGGTAAATCCGTTGAAGATATGGCCAGAGAGGTCCGCTATTCATTTCTTGATCAGGCGTCGGCCCACGTCAATGCTGCCCGCATCGCCCTGGGACATCATCTCGACGATCAGGCGGAGACCGTACTTATGAATCTGCTCCGTGGCAGCGGTCCGGAAGGGCTCAAAGGGATGACTCCGGTACGGGATAGACGCTACATCCGTCCCCTCCTTTACACAAGCAGCTTTGAGATCAGGGAATTCCTGGCGGGAGAGGGCCTGTCCTTCGCCGTTGACCATTCCAATCTAGACCCGAAGTATTTGCGGAACCGGATCCGCCATGAACTGCTGCCCCTGCTGGAGAATCAATACAAAACCGGTATTGAGAGGACCCTGGCCAGGACGGCGGAAATCATCGGCAGGGAAGATGATTTCATGGAAGACCAGGTGCGTCTGGTACTGTCGGATTGGAATATTTCTGAATCAACGGATAACCTTTGTCTGGATATCTCAAGGCTCCGGGCGTTGCATGAGGCCTTGGCGCGCCGCATCATCAAGGTTCTCCTGGAACGATTTTCTCCGGACGAGAAGGGAGTTTTTTCCTCCCACATTCAGGCGGTTCTCGATCTGGCGTTTTTTGGAAAGCCTTCCGGTCGACTCAATCTTCCCTTCGCTGTCGAGGCAAGAAGGGACTACTGGCGTCTGATCCTGTCCAGCCGGGAAAGGAGCGGGAATAACGTTAATTATTGTTACCCTGTCGCCGTCCCAGGGAGAATTCATATTCCCGAAGCGAAGATGATTCTTGAATTCAGTGTGATCGACGCTAATCATCAGGAAGTAGTCGAATTAATGATGGAAAAAGAAGTAACTACACGAGAGTGTGCGGTGGGAAGACAGAAAGCTGGTCAGGCTTATCTGGATTATGAGCGCTTGGTCTTTCCTCTAAAAATCAGAAGCATCCAGCCCGGTGACCGGATGCGTCCCCTCGGCATGGCGGGGACAAAAAAGTTAAAGGCTATCTTTATCGACAAAAAGGTCTCCCGCGACGATAGACATCGTATCCCCCTGTTGGCTGGCACCGACGGCATCCTATGGATTGCCGGATCATGTATGAATGAATCGGTCCGGATCACGGCCGGGACCAGACAGGTCTTGAAGGTCATATATGAGCAAGTATCAGAGAAATCCATTGAAATACGGGAAAGGTTATTGTAAGGGGAGGCATCGCCGTTGAGGCGAATTTTACACTGAGGAGAGATCCTATTGAATCCACTACAAAAAAATATTGCCCTCTGGCTGGTGATCAGCCTGGTATTTGTCATGCTGTACCATCTTTTTACTCAGCCGAAAGGACAACAGGAAAGCGTCATTTATAGCGATTTTATCGCTTATGTTGATAAGGGGCAGGTAAAAGAAGTTACCATTCAGGGCGAGAACATCACCGGCAAGCTTGCGGACAACAAAAGCTTCAAGACTTTCATGCCGAAAGACACCGATCTGATCGGAGCTCTCAAAGCAAAAAATGTGCGGATTTCCGTGAAACCTGCCGAAGATTCCCCATGGTATATGACCATTCTGATCTCCTGGTTTCCGATGCTGCTTTTGATCGGTGTCTGGATATTTTTCATGCGCCAGATGCAGGGCGGCGGCGGCAAGGCCATGGCCTTCGGGAAGAGCCGAGCTCGCCTCATGACCGATAAAACAAATAAGGTTACCTTTGAAGATGTGGCGGGGATCGACGAAGCCAAGGCGGAACTACAAGAAGTGATTGATTTCTTGAGGGATCCCAAGAAGTTTTCCCGTCTTGGCGGTCGAATTCCCAAGGGGTTATTGCTGGTCGGGGCTCCAGGAACAGGGAAGACTCTGCTGGCCCGCGCCATTGCCGGTGAAGCGGACGTTCCCTTTCTGTCTATAAGCGGTTCTGATTTCGTGGAGATGTTTGTGGGCGTCGGGGCCTCCCGGGTCCGGGATCTCTTTAACCAGGCCAAGAAACATGCCCCCTGCATTATCTTTATTGACGAGATCGATGCGGTAGGGAGGCAACGAGGCGCCGGCCTCGGCGGCGGCCATGACGAGCGGGAACAGACTCTCAATCAGCTTCTCGTGGAGATGGATGGTTTTGAATCCAATGAAGGCGTTATTCTGGTCTCGGCTACCAACCGGCCCGATGTCCTCGACCCAGCCCTCCTCAGGCCGGGACGCTTCGATCGTCAGGTTGTGGTGCCCCTGCCGGATGTTAAGGGCAGGGAAAAGATTTTCGACGTCCATGCCCGTAAGGTTCCTCTCGACGGGGATGTGAATTTTCAGGTGATTGCCCGGGGGACGCCTGGTTTTTCCGGGGCGGATATAGAGAACATTATCAACGAAGCTGCCCTTTACGCGGCGCGCATGAATAAAGATAAGGTGGGCATGGCGGATTTTGAGTTCGCTAAAGATAAGATCCTCATGGGAGCGGAACGTAAGAGTATGGTGATCAGTGACGAGGAGAAGCGCAACACAGCTTATCACGAAGCCGGTCACACCTTGGTCGCAAGACTTATGCCCGGTACGGACCCCATTCACAAGGTGACGATCATTCCCAGGGGACGAGCCCTTGGCCTGACCCAGCAGTTGCCAATTGATGAAAAACACACATATCCGAGGACTTACCTTCTTAATAACATTGTCATCCTCCTGGGTGGCCGTGCGGCGGAGGAAATCGTTTTGAAGGAGTTCACAACTGGGGCGGGTAATGACATTGAGCGGGCCACCGCTTTGGCCCGCAAGATGGTCTGTGAATGGGGAATGAGTGAAGCGATGGGCCCCTTGAGCTATGGCAAGAAGGAAGAGGCCATTTTTCTGGGCCGGGAATTTGCGACCCACAAAGATTACAGCGAAGAGACGGCCCAGAAGATTGATAGCGAGGTTTCCCGTATTGTGTCAGATGGATATGAGAAGGCAAAGGAGCTGTTGAACGAACATATTGACATCCTCAATCGTCTCGCCGAGGAACTGCTGGAAAAGGAAGTTCTTAATACGGCCGAGATCGATGTAATTATCGGTCTCACGACAGCAACTGAGGCTAAGCCGGAAATAACAACTGATCCCGCTGAAATAGAGGAGATTGTTGTCCTGACAGCAAGTGAGGTCAAGCCGGAAGACACTACGGCCTGATCGGGATGAGGTATGTGGTTCTTAAGAGACCTGCAGATCAATTCGCCTTCCGCGGCCCTTGCTCTCCTGGATAGAATCGGGGTGGACGCTAGCGGGATCGAGGCGATGCTGCCCAAGATGCGTCACCTTAACATCCGGATGGAGGGGGTGTCGTGCCGGGCTGCCAATGTTATTAAGCAGGAAATGCTGGCCGTAGGAGGAGACGCTGCCGTTGCCAGGGGGACTGTGGCCTGTAGTATTCCCGCAACGGATGTGATCCTCATGGGGACACAAAAACAACTGAGACGATTTGCCGAAAAGATCACCCGTCAGCCTTTCGGATTATCCCTGCTGGCATTATCAGTGGCGAGGTTCCTTGAAAACATCGATAAACAATCCCATATCCTGAAGACCGCCCGGCGGGACCTAACGCTGGGGGAGAGGACCCTCATTATGGGAATTGTCAATGTGACCCCTGATTCATTTTCCGATGGCGGTCGCTATCTGGCCACGGATCAGGCAATTGCCCATGCCATGCGACTTGTCGATGAAGGCGCCGACATCCTTGATTTTGGAGGGGAATCGTCCCGTCCCGGCGCCTTGCCGGTGTCTTATGAGGAAGAAATAGCAAGGATTTTGCCGGTGATTGAAGCTGTTGCCAGGCAGGTTGATACGCCCCTTGCGGTAGATACGACCAAAGCCGCTGTTGCCCGGGCAGCGCTCGATGCGGGTGCGGAAATCGTCAACGACATCAGTGCTATGAGGTTTGATGAGGAGATGCCGGCGGTAATCGCCGAGGCAGGCGCTGCGGTTGTGCTTATGCATATGCGCGGGACTCCCACTGATATGCAGTCCGGGGATCTGACTTATGAATCCCTGTGGGGGGATATCATCCGTTTTCTTGAAGAAAGAATTGTCGTTGCCCAAAAGGAGGGCATCGAGGAGCGGCAGATTGTGGTTGATCCCGGTCTGGGATTTGGCAAGGACGCTGAAGATAACTTTAGGATTCTGCGGGATTTGCATGAATGCCGGGTCTTGGGTGTTCCCGTTCTCATTGGCCCGTCACGCAAGGCTTTCATCGGTCGGCTCACTGGTGGAGCGCCGGAAGAGCGTAGCGAGGGAACCGCGGCGGCAGTGACGGCGGCGATTATGAATGGGGCGCATCTTGTCCGTGTTCATGATGCAGGAGCCATCAAAAAGGTAGTGATGGTTGCAGACGCCGTCAAGGGGAGGAACCGATGATCTCTGGTATGGGCGTTGATCTGGTGGAGATTGATCGAATTGACAGAATAATCGAGCGTTGGGGCGACCAGTTTGTCCACAAGGTATTTGCCGATGAGGAGATCAGCTATTGCAAAAAACATGTCCTTCCGGCCATGCATTATGCTGTCAGGTTTGCCGCCAAGGAAGCCTGTTTGAAGGCCCTCGGAATAGGTTTGGGAATGGGTGTCGGCTTGAAGGATATCTGGGTGTCCCGGAGCGACAAGGGATTTCCTTCCCTGATCTTTGCGGATAAGGCTCGCATATTTATGGAAAAACAGTTAGTAAAAGGGGCCCATCTCAGTTTGACGCATACACGGCGTCATGCCATGGCTATGGTCGTACTCGAAAAATAATCGGTTACTTATGCAGATAAAAATTCACTCCCTAAGTAGTGAAGATACCTTTCGGATCGGAGCGATAATCGGGGCCAGGGCGGGGAAAGGCGACATCATTGCCCTCATCGGTGATCTTGGCACGGGGAAGACACGCCTGACCCAGGGTATTGCCGCCGGCTTGGAAGTGCCCGCGCTGTATCCGATCACGAGTCCGACTTTCACCCTGATAAATGAATACCCCGGACGGTTTGTTCTTTACCATTTTGACATCTACCGCCTGGAGGGATCGAAAGATCTTGAGGACATGGGTTATGAGGACTATTTTTACGGGGATGGCGTCGTAGTCATCGAATGGGCGGAAAGAGTGAGAGACATTCTGCCGGAGGGGGTTTTATTCATAAACCTTACATATCTTGATGAACATAACCGAGAATTGGTCATAACAGGAAATGAAGGGAAAATTAATATCATCAAAAACCTTTTGATAAGGGGAGGATTCTGACAAATGGGTCTTGTGGTGCAGAAATACGGTGGAACATCCGTGGCGAATATGGAGCGCATCGAGCATGTAGCCAGACGGATCATCAAAGAAAAAGAAGCAGGCAATGACGTGGTCGTTGTCCTTTCGGCCATGGCCGGCGAGACGGACCGCCTTATCAATCTGGCGCAGCAGGCGGCAGAGGACCCCGATCCCAGGGAGTACGACGCCCTGATTTCCACGGGTGAACAAGTGACCGTGACCCTTCTGGCCATGGTGCTCAACCGTCTGGGTTATCGAGCCTGTTCTTTTCAGGGTCATCAGGTAAAAATCAATACGGATCAGGCTTTCAAGAAGGCGCGCATTGTCAAAATTGATACCCGGAAAATCCGGGAAGAGCTTAAAAAGGGTGCTATTATTGTAGTGGCGGGGTTTCAGGGTGTCGATGGGGAAAACAATATCACGACCCTGGGCCGGGGCGGCTCCGATACCAGCGCCGTTGCCCTGGCGGCGGCCCTGAAAGCGGATGTCTGCGAAATTTATACGGATGTGGATGGGGTCTATACGACTGACCCCAATGTTTATGACAAAGCGCGACGGCTTGATAGAATATCTTATGATGAAATGCTGGAGATGGCAAGGGCGGGGGCCAAGGTGCTGCAACCCCGGTCCGTGGAAATGGCGAAAAAATTCGAGGTCCCCGTTTATGTCAAATCTTCTTTTTCAGACACGGGCGGAACTCTGGTGACAAAGGAGGATAAGGATATGGAAAGAGAAGTTGTGTCCGGCGTAACCTATGACCGGGATCAGGCAAAAATTACCGTCGTCAATGTGCCGGACAGGCCGGGGATTGCCGCGCGCCTGTTTACGCCCCTTGCGGAACATAACATCATGGTGGACATGATTATTCAGAATGCCAGTGTCGATAGCTTGACGGATCTGACCTTCACGGTTTCCCGAAAGGATGTGAAGCAGGCCTCGGTCCTCGTTCAGGATGCGGCAAAAGATATCGGCGCCGCCGATGTTGTGATCGATGACAGCGTGGCCAAGATATCCATCATTGGCGTGGGGATGGTCAGTCACTCCGGGGTTGCTGCCAAGATGTTTACGACCCTGGCCAAGGAAGGCATCAATATCGAGATGATCAGCACCTCGGAAATAAAGATTTCCTGCGTCGTGAAGGCAAAATATACAGAGTTGGCGGTTATGGTCCTTCATGACGCCTTTGAACTGGAAAAACAGCAATCCTGATTGATGACCCTGAAAGAAAGGCAGATCAATGGCTTGATGGTTTTCCTTGCTGTCGCCATGGTCATGTACTTTGCGGGATCTACCTGGTTTTGGAATTGCCCTCCGGATGTGAACCTGCTTGGGATAAACATCCGGAGCGGCCCTGTCGTCGTAGAAATATCGGGGGAAACCGCTCGATCCGGCGTCTATTATCTTCCTGACAAGACAACCCTCCTACAATTTTTGAACATAGCCGGCGTCGAATATTCGAACCCGGCCGGTCTCGATCTTTTTCAACCCATGAAAACAGGTTCGACCCTGCGGATTCATGGCGATGGCCAAGTTATGCAGGAAAAGATGAAGCCGGCCACGCGCCTGGCCTTGAATCTGCCCATTGATATCAATCGGGCCACCTTTGAAGACTTACTTCTGATTCCTGGTATTGGTGGAAGCACAGCCCAGCAGATTCTTGATCTGCGCCGGTCATCAGGCGGTAAAATAAGTAATTTGAAAAGTCTGACGAACATCAAGGGGATCAAGGAAAAAAGATTTGAGCAGCTGAAAGGGTATTTCTATATTGAATAAATTACTGCCGACGATACTGGTGATACTGGCTGAGGACTCTCTGAACATAGTTCTGGGTTTCCCGGTAGGGGGGAATACCGCGATGCTTGATAACGGCGTTTTCGCCGGCATTGTAGGCCGCCAGGGCAAGGGAAAGATCATTTCTGAATAATTCCATCAAATATCGGAGATATTTGACCCCTCCTTCGACATTGTTTTCCGGTTGGAAGGAATCCGGAACCTGGAGAGCATAGGCAGTCGAAGGCATGAGCTGCATCAGCCCCCGTGCCCCTTTCGGTGACACGGCCCGATGGTTGAAGTTGGACTCGGTCTTGATAACGGCCTTCACTAGGGCGGGGTCAACATTGTACTTCTCCGCGGTCCGGTTTATAATCTGATCGTATTTTGCCACATCGTTCGCCTTGATACTGAACAATACCCTTTTTTCCCGGTAAACCAGCACATAATCGACTTGTGGGTTTGTGGGGACATTGGTGAGATGAATGGTCCCTTTGTTGTCGACATATTTATAGATATCGGCATGGGAGGCAAGGGGGTTTACAAACAATAGCAACGCGAGAAGGCTGATGATCCAGATAAAGTTATTTCGGGGAATTTCTATTGCTGGTAACATAGGAAGCATAATATGGGACTTCGGTGCGGAATTGCAAGTCTTTTTTAATAGCTTTTTCCATTGGTATTTGTCTCGATTAAACTTGACAGGCACTGCGCACGGTGGTAGAAGGCTAACCTGTCTTACCCATAGGTCGGGGCGTAGCGCAGCTTGGTAGCGTATCTGAATGGGGTTCAGAGGGTCGGAGGTTCAAATCCTCTCGCCCCGACCAATGAAATCACGGGGTTACGGAGTTTCCGTAACCCCTTTTTGTTTGTCCCACCAAATTTACCCATCTGTTACTATTTTCGAACTTTTTGTCCCCCGTTACGCAGCGGTAATAATCCGAAGACTACCGATTTCGTGGACGACAAACGGCGGCAGGAGCGGACATATCTTGTCTTTATTGATTCCGGAAGCTTTCGCTCTCATCTCGATTCCGCATTCATCAGCCCTATTTGCATCATCCCGGGCGATTGGCGCCCCGAAAACCCCCATGATTGTTTCGCCGATCTGTTTGTCGAGCTCATTGCGGTGTTTGAAATCAATATCGTCCAGGGGATAAAAATAATGGCGATTGAGGAGATCAGATAATTCGCGAGGCGTCAGATCTTCAGTGTTCTTCATAAAATCGTGAACATCAGAAAAAAGGATTGAGAATTTCTGGTTTCCCGGTGCCAGACTCTTGTTGAATACCTCCAGTTCATCAATAACCATTTGGGCTGGCGCAACTTGTTTCAGTCGTTTTTTTGCATGAAACTCCTTAATTTTGCTCCTGATATCGTTGTTGTCGAATGGTTTGGTAAAGAATCCGTCTATACCGGAATTGACGCTGTCAATGGCTCGATCCAGCGTTGCATAACCGGTGAGAATAATGCGGATAATTTCAGGTTTGAGCTTCTTAATCTCCGTTAGCGTCTCCAAGCCATCCAGTCCCGGCATTTTGAAGTCAGATATGACAGTCTCGATTTCATTGAGCTGCCGTCGAACGATTTCAATGGCCTCGGTACCATTTTCTGCCAGCAAAATTTCATAGCCGTCCCTCTGAAGAACTTTCTTCAAGGACATTCGGATGCCTTCTTCGTCGTCTACGATTAATATCGTGATCATGCTTCCCTCGCTCTACATGGAAGGTCGATAGTAAAAGTTGTACCTCTGCCCTGTTTGCTGCTTACTGATATGAGACCTTCGTGTTTTTTGATGATTTCATGGGCGATGTACAGCCCCAGACCGGTTCCCTGCCCAACTTCCTTTGTTGTAAAAAAGGGCCTGAAAATATCATTGATAATCTCTTTCGGAATTCCGACGCCAGTATCGTGACATTCAATCTCAACACCGTTGGTTTCTATTTCATATCTTGTCTTCAGACTGATCGTTCCGTTACCATCGGGTATGGCCTGTATGGCATTTTTAATGATGTTGATTAAAACCTGACCTAAGTTTGCAAAGTTGCCGTTCACCATTGGCAGGCTAACTTCGAAATCTTTTATGATGTTGATACGGGTATTTATGTAAAGGTTTTCGAGGGCTTTCAGCGTATCATTTATCGCCTTATTGATGTCCACATCTTCAACGTAAGCCTGACTCTGGCGTGAGAGCCCCAAAACGCTTTTTACGATATTCTCAGCCCGTCTTAGCTCTTTTAGTGCAAATTCGAGATCATTAAGAATTTCGTCATCGATAGCCCTTTTATCCTTCTGCTCTTTAAGGAGTTCAATGTCTGTCTGAATCAGGCTTGATGTACTTGCCAGCGGGTTGTTCAGTTCGTGGGCAATGCCCGCGACCAACTGACCGATGGCCGCAAGACTCTCAGCCTGAATCAATCGCTGTTGAGTCCGTTCTTTCTCTTCAAGAGCCGTTTTTCTTGAGTTAATCAGGTACTGGGTGAAAAAACCATAGACGATGACAAAGATCACAATCAAAGAACGGGTCAGGGTTTGATCCGACGTCATAGAATCAAGAATCCCGTAGATCAGAACCGCTATAATTGCGATTAATACCAACCCGTTTCTTTCTATCCGACTCCGGGTAGTGATTTTATCACTTCGACGCCTGCCACGATGTATCACCCTTAATATCTCCTTTTTATGCTATGATAAAACATTGATTTCGACGGGCCGAAGTATAGGGAGGGTCTTTTTACTTGTCAAGGGATATTATGCTCCCTTTTTGTCGCCTCCTCGGTAACATTTAACTTGGGGCAACCCGGGGGTCAATACCTGCCGCAACATATACTGTCAATCCTTACCTGACATACAAGGTCGTTATTCCTATACCTATCGCTCAAAAAAGGCGGTTATCATCAAAATATTAATAAACATTTCACCTTTCCCGGTCGGGGATTGAATATTGGTTTGTCCGAAATGTGGAGCTGAGCAGGGAGAAGAAAAGATTGAGTGCATGTGGCGCGGCGTTATTTTTGCGAAACTAACGCAGAAAGACTTCAGCCATGACCCGATGGAAATCAATATAAGAGCATCGGGCCCGACCATGGAAGCTGGGTGGACCAAGACGATAAAGTCCTATCTCCTCATTTCCCACGAAGAATAAAACCCTTTGTTTTGGACGGGCAGGATTATTACCTATTTGATGATATGGATCTTGCGCCTTACATCAATGACGCCCGAGCCCTGCAACTGCCCCTCCTCGGCGGCAACATCGGGAGCGACAACCCCGACTTTCACGATTGGCATCACCTCCTCCGAGACCTGGAGTGCCTTAAATACGACCACACTCTGGCAGTTTTCTCAAATCGTATAGGTGCCTTGCTCATGATCGTCTCCTTAGCCTGGGGTGGATATTTGCTGTACCGTCAGTATAAAATAATCCGATTCGGCAATGCATCAAAGTAACGTTCAGGCTCACATCGACCCTGTTGATGAAGGAGATTCACGATGATTTCCCGTTACTATACCAAGAAGTTTCTATTAGAATACTTCGAACAAAATAGTGAACTTTTGTTGGTTCACTTAGGCATTGATTAGAGGGTATTACAATTAAGGGAAAAGTTTTTTTGCCCCTTTGCGCATGATTTGCTGAAGCTGCAGCCGCTGACTTTCGAATAGTTCATTATCCATTGTTGCTGGAAACTTGATCATTTCATCAAAACGGAGGGTGACTCTGGAGAATGGTTTGGGAAGCATGAAGTGGTCCCAACTATTGAAATACCATGCCTTGTCGGCCTGGATGTAAAAAGGGACGATAACGGCGTCTGCAGCATGGGAGATACGTATGACGCCAGCTTTAAGTTCACCAGCAGGTCCGCGGGGTCCGTCGACGATGTGGGCTGCAAGCCTGTTCTTTTTCAATTTCTCAATCAATTCAAACATGGCCTCGATGCCCCCTCGGGAAGAGGAGCCCCGTATCGGATCCCATCCTGATCTTCTGGCAACCTCGGCGATGATATGGCCATCCTTGCTCCTGGAGATCATAAGCCCCGGATTGTAGGTGCGATAAGACTGAAAATGACGGATGGCCCCGAAGAAATGCTGATGCCAGGTACAAAAAAGGATTGTTCCGCCCTTTTTATGATATTCTTTCCAGGCCGCTTCATTTTCAATCTGGAGCCGGAACGTCCAAGAGTAGACACGGATAAACAGATAAAGAAAAGCCAAAAATGGCGTCGATGTAATGAAAGTATTTATAATATCTGATTTTTTCAGCAATTTACAACCATCTTTTAATTGTTTTACAGCTTGCATATAGTCCAAATCAGAAGAGGAGTCGATTATTTTTTGCCGGTTATTTTTTATTGACAATCAGGATTGATGTGCATACTTTCCCGGGTAACAGACTGAAGAAAAGAAAGGAGACAAAAATGATCGGGAAAAAATTATTGGAAGCAATGAACGAACAGATCAAGCATGAACTTGAATCGTACTACATCTATCTGTCCATGGTGGCCTATTTTCATGCTCAAAACCTGGATGGCATGGCACACTGGATGCGTTGTCAGGCCCACGAGGAGATGATTCATGCCATGAAGTTCTTCGACCATATCATCGATCGCGGTCATGAAGTAAAGCTCCTGGACGTGAAGCAGATTAAAACATCCTGGAACAGCCCTCTGGAGGCATGGAAGGATGCATATGCCCATGAACAGTTCATTACCTCAAAGATCCATAACCTGGTTAAGATTGCCCGCAAAGAAAATGATTTCGCCTCGGATACCATGCTGAACTGGTTTACCAAAGAGCAGATTGAAGAGGAATCTAACGCCGACAAGAATGTCCGACAGATGGAGCGCGTAGAAAATAGCAGAGAGGGAGTCTTCATGCTGGATCGGGAATTGGGGACCCGGATATTCCCGGCCGGATCTCCGTTCGACCCAGCCGCTTATAATCTTGCTATATAGGAGTAAGGTTTTTGATATTTAAATCGTTTTCTGCGCCAAAAAAAAGCGAACCTGCCTGGAAATGCCGGGTAGTCAGCCCTGATGCCATTATGGAGAAAATCGAGCCGGGGATGAGTATCTTTCTGGGAACAGGCATGGCCGAACCCCGGACCCTTGTGAAACATCTTATGGCATCGGCGCAGCCGAACCTTCAGGATCTGGAAGTGATCCAATTGGTAAGTCTTGGGGACGCCGTCGCCATTGATGAGCGATTTTCGAAGAAATACCGCCTGAAAACCTTCTTTTCCGGATGGATAGCCGGTGAGGCTATACAGGAAGGGCGGGTTGACCTTATTCCCAGCCGCTTCTCCCGGATACCCTGGCTTTTCCGGACCGGCGCCATAAGCATTGACATGGCCTTCATCCAGATCACCCCTCCCGATGAAACAGGGTATTGCAGTCTTGGTCTGGGCATGGCCGTGGAGCGTCAGGCAATGGAAAGCGCCAAGGTTGTTGTTGGAGAAATCAACGATGCCGTGCCCCGCACCCTCGGCGACACCCTGGTGCATATTGATGAATTTGACCACCTGATCGAAGCGACGGAACCGATTTTTTATGTTCCCCGGTGGCCGTTGGATGAAGTCTACCTGAAGATTGCCGGGCATGTCGCATCGATCGTTGAGGATGGAAGCTGCATATCATTCGCCATCGGTCCTCTTTATGAGGCGTTGGGGCAGCAGCTGGTGAACAAAAAACATCTAGGTATCCAATCCCCATTTTTTACAGATGCCCTGATGGATCTTGTGAAAAGCGGCGCCGTGACCAATCGCAGAAAAGGGGTATTCCGTGGGAAGTCGGCGGCTTCTTACATTATGGGAACAAGGGAACTGGTGGACTGGCTCGACAGAAACCCCCTGGTAGAATTTCAACCTATCGATGTGGTCATGAGTCCCAAGGTTATCGGGCGCAACGACCGGGTCATGGCGATCCTGCCGGCACGGAAGGTGGATCTGACGGGAAATGTGGCCCTCCACATGGGCAAAGGCAATGTTACCTCCGGTCCCGGGGCCGTCCAGGAACTTTTCATGGGCGCCGCCCTGTCCAGGGATGGACGCACGGTATTTGCCCTCCCCAGTCGTAATCGAGAAGGGAAAGCAAACATCGTCATGTCCGTGGAAAGTATTCCCTATCAGTTTTCCAATCGGGAGTCACTCGATATTGTGGTAACCGAATATGGTGTGGCCTATCTTATGGGCAGAACTCTGCGGCAGCGTGCCCAGGCCCTGATCGATATTGCCCACCCCGACGATCGGGCGGAACTGGTTCAGCAGGCCAAGGATGCCAAGATGATCTATGCCGACCAGATTTACTTTGCCGACTCGGGCCATCTCTATCCGGAAAAGGTGTCCTGCACCCATACCTTCAAGGAGGGTTTATCGGTGCGGTTCCGGGCGATCAAGCCTTCCGATGAGGACGAGATGCGGCGTCTATTTTACCGGTTTTCCGATCAGGCTGTTTATTACCGTTATTTCAGTCCCATCAAGGCGATGCCCCATAAAAAGATGCAGGAATACGTCAATGTAGACTATCGGCGGATCATGTCTGTCGTCGGAGTTATCGAGGAGACCGGCACGGAAAGAATCATTGCCGAAGCACGCTATGTCCGCTCCCAAGATCGTCCTTACGCGGATACGGCCTTCGTTGTGGATGAAGCTTATCAGGGGAAGGGAATGGCCTCCTTTCTCTTTGAGATGTTAGTTAAGATCGCCAGAGAGGAAGGCGTCGGGGGATTTACAGCTGATGTCCTGGCGGTAAACAAGGCCATGCTGCGAGTTTATGAGAAGTCGGGATTCCCGATCAAGGCGGTTCTTTCTGCCGGGGCCTATGAGTTGACCATACCATTCCAGGATAAGGCTCAAGAGTTGGAGAGGGAAGAGGCAGACTGAAAAAGCTTGCAAAAGGATTATGTTTGCGATAAAGCCTCGCATCTTTTTCGATATTGTTGACAATCTTTTTGTCTGCGCATATATGAGATGAAATATCCCGGCGAGAGTGGCGGAACTGGAAGACGCACTGGACTTAGGATCCAGCCCGCGCAAGCGGATAGGGGTTCAAGTCCCCTCTCTCGCACCAAATGACCTTTCCGTATCCAAATATTAAGAGTTGAAGGAGAACAGAACCGGTGAACGAGACAAGCCAGAGGGTAAAAATTGAGGAAATAAGCCCTGTTAAACAAAAGCTATCATTTGAAATCCCTTGGGAAGAAACAAAAGTTGTCCTGGACGATGTTTATCGGAAGATTAGCAAGACGGCCAAGGTAAAAGGTTTTCGCCCTGGGAAAATTCCCCGTCCCGTCCTGGAAAAATTCTATAAGGACCATGCCGAAGAAGAGGCAATGACACAACTTTTCAATCAACATTTCTGGGATGCCTTGAAGGAGCATGCCATTGACCCTGTATCCAGACCGGAAATAGATCAGCATGGCATTGAGCCGGGAAAGGCCTTTGTCTTCAGTGCCACCGTGGAAATTGAACCAGTCTTCGATCCGGAAGGGTATGTCGGACTGGAAATTGACCGGGAAGAAGTCGAAGTGACGGATGTTGATATTGAGGCTAAATTGAAGGAACTACAGGAGATGTACAGCACCATGGAGGAAATCTCCGAGGATTCCGAGGTTGTTTCAGGAAACCACGTAGTCATCGATTTTCAAGGCGCCGTAGAGGAGCAGCCACTAAAGGAACTCACAGCAGATGATTATCTCCTGGAGGTTGGATCCAATACTTTTATCACCGGGTTCGAGGACCAGCTACTGGGCATGAAAAAGGGAGAGACACGGGAGGTTGCCATTAAATTCCCCGACGACTATCATCATAAAGATGTTGCCGGCAAGGATGCGATCTTTACCGTGACCATAAAGAATATCAAAGAGAAGCATATACCTGATATCAATGATGAATTTGTTAAAAATTTTGAACAATACAACACCCTGGAGGAATTACGGGATGATCTCCGCAAGGACATTGAAACACAGAAGCAGGAACAGGCCGATGGAAAAAAGAGTATGGCGCTGATGGAGAAGCTTATCGAGAAGAACCCCATCATGGCCCCGGAAGCCCTCGTTGAGAGGCAGATTCACTCGATGATGGCAGATACCAGATGGCGGATGTCGATGCAGGGAATTGATGCCGACAAAGCGGCAAAAATTCTTCCCCAGTATCACGATCTGTACAAGAGTGATGCAACCCGGATCGTCCAGACGTTCTTGCTCATGAAAAAGATAGGCGAGAAAGAGAATATCTCCGTGAGCGATGAAGAACTTAATGAACACATAAGGGAGCTTGCCGAGAAGCGTGGCCAGAGCTATGAGACCTTCCTTGCAACCCTCTCCAAGGACGACATGATGGAAAATATCAGGGCTGAAATGGCCAACAAGAAGGTTATGAATTTTATCGAGGAGAAGGCCACGATAAGCATGGTTAAGAAAGAATCCGCAGCGACACAGGAGGTAAGTTAAATGCCCCTGATTCCAATGGTAGTTGAGCAGGATGGACGGGGCGAGCGGGCCTTTGACATTTACTCGCGCCTTCTGAAAGACCGCATCATATTCCTGGGAACGGCTATTGATGATAATGTTGCCAATCTGATCATTGCCCAGATGCTCTATCTGGAGTCGGAAGACCCGGATAAGGAGATCTTTCTCTACCTAAATAGCCCCGGCGGTCATGTCAGTTCCGGATTGGCTATTTATGACACCATGCAGTACATAAGACCGGCGGTCAGTACCTTCTGCATGGGACAGGCTGCCAGCATGGGGGCACTGTTACTGGCAGCGGGGGCCAAAGGAAAGCGCTTTGCCCTGCCCCATGCGCGGATATTGATTCACCAGCCCCTGGGAGGGTTCCAGGGTCAGGCCACGGATATTGCCATCCAGGCCCGGGAGATTCTGAGATTGAAGGACGAACTGAACCAGATATTGGCAACAATGACAAATCAACCACTGGACAAGATTCAGGCGGATACGGAACGGGACTATTTCATGGATGGTCAGCAGGCGAAAGATTATGGAATTATCGATGTTATCATCGATAAGCGGCAATGATAAGTTGATCAAGAGGTAATAAATAAATGGTCAGAAAAGGAAGAGAAGCGCAGGGAGGGGGACAGGGGCTCTTATATTGTTCCTTCTGCGGGAAGAACCAGAACGAAGTACGAAAACTCGTTGCCGGTCCCACGGCCTACATATGTGACGAATGTATAGAGCTTTGTCGATCCATTGTCCACGAGGACAATGATGCGCCTGGGGCGGTGGAAAAAACCAAGGGGACTCCCAAACCGAAGGAGATCAAGAAATTCCTGGACTCTTACGTGATTGGTCAGGAGAGGACCAAGAAAGTACTTTCTGTGGCGGTTTACAATCATTATAAGCGACTTTTCCGTCCGACAGAAATGGATGGAGTGGAGATCCAGAAAAGCAATGTCCTCCTCATCGGGCCCACCGGCTCGGGGAAGACGCTGCTGGCGAAAACATTAGCGAAAATGCTAAACGTCCCCTTTACCATTGCCGATGCAACAACCCTTACGGAGGCTGGTTATGTGGGGGAGGATGTAGAAAACATTATCCTGGCCCTTCTCCAGAACGCCGATTATGATGTGGAACGTGCATCGAAGGGGATTGTCTATATCGATGAGATTGACAAAATCGCCAAGAAGTCAGGAAATCCCTCGATTACCCGGGATGTATCCGGTGAGGGGGTGCAACAGGCCCTCCTGAAAATTATCGAGGGCACCCTGGCAAACATTCCGCCCAAGGGGGGCAGAAAGCACCCCCAGCAGGAATTCATCCAGGTGGATACAACTAATATCCTTTTCATCTGTGGCGGCGCCTTCAATGTCCTTGAGGATATTATAGCCAAAAGAGTTGGTTTCAGTAATATGGGCTTCGGGGCGGAAATACGAAGCAAACAGGAAAAGAAAGTCGGAGAATTACTAACGGAAGTGCAACCTGAAGATTTATTGAAATTCGGCCTGATACCGGAATTTATCGGTCGTCTTCCCGTAATCGCCACTCTTAATGAACTTGACGAAAACGATATGGTGCGTATCCTCAAGGAGCCACGGGATTCAATCATCAAGCAGTACAAAAAACTTTTCGATCTTGAGAATGTCAAGCTTAAATTTACAGATGGCGCCCTGAGGGCAGTTGCGAAGCTTGCGACGGAAAGAAAAACAGGAGCGAGAGGGCTGCGCTCGATCCTGGAAAATACCATGCTGGAGATCATGTATGAAATTCCCTCCCGCCGTGACATGCGTGAATGTGTCATCAGTGAGGACGTGGTCATGAACAGGGAAAACCCCATTCTGATATTTGAATCGGCCTCGGAAACTGCCTAATATCTACATTATATCAAGGAAAAGATAAATATATATGTTTGATTTCATTAAAGATAATAAGAAAGATGAAAACCAGTCCATGCCCTTGCTGCCCTTGCGGGATGTGGTCGTGTTCCCCCATATGATCGTTCCCCTGTTTGTGGGAAGGGACAAATCGATTGCTGCCCTTGAGTCGGCCATGAAGTATGAAAAGAGTATCTTCATGGTGGCCCAGAAAAGCGCCCAGAAAGATGAACCGTCAGAAAACGATATATATCGAATTGGAACCGTCGGTATCATCATCCAGCTCCTCCGGCTTCCCGACGGGACAGTGAAAGTCCTCGTAGAGGGAAAGAAGAGAGGGATTATCAGGGAATACATCTCTATGGAAGATTATTTCACCGTTAAGGTCGAGGAGATCGAGGAGGAGGGGGAAGGGGATCGAGTTAAAGGTGAGGCTCTGCTCAGAAGTCTTAATGAGGCCTTTGAATCCTACGTCAAGCTGAGCAAGAAGGTTCATGTGGAAATGGTCAATACGATTTCCTCTATAGAAAGCCCGTCCAAACTGGCTGATGTTATCGTATCTCATGTGAGCGTTAAACTTGAAGACAAGCAACGGATACTTGAGATAATCAATGTCCCGGAGCGGCTGGAAGCCGTATATGAAATGCTCCTGGGAGAGATTGAAATCCTTCAGGTAGAAGAGAAAATCAAACGCCGCGTCAAGAAACAGATGGAAAAGACGCAGAAGGATTACTATCTTAATGAGCAGATGCGGGCTATCCAGAAAGAGATGGGGGAAAAAGACGATTTAAAAAGCGAAATCGCCGACCTGGAAAAAAGACTAAAGCAGAAGAAGCTTCCCGAAGAGGCCCAGAAAAAGGTTAAGGCGGAGATCAAGAAGATGCAGATGATGGCCCCCATGTCGGCGGAGGCCACAGTAGTAAGAAACTATGTTGACTGGCTCCTTGATTTACCCTGGTACGAAAAGACGGAGAACAAGCATACCCTCAAGGAATCCGAGACCATACTAGAAGAGGATCATTTTGGCCTGAAACAGGTCAAGGAAAGAATCATTGAATATCTGGCTGTTCAGAGCCTGGTTAAGAAAAATAAAGGATCGATTCTGTGCCTTGTTGGTCCGCCGGGGGTGGGAAAGACCTCCGTTGCCAAATCTGTTGCCCGCGCAACGAACAGGAAATTTGTTCGTTTCTCTCTGGGCGGCGTCCGGGATGAGGCGGAGATCCGGGGTCACAGAAGAACCTATATCGGCGCTTTGCCGGGGAAAATTGTCCAGTTGATGAAAAAGGCCGGATCGAACAACCCCGTCTTTTGCCTTGATGAGGTGGACAAACTGAGTTCCGACTTTCGGGGCGATCCTTCCTCCGCCCTCCTGGAGGTTCTCGATCCCGAACAGAATAATGCCTTTAATGACAATTATTTAGAAGTTGATTACGACTTATCGGACGTTATGTTCATTACCACGGCAAATATCCTGCAGACTATTCCGGCGCCCCTCCAGGACCGGATGGAAGTTATTCGTATTGCCGGATATACGGAACCGGAAAAACTCAATATCGCCAAGAAATTCCTCGTTGCCAAGGAGATGGAGGCCAATGGCCTTACGGAAAAAAATGTTGCTTTTACCGATGGCGCAATCCTCACCATTATCAGGGAGTATACCCGGGAAGCAGGGGTGCGGAATATAGAAAGGGAGATTGCCTCGATCTGCAGGAAAATAGCCCGCAAGATCGTTTCGGAAGGGATTCAGGATCAGATCAAGGTAAGCTCAAAGGCGGTGTCTAAATATCTGGGTGTGGCAAAGTTTCGTCACGGTGAAACAGAGGGTAAAGATCAGGTCGGTTTATCAACGGGGTTGGCGTGGACGGAAGTCGGCGGCGAACTCCTGGTGATTGAAGCAACTATCATGAAGGGGACGGGCAAGATGGTCATGACCGGAAAGCTTGGCGATGTCATGCAGGAATCCGTGCAGGCAGCCATGACTTATGTTCGTTCCCGGGCGGATGAGTTTGGTTTGCCGGAGCATTATTATAAAGAGACGGATGTTCATGTCCATGTGCCGGAAGGGGCCATACCCAAGGATGGGCCATCGGCAGGGATAGCCATGGTTACCGCCATTGCTTCCGCGTATATGAAGAAGAAGGTGCGGGGTGATTTGGCTATGACCGGGGAAATAACCCTCCGGGGAAGGATATTGCCGATTGGCGGGTTAAAGGAAAAACTGCTCGCCGCTCACCGGGGGAACATTAAAACAGTAATTATTCCCAAGGACAACGAAAAGGATCTTGCCGAGGTTCCGGCAAATGTCATCAAGGCCCTGAAGATTATTCCTGCGGAACACATGGATGAGGTTCTGGCGGTGGCATTTGTCCCGGAGGACAAGATCGAGAAAGAAATAGCCACGGCCACGGACATACAGAAAGAGGAAACTTCATCTCTGCCGCCCATGCGCACTGACCGGGCGCCCATGAATGCTTAAAGTCTAGTTCTTTTTTGCTTGACAAGCCTGCTCATTGCTGATAGCTTGCGCACCTTGCTTATGGTGACAAGTAAGGGCGGGTAGCTCAGCTGGGAGAGCGCCACGCTTACACCGTGGATGTCACAGGTTCGAGCCCTGTTCCGCCTACCATATAGAAAACGGATGAAACCTTCGGCTGCGGCTCCAGAAAGCCATGCTCGGCAGCGGAGACCGGGTTTCCATCGGTGTGAAGAGTCGCTATTAGGAAGAAAAAACGGGGTCGTAGTTAAGTTGGTTATAACGCCGGCCTGTCACGCCGGAGGGCGAGGGTTCGAGTCCCTTCGGCCCCGCCAAATACTGCAGGGGTTGGCCGATATGGTTAGCCCCTTTTTTATTGCTTCTAACCACCATGCCCGGCACTTTCACAACGAAGGATGAAAATCCCCCCTTTGACAAAGAGGTGATGGGAGAGGTATTCATACAAAGGATTATGAAGTACGAAGGAATCATTATCAGGCCGCCCAGTGAGGCCTACAGCCTGCTTTTGCAGGTCACCGTCGGATGTTCCCATAATCGGTGCACCTTCTGTCCGACGTATAAAGAGAAGAAATTCCGGATCAAAACCACCGAGGAGATAACCGAAGATATTCTCGAAGCCGGTCGTTATCGCCGTGTGGACAAGGTATTTCTTTGTGACGGCGACGCGTTGATTATACCCCAGAAGCGGCTGGTGGAGATCCTGCGGCTCATCGGTGATCACATCCGGGGCGTGAAGAGGATCGGACTTTATGGAAATGCCAAAAGTATTCTCAGGAAAACGCCCGAAGAACTCCGGGAATTGCGGGACTTAGGGATCGGCATCATTTATCTGGGAGTTGAAAGCGGTAATGAAGAAATACTCAGGGACATCCGGAAAGGGGTAACTTATGAGCAGACGGTTGATGCGGGACGCCGGGTCAAGGAAGCAGGTATCAGCTTGTCCGCAACGGTTATCCTGGGTCTGGGAGGTATCGAGAGGAGTGGCGCCCATGCCGTGGATACGGCCCGGATTCTGACCGATATCGATCCTGATTATGCCGGGGCTCTTACACTGATGCTTGTCCCCGGAACAACCCTTTATGAAGATCATGCCGCGGGCCGTTTTATACTTCCCGATACATTCGGCTTTCTTAACGAACTGGGGATAATGATCGCCCAGTCTCGATTTACAAATTGTTTCTTCACTTCCAATCACGCCTCGAACTACCTGCCTATACGCGCCAGATTACCGGAAAAGAAGGAAAAGACAGTAGCCTTGATCCAAAAGGTTATTGCGACAGGCAATCAGGAGATATTAAGACCCGAGTATGCGCGGGGATTATAGTCAGGGCATAAGGAGCCGGGGGAAATGGGAAAAAGTCTTTTATCCCTGATGAAAAAATTGTTCAAGGAACGCGACGCCTCACGTCTGGAGGACGAAATTCAGGCCATCATCGATGCCGGTGAAGAGGAGGGCCTGATCGATCCCCAGTCCGGGGAGATGATTCAGAGCATCCTTGAATTCAGGGATACTATCGCCCGTGAGGTTATGATCCCCAGAACTCAAATTGTGGCGATCAGCGCCGGAGCAAAGATCGAGGAAATTATGGAGCTCATTTGCCGGCACGGCCATACCCGCATGCCTGTTTATCGAGAGAACATCGATCATATCATTGGCGTGGTCAATGTGAAGGATCTGCTCAAATTCTGGTCCAAACCGGTTACGGAAAAAGATTTTCTATCCATATTGCGCAAGCCCTACTACATTCCCGAAACAAAAAATATCAGTCAACTCCTCCATGAACTCAAACAGAAAAAGTATCATATGGCCATTGTCATTGATGAATATGGAGGGACATCCGGCCTGGTGACCCTGGAGGATCTGCTTGAGGAGATTGTAGGAGAGATCCACGATGAGCATGATACTGAGGAGCTGGGGATCGTTGATCAGCCGGACGGTTATACCTTGGTGGACGGAAGGGTGGAAATTGAACAACTTGAGGAGCACTTCGGCGTCACCTTCGGAGAGGGGAAATATGAGACCCTGGGGGGGCTCATCCTAAACGCGATCAAAAGGATACCGGCCACGGGTGAAACGGTGGCTGTGGACGATTTTGAAATGGTCATCACTGCTGCGGACGAACGGACGATAAAAAAAGTGCGGATGCGCAGAAAAACGGAAACATCCAAAGGGGATCGGCTTGAGCCGGAAGAATAAGATCAATTTCAGGAAACTTGAAATAAATGATCTCATGCTGGCCATGGGATCAGGATGGTTGCTGATCCTTTCCTTTCCGAAATTCGGGACGGGCCTCCTTGCCTGGGTGAGTTTGGTCCCTCTCTTTTACGCCCTGCGAGGGGAAAAGACGCTCACCCAAGGTTTGATGCTGGGTCTCGTTACCGGTATGACCGCGCAAGTCGGAATTATGTACTGGATCACCCACGTGGTTGTCAATTACGGCTATCTGCCCTATCCCGTCGGAATTGCCGCGATGCTCCTGTTATCGGCCTATCTAAGTCTCTATATTGGGCTATTTTCCGCCGCCGTTGTCTATTTCCGAAAGAAAGAGGTTCCTTTGTGGATTGGGGCGCCGTTACTCTGGACCTGCCTGGAATATGCGAAATCTCACTTGTTAACCGGTTTCCCCTGGGAAAACCTTGGCTATTCCCAGTATCTCCATCTGCCCCTTATTCAGATCGCCGATATTACCGGCGTCTATGGCGTGACATTTTTCATCGTGTTGATCAATGCCATGATCTATGAAGTCTTGTTTGTTCCCGGTACAAAAAAGATAATTCTTGCCAAGATTCTGGTCATGGTCGGGCTTCTTTTAATGATTTACGGTTACGGTATCTTTCGTGTACAGGAGATCGGCAGGCAGATGACGACGGCTCCGAAAGTCGCCGTCCGGATTGCCCAGGGTAATATCGACCAAAGCGTCAAGTGGAATCCTCAGTATCAACTGGAAACGATAGAAATCCACACCGCTCTTTCCATGCCAGGCAAACTATCCGAACCGGGAAGCCCCCCTCGTCCACCTTTGTCAAAGGGAGGGAATCACCCTTTTCATCTGACTGTATGGCCGGAAACGGCGTTTCCGGCCTTTTTTCAGGATATCAATGATCTGCACCGAATAGTTGTCGGTTCCGTAAAACAATCCGGATCCTGGTTCCTTTTCGGCAGCCCGACCTATGACCGTCATGACAGGAACATCACTTTGTTCAACAGCGCCTTTCTCCTTTCACCGGAAGGGACGATCATGGGGAGGTACGACAAGGTTCATCTTGTTCCCTATGGAGAATATGTCCCCCTAAGGCGATTTTTCCCTTTTATCAATAAACTGGTGGAAGGGATAGGGGATTTTGGAACCGGGCCGGGCTACCACCCTCTGACGTTCGGACCCTACAGGGTTGGAGTGCTGATCTGCTATGAAGGCATTTTCCCTAGTGCAGCCAGGACTTATAAACAGGAAGGTGCGGATTTTCTCGTCAATCTGACTAATGACGCCTGGTTTGGGCAGACTTCAGCGCCGTACCAGCATCTCTCCATGACGATTTTTCGCGCCGTGGAAAATCGCCTCGATGTCGTGCGGGCAGCCAATACGGGAATCAGCGCCTTTATTGATGCCACGGGAAAGATATCAAACAAATCGGCCTTATTTGAGAAGGTCTTTCTGGACGGTAACGTCCATATCAACAAGGAACACACTTTTTATGCGGCTCAAGGCGATGTATTTATCTATATATGTTTTCTGACATTGATGATATTGCTAACGGCAGTAAACCTCAGGAGGAAAAGTCATGATTGAAGGAATCCATGAAACCATAGCTGATTTGCGTAAGCGATTGAACCATCTCGGAGAATGTCTTTGACATCGCCGCAAAGGAAGAGACAATCAGAGAGCTGGAAATAACATCCTCCCGGGAAGACTTTTGGTCAGATCCGGAAAGGGCTTCTGAAGTTCTTAAAAAGCAGACAAGACTCAAAGACACAGTTGAACATTGGCGAGTCCAGATGCGTCAATACAATGAGCTGGCGCTGCTGTATGAAATGGCTATGGAGGAGGGCGATGAAGGAACCCGCGATGATGTCGGGCGAGATCTTCTAAAGCTAGAAAAGGTCATTCGTCAAGATGAGCTGCGCCTGATGCTCGGAGCGCCGGAGGACCAGTTACACGCCATTATGTCCATTCACGCCGGGGCAGGGGGTACGGAAGCCCAGGACTGGGCGGAAATACTCTTGAGGATGTATCTGCGTTGGGTGGAGAGAAAGGGTTTTAAAGCAACTATCATTGATTATCTTCCTGGTGATGAGGCCGGCGTTAAAAGCGTTTCCGTAACTATTGAAGGAGACTACGCATACGGTTATGCCAAGGCAGAAGTCGGCATTCATCGCCTGGTTCGCATTTCACCCTTTGACGCCGGCGCCCGCAGGCATACCTCCTTTGCATCCGTCTATGTCTATCCGGAAGTTGATGACGGCATTGTGGTTGACATTGATGAAGATGATCTGCGGGTTGATACGTACCGCTCCTCAGGAGCCGGCGGACAGCATGTAAATAAAACAGACTCGGCAGTCAGGCTCACCCACCTTCCGACGGGCATTGTGGTTCAGTGCCAGAATGAGAGATCACAGCACAAGAACAAAGCGATGGCCATGAAGTATCTGAAATCACGAATTTATGAAATGAAGCTTCAGGAACAGAATGAAAGGCAGAATGAAATCAATAAGACAAAAAAAGATATTGCCTGGGGCAGTCAGATCCGCTCCTATGTCCTTCATCCTTACAAGATGATCAAGGACCACCGGACGAACCTGGAAGTAGGAAATGCCACGAGGGTTCTGGACGGCGACATTGACGACTTCATTGAAGCCTACCTGATGACGAATTCGCCGGTTGTCGGATAATAGGGCCATAAAACAAATTAAATTCATTTTCTGATATTTCTATTTATGGTACGAGGAGCGCGATAAAGTGCGGAGATACGAAAGGAGTTATGAGGCATGACAGGAGCAAGATACGCAAAAATCTATCTCATGATCATTCTGTTTATCCTGATCTTTCCATTAGTTGATAGCTCACATCTGTATGGGGAGGACATTAAAGAAAGCACCCATTCCCCGGGCGGCGTTGTTAAAACGGGGCAGAAAGAGGAGAAAAAATCAGAAAATTCTCAAACCAATGCCGGTATCGTGGTTTCCGCAGAAAAGAAGCCCGTGAGGGTAGCTCATTCTGAATCCAAATCCAAAGACGGAGAAGCCCAGCAGGAACAGGACATGATGGAAGCGGCGCTGCGGCTCTTATCTGAATCTCACGACTACTGGGTCAAGGGAGATATGGAAAGTGCCCTGGAAATGCTTGATCAGGCATATGCCCTTATCCTGGATGCAAATGGTGATCCCGAGATTGCCAGGCAGAAGGATGACCTTCGTCTTCTCATTTCCAAACGAATCCTTTCCATATACAGCGGGATGCAAACGACGGCGCAGGGAAAGAGGGGTGAAATCCCGATTATCATTAATGCCGATGTGGAGAAAGAGATTAGATCCTTCCAGACGGGAGAACGTAACTTTTTCATCTCTTCCTATCAGCGCTCCGGACTTTACCGCCCGGATATTGTCAAGGAATTGAAGCGACTGGGCCTGCCCGAAGAGTTATCATGGCTGCCCCTGGTGGAAAGTGGATTTAAAATCAGTGCCCTGTCGAGTGCCCGGGCCTTGGGATTGTGGCAGTTCATTCCTTCTACGGGTTATAAATACGGTCTCGAAAGGGATCAATGGATCGATGAGCGGATGGATCCCGAGAAATCGACACGGGCGGCTATTGCCTATCTCAAAGACCTGCACGGGATGTTTGGAGACTGGCTGACGGTTCTGGCGGGATACAACTGCGGCGAGAACAGGGTCCTCCGGGTGATCTCAAAACAGCATATCAACTATCTGGACCGTTTCTGGGATCTCTACCATCAATTGCCCTATGAAACCGCACGGTATGTGCCCCGTTTCCTCGCGACGATCCACATTGTCCGAGATCCCCAAAAATATGGCATGGATTTGGGAAGTCCCATGAATAAACAAGGACGCGGCCCGGGTTATGAAGTCGTCAAGACAAATAAATCAATGCGACTTCAGGATATTGCCCAGCATCTGAACATTCCGGAGGAGACTATGGGGCAACTCAATCCGGAACTACGCTACAAGATAACGCCGGAGAATGAATACGCCCTTAAAGTCCCCACGGATATGGCTGGGAAATATGCCAGTGTGGCCGATGCAATCCCTCACTGGGAAAAACCTCTGCCGGCGCCCCAATCCCGTCCAGTTGTTATCGCCCATCGAGTGAAGCGGGGAGAATCTCTCGGATCGATAGCGAAAAAATATCGCACATCTCCACAATCGATAAGAACTTATAATCACCTTTCGGCAAAAAGCAGTGTAAAAACAGGACAGTACCTTTCCATTCCCATACGCAGCTCCAAAGTAGCAAAGAATGTTTCTAATAGCGTTGCTTCCGAGGAAAGGAAGAAAAAAACGGTTGGCGGAGATTTCATCAGCTATCGGGTCAAGAAGGGAGATACCCTTGCGTCCATTGCGGAAAAGAACAACACAACGGTTCCGGCAATAAAAGAAACTAACCGGATGAAAAAGAATACCGTCAAGACAGGGGAGATCATCAAGCTTGCCAGACCGGTCAGCGGTATCGCAAACGAAGAAGCATCTGTAAGCGATGTAAAGGGTTCCAAAAAAGTGGTCAAAGGAACAACGTCGACAAAAGCAAGTTCGGAAGGGAAGAAGAACGATAAGACCTATGTGGTCAAGAAGGGAGATAGCCTAACTCGCATTGCCAAAAGTCACGAGATGGAGCTTTCTCGTCTGCGAGAACTGAATAATATGAAGGAGAAAAACGTAACTCTCAAGGAGGGTCAGGTTATCATTCTGGAATAGTAGATATTATTATTTTTATTCCGGTTCTAAAGCAAAGATGAAATCAAGGCAGTAAGGAAGAAGCGACGTAGGCGTATTTTTCACACCGTTAGGGAACCGATTGCCGATGCCAACGAAGATAGCGTTTTGATTTTGAACCGGAATTACTACTTTTTGATGAATAGAAAACTCTGCAAAACCTGATTCAACACCCCTTCAATAAGATCACGTATTTCCTTTAACCGTTTATCTGAAACTGCCTCAAACCTGAGTACTAAAACTGGCTGCGTATTTGAGGAGCGAAGAAGACCCCATCCATCTGCAAAGGGAATTCTCACTCCATCGATATCGATTATTGGATATTCTTGGCGAAAGTGATCTTTTACCGCTTCGACGACTCTGAATTTTATATCATCAGGGCAGTCAATTCGGATCTCCGGGGTAGTAAAGGTCTTGGGTACATCTGCCATAATGTCGCTTATCTTTTTCCCTGGCGAATCAGACAAGATCTCGAGGAGACGGATGGCAGCGTAAATAGCATCGTCATAGCCGAAATAGCGATCGGCGAAAAAGAGATGCCCACTCATCTCTCCTGCCAGGAGGGCATGCTCCTCCTTCATCTTACCCTTGATCAGCGAATGGCCGGCTTTCCACATAATGGCCCTGCCGCCGTTCACAGTGATATCGTCATATAGTGTCTGGGAGCATTTGACTTCACCGATGATTGCGGCGCCAGGGTTTTTCTTGAGAATAGATCGTGAGAATAGCAAAAGTATCTCGTCGCCCCAAAGGATGTTGCCCTGATCGGTGATTATCCCGAGTCGATCTGCGTCTCCGTCAAAGGCGATACCCGCATCGGCCTTCTTTTCCTTTACAAGAGAGATGAGTTCCTGGAGGTTTTCGGGAACGGTCGGATCCGGATGATGGTTGGGGAAACGTCCGTCAGGTTCGCAATAGAGTTCTGTAATCCGACAGCCTAAGCGTCGGAAAATGGGAAGGGCAAATAGACCTCCGGTGCCGTTACCGGCATCCACAACGATGTTCAAGCCTTCACGGACAACCACGTTCCGGACAAGATAATCCTGATAGGTGAGGGAGATGTCTCCGGTGCTGACATCTCCTGTAGTGACGGGATCATAGTTGCCCTTTTCCATAATCCTGCGGAGTTCCTGAATGTCGTCGCCATAAATCGTATCGGGACCGATACAGATCTTGAAACCATTAAAATCGGGAGGATTATGGCTGCCCGTTACCATTATCCCGCCGTCGGTCTGGAAGTGACGAATGGAAAAGTACAGCATCGGTGTCGCGCAGAGACCGATGTCGATTATAGAAATGCCAGTATCGCTTACGCCCCTGCCGACGGTCTCGGCATAGCTTTCCGAGCTAAGCCGGCAGTCTCTGCCCACGGTCATGATCTTTACGCCATGGCGACGGGCATATGTCCCAATCGCACGACCGAGATGGTAAACAAAGTCGGGAGTCAGATCTTTATCAACAGTGCCTCTAACATCATATTCACGAAACACTTCTGTATTCATTGCTCATCTCCTATTCTTAGTTTCTATAATCATAGTGGAAGATTTATGTCAATGAAGTTCCCTGGAATAGTATCTCGTGG
This sequence comes from uncultured delta proteobacterium, assembly GCA_903885795.1. Taxonomy (GTDB): domain Bacteria; phylum Desulfobacterota; class Syntrophia; order Syntrophales; family UBA8958; genus UBA8958. The sequence goes on along the minus strand of CAISJV010000089.1, from coordinate 3,737 downwards.
ACTTCTATCCAGGAAAAAAGAGATAATTTCCGATGCTTTGTTGATAACTATATCCGCACCGGCGCCGCTGAGTTCTGCTGCGCTTGCATGGCCGGTAAGCACGCCGATAGCGTAGGTGCCAACATTTTTTGCCAGTTTCATGTCCATCCCATGATCACCGACCATGGCTACTTTTGCCGCCGGCAATGCGAATGCCTCCAAAACCTTTATCAGATGATCCGGATCAGGTTTGACATGAGGGGTCTCTTCACGGGTAAGAACAATATCCACGAAAGAGAGGATATCGGGGAAAACCATATTTAAGGCGTCCCGACAGTTCCTGGTCACGATGCCGGTCTTGATACTTAACGCCCGCAGCTGGATCAACATATCCCTGGTTCCATCGATGAGAGAACCACGCCGGGCTGCATTTATTTCGATATCTTTTACGAGTGAGTCTGCCTGCTGAAAATAGATCTCTTCCTGTCCAGGGAAGCGTCCGGCGATGAGTTGCTTTCCTGCAGCGATCATTTCCAGGACGTAAAGATCGCGAAGACCGTCAACGGGAATACCAAAGCTATTGAGATGTGCCAAAACTGCTTCTCTCATCTCATGGAAATCAATGGTCAAACTGGCAATGGTCCCATCGAAGTCAAAAACAAAGGCCTTTAAGTCCAGGTTAGATCTTTTCATTGCCGTAGAAAAATGGTTCGCAGGCGGTGAAACAAATGTTTTTCGCCGTTCCGAGGTTGAATTTAACATCTTGTATTTAATCATAATTATATGCCAATTAACCAGAATCGAAAAAGATTTTTAAGCCGCCGCGAAGCCATTTTTCAAAGGTCTCCAGGTAAGAAGGCATTTACCGGTTTCCTGTCAGATAGTCCGGATTCAAGGTCTTCTCTCTGATTCTTCGTGAACGCAAATCGGGGAGCTGAAAACCAAAAACAATCCGCAGGAAGTTCATGATAATATAAAAGGTAGCTCCCCAGAGAATTTCCTCGCCTTGGTCATCCTCATGAATCAGACAAGGGAATTCCCACGGCCCTTGGTCGGGTGATGGCAGTGTTTCCGAAGCTTGGATCACATACCTTCCATAGGAATCTTCCCTAAAAAAGCTTGTCAGGGGGATCTCGATGATCTTGTCGACCTCCGGGTTGGGAATGGGTGTCCAGTCATTCCTCACAATGGCGACGAGGGGAAAGATGGTCCTTCGAAAGAGATGTAATGAGTAAGTTGGTAGGGCTCCCAGTAGCGAGACGTGCAGAGGGTTCAAATGCAACTCTTCCCATGATTCGCGGAGGGCATTGGCCAGAAATAAAGAGATTATGTTTTTATTTACGGAAGCGGTTTTGGCAAGAGACGATCCAACAGATAAAAGCGAGTGGGACAGGAAACCGCTTCTGATGAAGAAAAGGCCGAATGCCCAATCTATAAGTGGATGAAGCATGCCTCCCGGACAACTGACATCGCCTCTCTGGGTAACTCGGGAAGATCTTTTTATCAATTGCAAAACCCATGCACCCGGTTCTCCTGCGTCGGATACGTGATCGGAGCGTTGGCATAAAAGAAGCAGAACCCCGGCAGCCAGTTGAATGGCTTGCCCGGCATGATTGTTATGTCTGATGGCTTGCCACTTGTGTGCAAAATCTCCATCATACTTGGCAAGGTTTTTCTCGATCAAGAACGGCAGTCGATAGTTTTGCTGTAAAATGTCCAGATCCATATTTACTCTGCGCCTATAGTGTCATAGATCTTTCGTTCATACCAGCAGGAAAATCCCGGCATGTCGATAAAACCGCAATGACCTCCATGGCGCTGTATAGACAGATGAAGATTTTTTTGATGCTTCAGACCATGAAAGTCCTCAATGGGGACGACGGGATCATCCCGAGAAATAATGATTGTAACGGGGACAGATAAACCCGAAAAGGCCTTATCTGTGAGGGTATAATGGCTGAAGTATTGACGGTAGTCGCTGAAGTCGGGATAATAAGGCATTATGGCCTCGGTAAGTTCCATACAGGTCCTGATTTTCATTATGGATCGGAAATCGTAAAGATCCGGGAAAAGCTTCTCTTTTTTGAGCAGAGATCGCTTCCATTTCTTCAGAAAGTACCGGCGATAAATCGCGAGCCCCTTATCGATGGCCAATGTTGACTTGTAAGGATCAAGGGCCGGACTGACGGCGAAGACATGGGACAAGGAGGGCATGCTGTCTTCATAATTGTGTTTCATGCCGAGACGGAGGGCGTAATTGCCACCCAGGGAAAAGCCGATTATGTAGAACTGACCGTGCTCACATAGGCGAGCAATATTTTGCATCGCCGTTAAGGTTTCACGAAGCAGGGCGCCGTGAAAAAGGCCCTCATTCAGGTGATGTGACTCTCCATGATCCCGAAGATTGAGCCTGAAAATATCAAAACCCCTCTCGAAAAAAAAACACGCCGTGGAGAGGATATACGTAGAATCGGCACTCCCCTCCCAGCCATGAATAAGGGCAATCAGACCGCGGCTGTTATCTCCCTGTTGTTTTGCGTGATAACCAAGGAGGCGAACGCCATTGCCGCCGTCAAGGATGACCGGAGCTGAAGCATGCCTCAACATCTCTTCTTTCCTGAGGCGAAATTTGCTTCTCCCCAAAAATGTCTGGATATGGGGATTACGAAAAAAGAGTCCCGGCGAAAATTCTTTGCTCATTGAATCATGATGAACCCGCAAAAAGTATGCAAATCTGTCAACAATGATAAGAAAAGCCCGGCCGTAAGCCGAGCTCGTGTGAAGCATTATGGTGGCGGTGCCCTGACTCGAACAGGGGACACTGCGGATATGAGCCGCATGCTCTAGCCGACTGAGCTACACCGCCTTGGTGTTCTTTACGGTTAAGGGGTGGTCCTATAAAATAGTTCGAAGGTCTTGTCAACTCCTATTGTGCGTGAAGCTTATAAGCGGCGATGACGCTTTCACGTCCCACCAGAGAACCTGAAGATGTTACTATGACCATGACAATCTCGTCCTGACCGTCATTATCGATGTCCTTGATCTGATAGTCCGCTACATAGCCCCCCATTTTCCGGGTCCGCCAGTTTTCCATCAGGCTCACGGAATCCCATTCAAGATTGTAGAATTCGCTGGATGTGAAGATCTTGGTATTTTTGAGGATCCGGCTGGCCGTAAGATTCTTGACGACAATCAGTTCCCGCTTTCCGTCCTTGTTGGTGTCATAGGAGAGAATTCGCGAATTCATGTAGGTATAATAGAAAGTGATGTCATTCCCGGGCATGTCCTCTCCATAGGCCTCTACATAGCTGTTGCTTCCGCCGAAGACGTCGTCACTCTTATAGATGAACTCCTTGCTCCCCAGCATGGACTGAACCGCATAAAGGGCCTTATCTGTTTCCTGGTAGACACACAGATAGTCATAGTTGCTAAAGGAAATGATCTTTTCTGCGCCTTCTCCCAGGTTATCCAGGGTAAGGCCGTAGATAGAAAGACCTTGAGGAATTTTAAGTTTTTTGCCTTCCTGGTATTTGCCGCCGCTCCAAACCATCTCGTAAATAGGTGTATCAAAAGGACGTTGCGAGCCGATTTTTTGGCCAAGGACCCGAATCCCACCAGGTTTGCCATCGATTACCCGGAACAGCCAGGGAAGATTATCGGCAATTTTTACAAACTTTCCGTCTTTCCACTCGAGGACAAAGGAATCAACGGTGTTGAATACGTTGTTAGGTTCCCGTTTTGTTACCACATTGGAGATG
>CAISJV010000088.1 GCA_903885795.1 uncultured delta proteobacterium | reverse complement strand
GGCTACTATCCCCTCATCAGGGGGTGGCGGAATGTATCATATTCCCATGGCGGATTCCTTCGGAATCGGGTGGCGGAATGAATCATATTCAGGTGGCGCTTTCAAACATATTCGGGTGGCGGCTTGGATCGGAATACTCAGCATGACAACAAGCCATCTTCCGGTTAGGCTCCCTACCGCCCTTTGAGCGGGCACCCTGTTTCATCCCTCCCTTTCGGGATTTGTTGTCTTGAGTGATTTACGACCGACTTCAGGCTGGTCGTTATCCACCTAAGCTAAGTTTTCAATGAGCTGGTTTACCTTTGTCCCGACTTTTTCAGGCGACGGAAGATCTTTCTTTGCAGTTCTCCGATGTCCAGTCCCAGGGCAGCGGCAATTAAAGGTAAGCAAGAATTCTCTGGTTCCACGACGATCCGCATGGCCTGTTCATAAATGAACTGATCTCTCGACTCCTCTATCTCACTCAGGATGACTAACAGGACCGCCGACCATAGACCCGCTTCGCCGTGAAACAAACCATCATAATCAGAATGGTTTCTTTTCGTCACAAGCGGCACCTTTCCTCTGCGACATTTCCTTTACTCCTGAAGGGGGACAACGGATGTCATCCCTTCAACTCTTCATGAAGGATGATCCGGCATTCGCGTGAAGCGGTTTCACCCCAAGAACTGCCAGAACCAGTAGAAAACCTGTCTCAAATCTGTCAAAACCTTCTTCAAATCTGTCATTAAATGCCAAGCAACAACTATTCGTCGTCGAATATCTCGTTGATCTGAACGCTACACAGGCCGCAATTAGGGCAGGTTACAGCAAAAGAACGGCTACATTTTTCGGTGCAGAAAACCTAAAAAAACCTCACATTAAAGCCGCCATCGATGCCGAAACTTGACTGACTACTGAGGCCCTCCATGGGTGTCAACATTATCGATCCCCTTTTTTGACTTCTGTTCAAGCCATTCCAAAAACCGCTTTTCCGACATCATATACTGACCGGCGATCCGCACGGCGGGCAGTCCCTCCTTGATAAGCCGCCTGACTCTTTGGGAGCCACAGTTCAGTCGGATGCAAATCTCACCGAGTGTGTGATAAGAAGGTTTTATGGGGCTTTGCTGTGTCAACTTACCTCGATTCTGACCCGTGGTACAACAATGGTCATCGACAATCCTTTTGGACTTCCCTTATTGCCCTCAGCTTCATCAGGAACATGGCAAGGTAGTTTATGGCGTCCAATATTTCCGCCTCAGTCTCCTTCAGGAAGTCTCTGCTATCCGTTGCCGGGTCAAAGTCGCCATACTTGGCCACCCCCTGGCGAAACTTCACCAGGGCTTCCCCGAAGACGAGCGTTATCTGATCAGGGGAAACAATCGATCCTTTCGCTGAATCCTTTTGCATGTTTTCAGTTGTTCGACTCATGGTGATCATCCATTCAGGATCGGGAATAGTCCCCGGACGTTCTTGTCAAAGTCCTTTACTTCAGGATTCAGCGACCCGGAAGCGGCCTCCAGGATCGCCCGGATCAGCTCCGCGCGGTTGACTGCCTGACCTGTCCGTTCTCGGATGGCCAGGACGGCTTTGTCCAGGAAAAGGATTTGACGTTCATAAAGTGTGACCGTGACCTTCTGATAGGGTTCCGCAGCACGTGGACGACCTCCGTTCCGTTCCGGGATATTGATCCCCGCATCAGCCCCTTTGCCGGTTGTCGGTGTGCAAGTGCTCATTGCCTGCTTGCCGGTTTCTTCCATAATTACTTCTTTGTGTTCCGGGACGCTATACACCCTGAAAGATGCTGAACGGGTCGGATCATTCACCCAGGCGAAGTGATCAGCGCTTAAAATATCCGTGATAAAGTGCCCGTATTCATTGCGCTTAAATGTATAGGCCGTACCAGCTACCTTGACAATGCACTCGTTTTGGTCTCTTTCGACCAACAGTTGAACTTGCATAAAACCTCCCTAAAACCTCACCAGAACCGTCAAAACATGCTTGAAAGCTGTCAAAAACCTCACCAGAACCGTCAAAAACTGCATAATGACTAAATATAAAAGTGCCACGATTGCAACACGTTACAGAAAGGGGATATGCAAAAACGTTAGCAAAACTTGTCTTTTATTGTCATTCTCAGCCAGCATGTCGCAGCACAAGAACCTGAGAAGACCTCTAAAAACCTCTAAATAAATGGAATTTTCAGTCCATTTCTAAACCCTTGACAAGATCATAAGGGAAGCACTGTCGATAGTGTCGGTCTGGACGGCATATTGTTCTTTCCCCTTGACACCATCAGAAGCTGGGGGTAAATTAGAACCAGATTCAGGCCCCGCTTGCCGAGAACCAGGGATCGTTGAGGCAGGACGGGACGGGTTGAGACTCCCCTGAGAGGCCTCTTCACCCTTTCCCATTTCCCGTTTTATCATCATATTATCTTGTCTTCCGCCTCCTAAATACGGAATCGGAATGTCCCTCGCTGAGATCCAGGAATCGCTGAGGCGGGGGAAGTCGGATTGGGGTTATCCTGGGATCGCCCAAGCCCATTTCTCTCCCAATGGATCTTCATATTTCCCATCTTATTTACAAGTCTTCAAAGGTCTGCGTCCCGGAGAAGCGAACTGTAATTTGCCCCGTAGGACCGTTCCTGTGCTTGGCGATTTTGATTTCAGCCGTGCCTTTTTCCTCGTCCCGGTAGATGAACGCGATCACGTCGGCGTCCTGCTCGATTGCCCCGGACTCACGAAGGTCTGAAAGAAGTGGTCTTTTATCCTGCCTGGCGTCGATATTTCGATTCAACTGTGAAAGCCCGATAACGGGTATGTTCAATTCCCTGGCGATTCCCTTGAGTGTCCGGGATATTTCCGCGACCTCCCTTTCCCTCGTTTCATAGCGTCCGTTCGCTTTCATCAGTTGCATGTAATCGACAATGAGTAAACCAATCCCGTGTTCTGCCTTGACGCGCCTTGCCGTCGCCTGAAGTTCTGTCGGCGTCACGTCGGACCCGTCATCAATGAATAGTGGGATCGATGCGATGGTGCTCGTTGCCTTGGTAAGTGAAGCCCAGGATGATCCAAAGATCAACCCACGACGAAGTTTATGAGAATCAAGCCCGGTTGCCCCTGAGAGCATACGGATCATAAGCGTTTGTGCAGGCATTTCCGCCGAATGGAAAAAGACCGGGGTTCCTGTCTGTGCGATATGGTGCGCAATGCCGATAGCAAGGGCAGTCTTCCCCATCCCTGGACGAGCTGCAATAATGAACAGCTCCCCCGCCTGCAATCCAAGTGTCAGATCATCCAGTTTTTTCAGCCCCGTTGAAAGTCCCGTCAAAGTGTCGCCACGTTTGGACCGTTCCTCAATCATGTCAAACGTCTGCTTGGCGATCTCGCGGGCTGTCTGAACGCGCCGCTTTCTCCTGGACATTGAAAGCGTCAGAATGACCTGTTGTGCTTCATTGATCGCCTCTTCCGTGCTTTTCTCTGGTGAATAGGCAGCATCAATCATCTGTGACGCCGCAGCGATGATGGACCGGTCAACAGCCTTCTCCTTGACGATCTTGGCGTAATAGGCGACGTTTGCTGCCGATCCGACGTTATCAACAAGATCAGCGATATAGACCACGCCGCCGACCTGATCCAGACGCTTTTGATCATTCAAGGCATTGCTCAGGGTGACAATATCAGCCGGTTCATTCCGCTCGGACAGTTCTATGATGACCGCAAATATCTTCCGGTGCGCGTCACTGTAGAAGTCCCCCGCGTCAATTATCTCAAGGACAGTCCCCAGGCAAGGATTGTCAAACAAGATAGCCCCCAGGACGGACTTCTCCGCGACGATGTTGTGGGGAGGGAGACGGTTGGAAGATAGGTCAATATCATTCATACTTGTGCCGCTTCCAAATCCCGTTCACAATAAACGCATCCGTCGCCGTAAAGCTCGTTTTTGACAACAAGCTCTCTCTGGCACCGGGAACACTTCAAGGGAGGGGGAGGGGCAACGGTAATGATCTGGTTCCCGTTGGCCTTCATTTTCAAGCGAAGCTGATCGAACTTACTTCGTAGTTTTATAGTTGAAAGAATGTTGTTTTGCCAGAAGGGGTCAGACTGACACCACTTGATTACAGCCTGGATCTCTTCCGGCGTTCGCTTGTCGAGCCGGATCATCCGGTCAACGTCCTTTGCCCATGCCTGAAGGTCCGGCTTTTTGTGATTCGGATTCCGGGAAAGGATTTTTTCAAGAAGAAGATCGCTAAGTCCGATCTCAACAGAGTCGGACAAGAAGGTTTTTATATTCTTTAATGCTTTAATGTTTGTATGTGGTTCTTTGTTGGTTAGTGGCTGGTTGATTTGCTGGTTATTTTCCAAATCATCACCTTGGTAAATATGCCAATTTATTATTGTAATAATCGAAAATTTGTTGGTTGTTTTGATGGTTAGATTTCCGCATTTTTTCAGAAAGTCAATGATAGTGCGGATTTCCTGCTCTGTGAGCCCAGTTTCCTTAGAGGCTATTTTCCGGCCAAATACGAATTGCCCTGGCATAAGGTGAACGACTTGTAGGCCAACAATGGCGTCAAACTCCTTATAGCTGGCTTTCATCAAACAATATGTCCAGAAGGCCCACAATTTGTGATTCCTGATCCATCCGGCGTCAAGCGATTTCCTCCATAATCTCACATAGCCCCGGTTCATCGTTTCGGCCCTCCTGGTAATTGGTAGGCCTTCGGATCGTTGAACCGCGCCCTCATAAGCTTTTGGATCTCTTCTTCAGGAGACGGCCCCAGCCCGACCTGTCCCTTTCCGTCTGCAAGTTCGGCAAGTAGGAGAAAGACATTTGCCGCTGCCGGGTCCTTTCGGAAACAACGGTCATAATCGCGCCGGAATCTTCGGTTCGGCTTGAACATGTCCCCTCCTTCACTCCCTGCGGAAAAGCCGCCGGAGCCATCCCATGTGGCCGGGGTTCAGGACTCTGAAAAGAGCACGCTCTAATGTTACCTGGTCGGTGTCCGTTTCAGCATTTAACAAGATGGCTTTCAAATATCCTGTCGGGCTGAACTCCAGTTGAGCCGTAATATACCCCTTACCAGGTATCCTTGGTTCTGGCCTCGCTGCTTCCATGTTATGGTAATCCTTTCTGTTATTCGTTTATTAGAAATCGCCCGAGACCCCACCGGGGCCAAGACCCCGAGCTTTCTGTAATGCTCTTTTCTTTGATACCTCAAAGGATGCTTCTTCTGGGGTCGGATCTGCTACTCCCGTTAAGACGTTCCCAGCGGCTTTGGCTGTTTCCTTAGCGGCAAGCCCCACCCCGACAAGAGCACGGTGTGGAGATTCACTAATTAGCTCCTGCAAATTGTCTTGAACTACCTTTACACCGCCAGCGACGGTCCCCAATACGCGCCCGGCCTTTCTGAAGATATTTCCTTCCGGGAGTGGGGACCGTACCGGATTTATAGCCGGGATGGTTGGTGTCACCGGCGAACGTGCAATAGACGGTGACACCACTCCTGATGCCGGGGCAACGACCGGAGTGCTCGGAACCAGCGTCGGCCTCGCTTCCACGACGGGAGCGGCAGCAGGGATAACGGGCTGGACTACTGAGCGAACAGGCTCTAAGGCCAGACCTGCGGATTGGCCCGCTGCAAGAGGCGGTCTTGTATCGGTTGTCGGAGCAACCGGGAGTGCCCCTGCTCCTGGGGCTGGGGCTGGGGTTGCGTTCCCTGGGTTCAGGAGCTTCAAGGTCTCCGCTCTGACGTCTGGAGACAAAGAGTTCACATAGTTCCGGGCGGCGCCTGCGGTCCCGGCCTTTTCGTGTTCCCTGAGAATCCCGGCGGCGACTTCCGCTTCTCCTGCCACGGTTCTGGCCGGGGCTGGTTTTGCAAGGCCGGTTTGCACCATAAGAGACCTGGCCGCAGTCCCTACCTCTTCTGTCGGCTTTCTGGTGGTCCCGTCTGGACTCGTGGCAACCTGTGCGTGTCCCAGGATGGTGCCTAAAGTTGTCAGGTACGCCTTGTTCGTCTCGGTGTCGGAGCTGAGCTTAGCCCTCGAATTCAAGCCTTCCTCCATGATCGTCTGTTTCTCTTTTTCGTTGAGACCCTTGAGACGTTCAGTGTCGAGCATCCCAGTGTTCTTAAGAAACTGAATGTCATAATCACCCTTGATAGCGGTCGTCAGCTTTTCCTTCTCCCACTTCAATTTGTCCTTATCGTTCGTGATCTGGGCTTCGAGTTTCTTGTATTCAAGATCCGTTTTGCGGACATCGTTCTTCTGCTCGGGGGTAATAAATGCCCCGTTCTGGATCATCCTCTCTTTTTCGATGGACAACTCCAACTTCTTCTGGAAGAGGGGCATAAGTTGATCAAGTATGTCACTGGTGTTCATGGTCACGCCTCCTAAATTTAGTCGTTAATTTTGCAGATCCCGCCCTTGACTACGCGCCGCCTGGTGAATTATCGAAGCAGATCCGCCAGGCTTCCATCGTTGAGATAACGTCCACCGTCATGTACCTGATTGATCGCTTGCCGATCTTCAGATAGGGCAACCCGCGCCGTAAGTGACGCTCATTGCGAAGAGTGGAGACGGCCCGGCCCGTGATCGCCGCTACTTCCTCTTCTTTCAGGTAGGGTTTCTTGAGAAGTTCGCCTATGTTTGTGCCTTTCATGATGTTCACCTCCAGTGAGTTTTGACGGGGGGTATAAAAAAACCCCCGATGTGAATCGAGGGTAATTCAAAGTATGATCTATGTCATTGAAACCCAAGTAGGATTTCATGAAATCGAATTATGATTTCAGTATTCTTTTTTTATAAATCAGCCTCCTTCTTAAACTGTTTCAATATGTTATCGACTTGGCGGGTATCTCCATCTTTGGCTAAGAGTTCCTTGGCGATTTCTTTTTTAACAGGTGTCTTTCCCCCGTAAGGAAGGCCGATGAATCCCTTAATTCCGCCATATTTCTCAAGTAATGTTTTTACTATTTTCTTAGTTTCTTCGCCTCTCTCTGCACTGGCTGCACCTGGGCCGAGTTTGTAAGGCCACTTGGCATCCATCATTCTTTCTTCATGGCCGAGAATATAACCATCAATAAAATTCGCAAAATTAGTCACCCTTGCCACGGTGTCTTCAATGGCATCAAGATCATTACCGTCGAGCGATGATAAATCTACTTTCTTAAGAAGCTTTGCCAATCTATGTGCCTCATACTTGAGGACTTTTTCTGATGTGGCAAAGTCTTTATTCGCCCAATAAAGGGGAGTGCACACAAAGTGAAATGGTTTTACCCTGTCAGGATGCTTCTCAATCCATTCGGCGAATGTTTCACATCCGTCGCACTTTAAAAACCACGACGGTGCTGTATCGGCTATTTCCGCAAACCACGACTCTGCTGTATCGGGAATTACTGCATTGCCATCTTCTGTGTAAGCTGAGCAGTATATTCTATGCGCGATGTCAATCTTCCATGATAACCACCTGCCTAAGATTTCGTTTTTCTTCATGTGGCTTCCCTCTCACATCCCCCCTATGTGATACGGGAAAGCGAGGGAGGGGTTCCCCCCGCTTGTCGGTCCAGTTCATGACGCCGGACCTATCCCCGGTTTTTCCTTCTCGTTATGCCGTGGCCGCCACTTCTTCTTGATCCTTAACCTTTGCCGCTTCCTCGATGATGTTCCCCGCCAATGCAGACGCCTTTTTCATGGTTTCATCCCGAAGGTGTGCATACCGTTGAGTCATTTGGGGTGACTTGTGGGTCAAGAGTTTTTGCAAAACATACATGTCCACTTCCCCCGATGATGCGAGCATAGAAGCGTAGGCGTGACGTAACCCGTGGAGGGGTCGGAAATCCGAAGGAAGGCCCGCCGCATCACGTATCAACCTGACTCGCTTATTGATAAAATTCGTGAAGGGTTCCTTGTTAGCCCTGGCAAAGACATTTGCCGCCGTCTTTGGGTGATTCTCCAGGATAGCGCGCGTCTGTTCATTCAATGGGATCATCTGACTTTTCCCACCTTTGGGATCATGGCGGATATAGATAAAACCTCGATCAAAGTCGATGTCCGTCCATTGCAGCTTAAACAGTTCGCCGCGCCTCATGCCGGTGAACAGTGCCATTCTCATAAAGTCCGCCGCTTCAGTGTCGGGTGACTTATTCATAGCATCAAGCAGGCTCTTGAGCTGATCCGCGGTTAAATCTTCCGTCCTCTGGTTATCAACCCGCGGCATTTCAATCTTGAAATTGATCCCCTGACATAGCTGTTTTTTAACGCCGAAATTGCAGAGACGCTTTAAAAGCCCCAGGACGTGCTTGACGGTTTGTGGTGACTTGATCTTCAAGAGATTGATGCGAAGTCGATCCACGTCCAACTGGTGAAACTCAGAGGGCTCTTTTTTGCCATAGTTCGGCTCCAAATATTTCTTGAACCGATAACCGTCAAACTTTATCGGGACTGAATCCGGCCTCTGACTTGAATATTCTTTCCATAGACGGGATAATGTCCACTTTCCTTCCGCTGCAAGCCTCGCTGCCTTTTTGCTTTCGCGCTTGGCCCTGTTGGTAGGTTCTTCTCCATCAATTCGCTTTGCTCTAATCCCCGCCGCCTTTGCCGGGGTCATGTCATCCACATATTGTCGGCCCGCCTTTTCTTCAATGACTTTGCCTTGCCTTCGATAGCGGATATAATAAATCTTCTCTGGGCCACTTGCCCCTTGTGCATCAATAAAAGTGACCCCCGGATATTTCGTCTTTTCTCGTTTTTGTATTGGCATGAAATCGCTCCCTTCTTTTCTATACCCCACACTATACCCCACACTTTGTTTCAATATACGGGTATTTTAAAGTATGTCAAGGGAAAATATTAACTTGTAAAGTATTGATTTTGATTATGTTAGAAAATGAGAAAGTAAATTATGGTAAATTATTGATCATGGCCTTTCACGCCTGTAACCGGGGTTCGACTCCCCGTGGGGACGCCAATTAATAAAAACAAGGGGTTAGAAAGAAATTTCTGCCCCTTTTTTCATTCCCGAAAATCAATCCCCCAGCGCTATCCCCAGCAGAAGAAAAAGATTAACTCCATTTCCATACCGCCCCCGGATCATCCCCCCCCCCGTCCATTGCCACTGCATGATCGGGCCTTAATACCCCTCTGGCTCCCGTAAATGCGTACTTATTGGAGAAAATAAATAAGTTCTACTTCAAAAATCAAAGTTGCATTAGGTGGAATTGTTCCCATACCCCTATCGCCATAAGCCAGACCAGGTGGTATGATGAGAATACGTTTTTCTCCCTTTCTCATTGAAAGAAAAGCCTCATCCCAACCTTTGATTACTTCACCTCTCCCGACCAGAAACAGGAGTGGTTTTCCTCGATCCATCGAGCTGTCAAACTTAGTTCCATCAAGTAACCTGCCGGTATAATGAGCCTCTACGAGCGCTCCACTTTTTGGTGTTGCACCATTTCCTTCCGTCAAGACAATATACATCAGGCCTGATGAAGTACGAATCGCATTGGGGTATTTTTCTTTGATTAAAGCCTCTTCCTTGGCAACCTTCTCTTGCTCTCCTTTGACCACATGTTCTGTAACCGGCGTCTTTTCAGAGGACAGGCCCTCTCCTGCAATACAAAAGCTAAATAACGTAATTAATGATATGCACGCAAAAAATCTCACTTGGTTCATGTGGTTTCTCCTGAAAATGCAAACCTTGGTAACAGATAAAATATACTGTTCACACTTTTCATAATAACCTCTCCTCTGACAAATCGTAAGGGATTGTAATCTGGAATTCTGTTCCGGCGCCCCGTCTGACTTCTATTTGACCATCAAGCTGCTTCGTTACAAGCCCGTAGACAAGATGTAACCCCACCGTCCGTGGCTGGTGAATATCAATATCGTCCGGCAGACCCAAGCCATTATCCCGGACGATGATCTCTATCTCCGTGTTTTTCTTTTCGTGGATGATGATCCGTAATTCACCCGGTCCATCGCCGGGAAAGGCATGTTTAAGGGCGTTGGAAATCAATTCGTTCAGAATCAACCCACAGGGGATAGCCTTGTTAATATCCACATAAACATTACTGCCATCGGTTTGGACGATCAGATCTATTTCCCCGAGATTGATTTTTTGCGATTGAAATAACTCTTGTGACAGGGTTCTCACATAATCGGCCAGATCGATTCTTGCGAAATCCTTTGACCCGTAGAGTTTTTCATGGATCAGGGCCATAGATCGAATTCGCCTCTGGCTCTCATTCAACCTTTCGGTCAGCTCCGGATTTCCGCTTGCCTTCGCCTGAAGATCGAGAAGGCCGGATATCACCTGCATGTTGTTCTTCACCCGGTGATGGACTTCACTAAGGAGGATCTCTTTCTCCCGAAGTGATGCCTTGACATTCTCCTCAGTCAGCCTGCGTTCGGTGATGTCAGAAAGAATTCCAGTTATTTTGTATGGTTCACCGTGCTCGTTCCGAAGTAAGAGTTTTCGATCAGCAACCCACCGCACCGTACCATCCGGTAGAATGATCCGGTATTCGAGTTCAACCCGGGAATTGCGAAGTAGCGCTTCTCCCGAGGCGCGGACCGCGGCTTGGTCCTCGGGATGGGCAGACTCGATCCAGAAGTCCTGGTTGCCAATCATTTCCGATAACGGTCGGCCATAGATGTGGACCATGATTGGGCTCAAATAATCATATTTCCCCGATAGATCGGAAGACCAGACAGCTTCCTGCAAGCTTTCCGCAACCTGGCGAAATCTTTCCTCGCTCTCCCACTTAGCCTTTTCCACAAGCTTGCGCTCGGTGATATCTTTGGATGAACAGATCGCATAAAGCATTTCCTTTTTCGTGTCCTTGATCGGAGTAATCGTCGTTATGTAGTAGCGGTCGCCGTCTGCACGCGGAACGCGCACCTCAATGACCTGCTCCTTACCAGTGTGGAAGACCTTGCTCAGTGAGGCAAAGCGCTTGTCTGCCTCCTCTTTGGGAAAAACATCCCAGATATTCTTGCCGATTATGGCCTCGACCGGCTTGCCGACGCCTTCAGCAAAGGCTTTGTTGACATATCTGTATTGCCCTTCCGGGGTAAAGGAGAAAGTGGGGTCGGGTGATTCTGACAGAAGGATCCGATATTCCTCTTCGCTCTCCCGTAGCAACTCTTCTGCCTGCTTGATTGTGATTGATTCTTCTTCGAGTACTCTGATTCTTTGTTCTAGGTCTTCATAGGTGGGTTTTCTGGTCACAGGTAAATTATCCTCTGGGCGCTCATAGAGTCAAACATTCATAAAGCCATGATCCACGGCATATTTATTTAGAAATTCTCGTCAATGAATACGAATTGCTATACGTAACAAAATCTGATTTTCTTATTGATGTTGATAATTTATGTTGTGTTTCCTATTGTCATAACGTCCTACTTTCGTCAAGTTGATTTTAGATGTCGCCGTGACCAGCTCGACCACAAGGAGTTCTCCATGGCCTCCCCCGCAGCTTTTTCGCGGAGCCGGGTGGTGGCGGGGGTAACTCCGCCTAACCATATGATCTCCTGTTTTGTCCACTGTTTTGGCTGCAAACCGTTCGTTGCATTATCACCTCCATCTCATTGAAGTAATCCCTCTGAACTTTTAGATTTGATACCCGGCAATACCGCTGGGTGGCTATTTATTTGTGGAGCGACATGGGTGATTTCTTTACAAAATATTTACATCTTCATCCCACTTCTTAACTTCATCCTGATATCTTAAGTGTTATTATAACTGAAAACGGGTTGATGTATGGACCTCATAGCTGTTGGCGTCATTGGTGCATTTTCGGGATCGCACTTTGAAAAACGTAAAACATGATTGTGATTAGGGTGAAAAAATGAATCTTAGAAAAGGCTTCTTGATTATAATTATCTTTTTTACAGTTATGCTTTTGGTTTCCTGCAAGTCGCAAAAAGAAACTGCGATAGAGGATATGAAACAAATATCCCGTCAAATTAATGAATTAGATAATGTAATATCTGACAATATCAAATTGATAAGCAAACTAAAAATGCATGAATCCAGGTTAAGAGCCGTTAAGATTAACCCGCAAATATACCGTACACCGGTATTGATTGAAGGTAGGTCTGTCTATACAAGTGCAGATGAATTAGAGATTGATGATTTGGCTTATTCGCTTGCCCTTGAGGATCTTCTTGAGAGTCATCATTCCGGAAAAGGCAAATTTCAAAGTGACGATCCATCTGTATGGAAAAGCTTATTAATTGAGCATAGCAAAGGAGCCTTGGGCCATCTATCCAATGTCGAATTACCTGCCATTCAAAAGAGAGTAAATGGGATTGAAAAGGAAAATATCGTTCTTGAGTCGAAGAAAAGAAAACTTACTGAAGAATATTGGACGCTTCAGGGCAAGGTTAAGGATAATTATCTATGACACCATTCTATATCATCGGACTGATCATTGCTGCGGGTCTGGTCATTTATCTATTTATAGCTCTGCTTAAACCGGAGTGGTTCTCATGACCGCCAACGGAATTCTTCAGATTGCACTCTATTTCATCGTGCTTATTGCTGCGGCAGTACCGCTTGGGCGCTACATGGCCAGAGTTTATTCGGGAGAACCGGTTTTCTTGAGCAGGCTTGCCGGTCACATGGAAAGGTGGATTTATAGATTTTGCCGAATCAATGGGGCGCAGGAAATGACCTGGAAAACATACGCAGGGGGATTGTTCCTTTTCAATCTGGCAGGCATTATTACCCTATATCTGTTGCAGCGACTCCAGGGATTCCTGCCTCTCAATCCCCACGGATTCCCTGCCGTCCCCCCCGATTTGGCCTTCAATACCGCCGTGAGCTTCGTGACCAATACAAACTGGCAGGCTTACGGTGGCGAAACGACCATGAGCTTCTTCACGCAAATGACGGGGCTGGCCGTACAGAACTTCGCTTCCGCAGCGTCAGGGATGGCTGTACTAATGGCCTTCATCAGGGGAGTGAAGCGTACCCTTTCCCAAACCATCGGAAACGTCTGGGTGGATCTGACGCGTTCGGTTATTTATATCCTGCTACCCCTTTCGCTGATCATGGCTCTCCTTCTCGTTTCCCAAGGAGTGGTGCAGACACTGGAAAGTCCGGCCAGGGTTCAACTCCTGGAAAATACTATGGATGAGGGAGGCCATACTGTATCCGGGCAGGAGATTCCCCTGGGACCTGCGGCAAGCCAGGTAGCCATCAAGCAACTGGGAACCAACGGCGGGGGCTTTTTCAATGCCAACTCAGCTCATCCGTTGGAGAATCCGACACCACTATCTAATTTTATGGAGATGCTGGCCATCCTTCTTATCCCGGCGGCGCTTTGCATCACTTTTGGCAGGATGCTTAAGGACAGCAAGCAGGGTTGGGCGCTACTCGCCGCTATGATGGTGATCCTCATACCACTGCTGGGGGTCTGTCTATTCAATGAGCAGGCGGGCAATATCTCCTTCTGGCAAATGAACATAGACCAAACGGCCAGTTCCCTTCAATCCGGCGGAAACATGGAAGGCAAGGAAGTCCGACTCGGCGTAGCAAATTCTGCCCTCTGGGCAATCGTAACAACAGCCGCCTCCAATGGAAGCGTCAACGCTATGCATGATTCGTTCACACCCTTAGGCGGTCTTGCACCCCTCTTGCTGATGCAACTGGGCGAGATCATCTTCGGGGGTGTAGGTTCCGGCCTGTATGGTATGCTTATGTTCGTTCTGATTACTGTCTTCGTGGCGGGGCTCATGGTGGGCCGCACACCGGAATACCTCGGCAAGAAGATCGAGGCCTTCGAAGTCAAAATGGCTTCTCTGGTCATCCTTATCCCGGCAACTGTTGTCCTGATCGGTACAGCCATTGCCGTTGTGATTAACCCGGGGCTTGTCGGAATCTCCAATGCCGGACCCCACGGCTTTTCAGAGCTTCTCTACGCCTTCTCCTCAGCGGCAAACAATAATGGTAGCGCTTTTGCCGGATTGAACGCAAACACGATCTTCTATAACGCAACCCTTGGCTGCTCAATGCTCATCGGGCGTTTCTGCCTCATGATACCCGTACTAGCGGCAGCCGGATCACTCGCGCGCAAGAAGCACGTTCCCGCCGGTGCGGGGACACTACCCACCCACACACCATTGTTTGTTCTGTTCTTGGTAGCAGTTATCATGCTGGTGGGTGCGCTGACTTTTATCCCCGCTCTCGCACTGGGACCCATTGCCGAGCATCTTACCTGGATTCGATAAGAGGGAAAAAATATGCATACAATGGCAAAATCCTTCTCACTTCTTGACAAACAGACACTCTGGCAGACTATCATTGATGTTTTCCTCAAACTTAACCCTCTGCACCTTGTTAAAAATCCAGTGATGTTTGTCGTGGAAATCGGCTGCATCCTGACAACGCTGCTCTTTTTCCAGGCTCTTTTCGGCCATGGTGAGGAGAGAACGTCATTCATCATGGCCGTCAGCATCTGGTTATGGTTTACCCTGCTGTTTGCCAATTTCGCCGAAGCCATGGCGGAAGGACGGGGTAAGGCCCAGGCAAGATCACTTAAAGGCGCACGGCGGGATGTTATGGCCAAGCTTCTCTCGGAACCGAATCGGGATGCAACAGCCAGTGTCGTTCCTGGTTCTCAACTTAAAAAGGATGATTTAGTGCTTGTGGTGGCCGGAGATACCATTCCCGGCGATGGGGAGGTAACCGTCGGTGTTGCATCGGTTGATGAGAGCGCCATCACGGGAGAAAGCGCACCAGTGATCAGGGAAAGCGGCGGCGACCGAAGCGCTGTAACCGGCGGCACAAGAGTGTTATCGGACTGGCTCATTGTCCGCATCACAGCTAATCCAGGTGAGACATTTCTCGATAAAATGATCGCCATGGTGGAGGGCGCCAAGCGCCAGAAAACACCAAACGAGATCGCCCTCGACATTTTGCTCGCCGGGCTCACACTAATCTTTCTTCTGGCTACCGTAACCCTTGTTCCTTTTTCAATCTACAGTGTCCGGGCGACAGGGCAAGGGTCGCCTGTAACCATGACGGTAATCGTAGCCCTTCTCATCTGTCTCATTCCAACCACCATCGGCGGACTCCTCTCCGCCATCGGCATTGCCGGCATGGACCGTATGATCCAGGCGAATGTCATTGCCACGTCTGGCAAGGCCGTAGAAGCCGCCGGTGACGTGGATGTCCTGCTACTCGACAAGACCGGCACCATCACTTTAGGTAACCGCGAGGCGACAGAATTTCTGCCCGTGGAAGGTACAACAGCGCAACAACTGGCAGATGCTGCACAGCTCTCATCCCTGGCTGACGAGACACCGGAAGGAAGAAGCATTGTTGTCCTGGCAAAGAAGGAATACGGCATCCGTGAACGCGACATCAAGAGCCTGGGGGCTCGCTTCATCCCTTTCACAGCCATGAGCCGTATGAGTGGCGTCAATCTCGACGGGCGGGAAATCCGCAAGGGAGCGGCCGACGCCATAGAAGCCCATGTAAAGGCAAGAGACGGCGGTTTTCCAGAGGAGGCAAAATCCATCGTCAACGGAATAGCCGTGCAGGGAGGCACACCGCTTGTCGTCGTCGAGGGTTCCCAAGTACTCGGGGTTATTCGCCTGAGCGATGTGGTCAAGGGCGGTATGCGCGAGCGCTTCTCCGAATTGCGGCGGATGGGCATCCGGACAGTTATGATCACCGGGGACAATCCTCTCACGGCGGCAGCAGTGGCCGCTGAGGCGGGGGTGGACGATTTTCTGGCCCAGGCGACACCGGAGATGAAGCTAAACCTGATACGCACTTATCAGGCGCAGGGCCACCTAGTCGCCATGACGGGCGACGGGACGAACGATGCACCGGCGCTGGCACAGGCTGATGTGGCCGTGGCCATGAACACAGGCACGCAGGCAGCTAAGGAAGCTGGTAACTTGGTGGACCTCGATTCCAATCCAACGAAACTGATTGAGATCGTGGGCATCGGGAAGCAGCTACTAATGACAAGGGGTACGCTCACCACTTTCAGTATTTCCAATGATGTGGCCAAATATTTTGCCATTCTGCCCGCTGCCTTCTCGGGAATCTATCCGGGACTGGCGGCACTGAACATCATGGCCCTGTCAACGCCGCAAAGCGCCATTCTGTCGGCAGTCATATTCAACGCCCTGATCATTGTCGCCCTGATTCCACTGGCGCTGCGCGGCGTGAGATACCGCTCGTTGGGCGCCGCCGCAGTTCTCCGCCAGAATCTGATCATCTACGGACTAGGCGGGCTCGTTGTGCCATTTTTCGGGATCAAGGCCATTGATATGCTGTTATCGTTTTTAAACTGGACGTGAAAGTGGGAATGATTATGTGGCAACTAATACGAACAACCGTCCTGCTCTTTGCTGCCATGACTTTTCTGACCGGCATTTTATACCCTTTAGCCGTTACGGGATTGGCGCAGACGCTGTTACCCTGGCAGGCCAATGGCAGCCTTATTAAAATCAATGAGGGAAAGACCGCCTCTGAACTTGTCGGCCAGCCCTTCCGTGAACCACGGCATTTCTGGGGACGGCCTTCCGCAACAATGCCTGTCGCCTACAACGGAGCATCATCCATAGGTTCTAATCTTGGCCCTTCGAACCCGGCCTTGAAGGAGGTCGTACAGAAACGCATCGCATCGCTGCTGGCCATTGATCGGGGAAACAGGTTGACCATCCCCGTGGATCTTGTCACTGCATCGGGAAGCGGGCTTGATCCGCATATCAGCCCGGCAGCAGCTTTTTACCAGGTGCCGCGGGTAGCTAAAGCACGAAACATTGATGACAGGAAAGTCGCCGATCTTGTCAGAACACACATCCGGAACAGGCAATTCGGCATTCTTGGAGAACCCACGGTACATGTCCTGTACTTGAATATGGCGCTGGATGCCATGCGCTAATTCTGTTATTGTAAGACCAAGCATTTAGAAGCATCATCTACCCGGGACATCAAAGACATGGAAACAAAAAGACCCGATCCCGATAAGCTCCTTGAAAGGGCTGTCTCCGAAGAGAAGCGTCAACGCCAGGGAAAAATGAAGATATTCTTCGGCGCCGCCCCGGGTGTTGGCAAAACCTTTGCGATGCTCGGAGCCGCTCAGAAGAGAAGGGAGGAAGGCGTCGACGTTGTCGTGGGTATTGTGGAAACCCACGGCAGGAAGGAAACGGAAACCCTCCTCGACGGTCTCGAAATCCTGCCGCCCCGTACCCAACACCATCGCGGCCGGGATATCCGGGAATTTGACATCGACGCGGCGCTAGCGCGAAACCCATCTCTAATAATCGTTGACGAACTTGCGCATGCGAATACATCTGAATCACGGCACAAAAAACGTTGGCAGGACGTCCAGGAGCTCCTCTGCGCCGGCATCTCCGTCTACACAACCGTCAACGTCCAACACCTCGAGAGCCTGAACGACATTGTCCGTCAAATCACCGGTGTCATCGTCAGGGAAACCTTTCCCGATTCATTTTTGGACCGGGCTGACGAGATCGAACTGATCGATCTGTCACCCGACGATCTGCTCCAGCGCCTGAAGGAGGGGAAGGTCTACATCCCCGAGCAGGCGCAAAAGGCGATGGAGAATTTTTTCCGCAAGGGTAATCTGATAGCACTTAGAGAGCTGGCCCTGCGTCGAACCGCCGAGCAGGTGGATGAGCAGATGGAAACTTACCGGCGCGACGCAGGCGTACGGGACATCTGGCCGGCGGCGGAACGAATTCTGGTCTGCATCGGTCCCAATCCCCGATCTATCCGCCTTATCCGCGCGGCCCGAAGAATGGCGGCCGGAATGAAGACTGAGTGGATAGCAGTGCATGTGGAGGCCCCCTCCCACATCAAGCCATCCGAGGAGGACTTGAAGATCTTGGCTGAACATATGCGACTGGCAGAAAGTCTGGGCGCACAAACTGTGACGCTGACGGGGTACAAGGCAAGTGAGGAAATCCTAAACTATGCCAGGCAGCGCAACGTCAGCAAGATCATCGTCGGCAAACCGACGCATCCTCACTGGAGAGATAAACTTTTTGGATCTCCTCTGGACGAGATTGTTAGAGGAAGTGGCGATATCGAAATATACGTGATCACGGGGGACGCAGCTGAGACAACGGCAAAGTCAAGCGCCAGGCCTATTCCGCCGCAGATCAATGCCAAGGAATGGTTCTGGTGTCTCGGAGCTGTATCAATATGCACAGCTATTGCCGGTTTCATGTTCCCGTATTTTGACCGGACAGATATCGCCATGATCTATCTCCTCGGCATCGTGATCACGTCGACACGGACCGGGCGCTGGCCGGCCCTTGCGGCCACCCTGATGAGCGTAGCCGCATTCGATTTCTTCTTTATACCTCCCTATTTCACTTTCGCCGTCAACGATATCCGCTTTCTCGTGACATTCGGCGTCATGTTTGTTGTGGCCTATGTCATCACGCGGCTGACGCTGCAAATACGCGAACTGGCGGAGGCCTCACGAAAACGCGAAAGGAGTACGGCAGCCTTGTACGCGCTGAGCCGAGAACTGGCACGCGAACGTAAGAAGGGACGGATCTTCGACATTGCCGTCAAACACATCAGCGAAGTGTTTCAAAGCCAGATCGTCATCCTGGTTTTAGAGGAACACGGGGAACTGACCGCGTCAGAAACGGGCGTAGGAACCTTTGCCGTCGACCAGAAGGAACTAGGCGTTGCTCGATGGGTCTTTGATAACCGGCAATCCGCCGGCCTGGGAACCGACACGCTCCCTGGGGCCAAGGCCCTCTACCTGCCGATGATTGCATCCTCTGGCGTCGTTGGTGTTGTAGGCGTTCTTCCAGAAAATACCCAGAAAGTATTCGATCTCGAAAACATCCATTTTCTTGAAAGCTTCGTGAACCAAACTGGTATGGCTATGGAGAGGGTCATACTAGCCAAGGAGGCGAATGAGGAGCGCCTGAAAGCGGAGGCCCAGAATGTCAGGAATACATTTCTGAGCTCTGTCTCGCACGATTTGAGATCGCCCTTGGCAGTCGTGGCGGGAGCGGCCAGTACACTCCTGGAAAAGGAAGCGTCCCTTGACAGGCCAGCCCGTCTGGAACTGCTGCGCACAATCCATGAGGAAACAGATCGCCTGGAGCGTATTATCCGCAATGTTTTGAATCTTACCCGGCTTGAATCCGGAGCAATCGGTGTGAAAAAGGAATGGCAAGCCCTGGAGGAGATCATCGGGGTTGTCCTGAACCGCATCTCAGAACGCCTCAATGAGTGCCCTCTGGAATTGAAGATACCCCCGTCTCTTCCCCTCATTCCCTTTGACACCCTCTTGATGGAGCAGGTGTTGTCGAATTTGATGGAGAACGCCTTGCGGCACACCCCGACCGGTACCCCCATTGAAATCATCGTTACCCCTCAGAAATCAGCCGTCATGATTGAAATCGCCGACCGCGGCCCCGGCATACCTGTCAACGAGGAAGAAGTCATTTTTAGCAAATTCACCCGCGGCACTAATACGCGAATGGGGGCAGGAATCGGACTCTCCATCTGTCGCGCCATCATCGAAGCCCACGGCGGCCGTATCTGGGCGGAAAACCGCAAGGGTGGCGGCGCTGTATTTAAGTTTATCATCCCCATCGAGGGAACACCACCCCACATGATATCCGAGAAGGAATTGCCATGACAGAAAACCAGGCCATAGTTCTTTTGATCGAAGATGAGCGCCAGATGAGGCGATTCTTGCGAGTAGCACTCGAAAGCGAAAAATATGGAGTGCTTGAAGCGGAAACCGCAGCCGACGGACTGTCCCAGGTGGCGACACGCAATCCCGATGTTGTACTCCTGGACTTGGGGCTTCCCGATTTGGACGGCCTTGAGGTCATCGAAAAGCTACGCGAATGGTCCGCTGTGCCCGTTATCGTCATCTCGGCAAGGGAGAAGGAAGGAGATAAGATAAAGGCCCTCGACAGAGGGGCAGACGACTATTTGACTAAGCCTTTCGGTGCCGGCGAGCTCCTTGCCAGAATTCGCGTCGCCCTCCGGCATGCGTCGCCAAAAAACCAGGATCAGGGGGAAGCAGTTTTTGTCGCCGCTGACCTCAGGATTGACTTCCTAAAAAGGCAGGTTTTCTGTGGGACCAGAAAGATTCACCTGACGCCCATTGAATACCGGCTGTTAACGGTTCTCGTCAAAAATGCCGGCAAGGTTATGACCCACCGGCATATCATCAGGGAGGTATGGGGGCCTCTCTACGTTGAACAGACTCATTACGTCCGCGTATTCATGAACCAGCTGAGAAAAAAGATCGAGACCGACTCCACTCGGCCACGATTTCTGTTGAACGAACCCGGCATCGGTTATCGGTTTAAAGAATAAATGTTTTAATGCTTGAAGGTATCGGCTGATCGCGAACTACAATCAATCGTCTCCGCTTGCTCCTCCTCCGCCGCTATCCCCACCACCGAAGAATCCACCTCCTCCACCACTATCCGAACTGCTATCCACAGAAGAGTCACTGCCACCGGTACCGACTGAGCCTGAATCCGGAGAGATATGTCCCTCTGAGCCCGAATCCGGGGAGATATTTCCCTCATGACGCCCTTCGATTGCACATAGCAGGATAGCCGCTGCGATTGCCATTCTCTTGTCCAGACGCCCATGCACATCATGGAATCTTATCATTCATTTTCACCACGTAGAAAAATGCCGCCATGAACCATATTTCATGAGGATGTCTATATTTTCTAATACTGATTTATAAAGAAGATATCAAACTGGACAAACCATTTGCTTCCTTTTTTCGTAACTCTTCTCGCCTGTCCATTATTTCAGCGAGAACAGGTAATAAAAAAAACCCGAAAGGAAGAAGGAAAATAATCAATGCCGGAACGTAAAGAACCAAGTGTATTAAATGTGATTTGATCTTAGCGATGTCTTCAGTTGTCCAGTTGTTTCCGGTATTTCTCTGCTTCATCAGGAGCATCATGAAATTATGCATGTCTTGACTTTCACGGAGTATTAGTGATTTGTTTTTTGAGATGGTTCTCTTGAGAAGTGTTTTTAGCAAAATGCTTCTTTACCCTTATGATAACGAAAGACGGTTCATGGATACTTTGTATCTTCATGATCCGATTCATCCCTTGGCCTTATCGTTGACTCCGATAATATATCCCTTCAATTGATTTTCTTTTAGGCGATTTCTTCGGCAGAGACAATGCAAATGATCTTCCAATATCAATCCATCTGGCCAATTCATCCCTTTTGTTCCAGGAACCTTTTTCTACCATGACCCAGCCTTTCATGGGTTTCCCGGTTAGGTCGAACTCTCTTGTATGCTCACTATTCAATTCTTCAGCGGCAAGCTCCGGCGCCATTCTCACGATGAGATAATCCTTCCAGACGGCAAAGGACATGTTACCGTTGATCAGATAGCACATACCGCCGAACATCTTTTTCTTTTCAAGTTTGCCTTCGGGCAAAATGTCTTCAATTAGATCTTCAAGGGCTGTGTTGTAGGCCATAGCTGTTCCTCGTAAACGAAAAAATGTTTTGATTGCGGCATGGCATTCGTTTTTCTAGCAACAAAATCTTGGTGTGAGCATACTGGAAATATCGATCGAGGTCAAAAAGAAAAAGTCAATCCGACTTTGTCCCATGAGATGGGGGCATGAGGGCCGATATTTAACTGTCAATATGAACAATGGCGCAGGTTGCATGCGGGATCACGAAAATAAGCATCGAAAGATCTTATCCGTCATTACGAATTTCATTTCCCATTGTTTCGTTCAAGCAGTTTTAAAGCTTCATTAAAAAAGACCTCTTCATCCAACCTGAAAATCATCCGTGTGTCCCATTCCTATATTGATTATATATATTAGAAACAAGCACTTATGACACTAACGCGTCCGCTTAACACTACTTGGCACGATTTAAGCATTATCTAAAACCAAACGGAAACAAATAAAAAAATAGACATAGGAGGACACAGATCATGAAAAAGACATTAGGAACGATGGTAGCGGCGATGTTGGTAGTTCTTTTAACGGGAACTTTCGCTTTGGCAGAATATGCAGCAGCCGGTGTGGCTAACTTCCCTTACTTCCAACTTGGATGCCTCATTATCGGTGGGTTGACCATCATCTCCCTGAAGCACAAGCATGAGAAGATGTACACGGGAGAAGTTGCCGGAGCTTTCGCTCTCTACACAGTGCTGATTGCTCTTTTCACCAATCCGGTCATTGAAGGGATCAAGAATCTGGTTGGCTAGCGGTAGACGAAATTCAACGGCAGTACAGCTCATTAATTAAGATAAGACGAGGAAAGGAGGAACGGATCATGGCAACACAACAAAACACACAAAAACCCGTGTATCATCAGTATCAGCACATCATGGTCATCAGCAGCTGGGGATTCGTGATTGCCTTTGCTTCCTTCCTCTTCCTGTATCTGGGATTCAAGATTGATCAGTATTTCGGGACGGCGCCCAACTTCATGTTCGGGATGTTCTTCCTGGCCCTCTTCCTGACGATCGGCAGGCTCTACCAGGAAGCTTGGCTGAGACGAAACGAGGTTTGATAATTCTACCGGATAAATTAAAGACACTGTTTTAAAAGATCTGTGTCCTTTACAAAAGCCCTCTGACTTAACCGGAATGTCAGGGGGCTTTTGTTTACGTGAAAAGTTGCCTGAGCGCCTCGTTCATTAAAATATCAATCATAATACCTCACGGATTTTTCTGGACAGTTCATTGATCCGAAATGGTTTTTGAATGAAACCCTTGCAGCCTTTGTCCAGAATCTGCTGAGCTTCACCATTGATACTATAACCACTGGCAAGGATGACTTTCACGTCAGGATCTATTTCCAAGAGAGCATCAAAGGTTTTACCACCCCCCATCCCCGGCATGATCATGTCGAGGATAACCAAATTGATTACTCTCTTCTTTTCCAAGAAAATCGCGATTGCTTCCTGGCCACTTCCTGCCGCTATGACTCGATATCCAAGGTTTTCGAGGAGCTCTTTTGTCACGGAGACGTTGCTTTCCTCGTCATCTACCAGGAGAATAGTTTCCCTGCCCGTGTCACTTTTTTGCACATGAGGTGTTACTTCGGCAACTTTTTCATTATTTGATGCAGGAAGATAAATGTTGAAGGTCGACCCCTTTCCTTTCTCGCTGTATACTGTCACGAAACCTTCATGATTTTTAATTATGCCGTAGGCAGACGCCAACCCCAGTCCGGTTCCCTTTCCTGCTTCCTTGGTCGTGAAGAAGGGCTCAAAGATCCGTTCCCGTGTCGGTTCATCCATCCCTATTCCTGTGTCTGTAATCGAGATCTTCACATATCTTCCTTTCTGGACACCATGGGACTCTACATCCGCATCATCCAGAATGACATTCTGTGATTCCAGATACAAATTTCCTCCTCCCGGCATGGCTTGCCAGGCATTTATATATATGTTCAATAGCGTTTGTTCTATTTGTCCCCGGTCTGCCTCTATGGTCCATATACCTTCTTGAAACCTTTTCGCGATCGCCACTTCCTTTTTTGTTCGGCCGAACACCTCTGAACTCTTATTCAGAAGTTCATTTGGATTTGTCGTCTTGACCTCATACTTGCCGCCTCTGGCAAATCCCAGTAACTGACGTGTCAGGTTGGCCCCACTCGTTATTTGCTCTTCAATCTTCTCTAATCTTGAATGATGAGAATGATCACTCTCGAGATCAAGTTGCATAAGGGAAACATATCCCTGGATACTGCTAAGAATATTGTTAAAGTCGTGGGCGATACCACCAGATAGCGTCCCTATTGCCTCCATCTTCTGAGCTTGAAGCAGTTGCATCTCTAGTTTTGCGCGGTCTGCTTCCATCTTCTTCCGTGATGATATGTCGCGTGTGCTTCCCTGAAGCCCGATAACCTCTCCCTGTTGGTTATAAAGCCAGCCCGTGGAGACTTCTACATCAAGAATAGAACCATCTTTTTTATACTGCCGAACCTCAACCAGCCGGCGTTCGGATCGCTCTTCCCGTGGTTTCTGAAGTTCCCCATAAAGCAACTCCAAAACCCAAGGCAAGTCTTCCTTAAAAAGGTATTTATCAAGTGGGATGGCCATTACCTCTTCTGGAGTAAAGCCGGCCATGTCCTTGACCGAGGGGCTTACATAAGTAAATCGACCATCCAGGGCCATAGTCCAGATGACATCGGTAGAATTATCCGTAAGAAGACGATATTTCTCCACGCTCTCAAATAACTCTTTTTCTGCCCGTTTACGCTCGGTGATGTCTTGAAACGTGCCGATCACATAGGAGCGTTCTCCTGCAATAATAGGTGCAAGGCCTCTGACCTCTGTCCAAATCTGCTTGCTTGATTTTGAGGAAACTTCGCATTCCATAGTGAATGGTTCTCCGGTAATCAAACAATTCGCCACTCTCTCCCTTATTGCGGGAACGTATTCGGGCAGAAAGAGTTTCAAGCCTTCCGACAGGCAAGGCTTATAGTCCAGAGGCTCTCCGATGATATCGTAGACGCCTTCGGTCCATTCAAGATAATCAGTATGAGGGTTAGCCTTCCATCCTCCCAGTCGAGCGATTCGATGAGATTCCTTCAGGAAAAGCTCACTTTCCCGCAGCGCCGCCTCAGCATGTTTGCGCTCGGTTATGTCTTGGAACGCGCCTACAATCCCTGCTATTTGTCCATTTTCATCACGAAAGACATCCTTGGCAAAAATGACCATGCGGTCCATTCCGTCCTTGTCCCGCACTTTAAAATCATAAATCTGCCGCGAAGGATTACGCATTATCTCCAAGTCATTTTTGTGATACACATCTGCATATTCGCTCGGCCAGAGATCCTTAACTGTTTTTCCCTTTATCTGGCTAGAAGTGACCCCCATTATCTCAGAGTATGCACGGTTACAGCCCAGATACCGGCCTTCCTTGTCCTTATAGAATACTGGCGTGGGAACCGCAGAAAGGAGGGCCTCGCTAAATCCCAATACACGCTCAATATGCGAGTGGGCATCTTTTAGTTCTTTCTCCGCATGCTTTCGGTCAGTGATATCCAGCAAGACACCATTGAACAAGATCTCACGCTCGCTTGTTACGGGATTTGATAGGCCCAGGAACCAAATCGATTCACCAGAGTCCTTTATGAATTCCCCTTCATAACGCCAGGGTTTTACGGCGCTGATCGCCTCTGAAATGGATTCGCTGAAAGTCTTGAGGCACTCCGGTGCAACCCTTGCGGAGAATTGCTGAAAGAAGCCTTCCGGGGCATTACTCAAACCGAAAATACTATAGGCGCTTTCACTGACGTAATAAAGACCAATCTTACCATCGGGCTGCGCGTAAAACTGATAGATAACACCGGGGATCTTCTCCGCTGTATCCCGTAGTTGTTGCTCCTTCTGTCTTAGCGCCTTCACAGCTCGCTTGCGCTCTGGTTCCGATTGCTCCAGTGCCTGGATTCTCTGCTTTAGTAGGGCATTTTCTTCGATCAGCTCTTGATTTGTCCTGGATGGATCGTACATCCGATTCTCCTCCGTCAAGACAAACGGTATAGGTTGTAAACAAAAACAGACAATATTTGTTGCATAAATAAAACCCTCTGAAAGCTACCGAATACCCGTAAAGATGTCAATAGAAATGCTAAGCCCTTATCGATGCAACAGTATACCATAGCTATGCAGATGGCCTCTATGAGTAATCAAAAACAAAGAAGATATAATTGGGCCACCGCAGGCCGAAGCAGCGGCTGAGTTCTTCAAAGGTTAATCTGCATCTTCTTTAAAGAATGACATTTATTTGCAATCAATAATTTAATTTTCTCGATAATTATGATATGGCCACAGCGACACTGGAGCTGGGTAAGTAATGATATCCGGATAAAATGGGCAGCGCTGCTGAGCAGTTCCAATCAACAAATAACGGGTCAAAAGGAGTGGAAGATGAATAAAATCGGCGGATGGGAAAGGATTGTTGCCTTGGGCGTACTTTGCACGGTGATCTTGTTCGGCGCCGGCTGTGCGACTATGGACAAGTCCGAGATGGGAGCGGTGGGCGGCGCCGGTGTGGGAGCGCTCGTGGGGCAGGCAATTGGGCACAACACGGCAGGAACCCTCATCGGCGCGGGAGTTGGTGTTGGACTCGGCTACATCATCGGCAACGAGGTAGATAAGTCAGATGCTAAGAAACGCCAGAAAGTTACCCAGGAGGAAGTGCAACCCCTTGCAAACACGACCTGGCAAGTGGTAAGCATCACACCGCGCCCCAAAAAGCATTACCAGTCAATGGTTACGCGCTTCAACCAGGATGGGACGGTTACCACGACAACAACGCTCGCAAATGGCAAGGTCGAGACAGATAACGAGAGTTACCGCATCGTAGGCGCCACGCTGGTCATCAACAAGCCAAACTATGTGATCAATTCCAGATATCGCATCGACGGCAACAAGATGTACATGGACACGGGAGACCACAGCATCGTTCTCCAGCGCGTCGGCTCTTAGGGGTTGATAAAACTTCCCTGACGAAGGAAGTCAAGAATAAGCATCTGTTCATCAAGGCTCCGGCATTCGTTATCGTCAAGGATGCCGGGAGTGGGAATGTTCATCTGTTGGAAAAGGATTTTCAAGGCCTTGAATGTATGAATCGGCGGAAAGTCATCCGCCGTGAGTTCATGAATCAATTTCAGGGTTTTGAAACCGTCAAACCAGCCGTGGAATTGTCTCGTCAAATATTCATGACGGTGGTTGGCGCCTCTGATCCGTTCCCATACAGCAGCAAATTCGTTGCGATCAAGAAAAAAGTGAAGCCGGGTGGAAATCGCCGCCGCCCTGGCCAGCAGGTCATCACCGGAGCTGCCGGGTTCCCGGGCAAATTCCTCCAGCCATGCCTTCAGGACAGAAAAGACCCTTGGATCATAAATGAGATATTCATCATGGGAACCCTCCAGAAAACGCAGCATGCGCCGTCCCGTTCCGAAAGGCACCCGTCCTGAGGGCCGGGCGGAGGGATAAACGGTGGTGTCGCGGATATCGCCAAGGGAGCCGAGCTTTGCTAATTTATTCAGAAAATAGAAATCTTCCCCCGCCTGCCGGCAGGGCATGCCCCGGACAGCGGTGTATGCTGCTGCGGTGCAGGCCATCGTGGACCCAATGGTGTGAAAGGCATAGGGAGAACCGGCCCAGCCAAGTCCGAGGACATAATACCTGAGAAATATTTCATAAGAGCAAATCCCCGCCCCAAGGTGCCGATCTTCCGGCATGCGGTGGGAAAAGGCAACGACCGCCCCCGGTGGAGAAAAACACTCAAAGTGATTCCGAAGCGAAGACAGATAGTTTGAATCCACAAGGGTGTCGGCATCCAGGCAGAAAATCAATTTCTTTCCATGACAATGGGAATCCAATAAGGTTAGCGCCCTGTCCATCCCGATCTTTCTTGCAAGACCGACGCCGCCCTTAGGAGGCAATTCATGCCCCGGTGATGAGGCGTCGATAAAGGCAAGACGGAGGGGTCTTGCCAATATTTCCTGAACAAGGGCGGTGATATTCGTGCCGGCAAGACGATGATCAGGCAAATCTCCCTTGATCATATCTTTCATGATCATCATTGTTTCCAGATTATTCCGGATATCTTCCGTCGCAGCAAATGAGGAGGGGCGATTATTTATGACACAGAGAACCAGACTATGCTTTAATTCCTCTTCCCCGTTGCGGGCCAGACTGGCCAAAGTGTGAAAGAGGGCATCTTTTTCTGCCAGAGCGGGAATGACGACGATCTGGTCGAGATCGGCCATTTCGCCTCCGTAAAGGGGATAGTCCTCATAAACGCTGTAGCGTTGGAGATATTTGTCAAGATGGGAGGAATACATTATCCTGTCAGGCGATCCTCCACAAGTGATCGCAGGGCGGCGTAATCATCTCCTGGAATCCAGTGAATGACGACGCCCAGTCTTTCCATCCTCCGGAACCAGGTATCCTGCCGCTTGGCAAACTGATGGATGCGGGTATTCAGGGTTTTAACCATATCGTCAAAGCTCATCAGGTCCTGAAGATATAAGCTGATATAGCGGTATTCCAAACCGAAATGATACAGTCTTTCCCAACTGACACACCTTTGATGCAGGGCGGCGACTTCCTCCACCATCCCTGACTGGAGGCGGGCGTGGAGTCTGTCTGTTATGCGCTGGCGCAGGATGGTCCGTTCCCACCGCACGCCTATGACCAGGGGCCGGAGGGCGGGTGCTAGACGCTCGGGCGCTGAGATCGGAGGGCAGGGACCGAAGGCCAAATGATTGTCGTCCGGCATACCGTCTGCCGGTTGCGCCCTCTTAACCCTTGTAACTTCCGCAATTTCGATCGCCCGCACCAAGCGTTCCCGATCCAGGAGATCGGTCTTGTTGTGGAGTTCGGGCTGAATAGCCTGCAAACGTCCGGCGAGGGCATCCATGTCCAAATTGTCCAGTTCCCGGCGCAAGTCCTTATTCTCAGGAACCTCCCGCAGATCATAGGAACGGATAACGGCTTCCAGGTACATCCCGCTGCCTCCCACAAGCACGGGAAGAGCGCCTCGTGCAGTAATGTCCTTAAAACAGCGGTGAAAAAGGCGCTGATAGGCAAAGAGGTGAAACTCTTCTGTCGGTTCAACAATATCGACAAGGTGGAAGGGAATGGTAACGCCCTCTATGGTATAGTCGAGGAGATCTTTGCCCGTACCAAGGTCCATACCCCGATAAACCTGTCGGGAGTCGGCGGAGATGATTTCACCGCCGCGATCCTTTGCCAGACGGACGGCCAGACGGGTCTTCCCGGATGCGGTAGGACCGAGGATAACGACCATGTTGTATTTATTCTTCACAATTCCTTCCTACACGGGAAAACGGCGCCCTGTCAAGAGCAGCGAAATGAAACTGACGGCATTGAAAATTTGACGAGAAACACAATCTCCGGTATAGAATTGACCAGTCGCCGCTATGGCGCCCTTTGGTACGTTAAGGAGAAAAATAGATATGTCAGCAGCAAATGTTTGCCCGCCGGCAATGTTGAGAGCCGGTGAAACACGGCTTGGTTTTTTCGTAAAGCGGATTGAGCAGATTCCCGAGATCCGTGTGACAGCGTATGAACTGGAACATGTTGTCACCGGGGCAAAGGTCCTGCACCTGCATTGCGATGACCGGGAAAATCTGTACGCCGTAGCCTTCCGGACACCGCCCACAGATTCCACAGGTCTCCCCCACATTCTGGAGCATGCGGTCCTTGCCGGTTCGGAAAAATATCCTGTAAAAGACGCCTTCAATGAGCTCTTGAGGGGATCATTACAGACATTTATCAATGCCTTTACCTATCCAGATAAAACTATTTATCCCGTTGCCAGCCAGGTCAAAGTCGATTTCTTCAATCTGGCCCGCGTTTATACGGATCTGGTCTTTCGACCCCGGCTCCTCCGGGAGACATTCCTCCAGGAGGGGCATCACCTGGAATGGGCTGCCGATGCCGACGAGCAAGAAAATCTGACCATCTCCGGGATCGTCTACAACGAGATGAAGGGGGCCTATTCATCTCCCGATAACCTTATGTACAAGGCCATTCAGGAAAACCTCTTTCCCGATACCATCTATCGTTTCGACTCCGGGGGAAACCCGGCTGACATTCCCAACCTGACCTATGAGCAGTTTAAGAAATTCCATCAGGCCTACTATTCGCCAAGCAACGCCCGGATCTTCATCTACGGGGATATCCCCACGGGGGAGCACCTCCAGTTTCTTCAGGAGATGCTGAAGGATTTTAGTTCTATACCACTGGATTCTTCAATTCCCACTCAGGAGAGATGGTCCTCCCCGCGCGCGGTTCAAGACGTCTTTCCCATCGGCAGGGAAGACGATCCCCATGGCAAGGCAATTGTCAATATGGCCTGGTTGCTCACGGAGAACACCGATGAAGAAACGGTGATTCTGCTTCAGGTCATCAGCGGGGTTCTCGTGGGCAGCGCTGCCGGGGCATTGCGCAAGGCCCTCATTGACTCCGGACTGGGGCAGGATCTCTCGCCGGTCACGGGTTTTGAGCGGGATTACAAACAGGTGGTATTCGCCGTAGGCCTCCGGGGCACGGAAGTTCAAAAAGGAGAAGCCATTGAATCCCTGATCCTCGACACCCTGGCCAGGGTGGTCCGGGAAGGGGTGGACAAGGAGCTCATCGAGGGAACCCTTCATCAGATCGAGTTTCGGGGAAGGGAAATTATACGCCAGAACTATCCCTATGGCATCGTCCTCATGAACCGCGTCTTTCATACCTGGATGTATGACGGAGATCCCCTCCATAGCTTGAACTTCCCCGGCCTTATCGATATGATCCGCCGCAAGTGGCAGAAAAACCCGTCGCTCTTTGAGGAACTGATCCAGAAGTGGTTGATTGACAACCCTCATCGTATCCTCTCGGTAATGGAACCGAGTCCGACCTGCATGGAGACCTGGGAAGGGGACTTCAGGAAAAAGATGGCCGGGATCAAGGATTCCCTGACAAAAAACGAACAGGAAAGGATACATCAGGAAGTCCGGGAGTTAAAAGCATTCCAGACGGAACCGGATCCAACCGCCGCCGTGGCGACCTTGCCGAGGCTGAAAATTACGGATATCGGCAGGAAGACGGAAAATGTCCCTGGTAAACGTATCTCCGTAGGCAACACCAAGGCGATGACTCATGATCTTTTTACCAACGGCATCTCCTATCTGGATTTGGCCTTTGATATCTCCGCGATCCCTGATGACCTGCAACCATATCTTCCGCTCCTGGGTAAATTTATCACCCAGATGGGAGCCGCCGGGATGGGTTATGAGGATATGTCCAAGCGCATCGCCCTGAAAACGGGAGGAATCAGGTGCTCACTCAATGCCGGTTTGACCATGAATCAAGGGAGGTCCTGGCAGGAAATGATCTTTCGCCTCAAGAGCCTGGACAGAAATATCCCAGACGCAATTAACATCCTGTCCGATCTTCTCTGGGCGGGCGACCTGACGGATCAACGCCGCATGCAGGATCTCCTGATGGAAAAGAAGAACCGGTTTCATGCTTCCATTGTCCCCTCAGGCCATCTTTTTGCCCGCCGTCTGGCAGCTTCGTCCCTGTCCGTATCGGCCTGGCGTGACGAACAGTGGCACGGCAAGACACAGCTCCGCTCCTTGAAGCAGATGGCGGACGAACTCGACGGTAATCGGGAGATTTTTTTAGAAAAACTAGGGCGACTTAAAACGGAGGTTTTCAGAAAAGACAGACTGACCATCAACCTGACGGCAGAGGAAAGAGGACTGAAAACGTTATTCGACAACCTTGCTCCCCTCGTCGAAAGATTCCCGTCCGGCAGCCTTGCAGAGAACATCAAGCCGCCAAGATTGGAACCCGTTGACCGGGGGGTCGTCATCCCGGCTCAGGTGTCCTATGTGGCCCGCGCCATGCCGGCGCCATCCTACGGTCACAGCGATACGGCCGCTCTCATGATCGCATCAAAATATTTGTCTAACGGCTATCTCTACAAAAACATCCGCGTTCAGGGAGGTGCATATGGGGGAATGTCTTCCTATGATCCCATTGTCGGCGTCTTCTCGTTTTTGTCATATCGGGATCCCCACATTCTCCGTACCTTAAAGGTGTACGATGAGGCCACTAAGGCGTTGAATCGGCAAAACATCTCCCAGGAGGATCTGGATAAAGCCATCATCGGAACCATCGCTATAATGGACCGACCTATGGATCCATCCAACAAGGGGTACACAGCCTTGATCCGCCATTTATCAGGACTGACCGATGCCTACCGGCAGACCCTCCGGGACGAAATCCTGACAATGACCATCAAGAAATTGGGGGAGGCATCAGTATATTTTTTAGATAAATCAAGAGAATCAAGTTCCATAGCCGTTTTCAGCTCAGAAGAACATTTGCAGAGTGTGAACACTGCCTTGGAGGGCAACAAACTGCTTTTGGAATCTCTGGAATAGAAACTAAAAATGAGGAGGAATGCAGATGATGTATAGGCAGCGGAAAACTAAAATGATACTGATTTTGTTCATGGTATTATTCATGATGGGGTTCTCGGGAGGCAGGTACGGAAACATCTATCCCGATGGCCAAGTAACAAAGGATTTCGACACCTTCAAAATCGATCCGGAGATGAATTATTACTATAGCGGTCCGGATCTTTATCCCAATGCCCTGATCGGCTTGAAGAAACAGTATGTCCTTGATTCTAACCTCTGGAAATCTTTTAAACCGACACCCGAGAGTTTTCGGGATATGATCATCCACATGCAGGATAAGGCACAGGAATATCGAGAATATCAGCATGGGTTCATCATGTATGACGACAAGAAGCACCCGATCGGCATCTGGTATTCCATCCTCAAGGCCCGGACCTTCACGCAGATGGGAGAGGGAAACAAGGTGCGCGTTTACACACCCGATCTGATGCTCTATCAAACAGGACCGGGCGGGATGTCAACACAGCAGGATAGAAGATAATTGATCTGATTTTCATAAAAAGGGCGTATCCATTCTTCCCATGGAGGATACGCCCTTTTTTCAGTGAAGCAGCTCTGCTTCTAAATCAACTCTTCCAGTTTGGCTAATGCCTTCTCCAGGTTCTCGGGATGCGGTCCTCCCGCCTGGGCCATGTCCGGTCTGCCACCGCCGCTGCCGCCCACAACCGGGGCCACGGCCTTGATGATGTTTCCCGCGTGGTACCGGCTTGCCAGATCCTTGGTAACCATGCACAAGAGCATCGCCTTGCCTTCAACCTCGCTGCCCAGGAGAATGACACCGGAGCGCATCTTATCGCGCAGCTTGTCTCCGAAGTCACGCAGGGTCTTCACATCCGGGGCTTCAACAACAGCCGTCAGCACATTGACCCCTTTAATTTCTTTGGCCTTGCTGATCAGATCCACCGAATCCTTTGCCGCCAGTTTTCCCTTGAGGGTATCGATTTCTCTTTCCAGTTCCTTCTGATGCTTCTGG
This sequence comes from uncultured delta proteobacterium, assembly GCA_903885795.1. Taxonomy (GTDB): domain Bacteria; phylum Desulfobacterota; class Syntrophia; order Syntrophales; family UBA8958; genus UBA8958. The sequence goes on along the minus strand of CAISJV010000088.1, from coordinate 47,109 downwards.
ATCTTCTCGATTCGTTCGGCCAGTTCCATCGGATTGGCCCTGAGGAGACCCGCCGCCTTCTTGAGCTCTGATTCAACGGCTTTGAAGTATTTAATGGCCTCGGCGCCGGTGACGGCCTCGATTCTCCGGACGCCCGCCGCCACAGCCGATTCACCGATAACCTTTAGGGCGCCGATGTCGCCAGTCCGGGTTACATGGGTTCCACCACAGAGTTCCATGCTGAAATCGCCCATCTTCACCACCCGGACATTGTCGCTGTATTTTTCATCAAAGACTGCCGCCGCCCCTGTTTTCATGGCCTCTTCCTTGGGAAGGACCCGGGTGTTTACATCGGCATTCCGGCGGATATAATCGTTCGCAATGGTTTCGATATTATCCAGTTCCTCGGGCTCGATCCGGGCAAAGTGGGTGAAGTCAAAGCGGAGACGCTCCGGCGTTACCGACGAACCCGCCTGTTTGATATGATCGCCCAGCGTCTTCAGCAGGGCGGCGTTAAGGACATGGGTGCCGGAATGATGGGCCTCCGTCGCCCGCCGGGTAGCTTCGTCCACCTTAAGCGTCACGACATCGCCGACCCTGATGGTTCCCTGCTTCATCTTGCCGATATGCGTGATCAGGGTATCGGTGGGACATTGGGCATCCCAAACCTCAAAGAGGTACCCATCGCCGGAGATAACTCCCGTATCTCCCACCTGACCACCCTTCTCGCCGTAGAATGGCGTCTCGTCCAGAAAGATTTCGGCGTTATCCCCCGCTGAAACCTCATCCACTTCGGTGTCTTTCTTCAGAATTGCCGTGACCCTTGCCGTAGCTTCCGTAATGCCGTGATAACCGATGAACGTCGTGGCAATACCCCGGACGGAAAGCCTTTTATAGCTGTCGGCAAATGCCTGCTCGCCGCTCCCTTTCCAGGATTCCCGCGCCTTTTCCCGTTGAGCTTCCATGGCCTTATCAAAGCCCTCCATATCAAGAGAAAGGCCGTCCTTGCGGACAATATCCGCCGTCAGGTCCACGGGGAAACCGAAGGTGTCATAGAGCTTGAAGACAACCTCGCCGGGGATAATTTTTTCACCCTTATTCCTGAGGATGGCCACTTCCTCACTCAAGATCCGCAGCCCCGTATCCAGAGTTTCAATGAAGCGCTGCTCTTCATTGACCATGACCTTGCGGATATATGATTCTTTTTCGATAAGATCCGGATAGGCATCCTTCATTGTATCAACCACAATGGAAACAACATCGTGCAGGAAGGGCCGGTCGAGACCAAGAAGTTTCCCGTGCCTGGCCGCCCGGCGAAGGATCCGCCGGAGAACGTAACCCCGACCCTCATTGCTGGGCATAACGCCGTCGCCAATCAGAAAGGTGACGGCCCGGCTATGATCGGCAATAACCCGCATAGACGCATCCGCCTCCGCGTTGGTTCCATAAACACGACCGCTGATCCTGGCAATCCCTTGAATAATCGGGGTAAACAGATCCGTATCGTAGTTGCTCTGCACACCCTGAACAATGGCAGCCAGACGCTCAAGTCCCATCCCCGTATCTATATTCGGCTTCGGAAGGGGATTAAAATTTCCATCCTTATCCCGATCAAACTGGGTGAAGACATGATTCCAGATCTCGAGGTGGCGGTCGCAGTCGCACTCAACGGAGCATTCCGGACGGCCGCAACCTACAGACGAGCCCTGATCATAGAGGATCTCCGAACAGGGACCGCAGGGGCCGGTCTCGCCCATCATCCAGAAATTACTTTCCATCCCCATCCGGACGATACGCTCTGCCGGGACCCCCATCTCTTTGTTCCAGATCTCGAAAGCCTCATCGTCGTCCTCGTAAACCGTTATCCAGAGCTTCTCTTTGGGAAGACCCATTTTCTCAATCAGAAACTCCCAACCCCAGGCGATGGACTCCTTCTTGAAATAGTCGCCAAAGGAAAAATTTCCCAGCATCTCGAAGAAAGTATGGTGACGGGCCGTATAACCGACATTTTCCAGATCGTTGTGCTTACCCCCGGCCCGGACCGACTTCTGTGAGCTTGTCGCCCGCGTGTAGCCTCGGTCCTCCAGACCCAGAAAACAGTCCTTGAACTGTACCATCCCCGAATTTGTAAATAAAAGGGTCGGATCGTCCTTAGGGATAAGGCTGGAGCTCGGAACGATGGTATGTCCGTGGGCCTCGAAAAATTTCAAAAATTTATCCCTGATTTCACTTGCTGTCATCGTCATGCCCGTCTTCCTCCTCCGATCGGTTAATCATCTCGAAAATCAACCCCAGGGGAAATCCCTTGCCCATGAGATAGCGGACAAGCCGTTGCTTCCCTTTCAGATCGTCCCGAATGTTCCCGTTTGGTCTTTTCTTTCTGATCAAAGATGTTAATGCCTGGGCTTCGCTCCACTCTTGTCTGACGGTGGTGATCGCTTCCCCTACAATGTCTTCGGAAATTCCTTTTTCAAGGAGGAAAGAGGCGATCTTACGATTCCCGTATCCCTTTCCCGTCGCCAGCCGCCGCACCTGATTTGATGCAAAGACCTGGTCGTTCAAATACCCCAGTTCGCGAAAATAATCAATCGCCTCTGCAATAATCTCGACTTCAACCCCTTTATTTTTCAGTTTCCCTGCCAGCTCCCGTTCCCCGTGATCCCTCAGGGATAGGAGTCGCCAGCAGATTTTTTTCGCCTTGTTAAGCTCCGGACATTCCTCCATAGATCCACATCATTCCTGACGGCTTCGTAAAAAGTCCGGATGCTGCGTTGCGCTGCATCCTTCATCACTACGGCGTACGACAAGTACGCCTCATTCTTCAGGATTTGCGCGCCTTGCCTGCGAATCTTTTTACGAAGCCGTCTATTATGATCATATTTTTGACTTTTTATGAGTTCATCATCCCTGGATTGCGGGCTTCAGTCCAAACTTGTCCAGCACCCCTGCCTCTATCTCCTTAAGAATTTCGGGGTGCTCTTTCAGAAAAATCCGCGTATTGTCCCTCCCCTGTCCCAGGCGATCTCCCTTGTAGGAATACCAGGCGCCGCTCTTTTCGATAATGGCGTTTTCCGCAGCCAGATCAAGGAGATCTCCCTCCCGGGAAATTCCCTCGCCAAAGATGATGTCGAATTCGGTCTCTCGAAATGGCGGGGCAACCTTGTTTTTAACTACCTTGACACGGGTGCGCATGCCGATGACATCCTGTCCCTGCTTGATGGAAGTGACCTTCCTGATATCGAGGCGCATGGAAGCGTAAAACTTTAGGGCGTTGCCCCCGGTCGTGGTTTCGGGGTTGCCAAAGAAAACACCTATCTTCATGCGTAACTGGTTGATGAAAATAACGGTTGTTCTCGATTTACTGATACTGGCAGTCAGCTTCCTGAGCGCCTGAGACATGAGCCGCGCCTGAAGGCCCATCTGGGCGTCTCCCATCTCCCCTTCCAGCTCCGCCCGGGGCACAAGGGCGGCAACTGAATCTACTACGAGGACATCGAGGGCGCCGCTCCTCACCAATGTTTCGGTGATCTCCAGGGCCTGCTCTCCTGAGTCCGGCTGTGCAATCAGAAGCTCATCGGTATTGACACCGATTTTCCGGGCATAGGTCACATCCAGGGCGTGCTCTGCATCGATGAAGGCCGCCAAACCGTTCTGTCTCTGGGCCTCGGCCACGATGTGGAGGGCTAACGTCGTTTTGCCGCCCGATTCGGGACCATATATCTCGATAATCCGGCCGCGCGGCACACCCCCGACCCCAAGGGCAATATCAAGACTGAGAGTCCCCGTAGAGATCACCGGTACATCGATTTTCTCCGTACCGCCAAGCCTCATAATGGCCCCTTTTCCAAACTGTCGTTCGATTTGGCTAATGGCCAGATCAACGGCCTTGTTTCTGTCCATATCTACCCCCATCGTGAACCTCCTTCTTTGATAAGTAATTGTCTGTAATTAATAACGTTCCCCAATGAGGTCCATTACACTCGGAAAGGAAACGTTGCAAGCTTTGTGTATATCGCCCCCAGTGGCGACAGGCTGCTTTGGAACAATGTTACCTCACCACCCGTAAAATTTCCAGCCGTCAGATTGCACCCTGCCTCGACGGCCGGTGCGAGGCCGATAATTCCTTTGGTAACCTTGACCCGTCCTACGGTTAAATGCGCCCGGAAGGGCCGGTCCTCTTTCGGAAAACCCAGAAGAGAGAATTCACCTTCCAGGTCTTTCTGCAGAGATAGCAGGGGGCCGAGTTGCCCGGTTATTCCCATCCAAATGACCCGGGGCCGGGTCACGTCCGGGAACGCCCCCAGACCAATGATCTCCAGAGAAAACGGCGGGACATCGGTCATCCTTTTGGCAATAACCTCGGAAATATTTTCTATGTCCTGCGCCGATATGTCCCCGAAAAACTTTAAGGTCAGATGAATCCCTTCCGGCCGTACCCAGCGAATCACACCCTGGATGTTTTTTTTAAAACTGTTTTGAATTGCTTGGATATTTTCAAGAACAACCGCCGGAAGATCGATGGCCAGAAAGGCGCGGATGTTTTTGTTTTCACTCATGGTTCATCTCCCCGGTCAGGTATCGCTTCAGCATGATCAGCGCTGCCTGAGAGGCAATGATTTTGACACGGCGGCGATTCCAGCGGTAAGAGAACTTTCGGCAGCTAGTTTCCACGCCATCGGCAAGGGCGATGAAGACAGTCCCCACCGGCTTGGCCTCCGAGCCCCCGTCAGGCCCCGCAATTCCCGTGGTCGCAAGTCCAAGATCTGAACCGGCAAGCCTCCGTACCCCTTCCGCCATGAGACGGGCCGTCTCTTCACTGACGGCGCCGTGCTTTTGGAGGACTTCTACCGGAACCCCGAGGAGGTCCGTTTTTGATCTGTTGCTGTAGGTCACAAGGCCCCGCTCCAGATAGATGGAGCTGCCCGGGATATCCGTCAGGCGGTCGGTAATCAACCCGCCGGTGCAGGATTCGGCAACGGAAACCGTAAGTCCCTTTTCTTTGAGCAATCCTGCCACGACGCCTTCCAGGGTTTCTTCGTCATAGGCAAAGATATACGAACCGAGGCGCTTGTGGATCTCCTCCGCTGATTTTTTAACCCTTAACCAGGCCGCAGCCTCCCCTGCATCTCTCGCGGACAGGACGAGATGATTCTCCGGGAAACGGGGGTAGAAACCGATGCCGACACCCGACAGATCTATCCCGGCTATTGCCTGGTCCACCGCCGCTTCGGAGAGGCCGAAGAGCTTCAGGGTCCGGACCGCCAGATACCGCGATTCCTCGGGAAAAGAACGGCAAAGGAGGGGAAGGACGACTTCGGGAAACATTTTTTTTACCTCAACGGGGACGCCAGGAATAACGGCAAGGACCTTTCCGTGGACCCGCAGGGAAAAACCGGCAGCCGTTCCCGCTGGATTATCAAGGATTTGAGCTCCCTGGGGAAACACCGCCTGTTTGGCGTTATTCTCGGTCCATTTCAAACCGTACCTGGAAAAGATCGCCTTGATATGATTCAAAATATCTTCGTCAGTATACAGCGGCAAGTTAAAAGCCTTGGCCACAGCAACAGTCGTAATATCGTCGGCCGTCGGGCCAAGACCACCGGTAATGACAACGGCATCCGTCAAGGGCAGAACGAAATCAAGGGCCTCCTTGATCATAACTTCGTCATCTCCTACAGACATGGTTGCCGCAACCTGCCAACCCTGAAGATGAAACTGACGGGCAATAAAGGCGGTATTGGTATCCTGGATGCCACCACTCGTTAATTCGTTGCCAATGGTGATAATGCCGGTCTTCAAATCATCCCCCTGTCCTGCTCACAGATTCACGTAGCGGATTAGGATGTGCAGGACTACATTTGCGTAAACGCCCGCCACGACGTCGTCCATAACCACCCCGTATCCACCGGGCAATTGATTCTGGAAGAAATTGGCTGGAAAGATCTTTACAATATCAAAAAAACGAAAGAGCACAACCCCCCCCAGCAGGTGGGGAACCGTAGGTAATACGAGGAACATCGCCCAGAGGAAACCGGCCCATTCATCAATGACGATCCGGGAGGAATCCTTCTCCTGGAAGATCATTTCCGCCTCCTGAGACGTATAAAAGGCCAGAAAAGTAAAGGCGACAGCGGTCACAAGGTACAGCGGCCAGGATAGGGGTGAGAGGACCAGATACAGGGGAATGGCGGCAATGGTTCCCGCCGTTCCCGAAGCAAAAGGGAAATACCCGCTGCCGCAGCCTGTGGCAATGACCTTGATAAGGGATTTATTCAGTGATCACCTCACCCAATTGGTTGGCCAAGCTACCCCCTTTTCTCTCGTGTGTCAACAGAAAATCCCCCCATAATAGAACGAATGTTCCACCAGGTGCATCCAATGAAAGATTTACTCTTCACGCTTCAATCCTGTCCCGGGCAATCGTCCATTTGGATGACAACGCCTTTTTACCTCCTGTGAAGCTGCCATCTATCCGGAGTTGCAGGAAAAACTAATTATTGCAGGGGGGAGTGGCGCATCGTGGACTACGCCATTTACTCCGCCAAAAGGTTGGGAATCAAACGGAGAGCGTCTCTCCACGAGGCTGGACGCTATTGAGGCACGCGGCAAGGGGAGGTGGGGCGAACCAACCATAAGGGGAGCAGACCCGGCCCTACGGAGATAACCACCGCAAACACCTGGGTCTGCCGATCTTCCAACTTCCCCGAAAAAGCGCCGACAATTCGTCTACGGCAGCGAAGATAGATAGGAACGAAGATTGACCTTCTTGTTATTTAAACCAAGCTTGTTTCGGATGTGATTCCTGTGCAGATCAATAGCGCTCTTGGAAACATTCATGATCGTAGCAATTTCCTTGGTCTTCTTTGCATCTCTGATAAGGCTGGCCACCTGAATTTCTTTGGGAGTGAAACCCAGGTAAGTAGAGGTCAGCTTCATCAGGAAGGGAGATATAATCTCGCCAAGATGCATATCGATGATATCCACAAGGATCGCCTGGGTTTCGTTCAAGGGGGTGGCTTTAAGTTTCCCGACATAAGGCAGGACCAGCTCCTTGACATTGGCGATAACCCTGACCCCAACTTCGTTCTTGTCATCCTCCCGATGCTTCAATAGCACTTTGAGAGCGGCATTCAGTTCTTCGAGGGATTTAGCGGTGGCCTCCAGTTCCATTTCCCGTCTCTTCAACGCCTCCTCAGCGACCTTTTTCTCTGCGTTTTGCTGTTCCAGTGCTTTATTGACCCTGAGCAGCTCCGCTACCCTTTCCTCGCCCCTCTTTTCCGTTTCTTCTTGACCCTTACGAAGCATTTTTCTTCCTCCTCAATTATTTAAGATAATACTGTTCATGGCCTGTATCCCTTTGACGAACCTACTACGAGGTTAATCATATATAACCTCTTCGATAACACACCTTTTATATCAGCCCTAACCTGTTCCTACCAGTACAAGACAGAAAACAAAAAATCAAGCTTTTTTTAGAATAATATTACTATAAAACATAAAGTCGGATGTTTTTTAGCAATCGAAATAATTTCATGATTTTATGATTGACAGCCGCAAGCCTTTCCGATAGTAGTCCTAGCAAAATATAAGTAGGTTTGCGGATAAAAAGTTCCTGAGTAATGTAAGGAAGGTTTGCTCGTCGGAGATGTCAAAGGGATAGTAAAATGAAAAAAACGTTTGTCGCAATCATGCTGATTATTACGATCGCCTTTGCCGCTAACGTCGAGGCGGAAAATGCTACGATCTTCAAAATCGGAGAGGACCTCACGGTTGAAGAAGGAGCGCGTATAAACCATGTCGTGGCGATCAATGGCCAGATCACGGTCTCAGGGACTGTCGAGGGAAACGTAATCGCTATTGGCAATTCCATTGTTCTGACAAGAAAGGCTGTTGTCAGGGGAAACGTCTTCACTTTTGGCGGCGTGATTGTCAGGGGAAAGGGGGCGGAGGTTCAGGGAACGATCACAGAGATTAATTCATCGAATATCTCCGATGTGATCACGAGAGTTCTCAGTGATGAATGGGAGGGTTGGTCCTGGGTATTCGCGATTTTTTCTCTGACAATCTTTTTCAGCGTGTTGATTATCACGATCCTGATAGTAATCCTGATACCCAAACCCATCAGGGTCATTGCTGCTTCCATTCAGGAAGAAACTGTAAAGATTACCCTTTGGGGACTTCTGGGAATAGTGCTGGTGGTCCCATTGGCCCTTTTATTGACGATCTCCGTGATCGGTATTGTGTTGATACCTTTGGAGATGATCCTGGTTGTTTCTGCGGGTCTGCTGGGCTTCATCGCCATGTCCCAGCTTCTCGGGCAGAAACTATATGCATTGTTTAAGAGACCGCCCCAGCCCATCATCCGGGAAACATTCTGGGGTCTGGTCGTCTTGTGGTTAATCGGCTGGATACCCTACATCGGTTGGATGGTCAAGGTTCTTGCCCTGATGATGGGACTGGGCTCTGTCATCTATACACGCTTCGGCTCCCACTCGCCCAAAAAGCAACAGCCTGGCATTAAGGAGACCGCCTTCAAGTCTGCCCCCTGAAGATGGGCATCTGTCCCATTCTCACATATTCATATGTAAATTCAGGCAAGGCGCTTCAGGGCATTGACGAGTTCCCCAACAGATTGGGCCGACTTTTTCAGGGCTGACATCTCATCCTCCGTTAGGTGAAGTTGAATGATATCTTCAACCCCCCCTTTTCCTAATTTTACCGGAACGCCAACAAACAGGTCTTGAATATCATACTCCCCCTGGAGATAAACTGCACAGGGAAGGATTTTTTTTCGGTCTTTGAGGATTGCCTCGGCCATCTCCACCGCTGCCGCCGCCGGGGCATAGAAGGCGCTGCCCGTTTTCAGAAGACCGACAATTTCCGCCCCCCCGTTACGAGTTCTGTCTACCAGTACCTCGATACGCTCAGGAGAGAGAACTTCGGTCAATGGAACACCGGCAACTGTGGAATAGCGCGGCAGGGGAACCATTGTGTCGCCATGACCACCCAGGACGGTGGCGTGGATATTCTCCACCGATACCTGCAATGCCATCGCAATAAAGGCCCGGAACCGCGCCGCATCGAGGACGCCCGCCATACCTATCACCCTGCTTCTCGGGAAACCACTGACTTCGTGGGCAACATGACACATCGCATCCAGGGGATTACTGACAATGATCAAGATGGCTGCCGGTGAATAACGGACCACCTCCTGAACCACAGATTTCATAATCCGGGAATTGATCGTCAGGAGGTCATCCCTGCTCATACCGGGCTTGCGGGGAACACCCGCCGTGATGATGACAATATCCGACCCTGCCGATTCTTCATAGCTGTTCGCTCCCATAATCATAGAATCGTGCTTCTCGATGGGGGCCGCCTCGGCAAGATCCAGGGCCTTGCCCTGGGGGACACCTTCCAGAACATCGATCAGGATAACATCACATAATGATTTCTCCACAAGCCGCTGGGCGACGGTCGCCCCCACGTTTCCCGCTCCAATAACCGTTACCTTCTTGTCCATGATACACCTTCCGCAGGTTTGATGGCGCTTCATAATGTTGCCTCATTCCCTTGTCAAGATGTTTTATTGCGGCTTTGTAAAAAGTCCGGATGCTGGGTTGCGTTGCATCCTTCGTCACTGCGGCGTACGTCAAGTACCCCTCATTCCTCAGGATTGGCTCGTCTTGCCTGCGGTTCTTTTTACAAAGCCGTCTATTATGACCAACTTTACGGCCTTTTGCGGGTTCTGAAAATCTTGGCGCTCTTTTGTTTTTTCCTTGAAGTCTTGTTGTCACTTCGCTATATGCCAACGGACGTTTTCAAACCGTGACTCAATGAGGTAATCTGCCATGTTCCATAAAGATCTCGAACGGATTTTTCATCCCCGCCGCGTCGCTGTCGCTGGCGTATCTACGGAGGGATTCGGCTTCGGTCGGGGAATCTTTCTTTCGCTTTTATCCATGAGTTTTGCAGGAGAGCTTTTCCCCGTCAATCCCCGGGGAGGTGAAATACTGGGGAGAAAGATATATCGAAGCATTGATGAAATCCCCGGAAACATAGATTTTGCAATTATCGCCGTGGCAGCATCGCAGGCGCCGGAAACCCTTGAAAAATGTCTAAGGAAGGGGGCACTGGGGGCCGAAATCATTTCCTCCGGTTTTCGGGAGTTGGGAACGCCGGATGGCGTTGCCTTGGAAAACGAGATTCGCACCATAGCCCAGAGGGGGATTCGGGTCATCGGCCCTAATTGTTTCGGCATTTATTGTCCCCGCAGCGGGCTCACCATGCTTCCCGGGCCGGATCTGTCCAGAGAGAGCGGTCAGGTCGCCTTCATTTCCCAAAGTGGAGGCATGTCTATCGATTTTGCCTTCATGGGTCCCTGGACAGGCTTCCACTTCAGCAAGATGGTCAGTTTCGGCAACGGCGTCGACCTTCGGGAAACGGAGCTGCTGGAACATTTCAAAGATGATGACGAAACTGGCATTGTATCGCTGTATGTGGAAGGGGTGGAAGACGGGGAGCGATTTAGCAGGGCCCTTAGAGAAACATCTGCGGTCAAACCTGTCGTCGTTTACAAAGGCGGGCAGTCGGAAGCGGGGCAACGGGCGGTAACAAGCCATACCGCCTCCCTGGGAGGAAGCCGGGTTATCTGGGAAGCAGCCCTCCGGCAGGCGGGGGCGATTCAGGTCCAAAGTCTTGAAGAAATGGCTCAGACCTGCCTCGCTTTTTCCCTGCTGCCCCCCCGGATATACCGGGGAATAACTGTTGCCGGTGGGGGCGGCGCCCTGGGTGTGGCTGCCTGCGACATGGCTGAAGCTTACGGCTTATCCCTCCCCCATTTGGAGGGAGATGTTTATGAGGCCGTCTTATCCTGTTTGCCAAAACCCGGCTCCAGCGCCGCCAACCCCATCGACATCGCCAATCCCTATGTTCCCCCACGCATGATCCGTGAGGCATTGATCCAGGCGGCAAGAGATGAGCGGGTGGATATTCAGGTCCAGGTGCCCCTGCTTTATCATTTCAAGGCCCTGAGCACATTGATGGGCATGAAGTCTTTTCAGGAAATGACCCCTTATCTCGAAATGGCCGCCGCTGCCGGAGAAGTAACTGATATTACAGGAAAACCTGTTGTGGTTGTCCTTCCCAATCCCAGAAGAGGTGAAAAAGATATGGATGTGGAAGAACTGTTCCGGCAGGCAAGAAGGGCTTTTTTAGAAAGGGGTATTCCAGTTTTTGACATGCTGTCAGACGCCATGCGGGCAATCCATAATGTATCCGCTTATGCAGCCGCCCATGGACGACAGAATCAGTAGGCAGTGAATAGCGGACGGTGGCAAGAGGTTATTTAATGTCAGCTTTAGCCATCTCCTTCTTTTTCTTGACACACCCCAAGCCTTTCCCTATACTCGCCGCAAAAAAATGCTGTGAGGAAAAATGGCCCATCGCATTGAAATCGGCTTTAAGGAAGGGCTCGGGGACGCCCTCGGCACAAAGATCAAACGGCGGATCAGTGAGCATCTCCATATCCCCATAGGCGACGTAAAAACCGTTGATGTCTACACAATCGACGGCTCTTTTTCTTATGAAGAGCTGACAAAAGTTGCTGCCGGTCCCCTTTCGGATGCCGTCATTCAACACTACGTCATCGACGGGGCCCTGGCAGATAACTTCGACTGGCTCATCGAGGTTGGCTATCGGCCCGGCGTGACCGACAATGTAGGCAAGACGGCCCGGGAAGCCATGGAACTGCTCCTGGGGAGATCACCGGATCGCACCTTCAACGTTCACACCTCCCGGCAGTATCTCCTCCGGGGAACCCTGGGCCGTGAGGAAGCGGAACGGATCGCCACAAATCTTCTCGCCAACGACCTTATTGAGCGATATGAAGTAGTCCCTCGCCAGGATTGGGATACGGACAAGGGAATGACCCCCTTTGTACCCCGGGTAACCGGAGCCGATCTAATCAGGTCCGAGGAGATCGACCTGGATGTCAATGAAGAGGCGCTCTCAGCAATCAGCAACGAAAGAGTTCTGGCCCTGACCCTGGAAGAGATGCAGATCCTCCGGGATTATCTCCGCGATCCCACAGTCCGGGAGGAAAGAAAAAAGGTCGGCCTCGGCGCCATGATTACGGATGGAGAGTTGGAATGTCTGGCCCAGACCTGGTCGGAGCACTGCAAACACAAGATATTCAATGCCATCATCATCTACGACGATGGCGAAGGTTGTACGGAAACCATCAATTCTCTTTTCAAAACCTGCATCAAGGGATCGACACAGCAGATCCGGGAGAAGATGGGAGCAAAGGACTTGTGTCTGTCCGTCTTTGTGGACAATGCCGGCATCATACGTTTCAACGAAAACTATAGTCTCGTTTTCAAAGTGGAAACCCATAATTCGCCGTCGGCCCTGGATCCCTACGGAGGCGCCCTGACCGGTATTGTCGGAGTCAACCGGGACCCCTTCGGAACAGGTTACGGAGCCAAGCTGATCTTCAACACCGATGTCTTCTGCTTTGCCCCGCCGGATTACGACAAAACGCTTCCGAAAAGGATTCTCCATCCCCGGCGGATCTATGAAGGGGTCCGGGAAGGGGTGGAACACGGAGGAAACAAGAGCGGCATCCCCACCATTAACGGCTGCCTCATCTTTGATGAACGATTTTTGGGGAAACCCCTTGTCTATTGCGGTACGGGGGGGATCATGCCCGCCATGATCCAGGGGAAACCCACTCATACCAAGGAAATTTGCCCCGGAGACCTGATTGTTATGACGGGAGGACGGATCGGCAAGGATGGAATCCACGGGGCCACCTTTTCTTCCGAGGAACTTCATGAAGGCTCCCCGGTCACCGCCGTCCAGATCGGGGACCCCATCACCCAGAAAAAGATGACCGATTTTCTTCTCAAGGCCAGGGATTTGGGGCTATACCGTTGCATCACCGATAACGGCGCCGGCGGCCTGTCCTCATCCGTGGGGGAAACGGCGCAGCTGTCCGGTGGATGCGACCTGGATCTCAAGTGCGCCCCCCTGAAATATCCTGGCTTGAACCCCTGGGAGATTCTCATTTCCGAATCCCAGGAAAGGATGACCTTGGCTATTGACCCGGTCAGGATTGACGCCTTCCTCGCCCTGGCCGCAAAGATGGATGTCGAAGCCACAGTTTTGGGCAAATACACGGATTCCGGGGTTTTCCATGTCCGCTATGGCAATTCGACCGTTGCCTATCTACGCATGGATTTCCTTCATAACGGGCTGCCCCAGATGAACCTGCGGGCCAGGTGGTCGCCGCCCCGCCGGGAAGAGCCGGTTTTCCCTCCCCCTGCGGATACGGGGCAAGCACTAAAGCAGATGCTCTCCCGTTTGAACATCTGCAGCAAGGAATCCGTTGTTCGCCAGTACGACCATGAAGTTCAGGGGGGAAGCGTAGTCAAGCCCCTGGTGGGGGCCATGAATGATGGCCCCAGCGACGCCGCCGTGATCCGGCCCCTCCTGGATACCTATGAGGGAATCGTCGTCGCCAATGGGATCTGTCCCCGCTACAGCGATATCGATGCCTACCACATGGCGGCCTGCGCCATCGACGAGGCTGTCAGGAACGCCATCGCCACGGGGGCATCCCTCGACCATCTCGCGGGTTTAGACAACTTCTGCTGGTGCGATCCGGTGCAATCTGAAAAGACCCCGGACGGAGAATACAAACTCGCCCAGTTGGTCCGGGCTAATAAGGCCGTGTACGATTATACAATCGCCTATGGCGTCCCCTGCATCTCTGGTAAAGATAGCATGAAGAATGATTATGCCATCGACAATACGAGGATATCCATTCCGCCAACCCTGCTTTTTTCAGTAATCGGCAAAATCGCCGATGTCCGTCAGGCCGTAACGATGGATGCTAAAAGGGCCGGAGATATTGTTTATGTGCTGGGAGAGACCCGCAATGAAATGGGTGCTTCTGAATGGTACGCCCTCCATGGCTATGTGGGAAATACCTGCCCCAGAGTGGATGCAGAAAAGGCAAAAAGGCTATATACGGCTCTAGCCAGGGCAATCGGAAAAGGACTGGTGGCCTCATGTCACGATTGTTCTGATGGTGGATTAGGGGTGGCACTGGCCGAAACAGCCTTTGCCGGGGGCCTGGGGATGGAGATCGATCTGGCCATGGTCCCCCAAGAAGGGATCGACAGAGACGACTATCTCCTCTTTTCCGAATCCCAGAGCCGTTTTGTCGCTACGGTGTCACCGGATCATCAAAAAGAATTTGAAGAAATCCTCCGGGGAGAGGATTCAAATCCGTCTCCCGTTGCCTATGCCGCCGTCGGAGAGATCACCGCCTCCCCCTTCCTGTCCCTGCGCGGCACAACGAGGGAGATTCTGATGATGGAATCCATAGCGGATTTAAAGGCTGCATGGCAGAAAACGCTGTCATAGTATCGAAGGTAATAGAAACAACACGACAAGGGGAGATATTTTAAATCTGCCCCCTTTAGGAAGGCTCGTCATGACCAAGGCCAACATAAATAAAATTGTCAAAAGTATCGTCATCACCGGCAACGGCACGAACTGTGAGGTGGAGATGGCCCATGCCTGCCGCCTCGCCGGATCAGATGTGGTGGACATTGTCCATATAAGCGAACTCCTGCATGGTGAAAAACGTCTGGATGACTATCATTTCCTCAATCTTCCCGGCGGTTTTCTCGACGGCGACGACCTCGGATCAGCCAAGGCAGGGGCAAACCGGATCCGCCACGCCACCATCGAGGGAACGGAGGAAAAACTCTATGACCAAATGACCAGATTTATCAGGGATGGCAAGCTCATCCTTGGAGTATGCAACGGCTTTCAGCTTCTGGTCAAGCTTGGCCTCCTCCCCGGTTTCGATGGTGATTACCTGACCCAGACCGTAACCCTGAGCTTCAACGATTCGGGGCGATTTGAAGACCGTTGGGTTCATCTCGCCGTCAACTCTGAATCACCGTGTATCTACACGGAGGGAACGAAATGCCTCTATCTTCCCGTTCGCCATGGGGAAGGCAAATTCATTGTCCGTGATCCATCCATCCTGACGCGCCTCCACAAGGAAGGCCGGATCGCCGTCCAGTACAGCAGCGATAAAGACGGATCCCCGACGATGGACTACCCGGCCAATCCCAACGGCGCTATCGACGCCATCGCCGGCATCTGCAATGACACGGGCCGGATCTTCGGCCTCATGCCCCACCCGGAGGCCTACCTGCACCGCACCAACCATCCCCGCTGGACCCGGGAGGATCTACCGGAAACGGGCATGGGCCTCATCATTTTTCAAAACGCCATTGATTTCATCCGCCGGCAGGTCATCTAAAGCCATTTGGACAGATGGGGGGGAATCACTTTATCGCCAGATCCGAAAACAAATCCAGTATCCCGTTAGCAGTGAAAAAGAATATTTCATGAGCTGCCACTTTTTGATGCTTCTCCGACATTTCTACAAGGACAGGCACAATTTCGATAGATGTAACATCCTGCCATTGGCCGTTCATATTGATGCGCACAACGACATCCTGAGCATTGCGCTCATAAGGGATCGCATATGAAGTCAATACTTTCGCAATGAAATCATTCTTTTGTTTGATGACGTGTGCTGCCCTCTGCTGCAGGGCGCGGATCTTGCCAAACTCCTGAGCATGACCAACAGATAATGAGACGAAAAGAAAAATCAAGGACAATAAATAAACACGTATTTTCATCACAGACTCCTTTCAAGACAAGTGGACGGGCTCATTACATGGGTTAACCCTTTTTCGCGGCTTTCTGAACAGAACAGTTTTCATCCGACTTTCCGTCTGCTGTCAAGGAGAGAAACATCGTTGATCAGAATAGCCCCAGCGTGAAATCAGTGCTGACCATTCGGTAAATCGATATCCCTGCGAACATAGCATAGGCAAGAAAGCAGATCATGGCAAGCCTCCTCTGGACAAGGGGCAAGGTGCCGGACAAACTCGCCCCTCCCCTGATAGTCACCAGAACACCAACGCCGAGCCCCGATACGGCGCCCGTGAGGAGGGCGGCGTAGAGCAGATAGCCGATATAACCGTATTCCCTCTGGAGCACGCAAAAGGGGCAGTGGTGGGTCGGGAGTTCATAGAAATATAAAGAAATGAACGAGACAAGGGCAACACAGGACATAAGAAAAAGAAGGCCGCTGGCAAATGAGAAAAGACGTCCCCACTTCTCCTTGATAAGAAAAACAAGACCCGTCGCGAAGGTCAACACCAGGCTCAAATAAAAACCAGCCATGGCCGCTTTCACTGGCAGGCCCGCGATCTCCGAGCCGACGCCGCTTCGCTCGGAACTAAACAGACTTCCGCAGCAGGACGTGATCACATCCGCTCTCATCTGGGCGAAGTAAAGCCATTGTGAAATCCCTTCAGTGATGAAAAACGGCGTCAGGATAAGGAGCATGACATACTTCTTTCTGATGAGGGGGTAGTCATAGGCCCGGTTGTCCACGTAGTTCACGATCAACCACAATCCGGCCAGGATGCAATTGAGTATCTTCAGGATAAAGGTTGGATAACCATAGGGATCAACATACAAAGAGCCGGCGGCGCACATGGCCCCGACAAAGAGATTGTGCAGGCTGTCTGCCGTGTAGACGTAAAGAAAAAGAGATCCGATCTGGAAGACGAAGACGTAGGAAAGGATCGTCGAAATCAGGTAGGTCTTTCTCTCCAGGGCGAGCTGCTCCTCACTGCCACTTTTTATGTCCCATCGGCCAATGATCCGGACGCCGAAAAAAGCGCTGTAGATCATCATGCCACCAATGAGAAACGAGACGAGGACGAGGGCGACAATGGCCGGATGGAGGATCACGCCCCTGCTCCATCAATCATGCCGTCGCGAACGGCAATGACCCGATCGACGACGGGCGCCTCGAAAACAAGGGGGTCGTGACTGGCGATGATGATCGTCTTGCCCTGCCCTTTCAGGTGGGCAATGATGTCCATAAACTCCCTGGAAAGTTTGCTGTCCAGATGTGCCGTCGGTTCATCGGCAATAATTATCGGGGGATCGTTCATCAGGGCCCGGGCAATCGCCACCCGCTGCGCCTCTCCCCCGGAAAGCCATTCCACCCGCGCCGCAGCGCGATCGCCAAGGCCGAACATATCCAGGAGTTCTTCCGCCCTTTTTTTGACAACCCCATGCTTCTTCCCCAGGGGGTAAGCCGGCAGTAGGATGTTTTCGAGAACGGTGACGCCCTTGATTAGGTTTAATTGTTGAAAGATAAACCCGAATGTTTGACGCCGTATCTCCGTAAGGAACCGTTCGGGCAGGCTCGTTACCTCGACTTCCGGCGTATCGCCATCTTTGAGAAACCCGTTGTTTCCCAACAGATTCCGCAGCAGGGAGATACGTCCCGACGTCGGCCGCGACATGCAGCCGATGAGGCTGAGGAGCGTTGTCTTTCCAGAACCGCTCGGACCTTTCAGGACGGTAATCCTGTTTCCTTCCAGTGAAAGGTCCACGCCGCCCACGGCAATAAATTCGTTCGTCCGGCCGAGATTGAATCCCTTTCTTACGTTCAGTAAACGTATCATGATCAGGACCTCATGACCGAGTCGGGATCGACGATCGCCGCCCTCCAGGAGGGGACGATGGTCGCGACGGTGTAAGGTACGACAGTGAGAAAAAAGAGGATCCCCACCTGGTGGGGATCGATAAAAGGCGTAATGCGGAAATCCGGATAGAGGACAGACCAGCCCTTCAAGGCAGGTGCAAAGAGAAAGGCGGACGAGAAAAAAACATGCCCGTAGGCGAGCAGAATCCCGAATGCGAAGGAAAAGAAGGATACGACCGATCCTTCATACGTCTTGACGGCAATGACGTCGGACGTCTCCCAGCCGATTGCTTTCAGGATGCCTATTTCCCGCTTCTCCTCTGCAGAAAGCCCCGATGCCTTCTCCCAGGCAAAGATGACAAAAGCGAGCAGCGCCATCATGATCAGAACGATCACCATGCCGCCTCGCCAGTCGAAAACCGAATCGTAGGTGCGGACAATTTCGTCCCTAATGATCGGCCGCGTATCCGGGAGTTGTTCCGATATTTTCCTGGCAATCGTGAGGAGTTCTTGCGGATTTCTGACCGATACAACGATATCAGTCGCATGGGAGGCAGGAAATCCGAAGAGGTCCCGGAAGCCGGCCTCCGTGATCAGGATTAGGTCGGCCGATACGAGTTCCGATGCAGCCGGTAGTTCACCGTCAATAGTGAAACTTCGCACCTGGCCGTCATAAGCATGAAAAGAGAGGATGTCCCCCTTGTTGATCATCCTGACCCTCGCAATACCTTTGCCGATGATGATCTTTCCCTGGGCAATGGACTGATTGCGGGGCGCCATGACGGTATAGTTTGCCCCCACTGCGGGGTCGTAGTAGTATCCCCAAAGCCTGGCATCAGCGGAGATAACACCCCGAATACCTCTTATCTTTTGTAGATAATCCAAGGGGATGGGGTCGTATCTGCCCATCAGGAGCCTCTGAACAACCATTTCCGGTGCGCCCTTCAGGATGAGGGATGCCTCCCGCTTCATGGCCTCCGTGAAAAACATGGCTGAGGCCAGGATGAAGACGACCAGAGTATAGACTATAAAGAGGCTGATGTTCTTTCCTTTCCTCCTTATGAGCGAGGAAAGGGTATAATCGAGGATGCTGCGCTGTTTTTCAATCCAGCTTGTCATGTAACTTCCGTAATGTTGCAGGAGGACCAACAATGGAACCCGCGGGAAAATGTTCCAGTGCCATGGGGTGATCCTGAAAAGCCGAGAACAGGTCGGCCTGAGACGGATGGCGGGTATAGCGCGCCTCCGTGAAGAGGCACAGATCAGTCAATGCCAGGGTCTTGACCACTCCGGCGACACGGCCAATCAGCGGGGTATCGGCCTGTCGTTGATATGTGGCATGAAAGAACATCGCGCCGAGCATCAGTAAGGCAGTGCCGAAGATGACCAGACAAAGGCTCGATTTCCTCACGGTCAACCGAGCCTTACCGGTCATTTTACGGGAACGGTGGCTAATCAAGGGTTTTGATGACCTCCCTGGTGATGTCGGCATATTTGAGAATCTTCTTCCCCTTATGATCGTTCATGAACTCTTTGGCATCGGACTCCTTTTCCAAGGGGATGAGTTCTCTACCCATGGGTCCGTAAACATCGCTGCCGATAATGTACCAGGCCTTCCGGGCGTCCATGAAGGAAAGGCGGTAGTAGTCCTTCACCAGGACGGCTTGGACATCCTCCACTTTCCTAGACGGATCATACCGTTTCATATCAAACAGGTACTTGAACATGTCTTTTGTTCCGTCGAAGAAGACATGGGAACCATCCTTGAACCGGACGAGCATCGTCCAGTCGGGATACTTCGCCACGAACATACCGCAAACGGGACATTTGTCCCGGGCCGCCGGTTTCGGCGCCCCCTCTTCCACTGCTTCAACTGCTCCAGCAAAGGATGACAGCAAAAACACGCTCAGGAGGCAAATAACCTGAACATTCATGAATATCGTCAATCGCGGTCCTGTTGCCATGGTCAATGCTTATGCTCCATATTCATCTTCATATTCCTCATTTTCCGCTTCTCCCGGATCATCTTGATGTCATTGCCGAGATCCTGATAGGAGGCCTGGAGGGCCTCGTCGAATGTGGCCAGGCGGCCGCCGTTTGCCTGCTGGAATTTCTCCGCATCGCTCTTGTCGGCAAAGGCCCACTTGGCATTTTTCGTCATGACTCCGGGCTTGTTTCCGCCGATAACCCAGGTGGCCTTTTCCGCGTCGATTAATTTTTTTGTCACGTAATCCCCGACCTGGATCGAAGTCGGGGTCTTGTCCAGACTCAAGGCCATATCGATAGCGGCACAGTGGAGGCTGCACGTTCCTTCCTTCGACCCGGTGTCGTATGCAGTCAGCATCCGGCTGTGGGCAAACATCTCTCTGTTCATCCCGCAATACTTGCAAGCCGGTATATCCTTCACATCATTGTCCATGGCCCAAAGAACGTTCCCCATGAACAGGCATATTGCAATTAAAACACAACACGATATCGATTTTTTCATAACTTCCCTTCTCCAAATTCTTACTTCATAATATCCTTTGCAGCATTCACATCATCTAATGGCATGGACCTCCACCATAATATCGGCACACAAAACCCTACTTCTTTTTAACAGCGCTGATAATATAATCCACAATGCCCGTGATCTGATCCTTTGCCAGCTTATCCTTATACCCCGGCATCGCACCTTTGCCTTTTTCGGTGATGGCAATCATCTCATCACGGCTCATCTCGCTCGCGCTCAGGGCAAGTTTCTTTTGACTCACCTTCATTGCCTTGGCCTTTTCAAAATCAGGATAGCCATTGGGGTAAGCTGAGTGGCAAGATGCACAATTGGCGCGGTAGTCGGCCCGGCCATCGGCAAATGCAATTACCGGCATGAAGAATGTGACAAGAATTAGGGGAATCCAAATTTTTTTCATCGTAAGCCTCCTTTTTTAAATGTTAAGTGGGACAAGGAAACGTTCCTCATCTCCACCCTACTTTTTTCTTAAAGCCATAATATAATCGACGGTCGAGGTGATCTGGTCTTTCGTCATCTCTTTTTCAAAGCCGGGCATCTTGCCCTTGCCTTTTTCGGTGATTGCAATCATCTCCTCTCTGTTCATCTGACTGGCCTTCAGGGCGAGTTTCTTGGGGTCAACCTTCAATAATCTGGCCGTTTTCGGAAGTAAATTGGCTTTCGCCCCATGACAGGCTGCGCATTTGGCCTTGTAGTCGCTCCCGCCGTCGGCAAGGCTAACCGCTGGTATCGTGAACAGAATCAGAATAAACGTAACGAACAATTTTTTCATCTTAAACCTCCTTGTTTTGATATATTCATAACAACTCATACTAAAGAAGACTGAGGATCAGCCTTTTCAGGATTTCCGGCGTGGCGCCGCCAAGAATTCTGTACCTGACCATACCGTTGCGATCGATCACATAAGTCCTGGGTATATCCGTCACTCCGTATAAAGAGGCGCTTTTCCCGTCTGTATCGATCAGGATCGGATAGGAAACTCCTAAATCAGCGGCAAAGGACTTCACGACTTCTTTTCGCTGACCAATATTGACCGCCAATATTTCCAACCCCTTTCTCCGGTACCTACTGTAAAGGTTCTCCATGGCAGGCATTTCCAATCGGCATGAGGTGCAGCCGATTTGCCAGAAATGAAGCACCGTGACCTTTCCCTTGAGACTTTCGGGAATCCTGACATTTGCGCCGTTCAAGCCGGGAAGGGTAATCGAGGGTAAGGTGTCGCCAATACGAAGAGTTGCCGCATTACCGCTCCCTGCTGCCAGAACTGCCAGGAAAACAATCGTCGGCCATAAAGCCCCTGCACATCGAGACCTTTGAAAAATGGCTTCGCCGCAGCTCAAAAATCTTTTTCGCTTCTCCTTGGCTTGCATACAATTATGATTTATTCCATAACGTTAAATACAATCACGGAACGGCGAAAAACATTTGATTCGCTGCTTGCGAACCATTTTTCCGCGGTTATGCAAAGTTTTCATATCCGGTCTCCTCGCCGCATACTGCGACCGTCATTCCCCCACGGGGATTGGCAGTTTCTTCATCTCAAAGTTCCATTTCCAGATCTCATAGATGGCCGGGTAAACCATCAGTTCCATGAGAAAAGAGCTGAATATCCCTCCCACCATCGGTGCGGCAATATGTTTCATGACGTCGGCGCCCGTTCCCGTGGCCCACATAATGGGGACGAGCCCGAGAAACATGGTGGCCACGGTCATGAACTTGGGACGGATGCGCTTGGCAGCCCCTTGAATGATGGCCGTCCGCAGGTCGGCAAGAGTGGTCAGACGTTTTTCCCGCCTGGCCTGTGCATATGCCAGGTCCAGATAGAGGAGCATAAAGACCCCCATTCCCGCATCTACGCCGAGAAGAGCGATGAGTCCGACCCAGACACCGATGCTCATGTTGTAGCCGAGAAAATGGAGGAACCAGATGGCCCCTACCGCCGAGAATGGTACGGCCAAAAGGACAATGGTCGTTTTCACCATGGATCGGGTGTTCAGATAAAGCAATAGGATAATCAGCAGGATGGTCAGCGGCACGACGATCTCCAGGCGTTCCCTGACCCGCTGCATCGCCTCGTACTGGCCGCTCCAGGTGACAGCGTAACCTGCGGGCAATTCTACTTTTGTCCGGAGTAGGCGGTCCGCCTCTGCAATGTAACCTCCCGGATCCTGGCCGGCTATATCTACATAGACATAGCCCGTTAACAGGCCATCCTCGTCACGGATCATGGCTGGGCCGCTCGCCACGCTCACCTCGGCCAGCTGGGACAGGGAAATCTGTTTCTGCCCGCCGGCGACCGGCACAAGGACACGGGCGACAGCCTCCGGATTACTACGGAAGTCACGCATGTAGCGGACATTTACAGGATATCGTTCCCGTCCCTGAATGGTGGTGGCAATGTTTTCCCCACCGATGGCGTTCTGGACCGCTTCCTGCGCCTGGTCGATTGAGAGGCCATAGCGGGCCAGTTCATCACGGTTCCAGTCGATATCGAGGAAGTATCCGCCGCCGGTCCGCTCGGCGAAAACACTCCTGGTCCCTTTCATCTGGCGCAGGATCGCCTCTACCTGCCCGCCGATCTGCTCGATCTGTACCAGGTTGGCGCCGGAAATCTTGAGACCGACAGGAGTGCGAATGCCCGTCGTGAGCATGTCGATGCGCCCCTTGATCGGCATGGTCCAGGCGTTGGATAGACCTGGCAGTCTCAGGGCCTCGTTCATCTGACTGACCAACTCCGCCGTGGATATCGTATCGGGCGCTATACGCCGGAAAACCGCTTTGAGCCAGTCCGGAGCCCAGGCAGAATACCATGTCCCCACTTTTCGCCACTCACTTTTCGGCTTGAGAGTGATCAGGGTCTCCAGCATGGAGAAAGGCGCCGGGTCAGTCGATGTCTCGGCACGGCCGGCCTTCCCGAGGACCTGGTCGACTTCCGGGAATCTTTTAATGATTCGGTCGGTGGTCTGGAGCAGCTTCTGTGCCTCCGTAACGGAGATACCCGGCATGGTGGTGGGCATATAGAAGAGCGCCCCTTCATCCAGGGGGGGCATGAACTCGGAACCAAGCTTCTGGAAAACGGGGACCGTCACCAGGACCAGAATGAAGGCGGCGCCGATGACCGACCACTTCCAGCGCAGCGACCACGCCACGGCTGGTTCGTAGATGCGGATCAAAAAACTGCTGATGAAGTGGCGCGACTCAGCATGGATAGTCCTTCCCGCCACAACGTTTACCGCCCGGCAGATCCAGAGGGGGCGGAAGCTGAAACTGCGAACATGGGTGAAGAGCAGCCTCAGGGCCGGGTCAAGGGTAATGGCCAGGACGGCGGCAACGATCATGGCAAGGGTTTTGGTGTAGGCCAGCGGCTTGAAAAGACGCCCTTCCTGCGCCTCCAAGGTGAGAACGGGAAGGAACGACACGGCAATGATGAGGAGGGCGAAGAAACTGGTACCTCCCACCTCCTTGACCGCCACAATGATCACATCCCGGTAATCGCTCTTTCGACCTTCCTTGTCCCATAGTTCCAGTTTCTTGTGCGTCTGCTCCACGACCACGATGGCCGCATCGACCATGGCGCCGATGGCGATGGCAATACCCCCCAGGGACATGATGTTGGCGGTGACACCCATGAGCCGGAACGGGATGAATGAAATAAGGATGGCAATCGGGATGGTGATGACAGGAATGACAGCACTCGGGATATGCCAGAGAAACAGGAGCACCACCAGGGAAACAGTGATCATGACCTCAAGAATGGTCCACTTCAGGTTGTCGATGGCGCGATTGATCAGGTCCGACCGGTCGTAAACAGGAACTATTTTGACACCGGGCGGAAGTCCCGGTTCGATCTCCCGGATCTTCTTCTTGACTCGCTCGATCACATCCAAGGCGTTTTGCCCCTGGCGCATGACAACGATACCGGAGACGACATCGCCGGTCCCGTTCAGGTCGGCAACCCCCCGCCGATAGTCGGGTCCGAGGACAACCTCGCCCACATCCCGAATGCGGATCGGTGAGCCGCTCTCACTCACGGACAGGGAAATATTTCCGAAATCATGAATGGACCGGGCATATCCCCGGCCACGAACCATGTACTCGGTCCCGCCAAACTCGATCAGGCGCCCGCCTGCATCGTTATTGTTGCCACGTACCGCCTCCACCACCCGGCCTACGGGAATATTGTAGAACTGTAGTTTGTTGGGATCAAGATTGACTTGGTACTGTTGGCGAAAACCGCCAATGGGCGCCACCTCGGCCACCCCCGGAACCGCCTTAAGGTAGTAACGCAAGGTCCAGTCCTGATAGGAGCGGAGATCCGCCAGGCTACGTTTTCCAGTGGTATCCACAAGGACATACTGGAACACCCAGCCAAGTCCTGTGGCATCGGGCCCCAATTCTGTCTGAACCCCCTGGGGAAGACGTTGCAGCACTGCGGACAGATATTCCTGGGTCCGCGCCCGGGCCCAGTAGATGTCTGTCCCTTCCTCAAAAATGACATAGACGAAGGAATAGCCAAAATCGGAGAAGCCGCGCACGGTTCTGACCCCCGGTGCGCCCAGCATGGACGTAACGATCGGGTAGGTAACCTGGTCCTCGACGATATCGGGACTGCGATCCCAGCGGGAGTAGATAATCACCTGGGTTTCCGACAGATCCGGAATGGCGTCGAGAGGCAGGTGCTTCATGGACCACCACCCCATCACGGAGGCGGCGGCAACGATCAGGAAAATAATCAGCTTGTTATGGGCGGAAAAGTCGATGATCCGGTTAATCATGGTTTTGACCGCTGCCGGTAGACTTCAGCTGCTGCTCGGTTCTGGCGGGACCTGCTCCCGGAGAGATGGTTCCGCTGGTTTTTGGCAGCGGTGCGGAGGGACCTTCCTGAACGCCGGGCTCGACTGCACCGTCAAATGGCGCCACTCCTCTTCTCCTCGGTGGACGACTGGTTGAACGGCCCGGTCCCTCGGTTCTTGGCTCCGGTAAGGTGACCGCGCCCGGTGACCCCGGCATGGCCATGCCGGTTCCCTGACCGGGCAACATCTTGACCGGGGCGCCGACCGGCGGAGGAAATGCACCCCCGGGCATTTGTGAGGGCATGGAGGCAGGACCTGGCAACCCGGGACCTGACATGCCATCGGCAGGACCAGGCATCATCTGGACGGGATTGCGGGACACCGGAAGAAGCGGGACGCGCGCTTTTTCTCCCTCCATGGGTACGATCCCGGGTGATAGGGACGATGACTCCGGATCCTTCGGCATGGCCGTCTTCATGCCATTATGATTATGAAGAGACCCGTTTTCCACGCCATCCGTCGCCGTCCTTTCCATGGCGCCGTGTGATGTGTGATCAACTACAGCCTTTACTTTTGTCCTGGAGGGCGGCATGACCCCCTGCCCCGGGGACAATTTCAGATAACGCTCCGGCTCCTTGCGAAAGTCTTCCCGTTCCTTGGGATCGCAGAAGAAGTAAGTCTGGCCCCTGTATTCCAGGTAGTTGCCCTCCGACCTGGCGCGGTCCTCATCGATGTTCATCCCGCACACCGGGTCGCGTCCGATCTTTCCGGTGATCCCTGCGGTTGCCTGCTGCATCTTCGCCTCGGAATCGATCAGGAAATTCCCCGAAATAACGATCTTTTCACCGGGCATGAGTCCCCGGGCGATCTCGACCCGGTCTCCCAGCGAACGTCCTGTTTCCACTTGCCTCGGTTCGAAATAACCGTTCCCCCGATCAACAAACACAGTTTTTTTCAGCCCTGAATCGACAACCGCTTCTGTGGGAACGATGATGGCTGCCTGACCACTCACAGGTATTTCCACATTCACGAACATATCGGGACGCATGTCATAACCGGGGTTGTCCGCCTCCAGTCTGATCTTGAGAGTGCGCGTGGCGGGATCGAATTGGGGCAGCACAGCGCTCATCCGGGCAGATAAGGTCTTTTTCTGATAAGGCAATTCCATCTTGACACGCAGCCCTGGTTTGAAAAAAGAAGCCTCGTTTTCAAAGACATCGGTGATAATCCAGACGCGGGAAAGATCGGCAATCCTGAAGAACTCCACTCCCCTGTCAAACCGCAGGCCGGGAGAAACATTCCGCGAAAGAATAAAACCAGGAATCGGGGCGCGAATTTCCATGACCTCGGGAATCTTTCGGGTACGTTCCATTTCATCCAACTGGTATTCACTCATTCCGTAATTAAAGAGATTTTTTTTGTAATAATCGGCCTGAGCATTTTCAGTACCTTGCCCCAAGTTCCGTATCGTGTCTCTCATTTGTTTAAGCTGGGCAGCGCTATAGCGAGTTGTTGGCTCTTCAGGCTTGTTGAGGGGGGAATTTGACTTGCTGGAACCAATGATGTTGAAATAAGACTGCAATAAAGAACGATATTCCAGCGAGTAGAAAGTGGCCAGCAACTGATTTTTTTTTACGAGACTGCCCGTAGTCACGGGAAGGGCGGCATCGATCCAGCCGTTGACGGCGGCATTGATCCGGTAAACACGCGTCTCATCCGGTGTTACCCGCCCAAGTACCCTCAGGGTGTGACTCCAGGGGGCCTTTTCGACGGTCATCACCTTGACGCCGATCAATTGTTGCTTTTCAGCGGATATACGGACCGTGCCTGGCGGCATGGACGCCCGGAGATCATTTCCGTCTGCGGCTGAGATACTTTGGTCGGCATAGACCGGAACCAGTGCCATGCCGCAGGGCGCAATGCCCGGCTTGTCTGATTTAAAGGAGGGATTCATCGGATCCACATAGTGGAGAATCTTGCGTTCCACCGTTGATTTTTGGTTGCCCCCATAGTGGGTAACCCAGGACCCGGCCAGAAAAGAGCTCACCGCAACCAACAGAAGAAGTATGATTCGATAATGTGTTTTCATTTTAGATAATTATTATATTTTTCGGTAATATCTTCCATAGGGTGAAGGCTTTATCCAAGAGGCGAAACATCTTAAAAATCCATCAGGGAATGGATGAATTAACACTTGTGATTGAGTGAGTGACTGACTATACTGTCGCCAGCATCGAGGTTGAACAATGAACAAAGAGCTACGCATTCTGATCCTTGACGATGTCCCAACGGACGCCGACTTGATGGCTTTTGAACTTGCTGAAGCCGGCATGTCACTTACATCGAAATACGCATCAGACAAAGAGTCTTTTCTCCGTTCACTGGAAGATGATCGGCCGGATATCATTCTTTCAGATTATTCTCTTCCCTCCTTCGATGGTCTGTCTGCACTGAAGATTGCCAAGGAAAGGCATCCGGACATTCCCTTCATTTTTGTCTCCGGAGCATTGGATTGGGAAGCGGCCATTGAACTTCTTAAACAAGGGGCAACAGACTATGTCCTGAAAGACAGGCTTCATCGTCTGCCCCCTACAGTGTCCAGGGCACTTCAGGAGGTGGCGGAACGAAAGGAAAGAAAGCGCGCCGAGGAGGCGCTCAAGGATTCGGAAATGCGTTACCGGACCATTTTTGAAAACACGGGAACCGCGACGATCATTATCGAGGAAGATCTGACAATCGCCTTGGCCAACCGGCAGTTTGGAGAACTGACAGGTTTTTCAAGATCAGACGTTGAGGGCAAGAAAAACTGGGGGGATTTTGTTCATCCCGATGATCCGGGCAAGACAAGCGGGTTTTCTCTCAAAGACGGGTTGCCTGCTGAAATGCCGATGAGCGGCTGTGAATTCCAGATGCTCAACAGACACGGGGACACCCTGCATGTTATAGTAAACATCGCGTCGATTCCGTCAACCACAAAAAAGGTGCTGTCGATCCTTGACATTACGAAACGGCTGGAAGCGGAACGGAAGATCCTGGTCAATAATGAAATGCTGCGGACCCTCTCGGCGGAGCTCGTCATGACGGAAGAACGGGAAAGGCGACGCATCGCTATTGACCTCCATGACAATATCGGACAAACCCTCGCCCTGACCAAAATAAAATTGAACGCCCTGATGGAGCAGGAATCTCTTCCCGGCATAACGGAACCTATATTGGAGATCCTGGAGATGGTGGACCAATCCATCCAGCAAACCAGATCTTTGACGCGGGAACTCAGTCCTTCGGTTCTATATGAACTGGGTCTTGTCGAAGCACTTCAATGGCTGGGTGAACAGATATTTGACCAGCACGGTCTTCAAATCTTACTGAAATATGATCTTAAAGCGCGGAAAATCGATAGGGATGTTCAAATATTTCTATACAGATCCATACGGGAGCTGCTTTTAAATATTGTCAAGCATGCCGAAACGAAAGAAGCACATGTCACACTTCAAAAATCGGGAGAAAATATCATAGTCACCGTCAGAGACGGCGGCATTGGTTTCGACATCGCGAGCATAGATCAGATCTTCAAGAAGAGCGGTGGTTTCGGCCTTCTCAGTATAAGGGAACGGCTCAATTATATAGGAGGACGCCTGGAAATAGAGACAAGAAAAGGATGGGGTACCCGTGTCGAAATGGTCGTGCCGCAAAAAAAACGGAAAAACAGGAAGTGACCGGCATTCATAACCGAATCAGGCAAGCACGGGCAGATCAGACTCGCCCTTCCAAAGGGTCTCCTCCGTCCTGACGCGAGCCATGGCAATGGCAACTTGATTGGCGATGGCATTCATCATTGCCATTTCTTCCACATTGAATATTGTCTTGGAACGGCTGCCGAAGGAAATTGTTCCCAGCACACGATTTTGTTCCAGGAGCGGGTAGCAGGCATAGGCCTTGATTCCGAAGGATTTTATCAGCTCCGTACGTACGTCGGGCGTCTCCGGGATATTCTCGAACATAATCCTGCTGCCGTCCCTGACCATATAGCCGCACACAGCCACATCATGGTCAAGCCACTCGATCTCGTGTGCCGACTCCGGCGGGATGCCGGCATAGGCATTTAAATGCAGGCGCCCGTCAGCCTGGTCAACAAGAAAATTGAAAAATATGTGACAGCCCAGGTATTTCATCACTTTCAGGCAGAGTTCCTCAATCATCTTCTGGGGCTGATCGCTCGCAAGCAAACGGCTGGACGCATAGTTTAAAAGCTCAATCCCTTCGTTGTACCTTGCCAGTACCCCCTCAATCTGCCGTCTCTTCTCTATTTCCTTCTGTAATTCCGCAGTTCTTTCCAAAACCTGGCGTTCCAGGTTTCTGTGGGCTTCACGAAGCCCCTCTTCCTCCTGTTTGCACACCCTTTGTTCTTCCGCCTCAGCCAAAGCTCTCCGGACGGCCGGTGCAAGCCTTTGGAGGCGATTCTTCAGGACATAATCCTTGGCGCCCCGGGTAAGAATCTCAATAGCCCGATCCTCTCCGATGGCGCCGGTGACCAGGATAAAAGGGGTATCAGGGCATTGTCTTCTGGCCTCGGCAAGGGCCACGACGCCATTGTATCGGGGAAAATCGTAGTCGGACAGGATGAGATCGGGGGGAGAATCCTTGAGGGCCTGCAAATATTCGTTTTCATTTATCACCCATTTTGCAGTAAAGACAAGCCCTGCCTCCTGCAGTTCAAATTGAATCAGTTCCGCGTCGGTAGCCAGATCTTCCAGGATGAGAATGTGAGTCGATTCTTTCATCTTTTTACCTGACCAGATCCTTCTTGTTGATTCTTCCTTTGCTCTCACCGACCATATTGTCGATATAATGGTTGGTCACGTCGCCGGCTTCCTTCTGGTTTTTAACCACCCGTGGTGTCAGCAGGATGATGATTTCCGTCCGCTCCTTGTTGTCAATCCACCCGCCGAAGAGCCAGCCGATGTAGGGGATACTGCTCAGGAAGGGTATGCCTGAACGGGATTTTGTCGTATCTTCCCGGATGAGGCCTCCAATAACAATGGTTTGGCCGTCCTGGACGACAACGTTGGTTGTGGCATCGTTTTTGTTCAGGACAATCTGCAGTTCCCCGGCGTAAAGTGGAATAGTGCTGTAGGTGGAGACTTCCTGGTATATTTCAAGGTTGACGAGACCGCCTTCGTTTACACGGGGTTTGACCTTCAGGATAATGCCGATATCCCGGTATTGTATGGTTCGCTGGGGGGCCACTGTTGATGAGCCAAAGGTCTCGGATGTGACAATGGGTACCGATTGTCCGATCTGGATCTTGGCTTCCTTGTTGTCCGAGACAATGATATGGGGAGTAGCAAGCAGTTTGGCCTTTGAGTCCGTAGCCATAGCGGCGATCAAAAACTGGAGATTACCTACACCATCGACCCCATATAGGACAAGCCCTGTCCCCGACGGTTTGCTGACGTCGGCTGCCAGGCCGACCCCGCCCACCCCTCCGCCCACATTGATATTCCCGATACTTCCCTTTACCCATGCCGACAGCCCCAGGCTCAGATTATCCGTCAGGGTCACCTGGGCGATCAAACCCTCGATAACAACCTGCCTCGGAATAATGTCTATCTTGTCAATTGTCTCCTTGATGAGCATGTACTCTTCCGGTGTGGACAGGATAATGATCGAGTTCGTGACTTCATCGGTAATGAACTTCGTAAAATCGGAAATCGGGACCTGTGTACCGGTGGATGCCTGGGAAGAGGAGCCTTGGAAAGCACCCGCTGCGCCCCCCGCACCCACGGGCGACGCAGCATTCTGTGCGCCCGCGCCTGTCCCGGCAGAGACGGAACCTCCCGTGGTCGTCTTGCCGCCCAGGAATGTCTGCTGCAATACATTGGCAATGTCTTTGGCCTTGCTGTTCTGGACCGAATAAACGAAAACCTGCGGCTTCGTCTTCACAAGTCTTTCGTTATCGAAGATCTCAACAAGTTTGAGCATCCTTTTGATGTTGGCATCGGTATCAACGATAATGATCTGGTTGCCCTTGGGAACATCGATAAGAACGGCATTGCTCGAAGCAAACGGTATAATCAGTTTGAGAACATCGGAAGATTGAACATAAATGATGGGCACGACCTGAAGCATGGCCTTTCCCTTCACCTGGATTTTTTCCGGATCACGTCCGTAACTGACGGGTGAGGGCTCCCTCGATATGTCACTGATCGGGACTAGCCTGTACAGGCCGCTTTCTTCTACTACCCCGATGCCATTGAGCCTCAGAATGACTTCCATCAGAGGCAGGACACTATCCATCGGAACGGGAGCAACGGCCCGGAAGGTGACCCTTCCTTTAATGCGGGGATCTACCACATAGTTGACCTTCAGCACCGTACCAAAGATGGTCTGGATGATCGTAAACACGTCAGCGTCATCGAAATTCAGGGTTACCATGCCTCTTTGCGGCGCCGAACCCATTGTCGGCTGCATGGAAGGAACAGTAGACATCGGGTTGAAGGGTGAAGCCTGGCCCGCCGGCAAACCCGGACCCATCTGTGAACCCGGACCTGCCTGCAAACCAGGACCTGTCGGCGGGGGGGGAATCATCTGTCTGCCCCCCTCGGCCCCGGGCAATGGCTGCCCTTTGGGCGGGACTTCGTTCTTTAGTGCAGGTATGGCTGGTCCTTGACCCGGCGATACATTGCCGGGGGCAAGAGGAGTCTTTCTCTGGGCAGAGGGCGTCGGAGGCGGTGTCGGTTCTGAATTTCCTCCGGGCCCCTGTTCCCGGGTTTGCAACATATTCCCGGTCCCCGGCGGTGGCATGATGATTTGCTGCTTGGGCCCCGACGCCGGTGGAGGGGCGGTCAAGGTTTCCTTGTCCTGCGCTGCCGCCTTTGTCGTCGCCGGCACAGTGGCGCTATTCGGCAAGGGTTCTTGCGCCCGGCAGACCGCCTTCATTCCGCAAATGCACAGAAACATACTGCATATCCCGACGAAAAGTATATATCGGATATACGAAAAAAAGACGGTCCTTCGACTGTGCAATAGATATTCCATGAATTATATCATTTCCAGCTCACGATGTCCTGGTCCTCCCCTTCTCCACCGGCGGCGCCATCCCTCCCATAGGAAAAGAGATCATATTCCCCGTGTGTTCCGGGTGACTGGTAATGATAGGCTTTCCCCCACGGATCATTGGGCATCTCCTTCTTCAGATAGGGTCCATCCCATTTTTCGATGCCTGGATTAACCATGAGGACATTCAATCCTTCCTGGCTAGTCGGAAGGCGCCCGACGTCAAGACGAAAGTGATCCAGTGCCTGCCCCAGAAGCTCTATCTGCGCTTTTGCCGCCGATTGTTTGCCTTTCCCCAGCTTCGGGAACAGCCGCGGCCCCACGAGGGCGGCAATCAGGGCAAGAATCACCATGACGACAAGCATCTCCACAAGCGTAAAACCCTTCTGACCGGTTTGCAAATGAATATGTTTCCGAATCAAGAATACCACTCCTCTCACGTTATCATAGTGACTATTATAATTATAGATGACTGTGACATGATTCCGGTTGTCTTTCCATAGGGTGAAAACCTGATCCTAATAGCCTAATATCTTATTTGCCGATCAGGAAATGGATGAGGGGTGTTAAGTTTGTAATAATTTATGCAGTGTAAAATAAAAACACGCGCCCCCGTCGATCTTACCTTCCGCCCATACCCTGCCGCCATGCCTGTGGATGATGCGCTGGACAATCGCCAAACCTACACCCGTTCCCTCATACTCTTCGTTTCTGTGAAGGCGCTGAAAAACGGCGAACAACTTATCCTCGTATTGCATATCAAAGCCG
The DNA here is from genome assembly GCA_903885795.1 of uncultured delta proteobacterium. Classification (GTDB taxonomy): domain Bacteria; phylum Desulfobacterota; class Syntrophia; order Syntrophales; family UBA8958; genus UBA8958. The sequence continues at coordinate 14,402 of CAISJV010000088.1, read as the reverse complement.
GCGCCATTATCTCTTACATAAAACACAATCTCGTTGTCACCGCCAAAAGCCCCCGCTTCAATCCGGGTATCATCAAGATGTTTCGTGAACTTAACGGCATTGGAAAGAAGATTGATGACAACTTGTTTCATGAGCCTCTTATCTCCCTGGACGGGAGGCATCCTGCCGATAGTCAGGGTCATGCTCCGGTCGGTGTTAGCGAGTTTCAATTCATCCCAGACATCCTTGAAAAGATAACCCATATCCAGTTTTCGCATGGTCATCTCCTGCTTGCCCATCCGGGACAAAGCCAGGAGATCATCTATGAGCTGACCCATCACCCGGGTGCTGTTTCTGATGACCTCAAATTTAACCTTTGTATCTTCATCAAACTGATCCCCCTGCTTTTTGAGAATCATGCGTGAATACCCGTCTATGGCACGCAGAGGGACGCGAAGATCATGGGAGACAGAGTAGCTGAAACTTTCCAGTTCCTTGTTGGCGGCTTCAAGTTGCGCGGTCCTCTCCCGCAGCTCCCTGTCGGCTCTTTTCCATTCCACGATCTTCCAGGCTGAATTCATGAGAAGCGTCAGCTGACGCACGTCCGCTTCGTCATAGTCGGTAATTTTATTCGCGACGCCAGCAACAGCCACAATACGATCATCGCTGAAAACGGGAACAGTCAAATATTTGTGTAGAACGGCATGACCTTCGGGGTATCCTTTCTTAAGCGGATGGGGCGCCTCAAAATCATTGACCATGACAGGTTTTCCCTGCCGGACGGCTTCGCCCCATATACCTGTTTTTTCAAGCTGATAAACCGTATTTTTTTCAACAATCTTACACTCGGCCATCACATCCCTGGACCATGTATTGAGTTGAAATTCCTGCGTTTTATCATCGTAGAAATAGATGTAACCCAGTTTGCTTTCCGTCAGGACAATCGCCTCATTCAGGGTAAAATCCAACAGATCATGAAGGGAAGAGTGCTTATGCTGGGATATTTCCAAAAGGCTCTCCAGCCGTTCTTCGTTGCGTTTAATTTCCTTCTCTCTTTTTATACGCCGGGAAATATCGCGAAGATGGGCAAACAGGCTGCCGCCTTCGATATCCGCATAAATTGCACTGACCTCTATATCCACAATATGGCCATCTTTGCATCGATGACGGGTTTCAAAACGGCTGTAACCGACATCCATCAAATGCCTTATTTTCCTTGCAGTCTCAGCTGGCGTTTCCGTGGCATCCACATCGCTGATGGTCATCTGCAGTAATTCTTCCCGAGTAAAGCCGGTCATAGCACAATAGGCATCGTTCACATCGCGTAAATTGCCCTCACAGTCGGCAAACCAGAACCCATCTATCGCCGAATTGACAATTGCCTTGTATCTGACCTCTGCCAGCTTTTCCTCGCTCTGCATACCGCCGGGTGATGATCCAATGCCAATAATGGGATTTTTACTATCAGACTTGTCATGAATGGACATAAATAAGACCCTAACTTAGCCGAGGATATATTTTTTGCTCAGTGATGTAAAGAAAATTAGTCTTTAATTTATGAGGAACACAAGGGGGAAATATCGTTTGACATCATGCCTTTAAAGGACAAGTTAAATAGATTGCGCTCCGTATATCCTGTTGATCTTTATGGAGCAGCATTTTGCCGCTCCGCTTTCATCTTTTGCACTTCTAAGAGTTTGGTACGCCGGGAAGACTGCCGTGGAACGGAACTATCAAGTTCATCCGGCAGTCCGGGTGATGCTATCGTGTTTGATGGCGCTGCTTGAGCGGCCTTCTGACCAGGTGATTGCAAAGCCGAAGATTGGGCAGATGAAGTCGGCTGAGCCCTGCCTGACATCATTCCCGCTTTAGCCGGGGATGTTGTCGACAGGGGGGTGCCTGGCGTCATTCCCGCTTTAGTTGGCGGCGTTGTTGCCGGATAAGCACCGCCAGTCGCCATTCCGGCAGTGACAGGCGAGATAAGTGTTTCAGAAGCTTTTCTTTTTTCTCCGTCTTCAATGACTACGACGATTCTCTCTTCGCCTTTGGCAAGAACGATGCGGTTCGCTTCAATGTCCCGGAGAATGTATCCGCTCAACTGATCCCCCTTGTGAAGCGCAATTTGCCTCTTACCTCTACCCGGTGTTGTCTTGGGCGCTTTTCTGTCTTCGACAAAAGCGATACTCAGTTGGTCCGTAATCAAGGTTCCATATAGAATCACATCCGGTCTTGGAATAGCCTTTTCCTCTTTTTTTTCCGGTGGAACTATCCTCTCTGGGTGAAAAAGATTCTGATCGCCAATCACGGCATAGTCGGCTTGAGAGGTATTTTGAGGTAATACCGATATTTTAGATGATTCGTCTATCTTCTCCTTTACTGCCGGAAGGGAAAACCGAATATCCGGATTGAGGAAAGGGATTACAATGAAATAGACCATCGCTGCAGCAACAATGGCCAGAAGTCCATTTAGCACGTTCATGTTTTGAAGGATATATTTCATGCGGATCATTTTATCTGCCTTCCATCAATCCCGAAACCTTCAACTTGACCGTCAAATCCCTCGGGTCTTTGAAAACTCTGATTCTCGTATCCAGTTCCCGGATAACAAGATAGGGACTCTGGGTCTCAATCGCATACATGGTATCGGCCAGTGCCCTTGTGTCAGGCAGGAGGGCATCGATGGTCACGGTAATGATTCTGAATTTCCCGGACCCTTCCGGTTTTTCCGCACGTTCGCTGACAATGCTCCCTCCTCTGGCGGTGACCATGCCTTTGACCATATCCTGGAGACTGGCGGCAGCGATGGAGGGAGTCTGACCTTCAATTGTTTTTGAGCTTTCCTTCTTCCTGGCCTCCGTCAAAGCCACCAAGCCTTCCTCAATTCGGGGTTTCTGGGCAATCAGGGCCTTATATTTAGCCAAGATCTTCGCCTTGGTGGACACCGCGTCCTCCATATCGTTTATCTCCGACTGAACCCTGAGATAACCGTACTCGTACACGGTTACACCGAAAAGGACCAGCATGACAGGAACAGCAATAAAGAGCATTCTATTTTTGTTTCCCATTGCCCGCCTTTTCCTCCGGTAAACCTTCAATTTCCATTTTTATAGTGAAACGATCTGCTTTCATGCGGCTATCCCTTATTGTGGGCGAGGCAAAGTCAACTTTTTTAAAATACTCGGAAGCCTCCAGTTTTGGCAGCAGTTCCGTTGCCGAGGCGGCATAACCTTCAATCTCGACAATGGACTCCGCAATCCGCACCCTCGAAAGCCAGGCATTCTTCGGCAGAATCCGGGTAATTTCTTTAAGCAGGATCAGCACCGTGGGCCGGGATGTCTTGAATGTCCTGATGGTCAATATTTCTTTCTCCACATTCTCCATATCCTTTTTCAACGCTTCGACCTTTTTGACTTCATTTTTGCGGGTCGATATTTCCCGATTGATGGCTTCAAGCCGCTGCTCTTCGATCTGAAGAGGAAACAGCATCCAGAACAGTACCAGGACGACAAGGATTGACACGATGCTGATTGACAGCGCCAGCGGGGTTCGCGAAGATTCATGAGTACCCTTATCGAGAAGGTTCATTCTCGACGCCCCTTGCCAGAGGCTTTCCAGAGCGCCCCCCAGGGCCATGCAGGGGACTTCCTTCGGATTCACATTGTTTAAGCACTGCACCCCGAGATCCATCTCCCTGACAAACCGGACCGGCGCATGGATAAAATCCCGAAGGCGGGAACACCATTGCTCGGACAGGGGATGTTCGACTATGACGAGGGGAGATTGACCTTCTTTCTTTATCATGTCGATGAGGGGATTGATTGCCTCGGCAATCATGCGTTCTCTTGATTGTTCATCCCCGGATACGAAATTTTCTGCCAGGGCTATTTGCAGTCGGCCATCGCGAACGAGCCCACCCTCGTATCCGTCTGCATGGATGACAATAAAAATGGCGCTTCCGCTCCGATGAACATAATGGGCAAGGTTACCGAAGGCAGAAGTGCTTACGGTAATCATCCTGATCCGGATTTCTCTTTCTTTGAGAGCCGTCAGATAAGGTTGCAGGACATCAGTGTTCATCGCGGCAAGCATAATCTTCAGACGACTTTTGTCTTCCCCGATGATCCGGAAATCATAGAAAGCCCTCTCCGCGCTAAGCGGCGTCAACCGGTCCAGTTCATAAGAAATGACAGCGGAAAGGGTGTCCCTGACCGTGAGGGGAAACTCGGCCGTCTTCATAATGACCCAGGCCTTGGGAATGACAAGGGTGACCCGTGTGCGGGGAACCTTGAAATCATTTATCGCCAAAACGACCGCAGAGGCAAGGTTTTCAGGCGTCGGGACCTTTCCCTCCTCAAAAGAATAGCAACGAATTCCCCTGACTTTCACGCGGGACAAAAACCGGGAGGCGTAAACAACAGAGATACGTCCGGTCTCCAGCACCACAGACATAGACCGTCCGGGGGCAATGCGATTATCGGCAAGACTGAAAGAGAGCATGCTCCACAGGCGCCGGCCCAGTCGGGCTGCCAGGGCCGCCTTTTCCAAAGCTAGAGGTTTCATTCTGCTGATGATTTCCCCTGTCGTCATGGTGTGATGTCCGCCGGGCTTTTGTAGTAAAGGTAATGATATTGATGGGGACCATCAAAGGTAACCGTTGCCGCAATAGCGTAACCGGTTTTACGGTTACCTTTGTAGCCGGTAGCTTCTATACTGTAGACAGGCGGTCCGGTCCCCGAGGCCGAGGTAAAAGTGATATAAGGCGCCATCAGAGGGTAACTGTCACCGATGATCTCCTTGATATCCTCCAAACCCTGAATCTCCGTCACCGCCCTTAATTCCATAAGTCGATCCACCATAGCGGCATTCATCCCGGGAAGGGCAGCCAGGACCTCTTTCGGGGCCGCATTAATGCTGATCTGGTTAGTCGTGCTGTGAATGGACAAAGCGCTGATCATTCCTTTCTTCTGATCCTTCCCGTAGAGAATCTCCGGTGTAATTCCCCTTACGAGGATCAGTTCCTCCAGGGTCTCAAAGTTGGCATCCCGGGCTTTGTAGGGCTTCGGCAGGGACATGTAATAATCGCTTTCCGCGCCGTTCAGTCGATGCAAATCATCCCCATCCTTCCAATCCAGAATCGAATCAACAATAATATCGGAATTTTCCGGTGCTACCCCCTGATTGATCAGAAGATTCTTCAAGACAATGCCGGAACTGTCGGTCAGACTGTTCAGAGATATCTTCCCTGTTTCATTCATGATCCGCACCTGATAGCCGCCATCTCCCCCCTGAATGACATAGGGTGTCCCATCCAACCGCCACGGCTCTCTTCCCGTGAGTGTGACGGATTGATTTTGGTTCACCGACCGGTAAATGATCTCCATAATCCCTCTGTTAATGCCGGCCTCAGCATATAATTTTCCCTCCACGCCCTCTTTGAAGGCCAGAAGTCCATAGGTTTCGCCGCGTGTCATCACAGAGAATGAGAACACCATCACCATGAGGATCGTCAATATCCATAAAACAACAACAAGGGCGATGCCGCTCTGCGGATTTTTTATCAGCATGACTTCTCCGAACAAACGCGCCGACTCCCCTCATTGGCTGCGAGAGTTGACTTTCTGCCCCACCACCATCATCTTCCCGCCGACTCTAACCGGGTAGACCAGAGACAGTTGCTTCGTCCCCTGGGTCACGCGAACCCTGATTTTTTCGGGAATGGCAAGCCCATCGGACAGCATTTCCACCCACTTGCCCTGTTCCTCGGACGGATCCTTGAGAAAATATTCAAAAGAGATCAGGGACGCTTCCATGAAGCGGGTCTCACGAAGGCCTTCAATCCCCGGCACCTGTTCACTTGCAGACAGAACTTCCCGACCGTCAGGATCACCTTCGACCTTGTAAGTGACAATGACATATCCATTCCGACCGTTCCAGATGGAATAATTTGTTGAAAAACGCAGGTTCTTTTTGTCTCCCCGAAAATAGTATTTCTTGTTGCCTTCCTCCTGATAAGTCAGGGGGATATGGGATTGGATCTGCGCGTCCATCGTGGAAAGGACCGTTCTGATCCTCTCCTGGGCATCCATCTTTTTCTCACCCGCCGCCACCGACCGGGAACCAAGCCTCATAGCCCCGATGGCAATGACCAGGATCAGCACCAGCAGGCTCATGGAGATGAGGAGTTCCAGGAGCGTATAGCCCCGGAAGGATGCAAGCATTTGCCTCCGATTCCTCTTATTTATCGCAGCCACATCATCGCTATTATTCATAATTACCAAACATGCAGGCAGGCAGAACCGTCTGCCTCTCAACCCTGGTCTGTTGAATTTTTCACACCCGGCGCTATTTTATCGGCTATCTTCTGCGACTTCAGGGTGAGGCTTTTTTCCTTTTGCCCTTCAACCCAATGGATCGTAAGGATAGCTTCCATCATTTTGACGGGCAGGTTATCGGTTCTCTCCTTCAGCACTTCCGTTATGGAGACATCCATGCGATAGCCGTCTTCCGATGCCTCACTCCAGGAGGTTTCCGTCGGCAATGGCTCCGCCAGAATCTCTCTGATTCTGGCTTCTCCCCTGATGGCGGCCGAGGTCATATCGCCGGCTTTGGATACAGCCCTCAAATTGACGGAGAAAAGCTGCAGGACCAGCGTGACGGCAATCGCCATGATGGCCAGTGCCACCAGGATCTCCAGAAGGGTGAATCCCTCCGCTCCCGCCTGGGTTCCGCTCTTCATGATGGATTACCGTTTCGGTTGAACATTTTACCTCGGATTATGGAATAACTGTTACATTTTCACAGCTTATTGTTCCATAGGGAGAAAACGTAATCCGTGCAACCTTATTTCTTATTTATAGATCAGGAAATGGATGACCTAGAGAATGAGATTAATTCAGGGATGCCGATACCAGGGGTTTGTTCTTTGATGCTTTTTTGTACCGATCGTAAAAGGCGAGAACCTGACGTACATAATTCCGGGTCTCTGTGTAGGGCGGAATGCCGTGATATTTGGCAACAGCCGCCTCACCGGCATTGTAGGCGGCCAGGACCAGCGGCAGGTCGCCGTTATAAAGGCTGATCAGGTAGGAGAGATGACGTATGCCGCCGTCAATATTGGCGCCGGGGTGAAAAGAGTCGCTCACCCCAAGATTCATGGCCGTCTTGGGCATAAGCTGCATGAGCCCTCTCGCCCCTTTCTTCGATACCGCTTTATGATTAAAATTGGATTCGGCTTTGATGACAGCCTTCACAAGATTGCCATCCACGCCATATTTATCTGCTGTCCCGGCAATCAACTCATAGAATGGACCAGAATCAGGCATAGGGTAGGCATTAAAAGGCAGCTCTTTAATCAAAACCCTGAACTTCGGCCCCGCGGGTATATTGGTCAGATGGATGACCTGCTTATCGTCAACATACTGATAGACATCAGCCACGGCATAAGACTGAAAAAGCAGTAACATCATCGATAGGCCCATGAAAAAGGCGGGGATCTGCATATGCCTGATCATTTTTATCATCATACGCGCATACCCGCCCTTCCTTTTCCCGACTTCCCGACGACCGGCGCCGGATCACTTAATGGCAACAAGTTCCACATCGAAGATGAGCGTTGCATTGGGCCCGATCTGATTTCCCGCTCCCCGCTCTCCATAGGCAAGCTGCGAGGGAACGTAGAGCTGCCATTTGGAACCCACCGTCATGAGCTTCAGCGCCTCGGTCCAGCCCGGGATGACCCCGGTAACTTTGAAGCTCAAGGGCTTTCCGGCCCGTGCAGAGCTGTCAAACTCGGTCCCATTGATAAGGGTGCCCCGATATTGGCACTCTACCGTGTCGGTATCCGAAGGCTTTTTGCCGTCACCTTTTTTGATGATTCTGTATTGCAGTCCGCTCGGCAGAGTCACGACATCTTTTTTCTTCTTGTTTTGGGCCAGAAAAGCCTCGCCCTCTTTTATGTTGCGATCTCCCGCCACCTTCCTGGCCTGCACCTGCTTCTTCTTCCAGTCCTCCTGATAGGCATTCAAGGTTGCACGAAGCTCATCTTCGGACATAAGAAGCTTTCCCCCCGAGAAAGAATCCCTTAAACCTTTTACTACCATGTCCAGATCGATTTCCTCGATCCCCTGCTGTTTGAAGTTTTTCCCTACACTGACTCCGATGCCGTAGCTTATCTTGTCCTTTTGTGTTTTCAGGATGGATTCATCCGCGGCAGTCGCCGGACCGGCCAGAAACAATAGGCCCAAGATCACTAACCCGATAGTGCTATTCAGTTTCCGTGTCATTATCTCTCCTTGTGCGAAAATATGATTTTTTATACAAACCATCCCCCCATCAGACCATTCGATCCGTCCTGGTTCCCGAATACTGGATTCTGAAGTGGTTTACCATCAGGAATACCCCTATTAAAGGCCTCCATAATTCTTAAAGACAAACGTCCAAAAGATCATCTCATTAAAGAAAGAAAGGAATACTGTTTAAACAAGCCAGCGCCACACGGGGCGTACGCTGATTTTTATTCCTTCCGCTTCTTCCTCCCATTCCTGATCATCCGTCAGAATCGTCCCTTCGGTCACAAGGAGATCCTTCGAGAAGGGGAGAAGATCCTTGTATTGCAGGTAAAAGGCCGTCAGGGACAGGCGCGTCGAAAAAGAGGAAAACTGCTTATCGGCGAGAGCGTCGAACAGGGCTATTTTGGCAAAAATAACAGAGAGTTCCTTCATCTGAACAAGATCGCCGACGGCATCATGACCAAGGCCGTCCGGGGTACGGAATTAACCCCCTTCGAAAAAGATCGTAACAAGGCCATCTCCAAAGTCAGGTACATCGTGGAGCAGTACTTCGGAATCTCCCATCTCCACAACAACGCTTTCCGGGCCAGGTTCACGAGGTTAATTAAGAACGCCATAGACACCCTCTTCAGGCAGATGGCCTTCAATCTCCTCAGAGGAACCAAGGTCCTAAAAACCGCATAGGAAAGGAGGAATATTGCCATATTGCCAGGGAGCAGCATAAACTGCTCAAAAAATGACTGCCGCTGGAGGTAAAATGAACTCGTCATAGCAAAAATATCATCCCCGGCTCCTTTCATCGGCCGGATATCGAAAACGGAATTCTGAAAAATCGGTCTCAAAACTGATCCCTGGTAAAATTTGTCGATGTTCAAAGCTCTCCATGCGTTCGTATTACATTAGCGCCATGAAACGAGCGGACTTTGAATGGGATGACTTCAAGAATGCACAAAACACGGAAAAGCACGGAGTTTCTTTCTATGAAGCCCAATACGCCTTTGCCGATCCTCAGCGTGTTATCATTGAGGGCTTGGATCACGGTGTGGATGAAGATCGTTTTTTCTGCTTTGGCAACGTAAAGGGTGGCGTTATGACAGTCCGCTTTACCGAGAGAGAAGGCATAATCCGGGTCATTGGAGCAGGTTACTGGAGAAAGGGGAAGAAGATTTATGAAAAAGAAAATCACATACACCGATGAACCTATGAAAACAGGAAAGATCGTAAAAGATCTCCTGCCTGGACCGGAAGGTTTGTCATTCCGAAAGGAACGGGTCTTGACATTGCGCCTCGATGAGCCAACCATTGCTGAACTGAAAGAAGTTGCTGATAATAAAGGCCTTGGTATGTCCACACTCGTCAGAATGTGGGTGCGGGAGAGGCTTGCCGGTAACGCCTCGATGTAGGATTACATTCTAAGGATGGAAGGCTGAATAAATAGGGCGCTGTCCCTATTTATTCATGTCTTTCCTCGCTTCGATCTTTGAAACACTCGACTGCCGGTATCCCGTGATTTCAGATTGGGAATGCCCCGCATTTTTTCGCAGCTCCACCAGACCAAGATTCAACATGATTTCATTTGCTTCCCCCTCAGCGCGGCGGATGCTGTCTTTCGACATGCTCTTTTCTGCTTCTTCGAAAAAATCGGCATACTTTTCTGTTTTCATTTCCTCTCTCCCAAATCCTGGAGGTAATGGTCATACAACGTGTCCGCTATGGGAATCATACGCGTGTAGAATCCCTTATCTCCCGTTTTATTCCCGCCAATCAACAAAACGGCCTGTCGGAATGGGTCAAATGCGAAAAAGATTCTGAAAGGGCTGACCACCATATTTTCCCCATTTTTCGTTCCACCCCCATGCAAAACGCTAAAAATAAAGACTTGACCCCCAATTTATCCACGGCGTCTGGAAATCAATTTGGTGGTTGTCTATAGTCAGATGGGCTTCCAGGGATCGATTCAGCACCACAAATCTCTCCGGTTGGTAGGCGTCGATGAAGCTGCGCGCCGAGCGACTGAGCTTGGGCCGCTCCAGATCGGCAGATTTGACTTCCAGGGCCGTGAGCTTACCAGCCTGCTCGACCACGAAATCCACCTCGCCCCCGGCCTTGCTCCGCCAGAAATGGATCGCCGCCGTCAGGGGCAGTCGTTTGTAAAGCTCTGAAAATACCCAGTTTTCCATCAGTGCGCCCTTGTCGGTTCTCAGCGAAATATCCGCCGAAAAGGCGTTGATCAACTGATTCCGGATGCCATTATCCACAAAGTATATTTTGGGCGACGTGGTGAGTTCCCGCCGTTTTCCGCCGGCAAAGGGCCGGACCACCTTGACAATATGACGTTCCTCAAGAATTTCCACATAGGCATGAATCGTGGCCGCATCCACATGACAGATCGATGCCAGTTCCGAGAAGTTCACCAGATTGCCGGTTTGGCCGGCGAGCAGCGTGAGGAGTTTCCGGAAAACATCCACGCGCTTGATACGGAAGAGATCCGAAGCGTCCCGCAGAATTAGGGCCTCCGTCAGATCGCTCAGCAGGCGGATGCGATCCGGGTCGGCAGGGGCGAGATAAACGGCGGGATAGCTGCCGTGGATCATCTGCCGGGAGAAGATTTTCTCGCCCAGGCTCCCGGCGGCAACCGTATTGGCCGGGTTTTCCTGCCGCAGCAACTCCTTGAGGCTGAAGGGTAGCAGACGCAGCCGATCCGCCCTGCCCGCCAGCGATTCCCGCGTCTTGCTCATCAAGTGGAAAGATGAAGATCCGGTGACCAGAAGGGGAATGCCCAATTTCGCGTCCACCAGTCCCTTCACGTAGATCCCGGCGTCGGTCAGGTGCTGGGCTTCATCGAGAAAAACGGCCCGGATGAACGAATAGCGCTCGCGGAGCAGAGTAACCAGCTCAATGGCCGCGCCGAGGGCCGAACGGAGCAGCGGATCTTCCAGATTGAGATAAAGAATGTTTGGCGAACAGGATTGGAGAAGGCGCCAGGCAAGGGTGGATTTCCCGGATTGACGGGGACCGACAATGAGGAGGGCGCGATCACGCTGGAGATTGACCGGTTCAGCCTCACGCAGCACATAGGTCGCGGGAAGATAGAGACGAATTAACGCGTCGGCCTGGTCAGGCTGCGTCAGCCAGGGGTTGTATTGTAAAATCCGGTTTTGGACCTCGCTATTCAACATTATCCCCATTTATCATGGCTAATAATGACTGTCAATCATAATCAGCCATGATAAATTTAAATAGGTTTCTGTCCATCGTATCGCCATTCGCCCTCACCGCGCCCCTTTTCTGAACAGCATTACCCGCACTGTTTTCAGCAGGATGTGGGAGTCCTGAAACATGGACATATTTTTGATGTAGTAAAGATCGTATTGAAGCTTTTCCAGGGCGTCTTTCTTGGATGCACCGTAAGGGTAGTTTACCTGCGCCCAGCCGGTGATGCCCGGTTTTATGGAACTGCGCGCTGTCCCTATTTATTCTAGCGCCATAATTAATAGGGGCGCAGTCACTAATTAACCTCTAATTAACCATACTTAATTATGTGGCATGCGTTGGAATCTTTTCAATTCCGTCTCGCAGACGCTGCTCAACATGCCACAAGTCAAAACGCTGCTGCATGCGCAACCATAGACCCGGACCATTTCCGCAGAATTTCCCGACACGTACGGCCATTTCCGGCGTAATGGCATGGGTGCCGGCCATGATTCTGTGCAAGGTCTGGCGGGATACCCCAAGCTGCCGCGCCGCTTCACTGACCGATAATTTCAATACGGGAAGAACCTCTTCACGAAGAATCTCTCCCGGGTGAACTGGAGACATCAGAGAATCTCTCGTCACCGGATATTCTGTAGCCATAATGTCCTCCTAATATCATACCGGCGAAAAACAGTGATGGCTTTATGAAAAATGGCTTCGGTATTATAGACAGTGCGTAACGTGCCACAAAAATCATCGTTACTTTTTTTCCCCATCTTCCGTTCCAGCCCCATGCAAAACGCTAAATTTCAAGACCTGACCCCCAATTTTGACCACTCCTACAGATCTTTGAGAAGGCATATCCGATTGTCGTTCTTCATCTTTTCGCGAAACTTCTCATCACTGGTCAACAAAACGGCGTCAATTGCATAAGCAGCGGCCAAATATACCGCATCATAAAAAGTAACTTGATGTTCTTTCATCCAGGTAAAACACTGACGGCTCATCTGCTCAGAACAGTCAACCGCGTCGATTTTAAGATCGAGGAGCAGCTTCATCTTTTGGTCCGCCTCCGTCTCGTCGGGTAACGCTCTGCCCAGAATATTTGCGACTTCATAAGTCCATAAGCCCGGCGCCGCAATCCCGACTGCGCCGCTCACCCAAGCGTGCAAAAGGCCGGCTGCTTTGTCATGATCCGGTTCCTTTTCTTTCTCCAGCACCCATTTCAGAATAACGGAGGCATCTACGATGTACTTTTTCATCACCATTAATGCGACGCCCGGTCTTTGGCAAGAAATTCAGTAAGATCGGCATGGGAATAACCACCCTCACCCTGGCGAGGCGAAGAAGCAAGCAACTGTTCAACAGCCGATTTACGGCGCAGCAGCTCCAGTTCTTTACGCAGGGCCTCGTTAACCAACCTGCTGCGCTTTCCGGCAGGAACGAGACTTTCCAGGTCCCTGCAAACGCCTTCCTCAATGAGGAAGTTTAATTTTCGGGCAGTGTTTGACATATCAAACCTCTCTGCAATAAGCATAAAACCTGCATACGATACCTACACATAATAATTACACCACCAAGATGGAATGTCAAGGAAAACAATAGGGCGCTGTCCCCCCTATTATTCCCTTGTCCAGTTTTCCATTTTCAAATCGGCTATCCGCTCAAACTCTCTCTCGTTATCTGTAACGAGGATGGCGTCCAGGAGCAAGGCATGCGCAGCAATCAGGAGGTCCATGGCGCCTATGGGAGTCCCTTTTTTCTTGAGATCTTCCCTTATCCTACCGTAAATACGGCACGCATCAAAAGGCCAATCCAGAACCGCCACATAATCCAGAAAATCCTTAAGCGCCGTCTCGTTTTGTTTTTTCCTCTGTGAAAGGGCAACGCCATAGGAAAGTTCCGCTGTCACAATGCTGGATATGGCGACTTCGTCCACGGAAAGATCGGCCAATCTGGTCTGAATCGAATCGGGCCGGCGCTTGATGATCGCGATACAGGTATTTGTATCCAGCATATATCGAATCACAAGCGAGGCCTTTCTTCCGCCGGCATATCCTCAACGTGATCCAGATAATCATCCGTAAATCTTCGGCTGTGAAGAAAATACTCCCGCCATGTTTTTTTCATGGGTCTCAAAATCAGATCACCCCCCTGCCAAAATATTCCCACCTCTTTTGCATCAAGCTGAAATTCTTTAGGCAGCCTGACCGCCTGTGAATTTCCGGATTGAAATACCCTCGCTGCTTTCATGAGTAATGCACCTCCCGTAAGTGTATACATTGCGTATATACGTGGCGACATCGAATGTCAATCGGAAAAAAGGCGCCACCCTCACCGCGCCCCCTTTCTGAACAGCATCACCAGCACCGTTTTCAGCAGGATGTGGAAGTCCAGAAACATGGACATATTTTTGATGTAGTAAAGATCGTATTGAAGTTTTTCCAGGGCGTCCTTTTTTGATGCGCCGTAGGGGTAGTTTACCTGCGCCCAGCCGGTGATGCCCGGCCGGACGGCATGGCGCAAGGAATAACAGGGAATCTCCTCCTTCAGAATATTAACAAATTCAGGGCGTTCCGGCCGTGGTCCGACAAAGCTCATCTCCCCCGCCAGCACATTCCACAACTGGGGCAATTCGTCTATCCGGAGCAAACGGCTCAAGAAAGAGGAGTGGAATCATCATAGAGGGTTTCCGGAGCGGTATCAATTTCCCCAGGCCATACGACAGTTCCATAGTCAACTCTCACACGTTCAAACAACGGCAGCTTAGCAATACGGTTCCAAGGCTTAAGTTCCAAAGCGGGCGCATATCAAAACGGCGGCGCTCACCGTTTTTAAACTCAAGATCCAACTGAAAATCCAGCCGAGGCTTGACGCTCACAACATCGATCAGCATTTCATACCTCCTTACTGCAATGGGGCAATTCTGAAAGGTTCATC
>CAISJV010000087.1 GCA_903885795.1 uncultured delta proteobacterium | reverse complement strand
GTATTCGTCTATATAACCGCAAGACGAAAGAGATCAGGATGATTGGGAAGTATCTGGGGTTGATTTTGCCGGTAATTCTTGGTTTCTCTGGGATGATGGCTCTTTCACGGAATCATTCCATGATGACTGCTTTGCAGTATTGTGTTCAGATAGTCTTAATCCTGTATCCGCCGTTTTTGGTTTTCAATGTTTTCCATGCTTTCTATATCAACAGAAGCGAAGGTCGATTACTTCAGCGGCTGCATGTCAGATCACAAATGGTTCTGTAAAAAATTCTACGGTGAATTTGCCAAAGAATCTTGCCGAATCTCACCATCCATTTCCCCCATATAAAAAAATGCCGGCAAGAAATCTTTTTGATCATGATAGTCATTATCGGCAAGATTCGGCGCTGAGTATTTTCATAAAATAATTGGGAGGTCAGTTTCTTGGATTAATAGCATCCGTCATCTGTGAGTGAGGATTGTTGAATTGTCCAGGGGCTGATCTTCCGTAGATATATATCCCTTCCTCACACCGGCGCATAGAAACAGCGCTTCGGTGATGTCACTTTCCCTTCCTTCTTCAGCTTATCAATGATCTTAGAGACTTCATCCTTGTCTAATTCAGATTTCTTGGCGATGTCTCCAGGTCGCATGGGCTTCCCTTCCTTTATCATTGCATCCAAAACCGTTTTCTCTTTTGAATCCATTGTTAGATACCTCTTGATGAAGGTTATTAATTATTGGACGTGCCTATATTTTCATGTCGACTGCGCGGAGTGTAATATTTACATCCGACATCAACCCTCTCTGGTGGAATTTCTTTATCCTTCTCCCCTTTGTGTTTTGAGAACCACGTGCACTTACCGAGAAATGAGTCACCACCAATTTGTTGATAATTGCAAACCCAGCAGTTCTTTTCATTTTTTATTTTGTCAGCCATCTGAATCAACCATTCCCTTCAACTCTTTACCTACCTTAAAAAAAGGCAGCTTTTTCTGCTGCACTTCAATCTTCTTTCCCGTCTTTGGATTCCTTCCTTTATAAGATTCATACTCCCTCACAGTGAAACTCCCGAAACCCCTGATCTCGATTCTGTCTCCCTTTTTCATCGTATCTGTAAAGCCTTTGAGGATTTGATTGATGATGTCCGTTGATTGTTTTGCGGTCAGCTTTTCTTTTGCGGCCAGAGCCTCGATAAGATCTAGTTTGGTCATAATAGGTTGTCTCCGTTAATTTTATTGTCCTGATATTTATGAATGATATGGCTTAGCCGCTATATGCGATTAGGAATTCAATTTCAAGCTGTTCTTTGCTTTGAGAAGATGTTGACCGTGATAAATAGTAGGATGTTGTGAAGAGGGTTATTTGCACTTAGCCGCCTTGGCAGTTGGTTTTTCGTCGGTGTCGAGATTCTCTCTGCCAAATACAAAGCGAGAGACCAAATTTGCTGAGAGCTTATTGAATCCTGGATGAAAGCTGCGAAGTCTTGCTGTAGAAGGATTTTCAGTTCCATAATAAGCCTAACTGCCTTCCAAGAAATCATCAACATCATTAAACGTGCAATAACTTAAGATGTAATCAATACTCGTATTATCTTCACAACTTTGATATGAGATTAAGCGTCTGAGGTCTGTTCGGTACTCTATGGACACAATCGTTTCAAACTGAGGAACCTATTCTATGCGAGCAATAACCCCCACTGCCATTGCCAGTTCTTCCAAGTGTCTCCACTCTTGGTATTTGGATTGCTTCGGTAACCCACAATGGAAGCGTCAACGGGAGGAGGGTGAACTTCTCGAACAGCAGCGCGGTCTTGAATACGAGCGTAAACTGATCAGTCAGTTACCAGCTCTAGTCGAACCGTCTTGGGATGGAAGGGATTGGCAGGATGGCCATGACAGAACAAGGTCGCTGATGCAGGAGGGGCATCCCTGGATCTATCAGGGGGTTCTGTTGAACGGCCACTTTCGCGGCAAGCCGGATCTTCTCAAGAAGATTGACGGTTCTTCCAAACTCGGCATGCATACCTACATCCCCATTGAAATAAAAGGCCACAAGCAGATCAGCCTTAGAGACCGTTATCAACTTGTCTCCTGTGCCATGATGCTCGAGCCAATTCTGGGGACAATTCCAACAAAAGGTGGGGTATGGCTGAATACAGGTGTTGTTGCTGATGCTGAAATTGAGAAGGATAGAAGCATCGTGGCTAGGCTTATTGAAAAGATGCAGGACATCAATGCTGGCAAACTGAAGACGGAGAGCGTCCGTTGCGGCGGGTGTCGAAGATGTCTCTGGTCAACCCATTGTGAAAACGAATGGAATAGACTGGAACATGCCTGTCTTCTCTATGGCATATCTGGTGAAACGGCGAGGAGATTCAGTCGATTGGGGCTCGCATCATGGAGGGACGTGGCTGTTTTGACACCTCAAGAGATATCGGATCGCACTAGACTTAAGATGAAGGCAAGTATATCAGCCGTCCAGCATGCGCAGGCCCGGCAAACAGACCGCCCGGTGATTCGCGGGGATATCAGATTAACTGATGACATGCCGATTTACTTTTACGATATCGAAACATACGGAAAGGATGTCTACCTCCACGGCCTTATTCGCATCTTTGGAAATGACCGGGAGGAGCGACAGTTCATTGCTCGTGATCCGTCAGAAGAAAAGAAAATCTGGCACCAGTTCCTTGATTATCTTGCCCAGGACGAGAAGGCGCTTGTTTACTGCTGGGCGGATTATGAGCGAACTTTTGTTAAAATATTGAAGGAAAAGCATGGTGGGAATCCAAAGGGATTAATTCATCTGGAAACCAACCTTGTTGATCAATGCGCCTGGGTGAAAGATCGATTTGCCCTACCGTTGACAAGCTACAGTATAAAATCAGTGGCTCCATATTTTGGCTTCCATTGGCATGCAGAAGATGCTGGCGGGCTCAATTCAGAGGCATGGTATAAAGAGTGGCTGGAAACAGGGGACGAATCCATTCTTGAAAAGATTTTACGGTATAATTTAGATGATGTTGTCGCTATGGAAGAAATTGACCTGGCTTTGCGGAAATGGGTAGCTGATTCTCATTTTTGAATTTGACACTTAATAGCATCATTTAACCTCATAAGGAGGAATTATGGCGAAGGCGATTGGGAGACAGGCCTATGAAGTCGATATCTTCTCGACGAAAGCAGCAAGCCAAGCGATTTATACACGTATTTTGGCAAAAGAGGCAAATCTGCAGGAATCTTGGTTCCGTGATGCCATCTTCGATAATCCTGAGATCGTTATCGGTGTCTGCCGGGAAGCCGGGCTCGTCGATGAAGGTGAATCATGGTATGCATGGGCACGGGAATTCAACCTTGATGCCGGTTCAGTGGATGTGCTTCTCCTGTCTTCACGTGGTCGGATTGGAATCGTTGAAACAAAATTATCGTTTAATCCAGAACGTCGCCGTGAAGTCGTGGCACAAATATGCGACTATGCGTTGGCCCTTCAGGAAAAACCCTACGAGGATCTTCCAAACAAGCCAACAGTCGTCGAGACTGAATTACCAAACGAGAATGATATCAGGGAATCTATGGCTATAGGAAATTTCCTATTGATCATTGCCGGTGACGAAATCGATCCTCGGGCATTGCGTTTAGGTACGGCGATCTTGGCCGGTCACCTAACCAGCAAATGGGATCTTGCCATGGTGGATATGAACCTTTTTGTGGATACGTCAGTGACGCCACCGAGACACCTTATGATTCCAGAATTGCGGGGGCAATTGATTGCAGAAACTAGGCAGGTGGTGCGCGTAATTGTGCAGGGTGAAACGCCTAAAGCAAAAGTCATGGTGGAACGAATACCTCCGCCACCTATTGATAAACCTGTTCTATGGGATGAAAATCATTTCTTTGACGCATTGGGTTCGATTCCCGTATCTTCAGAATTTTCTACAGCCGATGCCGTTCAGATAGCCAAGAACATCTTATCAGGCTTGCATATTAGAAAATTAGTTGTGCGATGGGGAACTGGGAAAACCATTGGCTCATTTGGTCCAGTAATTACGGGTTTCAGCAGTAGAATTTTTACAGTCTATGCAAATGGAAGGATCGATATCCATTTCCAAGATATTATGAAAACTTTATTCAAGGATGAGAGGGAAAAGGGTCGTGAGCTATTGAATCGTTTTAATCAAATCCCCACCGTGCAAATTCCCGAAGAAGCCATCGACAAATATCCCACTATCCAGTTCTCGGCTCTGAAAAACGAGGCAGACTTGAAGACATTTTTCGATACAATTGATTGGTTGATCAGGTGATTGAAGGTAAAACAATGGGCAGATTTTAGGCGGTATTTCTATGAGTCTGTGGTTACAGAGCCTTGGTTATGATTTGTATGATTGTGGAGATAACTTAGAAGAGAGAGCCAAGTGCATTCTTGCCTATCTGTCAATGCCAGTCCCCCGTTCCTGGTGGGAACATGCTTTGCAGATAGGCAGCATTCCTGACAGCTATATCCTTATCCTTCAGGATTTACGAGGAGAATTGCTGACAATAGAAGGATTACCTGAACGGCTGGATCTGGCCTTGCTTGTGGCGTTGGGATTTGTGGATGATTTCATAGAAGATGAAGAATTAAAATTTGCTAACTTAGACAATTTCTACTCTATCGAAGAGTATCTCTCAAAGGCAAAGGAAATATGTGCAAAACGCCCGGAGTTAAGCAAATTAGTAGAAAATGTTGATACGAAGGCAGAAAATATCTTGCCTAAACACTGAATCCAGCCAGCAGCTTACAGCGTCGGTTGATTTATTGTGGATCATTATAAACTGACAATACAGTAGAGTAGAGAGCTGGCGTAGTGGCTGATTGCTCTATCTCCAGCTCCCCCTCGTCAAACCGGACGTTCGGTTTTCCCGAATACGGCTTTCCGATTATCTTCATCCGGGGGCTTTCACACTTTGAGTCCAAGGAGCCTT
>CAISJV010000086.1 GCA_903885795.1 uncultured delta proteobacterium | reverse complement strand
CCGCTTTTTTCATTCGGAGGAAAATCTTCGGGCAAAAGAATCCTCTTTTAGCCAGTTTTAAGCTGACCTATCGCTGTAACCTTGCATGTGTCGCCTGTCCGTTTCATCGTCGCTCCGGAGAAGAAAGAGCCCATATGACCTGGCCAACGGCTATAACCTCACTCGACACCTTGCAGCGATTGGGTACACCAATTGTCGTTTTTGAAGGTGGAGAGCCGTTCCTGTGGCAGGATGGCAGATACAATCTGCACGATTTGATCGACTATGCCAAAAGGCACTTTGCACGTGTCGCTGTGACCACAAACGGCACATTTCCCCTCGATGTGCCAGCTGACATACTCTGGGTCAGCCTGGACGGACTGAAGGAATCACAAGATAGACTGCGTTCCGGATCTTTCGACAAGGTATGGTCGAACCTCCACGCATCCAGTCATAGATGTCTTTTCGTTCACTTTACTATCAATCGGGAAAATCGAAACGACATCCGGCCGCTTCTGGAAAAACTTAAAGACATAATTGCATTCAATGGCATGACTGTGCAGCTCTTCTACCCCTACGGTCAGGGAGAGGCGCTTTTGGCCTTGTCCGATGACGAACGCAGAGAGCTTCTGGAAGACGTGATTGAAATGAAGAAGCAGGGCTTCCCAATCCTCAACTCTATTGGGCGTCTGAGCGCCATGATCAGAAATAACTGGCGATGCCACGACGATATTCTCATTAATGTTGATCCCGATGGCACCATCACACGGGGATGTTACGTCAAGAGCCGAGGTGTGATCAATTGCCAGGCCTGTGGTTTTTCTCCTGTTGCCGAAGCCTCGGGTGCCATAGACCTCCTTCCTGGATCGTTGGGGGCTGGTTGGTCGATATTCTTGAAGTGATCCATCATATGGGGATCTATGGTAAAAAACTTTTTTATATAAATGTTAGGAGGCTATTGATTTGAAAAACGGAAGATCGGAAATAAAACAAGGGAGTACAGATGGGGCAAAGTCAGATCGAATTGTGTGCCAGGATTTGGACCGACGAGATTTCCTTAAGAATGCGGCAATTTTTGGAACGACTGCAATTGCCATCACATCTTCGGCGCAGGTTTTTGCCGTGGATAAAAACACCAACAATACATTAAAATCAAGCACAGCCGGAGATGGAAAGGAAATATCTGCAAATAAGAAACTACCTCCTGTAAGGATTCCAGATGTTTCCATTTTGATGAGGAGCCCGGATTCTTATCTCGTGGGAGTAACCACGAGCGATGTCATTGAAATCAAGCTTGCAGACGTACTCAAGTTGCACGGTTACTGCGCGGGCGGAGTCGCCTTCTCTTTCAGAGCGGCTCAGGAAGCTTTCAAAGTTCTGTATGTAGACAAGCTTCCTTTGCGCCAATCCATTAAAGTGCATACTTCTATCCATTGTTGCCAAGCCGATGCCCTAGCATACATAACGGGCGCTCGGACTGATTTCGGCGCTCTTCCAAACAGGGCTGACCTCGTACTGATTCCGGAGGAAAAGAAGCAATTGGTCTTTATAGACAAAATAACCGGGAAGCAAGTCACCCTGAAGCCTCT
>CAISJV010000085.1 GCA_903885795.1 uncultured delta proteobacterium | reverse complement strand
GGCTACTATCCCCTCATCAGGGGGTGGCGGAATGTATCATATTCCCATGGCGGATTCCTTCGGAATCGGGTGGCGGAATGAATCATATTCAGGTGGCGCTTTCAAACATATTCGGGTGGCGGCTTGGATCGGAATACTCACTTTACGGAACCTCGCCATTTACCAGACACATAAGGATGTCATATTCCGGTGTTTTCAAATCCTTTACATCTTTCTTATCTTTTTCTTTCTGCATATGCATTCTCCTCTTTCTTTTTGGTGATCACTGTTTCTGCCGGTGATGGTCTCAGTGAATAAAAAGTTAAGGCGGTGTCTAACCACCCACCGCCTTTAACCCTGAGAGAGGCAGGTAATCATATCGTCCGGTCATGTTGCCCCTCACGCCTACTTCTGCCATTGTGGCAGATTTAATGTTTTTTTGATTTCAGCCTTTCTTGTACTGATAAGGCGTGGCCATAGGGTCAACCCAACCCTTGAATGCTTTCTTTTCCTTCTTCATGATCCTTGCTCCTCTCTCTTAAGTTAAGAATCGCTATCGTGTCAGCTCAACAAATGACATTGTCAATGAGGGTGGATTCGTAGCACTCGGGTTCCTGTTTCCCCAGTACCTTTTCGCCCTTGAATGCTTTCTTTTCGATTGTCTTTTTCATGTGCTCATCTCCTCTCATCCTCTAAGGGTTATGGAACTTCGTCGTTTGAAATGTAGTTACTTCGATTTATAATCTTTCAGAAAAGGATAACACATCGGATCTACCCAGATCCCACCGACCTTATATGCTTTGTGTTTCGCTTCTTTCATTACTTTATCTCCGGTCAATGGGTCTTTTTTCATTTTATGTTCCTTTTTCTTTCGTATCCTGATCTACCTGGTTTCGAACGGTGTGCACATAGGGATCCAACCAGTTCTTTCCTGCAAACTTTGTGAATCTCTCTTCGTCTGTGACCACTGTCTTTTTCACGGTCGTTTCTCCTCTCTCAATTTAAAAAAAGTGCTTCCGTTCCCGCCGCTTATGGTGTCGGGGGGACAAGCATTGTATCGACTGGGGTGCACATGGGATCGTTCCAGTTCCTGCCCGCTTTTTTTGCGAATTTTTCTTTGTCTCTAGCTCCTGTTTTTCTCATGATCATTGCCTCCTGATTTCGTTTTGCTGCTGTTTATAATCCTTTGAGACCCGCCATATGAAACCGGTTGGTCCTGTTTCTCTCTATCGTTTTCCCCAAGATGTCTCTCTGAGGGTTGAACTCGATTTTTTCGTTGATGGTTGTCATGGTCTTTATGTCTCCTTTCTCTTTCTTTCGGCCCTAAGATAATCCCGAAAGCTATTTTAAACAATCAGGGGAATGATGAATATGGGATGAGAAGTGGGCGTTTATATTGATCAGGGTATTTGCCGTTGGAGATCAGGCTTTGTCCTATGGGATATGGGGATGACGGCAGAGATTTTCATTCGCAAGACGATTATTGATGCAAGCATTGACAGCGTTATCGCACTTATCTATAGTCACATGAGTTCCCACTGAAAACTAAAAAGGAGATCATCATCCGTGATCAGGAAAGAAGACTGCAAGCTGTTGCCCAACATGACAGGTCATAAATGCTTCGGGTGCGGACCTACGAATCATTCGGGCCTGAAGATGGAATTTCATACAAACGGTTCATCAATTTTTTCCTGGGTTACCGTCCCTGATCATCTATGCGGATGGGGAAATCTGGTTCATGGCGGGGTCTTATCGACTATGCTCGATGAAATCATGGCCAGAGCAATGATTCATTCACTGAAGTCCCTTGGTCTGACAAAATCAATTACGGTAAATTTTATCAAGCCGGTTCATGTTGGCAGAGAGGTGATGGTAGAAGGAAAAATCATGGAATCAAAAGAAGATCGGGAAGCCATAACCGAGGGTATCATTTACAATGACAAGGGGGATGTTTGTACAAGATCAACAGGAACATTCATGCTCTTCTCTCCGCAGGCTATAAAGCGCAAGGGCATTTCCAGCAACGAGGTTATTGAATGGTTTGAAAAGTATGTTGAAGTCAAATAATGATAGTTTGAAAAATTACTGAGAGAGGCATTTAATGCAAAAAGTTATATTTCTTATTGATATGAATGCCTTTTTTATAAGTTGTGAAATGACAAGGAATGATTCTCTTATCGGGATGCCTGCCGCTGTCGCCGGCGATCCGAAGAAGCGCACAGGCATCATTCTTGCGGCAAACTATGAGGCAAGGTCATGCGGGGTCAAGACTGCCATGGTTGTTCATGAAGCTTTGAAACTTTGTCCTAAAATAGTCCTGGTACCGCCAGATCATCATTTCTACGGACAGAAATCAAAAGAAGTCATGGATTTACTATCAAACTATACCCCGATTATGGAACAGAACAGCATTGATGAGGCATGGCTTGATATGACAGGGACTGAAGGACTTTTTGGCAAGCCTCTTGAAGCTGCGAAACGTATAATGGATGAAATCAAAGACAGATTAGGGCTTTGGTGCTCAATCGGAATCGCTGAAAACAAGTTCCTTGCAAAAATGGCAGCGGAGATGAAGAAGCCCCTCGGCATCACAGAACTATGGGAACGTGATATTCCAAAAAAACTCTGGCCACTTCCAGTGAAAGAAATGTACGGCATTGGTGGTAAAAGCGCTGAAAAGCTGAACCACACGGGAATACGAACGATAGGGGAGCTTGCAAGGTTTGACGTAAACCTGTTTGTCAAAGCTTTTGGGAAATCAGGGAATGAAATTTATCTGCATGCAAATGGGATTGATAATTCCCCGGTTATCCCTCGCAATGCTGATGATATGAAGTCGATCGGACGCTCAACAACAATGCCGGAAGATATATCCGACATCGAGAAAGCAAAGATTGTTCTGATGGAGCTTGCTGATGATATTGGCATGACTGCAAGAAGGCATAGCAAAAAAGGTCGCACGGTACATATCACCCTGAAATATTCAGATTTTAAGGTAGTCACAAGGCAGACAACAATCCCTGCAACCTCTGGCACCAAGGAAATATACCAGGCTGGTTGCATTCTTCTTGAGCAGAATTGGAACAGGCTCCATCCTGTAAGATTAATCGGAATAAGTCTCTCGGGTTTTCATGAAGACAACTCCTCGGATCAGCTGTCGTTTTTTGATCAAATGGAAGACAATGTGAAGAACGAAAAAAACGAACGAATTGACGAGGCCATGGACAAAATAAGGAACAAGCATGGCTCTGGAGTGATAACCTTTGCCGCATTGGTTAAAAAATAGGGGTTATTGCTAAATTCTCCATCGTTTCGTTCAACCAATTTTAAAGCTTCATTACAAAACTCTCTTCGTCCAGCCTGAATATTATCAATCAATGCCATCCTGATTCCCATTATATTCATTCCAAACAAACACTTGCACTAATCACAAAATGCCCGTCAGAAGTTGGCACACTTTACGCAACGTATAAAGCCAAACAGAGACAAATAAAAAAAATTGAAATAGGAGGACACAGATCATGAAAAAGACATTAGGAACGATGGTAGCGGCGATGGTGGTGGTTCTTTTGACGGGAACTTTCGCAATGGCAGAATACGCAGCAGCCGGTGTGGCTAACTTCCCCTACTTCCAGCTTGGATGCCTCATTATCGGTGGGATGACCATTATCTCCCTGAAACACAAGTATGAGAGGATGTACACAGGAGAGGTCGCCGGAGTTTTCGCCCTCTACACAGTGCTGATCGCTCTTTTCACCAATCCGGTTATTGAAGGCATCAAGAATCTGGTTGGCTAAGTAATAAGATCAATAAACTGAGGAAAGGAGGAACAGATCATGGCAACACTGCAAGAGACAAAAAGGCCCCCGTTAAGCAAGTTTAACCCCGTGATGATCGTCAGTGCCTACGGATTCGTGATTGCCATCGCCTCCTTACTGTTCTTCTACATAGGCTTCAGAATCGACCAGTATTTCGGGACAGCCCCCAACTTCATGTTCGGGATGTTCTTCCTGGCCCTCTTCCTGACTATCGGCAGGCTTTATCAGGAAGCTTGGCTGAGACGAAATGAGGTTTGAGAATTAGACTGGATAAATAAAGGCAAGTCTTTTGAAAGTCTGTGTCCCTAAAAAAGCCCTCTGGTGAAACCGGAACTTCAGAGGGCTTTTTGTTTATGTTAAAAGTCATTCGAGCGTCTAAACAATATGCTTGATTCCAGTATTTTGGATTTTCTTGGTAATAACTCTTCAAGTGAGAAATGAAGTTGCGACTATTCATTCAATCTCCTGACCATCGTTATTCATTAACATCAGCTCGCGCCACTTGCCAAGGTAATGTAAATCATAGAACGATCTTTCTTGAGAACCTATGGAACTGATTCTGATCAGGCACGGTGAAACCATTTGGAATAAGGAACGTAGAGTCCAAGGCATAAGCGACATAGATTTGAACGATGTCGGTTTATTTCAAGCCCAGGCACTTTCCTTATCTCTGAAAAATCATGCTATCCGTTCGATCTATTCCAGTCCCTTGATCAGGGCTCATAAAACGGCTCAGGTCATCAACCAATATCACAATGCCCCAATTTACCTGGAATCAGGTCTGATGGAAATGGACCAGGGTGATTTTGAAGGTCTATCTTTCCAAGAACTGATGTTCTGTGAAAAAGACTTCCTGAAAAAATGGCTGTCTGATCCTGCTTCTGTAAAGATGCCCAATGGAGAATCATTTATTGAACTGCAAAACCGTGCATGGAAGGTAATAGAAGGAATCATCGCAAAATCTGATGGTGCCTTGGTTGTTTCTCACAATTTCACTATCGCGTCTATCCTTTGCAAGATACAGAATATCAGCCTGTCAGAATTCAGATCCGTCCATGTTGATACATCTTCCATGACTGTCATCAGATTTAAGAATGGGTCAGCGTTTATAGATGCCTTTAATGACCGTAGCCATATCCCATCGGACAATGTCTGATCCCAATCAGCAAATATCCTGACCCATATAAACGTCCTTTTCTCATCTCATATTCAGAATCCCCCTGATTGTTTAAAATAGCTTTTGGGACTATGCTAGGACCGAAAGAAAGAGAGAGGAGAAACGACCATGAAGAAGACAGGAGCTAAAAAAGAAGAAAGATTTGCAAAGAAAGCTTGCAAGACCTGGTTGGACCCCATGTGCACCCCGTTTGAAACCAGGTAGATCAGGATACGAAAGGAAGAGGAAAGAGCCGGACCGGCTCTGTTTCTGCTGGAAAGGATAAGTCGAAAGACAAATACAAGAAGGATAAAATTCACGGGGGAGAATGATAATGTCGTTATGCTCTTGCCGTTATCCAAAATAATCAACAAAAAGGACAACCAATAACTGTCATGACCAATAAAGTTTTACAATACCTTCATGAGAAGCTTGCTGATTCCTTTTTCCAAAACGGAGAGTTTCTTGGCAAGACCATAGGATAGATCTATGTCACGCCCGCTTATGAATGGTCCTCGATCTGTCACCATAGCATCCACAATCTTACGTGTCGCAGGATTTTCTATCTGAACACGAGTTCCCAATGGTAAATCACGATGAGCAATGGTGTCTTTATGCATATCGAACGGCTTGCCGTTTGACATCACCTTGCCATGGTATTGCTCGCCATACCAGCTTGCAACAACAGTTTCTTTTTTTCCCGATGACGGCGATACCAATTTCTCCGATGGTAACGATTCCACACGGATTCGCAATTTTTGACCAACTTGAAGAGTGTTGGGATTCAGTATTCCATTATCTCTAATAATCCTATCAACAGGTATATGAAATTTTTCTTTGGATAGTTTCCATAGGCTGTCGCCGGGTTTAATGGTGTATTCAATCGAATGATTGTTCTTTACATTGTCTGAAGCCGGCTTTACTTTCTCCTCCCCCTGCGCTTCGTTCAGTTTGGCTTGGAAGGAACCAGGACCTTCGACGGTCTTGCCCTCTTTAATGTACCATTTTCCCGTATTCTTGGACTGAGCTACCGCATGGGGATTCAACTTGCGAAATTCATCCCAACTGACACCGAGATGTTTCGTTACCTTACTTATCGGGTCTCCTTTCTGAATCTCGTACTCCATCGGCTGTTCCTCCTTGGTGAACCTATTTTGTGATGTGGGTGGCGATCTATTAAGGAATAATGCAGGCACTATGCCATGATGTACAATAATATATTGCCTAATTATTTCAAACAGTAAAGGAATTCAATAGTAGCCATGCAGAAATGATCATTGAGTGATGAATAATTGTTTCCATGACGAATTGTCAATAATCTGACTATTCTCGAAGGTTTCATGCAATTTCATCAAAGCATACTAATCTTCCATAAATGATGACCAGGGAAAGGCTGGTGCGAATTCTGATCGATGTCCTAACTCTTGCCGATAATAATCAATATGACCAAAGAATTCTCAGATTTCTTGATTTCCTATATGGGGGAAATCAAAAATTTACTATCAAAGATGATACATATCATGAATTACGGAACGACTTGGCTGAAAATTTATGGTCACTTCATTGTCTTCATCGAGCTTAGTGAGAATCAGAATCATTCTGTCTAGGCTGAAACGGGATATTTTCGAGTTGCGGATGCGTGAGAATTCCGAATGCCCAGCCCCTGTGAGCCTTTAGCTTCGCGTCTTGACAGGCCACGGGCATATAGCGTGCAGATGATTCCGGCCACAAGAGTGGCACGGGCTTGTGCTAAACAGGCATTTTGGCGATCAAAGTCAGAAAACACATTACCGCTGCCACAGATCAACGCAATCTTTTCGCTCATTTCAGATCCTTCTTCAACTGGCTTTAGCGCTTGCGCATGAGATCAATATCCATTTGTGGTGTCTTGATCCCTGTCTTCGATTTCTATTGAAAGGCATGAATTACCCAAATATCAGTACCAATTTTGACGGCATAAATAGCGCGAAAGGCTTCCCCACGATGCAGAAGCGCAATTTCAAATCCGCCGTCATCTATGCCCCCTGAACGGTTTGGCGTTATCCGATTCTTCACCTAACTGTGAGCGCAGACAGCATGTCATGATGCACAACCTCTGAAAAATCCTCGAAGTCCTTCCGTGCGGTCTTAATCAATGAAATCAGTATTGAGTTTCTCATTATTTGTATGTTGACATATTTGACACCACTTTGTAAGTTTTCTTATCATGGCGGGGGCTATGTTTAGTTTCCCATTTTCCATTGACATGGGAGGGCAGTACTCCTATACTTACCCGCGAACAGGGACCAATTATTATCAAATAAACAAACAGGCTAACCAAAGGTACCCAGAGCGAAAGGATCGTCAGCAATAATTATCCCTTACGTTATGCCGCTTGTTTTGTTATAGTGGCCAATATCATATGAGTTATGATACATCGTTGTATAAATATTTAGCTATGCATTTCTAGTGCTCCCTTAATGGAGAAGCGAGTCTTTATCCAAGTGGTTTACAAAGGGTGCCGAGACTTGAGACAGGAAAGGTTTGAACCATGTGGTTTTCCAAGCCCCAGCCCGATAAGGCCGGTCAAAAATATGTGCATATAAAAGAGGGCATCTTTGATGCGGAATATGCCTTCCGCGGCTGTTTCAACGCGACTGTCCAGAATGGAGATTTCCGCGGACCCCACGCCTTTCACGCCGCCCAGGATGCCCATGTCCTAGGTGGCAGATTCAGTAATGCCTTTTGCTTCTATGCCGCTGAAAGGCTGGAGATACGAGGTGGTGAATTCTCCGGTTCCATGGCTTGCTATGGCCTTAAAGCCGCAGCCATCAAGGGGGGAACCTTTACTGGAGAATACGCCTTCTGTGAAAGCAGCAACGTGGTGCTCAACGGGGGGAACTTCTCAGGGCGGGGCGCCCTGAGTGAGGCAAGGCATGCCGAGGTGCGTGGTGGCCGCTTCGAAGGCGCGGAATGTGGCATCACCGCTTTCGGAATGGTCATTCATGGTGGGCATTTTTCCGGACCGGATCTCCTGCGTTCCAGCATCCGGGCCGTCATCCTGGGCGGAACCATAACGGGGAGCAATGTTCTGGCAGAAGCCACAGAGGCGATAGTCATGACGTATGGCACTATCGGTTACCTGGGCAGGGTATTAAGCGGGGTCATTGCCGCCCGGCGCATTGAAGCTATTTCTCCTGACCTCGTCGTATCCGATGGAATGATCATTATGGCCGAGGAAACGGGAACAACAGATGAACGTGTGATCCTACTCCCTCCCGGCACGATCCCGGCACGAACACCCGCCGACGCAGGGCAGGCTTTTTCGTGTCTTCAATCCTTTATCGACGTCTATGCCAAGCGGTAATAAGGATTGTCCTTCACGAGTCTGCCGTTGTCAAGGACCAGCTCGGCAAGATCAAGACGAAGTACCGACCGGGGGACAAATAATCCGTCGTTACTTTGACCAATCATCCGTCAGCTTAATATTATCTTTAGCCCAGCTGATAAGTTCGGATATGGAGGTGCCTTTGGGGAAAAACTCAACGACACCCGCCTCCTTGACCTTATCAATGTCGTTATAGTCCAGGAAGCCGCCGGCGGTGACCCTAACATAGGACATGTCCTCTTTTTTCAGCAATTCCATGATTCTTGCTATGTCTTCTATTTTAGCTCCGGGCAAGGTCGTGATTCCGATATGATCCACTGCTTCCTGTAGCGCCGAGGCGACGATAGCCTCAGGACTCTGGTTTTCCACGTGTACAACTTCGTAGCCCGCTTCCCGGAAAGCAAAGGATAGTCTGCCCACTGCCGCTTCATAACCATCGCCCAGTTTAGCCATTAAAATTCTTATCGTGTCTGTGCTCATGACATGCTCCTTTCGTTCGTTGATCGCTTTTGACCACAGCACTCTTTAGGCTGATCATTGCCAGTGAGCAGGGTCTCCTAGTGGGAACTCCAATGTTCGAGTCAGCTTATTTGACCTCACAATAACTTTGCAGAGTAATCTTGCATAATTCTGAAAAAAAGTAAATCAGTTACAAGCTTATTCTCGCAAACGATTTGCAAAATATGTCTATTATTTCGGTCGGGAAGTTATGGTACTGTAACAATAAGCAGCGGAAAAAAGATAAAAAAATAGGGAGACCTGAGGTCTCCCCGCTTCCAGGAGGAATATTGGGTTTCTTTACTGTCGGCTGATCATGCCCGTTTGTTCAACCGTCAATTTCTTTTCTGACTTACGAGGTCTGCACATCCTGTGCCATTGCAAAGGACATTTGATAAGTAATTGAATATCATGGGCATATGTCTTCTCTTCCGCTCATTGCCTGGAGGAGTGACCTGCTTACAGGCGGCAAAGATTGTCGGTCCGCAGGACGACCGTGCATTAATAACAAGCAATATCATATACATATCTAGATGACGGATTTATCCGGAATATCGACGATAATGTCGAAGCCCGTTGACTCATATTAAAATCTTACCCAAGGAAGAGAGATAAGAGGTAACGTTGCCTCATAAATAATGTTACCCTGGTTTGATGTAGGAGAAGATCGTTTTAAGTTTCTTTTCCATAGCCTTTTTTAGCAGGAAAGGGTT
>CAISJV010000084.1 GCA_903885795.1 uncultured delta proteobacterium | reverse complement strand
CGCAAAGCCAAACGCGGAATCGTTTCCATGTGTATCGGCGGCGGCATGGGTGCGGCTGCTATCTATGAAATGCTGTAACTAACCTTAATTAACGTCTACCCCCTCCTTAAAAGGCCCTCTCCAGCAATGGAGGGGGCCTTTTTTACTGGTGCGTAACTCCCTCTCCACATTTAGAGCTTGTCCGTAAATAACTTTGAAGGACAAGCTCTAAATGTGATATTTTTCACTCCCGATGAACGATTCAAAATGGAACCATTCATCGGGATGCTGCCGTACGGTTTCCTCCAGGCTATCGGCATAGAACTGCGCCGCTCTCTGAATGGCATCCCCCCGGCTGCGCCGGTCTTTCGCCTGAACCACAATCGGCGGCAGTACCTTGAAGTGGTAAGCATGGTTCCCCGTCCGGCAGGTAAAGAAAACGAAGAGGGGAGAGTCGGATAATAGGGCGAAGATAAAAGGTGTCTCCGGTAGGAAGGCCTCATGCCCCAAAAATCTCACCATCACCGTCCGCTGGTCTTCGCGCCACCGGCGATCGCCTGTCAGCGAAACCAGTCCCCCCGTCTTCAGAAAATTTATCCCCTCGACAAGGTCCATGGGCGAGCCCCCATCCTGCTCTACGGCGATAATCCGCACGCCGCTCTTGACAAGGGTTTCCTTCTGGGATCGTTCAATCTGCTCTTTATGCTTTTTTCCCAGATACAGAAGTAGCTTTATTCGGGGATTCTCCCGTCCTCGTTCCTGGAGGATGCGGGAGGCTACCTCCCAGTTTCCCACGTGCGACATGAGAATGATGCCGCCGGTCTCGCTGTTTACCGCCTCTTCCAAGTATTCCCACCCTTCATGGGTATAGCTGATTCTCTGCCCACCAGCTAGGAGGAAACGATCCAGGAAGACGTTGGTAAAGCTGTGGAACTGTTTCCAGGTGCACCAAAGGCGATACAGTAGCCCACGTTCGGGATGGAGGGCTCTGTAAAAGTGGACCCCCACAGCCACCCGGTTCGGGAAGAAGAGAAAATAGCCCGAGGCGATCACCCAGGCCCCAGCCCGGAAGACCCAGAGGCCGATTCTTTGCGATAAAGCGAGAAGGAAACGATAGAAGGCTCCCTTCATGCGCCCTCACCTGCCGGCGGCAGCGGTTGGATCGCTTCCCGGTCCTGAGCTTCTTCCAATCGGGCGATAAACCACTTTTCCTCCTCCCCCGGTGCGCCGGCCTCCGTGCGGATGATGGGAAAGCCACTTCCCACAAGGATGGAAAGTAGATCCTCTTCCTTACGAAAGTGCATCCGGCCTTTGCTCATCCTGATCCGCTGCCTCTCGATCCAGCGCTTCCAGGGAAAGGGCACGGTCGAAGGGACCGTTGCCCGGATGATCAGGGCGCCGTCGGGAAGGAGCCGCTCGCGAAGACGCCGTAGGGTAAGACGGAGTTCTTCATCGGTCAAAAGATGTATCATATCGAGGACGAGGGCGGTGTCGGCCTTTACAGGAACCTCGGGAAGATCGGGAGCACCCCCGACGGTAACGACGCCCCGCGTCCCGATGGCCCGAGACGCAAACCGCACCCGCTCGCGTTCCGGTTCGAGGCCATAGATCCGGGCCCGTGGGTAGAGTTCCAGAAGCCAGACAGCAGGAACGCCATAGCCGGTCCCGATATCGATGACGACCCTGGGATTCTTGACAAAGTCGGCAAGACGCGGGAACATGGGGTCCAGAAGGATCTTGAAACGGGCAAAGAGTCGCGGATAGGACTCCAGATGCCGGTACCGTCCGACGGCGCGCTCCAGATGCCGCTTCGATCCAGGCAAGATGGTCTCTTCAGTCGGCGCGGCGGGAACAAAGATCCTCTTCAATAGGGGCGGGACAATCGTTACGGCGCCCAGGAAAGAGTAACCGATCCCCAGGGCCAGGCTCAGGCCTGCACTTCTCAGCATGGCGTTATCCGAGATGGCCAGGATGCAGAAGCCCATAAACGTCGTGGCAAAGGAGAGAAAAACGGACAGGCGGACGAGCCCCAGGGAGGGGTCGTCGTCATCGAGGTAGCGCTGATAGGAACGGACGAGATAGAGGGCGTAGTCCGTCCCCATGCCGATGACCACTACGGACACTATGAGCGTCGGGATACCGAGGGGTTCCCCCAAAAGATTCAGGGTGCCGAGGGTGCAGATCATGGCAAAGAGCGTCGGCGCCAGGCCGAGGATGGTAAGCCGCCAGTCCAGGAAATAGAAAAAAGCGGTCAGTAAGGTGACGAGGGCCACAATCCCGACCATCTTGACGAAGGCGGACAAAAGGAGGGCCCCGAGATGTTTCGTAAAGAGGGCCGGATCAAAGACCTGCACCAGGCCGGTGGCGGTCAGACGCCGGTAAAAATCCTCCCCGTTATAGGACGGTCCGGGGGTCACGGAGACGACCTGGGTCCAGGCTCCGCCGTTTTGGCCCGCCTTGATACCCAAAAGCGGGGCGTAGCGCTCTGGAAGATCGGTGGCCGAAATATCCCTGCTTTGGAGCAAGTTAAAGAAAGGCTCAAAAGCGCCCGTCGCAAATCCCACCTGGCGCGAGGCGTCTCCCATAACCTGGCGGAAATCGGTTATCCGTTCAGGACTCCAGAAATTTTGCCAGGCCGCGGCATTTTTCCGGGCCTCATTCTCGCCCGGAAAAATCAGGGATGAAACGAAGAACCCGGAAACCCGTCCCGCAGCGGCTTCTTCGTTCAACAGGCCGGCCAGGAGGTCGCATTTACGCTGCATGTCCTGCCGATCCCGTCCCTCCACCAGCAGGTGGACCTTGCTCATTACATCCCCCCATACCTCCCGGACGAGTTTGTCGGCGCGGAGCGTCTGGGGACTCATGGCGTTCATCGAACCCAGATCGACCTTAAACTCCGGTTTGGCAAAAAACAGCATGATAAACATGAAGGCCAGGACAACATAGGTCTTCCCCATGCCGTCGGCGGAGGAGATGCGTTGGACAAAACGCATCAGCGGCAGATAGGGTGGCCGCTTTGCCGGGGGCAGAACGGGAAAGACCAGGGGGAAGACGAGATGGACGAAGATATATGTAAAGACAACTCCCAGGGCCGTGAACTGGCCGATCTCCACCAGAACGGGAAATCCGCTCAAGGAGAGAAAGGCAAAGCTCGCTGCCGTAGTCAGCATGGCAAGGAACCCCAGGGACCATACTTCTTTGGTCGCCTCCAGACCGCGCGTTTCGTAAGGCCGGTCCAGAAACAAAAGATAGGTGATGCCGTAATCGACGGTAAAGGAAATGATCGCACTGCCAAAACCGACGGCCATGAGTGAGATGGTTGCATGGAAAAGGGAATAGACAAAATACGCCATCATGGTTCCGGCAAAGGCCGGAAGTAGGGAGAGGAGACCGATCAGGGGCCGGGGAAAACCGGCGAAAAGAAGGAGGGCAATGGCCACGGTCGAAAACAGCACTGCCTTTTTAACCGTGGACTTGGCGCTCGTCTCGTTATCGAGGGCGGCCCGATAGGCCCCGACGGGTGTCAGGGTAAAGCCTCCCTTCCCGCCGTACTTACCGTCCAACTCCCGGGAGATGCCTTCCAGGAGCGCCGCGATGCGCGCCGCCTGCCGCGTATCCATGCCGGAGGTTATGGGCTCCGCTACGATCAGGACATGTTTTCCATCTGCCGACAAGAGCTTCCCGTTCTGAATGCGGGCGCTTTTGGCCGGCGCCAGGGAAGACAACCGGGCAAGGACCAGATTGCGAAAACTCAGGGGATCGACGGCGAGAAAACAGGTCTGTCCGATCCCTCCCAGATCCCGAAGTGATGAGAACTGCCCTTCCATTGTTCGATGAATGCTCTCGGGGGCAAGGAGAGGAAGGATCTCCCGCTCCAGTTCCACCGCACCGAAAAGGATCGGGAGATGATCGACTACATGGCTCATCAGTTCCGGGACGAGCCTGCTGACCTGTCGAAAGCCCACGTCCTTGAAGAGACCGCTTTCCCGCATCCTCGCCTCCACGAGGTCCGCTCCTGCTTCCAGGACGCTCGTTTTGCCTCCTCCGCCGGCCACATCGACCGCCACCCGGTCATAGATCGGATGGTGGGTGAAAATATAATGGGCGTCGGCCAAAACGTGGTCGTCCTTGGGAAGGGACGCCAGGATATTGGAGTCGAATTGCAGACGCTGGAGCCCGACGACAAAAAGCCCCACCACAGCGAGAATCACCAGGGCCGCCAGGAATCGTCTCAGGAAATATTTGTGTTTATAGAACAATATTTTCACAGGTTTTTCATTACACGAATATCGTCCCTTGGGCAATGGCTTTTCAAAAAAACGATAATCGTTTGACTTTTTGGCTGAGCCCATTTAAGTTCAATCGTAGAATCCCGCGAGTTCAGAGGAATGGTCGGCTGTGCATAAGAAAAAACATATTGTTGTTACCGGCATGGGCACCATAAACGCGATCGCGAATAACGTGCCGGAATTCATCCGCGCCCTTGAGGAAGGGAGCTGCGGCATCCGGGAGGTTGACCTCTTCGATACGACAGGGTACCGCTGTCGAAAGGGCGGTCAGATCCGGAATTTCCTTCCCCGCTCCTTCATACCCGAAGTATTTCCTCTGAAAAGAATGTCCCGGGCTGATCTCCTGGCCTTTGCCGCCACCTTGGAGGCCCTCCGCGATGCCGGTCTTTACCCCCTCCCGGAAGCGATGAAAGAAGACATGGGCGTGGCCATCGGCGGCGGCTCGGGCGGTCTTCTGGAGGGGGAGAGCTTCTATAGCGACCTGCTGCAAAAAGGGAGGGGAAAGGCACATTTCTCGCGCCTCTCTTCCGTTTATTGCGCCTCTTCCACCGATCGCATCGCCACTTATTTAGGTCTCCTCGGTCCCAAAATCACCTTGATGACCGCCTGTTCCTCGGGGGCGACCGTGTTGGGCTACGGCCGGGACCTCATCCGCAATGGCCAGGCGGCGATCATGCTCGCCGGCGGCGTGGAACCCATGTGCAGGGTCACCTATTCCTCATTCAATGCCCTGAAATCACTCGATCCGGACGTCTGTCGGCCTTTTGACCGCCTCCGCAGCGGCCTTTCCCTGGGCGAGGCCGCGGCCGTCATGGTTCTGGAACCCCTTGAATGTGCTCTCGCAAGAGGCGCCAGGATTTACGGGGAAATCCTGGGCTACGGCGTCACCTGCGACGCCCATCACATGACGTCTCCCGACGAACAGGCCTCCGGCGCTATTCGCTCCATGGAGGCAGCCCTGAAAGACAGCGGCCTCGGGCCGGAGGATATCGACTACATCAATGCTCACGGCACGGCAACACCTGTCAATGATGC
Organism: uncultured delta proteobacterium; assembly: GCA_903885795.1. GTDB lineage: Bacteria > Desulfobacterota > Syntrophia > Syntrophales > UBA8958 > UBA8958. The sequence goes on along the minus strand of CAISJV010000084.1, from coordinate 90,030 downwards.
CATGGAAACGAAGGCGATCAAGGAAGTCTTCGGCAGGCGCGCCTATGCCATTCCGGTCAGTTCGACCAAGTCGATGACGGCCCATACCCTGGGCGCCTCCGGAGCCTTGGAAGGTATTGTCTCCCTTTTGGCTCTGGCCCATGGATTTATGCCGCCCACCATCAATTACCGCGATCCCGATCCCCACTGCGATCTGGATTACATCACCGAAGGAGCCCGACCGGCCGCACTCAGGGCGGTCCTCTCAAACTCCTTCGCCTTCGGTGGCAATAACACCACCGTGATCTTCGGAAAATACCCCAATGGGAGCGCTGATCATGGGTAACTGTCGGCCCCACAACGAAGACTCCGGGCGGGTCGTTGTGACCGGCATCGGGATGGCCACCCCGCTGGGTGTCGGCAAGGAGGCGTTTGGGAGTAAGCTTTTTTCGGGCGAGAGCGCCATTACCGACATAAAATCGTTTGCGACCGGCACTTATCCCTCCCACCAGGGTGCGGAGGTGACCGATTTCTCACCCCGCGATTTCATCTCCCTGAAAAACCTGCGCCGGATGGACCGGATCTCCCAACTGACGACGGCGGCGGCGCGTCTGTCCCTGGACGACGCGGGCATAGCTGTGAATCCAGACAACCGCGACCGCATCGGCATCCTGATGGGGACGGCCTTCGGCGCAACGGACGTCACCGTCCACCTGGCAGAAACGCTGATCAGGAAAGGTCCTTCCTTCGTCAACCCCATCGTGGTGCCGAACACGGTCCTGAACGCGGCAGCGGGAAACGCCTCCATCGAGCTGGGGTTCCGCGGCGTCAACGTCACCGTCACCCACTTCGCCGTCTCCGCCGAGGCAGCCTTGGCCTATGCCATCTCCGAAATACGACGCGGCGCCGCCGATTACATCCTGGCCGGAGGCGTAGACATCATCTCCCCCTTCTATTTTGAAGCCCTCACCCGATTTTACGCCCTTTCTCCGGGGGACGGAAAAACGGAGGCCTGCCGGCCCTTCGACCAGGACCGCAACGGCATGATCGTCGGGGAGGGTTGCGGCATTCTCTGCCTGGAAAGCCGGGAGTCGGCCGGGGCCAGAGGGCGGAAGCCCTATTGTGAATTAACTGGTCTGGGACTCGGTTCTTCGCCAACGCCGCCGATCCAGTGGCCCACCGATCCGGCGGGCATTAAGCGGACGATCAGGCGCGCCCTCGATAATGCGGACATCGGCCCCGAAGATATTCAGGCCGTCTCAGCAGCGGGAAACGGCGGCCTCATCTTGGACTCCATAGAGGCGGCAGCCTACACCGATATCTTTGCCAAGGCCAAGGACGGTCCTGCCATCACGTCGCTGAAGGGCGCCCTCGGGGAGAGCTTCTCCGGAGGGGGCATGCGGGCCTGCGCCCTGGCCATGTCCCTGGAAAAGGGAGCAGTCCCCCCGACGGTCGGGCTCTTGAATCCCCTGAGCCCCCTATCTTTTGTCAGAGGCGAGGCAAAAACATTGCCCATCGAAAATGCTCTGCTCGCAGGCATCTCCTTCGGCGGAACCTACGTTTACCTTGTTTTTTCACATTACCAAGAAGAGGAGGAAGAAAATTGAACATTGGAGAATGGATTCAAAAGCGGGCCATCGTCCGCCCGGAAAATCGTTTCCTGAAAGATAAGGACCGCATCTTCACCAACCGGGAGTTCAACGAGCGTGTGAACCGGACGGCTCATGCCCTGAATGGCTGCGGTATCGCCAAGGGCGACCGGGTGGCCCTGCTCATGTCCAATTGCAGCGAGTTTCTGGAGATATTCTTCGCCTGCGCCAAGACGGGAGCAATCGTAACGCCCCTAAATTTCCGCCTCGCCGCGCCGGAGCTCATGTACATCCTGAAGGACGCCGAACCCAGGATTCTGATCTATGGCACCGAGTTTGCCCCGAAAGTGAGCGAATTGAAGGAGGCCGGCCTGACCCTGATCCATTATTTCCGTCACGGGGGCGATTCCCTGACCGACGATCCTCCCTTTGAGGAGCGGGTCGATCGTTGTCCGGTGTCAGAGCCCACAGACCCGAACAACGTGGATCTGAAAGACCCTCTGTTCATAATGTATACCGCCGGGACGACCGGCGACCCCAAGGGGGCCGTCCTGACCCATGGGAACGTCCTCTTCGGGGCCATCCATTCCCTGCTGGGGTATGGCGTGGACCGTTCCTACAAGTCCCTGGTGGTGGCCCCCCTCTTTCATATCGGCGCCCTGGTCGCTTCGGTGACGCCCATCATTTACGCCGGCGGCAGCATCGTGATCAGCTCCTTCTATAACGCCTCGGAAACACTAAAGATGATCGAGACGGAGCAGATCAACTACATGTTCGCCGTCCCCGTCATGTTTCAGTTAATGACGGAAACGGAGAACTGGCCGGCCGCCGATCTCTCCCACGTCCATTTTTTCATCTCCGGAGGCGCACCGATACCGCTGCCTGTCATCCGGAAGTACCAGGAAGAAAAGGGTGTCGGTTTCGTCCAGGGCTATGCCCTGACGGAAACCGGGCGCCTCACATCCCTCGATCTCGAAGAGGCAATCCGCAAGGCCGGCTCCGTGGGCAAAGAGGTCTTCCACGTCCGTTTGCGCATCGTTGACGAAAAGGACCGGGATATCCCCGCCGGCGAGCCGGGGGAGATCATCGTCCAGGGACCGAATGTTTTCCAGGGATACTGGCGGAAAGAAGAGGCAACAAAGGCGTCCATGGCCGGGGGCTGGTTTCACACGGGCGACATGGGCCGGCGCGATGATGAGGGCTTCGTTTACATCGTCGGCCGCAAAGTAGAGATGATCATTTCTTCCGGGGAAAACATCTATCCCGTCGAGGTGGAAAGGGCACTCCAGGCCCTGCCCCAGATCGCCGAGGCGGCGGTGGTGGGCATGGCTGATCCCAAGCGGGGGGAAGCGGTGGCGGCCTTCATTGTCCTGCAAAAAGAGGTCGTGATCACGGAAAGCGAAATCATGACGGCCCTGCAGGGCAAGATCGCCCCCTACAAGATCCCCAGGAAGATCATTTTCGTCGATGCCTTCCCCCGAAACCAGGCAGGAAAAGTGCTGAAACGGATCTTGAAAAAGCGGCTGGAGCCAGCCTGAAGGCAGCCCGGCGATCTCGTGCATTGCGGATCGCCGACAACGTCGACTCCCGTTAGTGCCCGGTTAGGCATGTGCAGGCCGCGGAAAATAAAACTTTCACATAATCGCATCAATGTGTATGATGTAATCGGTTTATACACATGTGAGGTAAGAGATGAGAACAAATGTGGTCGTAGATGATGATCTGATGGAATCCGCCCTCCAGCTCTCCGGCTTCAGGACCAAGAAGGATGCCATAGAAGAGGGATTGAAACTGTTGGTTCAAGTGAAACGCCAGAAAGAAATTAAGCGTTTCCGAGGAAAGCTTAAATGGTCCGGCAATCTCGACGAGATGAGGTCAGACAAATGATTCTCGTTGATTCATCCGTCTGGATCGACTACTTCAACGGCAATAAAACAGCTCAGACGGACTGGCTGGATTCTTCACTCGGCAATACACCCCTCATCATAGGTGATCTTGTCATAACCGAAGTTCTTCAGGGATTTCAGAGCGATAAAGACTTCAAGATCGCCAGGGACCTTTTATTAGGCATCCCATTTATGCCGATGGGGGGACAGGCCTTAGCGATTGAAAGCGCTATAAACTATAGATTTTTGAGAAAGAAAGGTGTGACCGTAAGGAAGACCATTGACGTCATTATCGGAACTTTCTGCATCCATCATCAATTCTCATTGTTGCACGATGACAGGGATTTCGATCCTATGGTTCAGTTCTTGGGCTTGGAGATAATCGGCACATAATCGGCTCGCCATAGTAGGTTGAGCGCCAATCGTTCTCAAAGCATTTACTGTCGTTTCGAAAAAGTGTCCGTTCCGTGAAGAGGAAGGAGAAAAGGGATATGCAATTAAGAATCATCATCTTGGGGATTGTGATCATCACGTCCCTGTCGGGATGTGCGGTCTTCGGACGGAACAAGGATTTCCGGCCCTTCGACGAGCAGGTCCTCACCCAGGTAAAACCCGGCCAGACCACCGCTGCGGAGGTCACCAAAATGTTCGGCCCCCCCAGCCAGATTGTCAAGCTGGCCAACGGTAACGCCTATGTGTACGACCGGACCCTGAGCAAGGCTACGGGCGTCTGGCTGGTGCTGGTAACCTTTGCCAATTATGACATCCAGCATGATCGCCTGGTCTTTTTTATCAACAAAAACGACGTGGTGACCCACTATGGCAGCAGCTTCAAAACCGACACGGCCGCTTATGGGACGCCGTTCTAAGCGCCACCTCGGGGTAGCGATCCTGCTTGTTGCCTCCCTGATCCTTGGGGGCTGTCTTTCCCTGCGCATCGATAAGGTCACCGACGGTGCGGAAGTGAAACCCTTGCCCCAGGAATTTGCCGTCGGCAAGACCACCCTCACAGACATCCTCGCCTCCTATGGAGCCCCTTCCGACATAGTGGACATGAAAGGACATTTCGCCCTCCATTATCAGCGTTCTTTTTATCGGGGGGGCCAGCTCTCCATTTCCTTACCCCTGAGCGATGTCCTGAAGACGTCCCCCAAGCTGGATACCACGGGCAATCTCCTCCGCTATGACGCCGCCGTGTTCATCCTCACACCGGACGGCGTCCTCTCGGAGATGACCTACGAAAACGGCATCGCCCGACCGCTTTGGAACACCTACTGGAAATAGGGCCGTCCACGACAACGGTCAGCCGCCGGATTGGGCTTGAAACGCCAGATAGCCGCCAATAATGAGGGCCACCAGGAGCGCGAGCCGTGCCGCCCACATCAAGCTCGTGTGGGCGATGTGTCGCGTACCCTTCGGTTTGATACCGGTGACGGCCGCAATGCCGGTAATGATTACTACGAGACCAATCCATCCTAACCAACTCATATCGTTATATCCTCCATCTGCCTACGAAAACGCCTCTGGACTTCGCTCCTTCGGCATGTCGCAATCGCGATATGCTATGCTAAGGCTTTTATTTTTGGGCGTCTTTTACGGTGTCCCGTACTTTATCACCCGCCTTTTCGGTCTGGTCTCCGGCTTTTTCTATCGTATTATCGATTTTCTTGCCGGCTTTCTCGGCCGGGCCCTCTTTTGTGCATCCGGATATCCCGACCATCAGGAAAATCGCTATCAACGCGGTAATCGTACTTTGAGTAAATTTCTTCATTACAATACTCCTTTCAGTCTGAGATCTGTCTGTGACCGGAGCTGCAAGTGGATTGCCAACACTTGCAGAAAAATAGTAATCTTGGATTCATCCTTTTATAATAGATGGTTACACTAACAGGAGGGGACAGCGGAAAATAATTAAATGATCGGTTTGCCACTATATTTGGTGGAACCTCAACATATTGAGGGATAGGGGCATCCGCCTATATCTCCCAGTGGTTCTGAGCGGGAATGACAACTTAGATTTGGATAAAAATTAAAGGGAGACAGTTTCAAAAGCTGCTGCCCTTTTCTTGTGTAGAAAAAAATGAACCCCTCAAAATCTTTCCAGTAATCATTCAGTGCCAATTGCTTCTCGAAAATAGGGGAATTTGTCATTACCTGGCGCTTCCGGTCAACTGGAATGAAGCCCAGTAATAGGGATGAGGATATTTCTCTCTGGTCTCAAGCTGGGCTTTTCGCAAGGCGTTCCGCTTGTCGGTCTTCTGCATGCCTTGGTAGAACCGGATCATGAGATAGGAGGTCGCCAGATCGTCGACCTTCCAGAGGCTGGCCACAATGGAACTGCTCCCGGCATAGAGAAAACCCCTGGTCAGGCCCATCAAGTCATCACCGTTGGCAATCTTGCTGAGGCCGGTTTCACAGGCGCTCAAGGTGACCAGATTCGCGCCGAGTTGGAGCGAGTAGAGTTTATCCACCGTCAGCAGGCCGTTGGAATGGGGGCCGGGGGAGAGAAGAACCGCTGATTTCAGCGGGTTGTCGGGGAAAAATTGTCCATGCGTGGCAAAATGTATATAGTTATAGTCACTTCCGTTCCTGCGCAAGGCATCCTCGGTGGCCTCTTTGCGCAGGAATACCTTTGAATTTGCCCAGGTACTCGCAACCTCGATAGCCTCTTTCTGAGCGAAGACCAGATCATAACTCGGATCTCCCAGGTCGGGATTGCCAAAGGCGAGAATTCCCCCTGTTTTGTCATTTTTCTTTTCCCGCAGATACTTCATGGTACTCGCGCTGGGCATCAACCGGATGTGGTAGCGATCGATCAGGTAATCTTTTCCATCATGCAGGGCATTCATGGGGATATAGTGCAGAACGCCATGGGGTACAATGATAAGATCGCGATCTTTCAACGCCCCCTCCAAGGTCTTGAAGATTCGCTGATAAAGTTTGCCGGCAAGCGCCATGGTTTGTTGCGAACCGGGGTTCTCCAGGGATTTCCTGAAGGCCGCCACCTCCTCCGCCAGTCCTTCGGTGTTGATTTTGGCGCTTTGCAAGCCACCCTCAGAAAGCACAAAGGCATACATGTCCGTCCCGTAATAGTAATATTCAATCAGAGTTTCTCCCTTGGGAATTAAAGATTTGATTTCGGACAACGGGGCGGAGTTGACGGTTACCAGCGAAGCGAGTTCAGGGGCCTCACGCTGCAGATCATTCTTCGCGTTGATGGCGATGCTCCGGGGCCGCGATTTGTTGGCGGGATTATCCAGGGAAACAGCTTCCGCCTCCGAGCTGTCATTCAAGGCAATGACCGTTCTTAACTGCGCCTCTTTTCCCGCAACCTTGACCGCAAAGTCCTGTTTGCCCGCCAGGAGGTCAACCAGGGCGCGGGATTTTGATCTTTCCACGTATGCAAAAGCTTTTTCCTGCTGATGATCGGCATACAACGCTTTGATTAGACTGTGATAAACGGCCTGCTTATCTCCGACAAAACCGATTTTGCTCGCCTCAATGTTGATCGTTGACCGTTGCTGCTCAATTATCTCGACCGCCTTTTCATAAAATTCAATAGCTTCTTTTAATTTGCCTTCCTTTTCGGCTATCCTCCCGCGATCGAAGAGGATGTTCCAAGTCATCTCCCCCCGATCTCGGATATAGGGATACTGCAAGAGCTCATCATAACCTTGTTTAGCCTCGATCCACCGGCCCACTTCAAACAGACTCTTGTTCTTCATGAATTCAAAAGACAACTTGCTGTTGACAAAGACATCCCACCCCCCGATCGTCTTGAGAAAAGTATTGGAATCCTTGAAATTGTAGGAAACGGCATCGATGGCCTCGGGATACTTCTTCAACGCGATATAAATCTTGGCGATGGCCATATTGCGATCATCTTTTACCAGCATATACGGGTATCCCAGATATAACCCCTTGAGCCTGTCGGCAATCTCTTCCGCTTTGACCGTTTTTCCCGCCAGGGCATAGGACAGGCCGAGGATTTCCAATACCTTGACCTCTTCAAACCGGGTCAACTTATTTTTTATGACAATTTCATTGGAAAGTTCTGCCGCCTTGACGGCCTCGTCATACTGCCCAAGCTCGACAAGAGCGATGGCCTTCAGCCTGGACGGCGTGGCCGAATGGTTCCATGTATCGGCGATATATTCACCCCCATTCACCTTTGTCTGCGCTGCATCCAGGCAGGGAAAGAGTTTCCCGTAATTTTTCAATTCACCATAGGCCGAGCAGAGATAGATTAACTGTGAAAAGGGCATGGAGGCATAGTTTTCCCCCGGAGGTTCAAATTCCTTCACCAATTGCGTGTAATTGGCATCAGCAGCAAGATTCAATGCCCTGCTGTTAAACGAGGAAGCACAACCCGAAACGACAAAAGCCAACAGTATTATCGTCAGAAACAACCATCTTCTTTTTCCTGAGGCCATAAACAGCTCCTTTCTTCTTGAACTTTCCATATGCGCCGCCGTTCTCCTTTTTATATTGATCGGATAAGCGCTCTCTGCTAATCCAGCGATCATGAAACTGCCCTTCCGTATCAATGATATGCTGCTGGTCTTCGTGGTCCTTTCTTCCATGATTGTCGGGATCGTTTACCCCGACTTCGGTGCTTATTTCCAGGCGATGCCCATGTATTGCCTGATGGCGCTGTTTTTTCTCAGTTACCTGTCCATCGAACTGGACGCCGTCCGGAATTCGCTGCAACGCTATCACAGGAAAATCCTGACCTTTATCCTGTTGAAGAGCATTCTTCTGCCCATCCTGCTGTTTTACATTTTTTATTTCCTTGCCCCTGCCTATGCCCTGTCCGCCCTGCTGCTGACGGGGGTATCCACCGGGGTCGTGGCCCCCTTCATATCCAATCTCGTGAGAGGCAACAGCTCCCTTGTCCTTGTCGTCGTGGTCATTACCTCTTTTCTGACGCCGATTTCATTGCCGATCCTCATTGAGCTCGTTGCGGCGAAGCAAGTGGAGATTTCTCTTTTCGGGATGATCCGCATGCTGGCATTGGTGATCTTCGTTCCCATTCTGGCTGTTGAAGTCCTGAGACGCCTGACCCCGAACCTGCTGAAGCATTTGATGAAAAAACACTTCCCCATTTCCCTCGTACTTTTTGCCGTTATTAATCTGGGGGTGTTCTGGCGCTATTCGTCTTTTTTCAAAAAAGAACCCCATACGATTGTCATGGCGTCCGTCGTTGCCATTGTGCTGTGTGCGATCTACTGCATCATCGGCATTTTCTTTTTCAGAAATAGTTCCCTGGAGAATCAACTGGCCGGCGCGGTCATGCTGGGAAACATGAACAATGTATTGGTGATTGTTTTCTCCTCCGAATTCTTCGGCCCTGTCGAAACAATGGTCGCCGCCATGTATATTATCCCTTTTTTCAGCCTCGTGATCCCCCTGAGATACTATCGCCACCTAAAAACAAAGACCGCCTGACCGGACGTCAATCGCCCTCATTCACCTTTGTCTGGGCTGCATCCGGACGGGGAAAGAGTTCCCCGTATTTTTTCAATTCCCCTCATACCTTGGAAGCGATCCGGCAACCGAGATCGAACGCTTTCCGGCAGTCATCCGGGAACACCTCTTTACGGCGCGCCGCCTTCTTAGCCGGGTCCATATACTCCATTACGACCTTTGAATAGTCGGGAAACTGATAGGTGTCATAGGAGCAGAAGGTTTCCGCCGCGCCACCGAAGGTCCTGCAAAACGATGCCTCGGTGGAGCTGAACATCGCCCCATAACCAATTTCGGCGCTCATCTCCTCGGTCACATTCATGGTGTAGATGATTCCCGTTCTGATCTTCCGCGGGAATACTGACCGGGGTAGCTGACTATATACGAGGGGGGCGAAGAGAAGGCGTTCTATGAATGACCGCATCTCGCCGGTCATGGCTCCGAAGTATATCGGTGATCCCAAGATAATCGCATCGGCTTCTTCCCCGATCTTTTTGAGGATCGGGCTCAGGTCGTCTTTCACCGCACATCTTCCGTTGTGCGGCCCGTCAATGATTTTGCAGGCGAAGCAACTTATACATCCCTTGAAAGTGAGATCGTACAGATGCACCAACTCGGTAGCAGCCCCTTGTGAGGCAGCGCCTTCAAGCGCCTTCGTCAGCAGGGTCGCCGTATTCCATTTCTTTCTCGGGCTTCCGTTGATTCCGATGATCGTCATATCTCACTGTCTCCTTTCTGATTGCCGAACGCCCCCAATCAGCCGCTTTGCGAAGACGTAGCGAAGCAAAGCCAGCTGCACGCGGGTGTTGGCCCACTGCTTGGATTTTCAAAGACAACCACTATTGGCATAAGCGGTGATCGTTTATTTACTCTTTGTCCAATAATCCGCCAACAACTCGGCTTGATCTAAAACCTTCGTCACTGAAACCGTATATTCACCCGTTGCCGGGTCGTCAGGCGGATATTTGTATTTGCGCAATATCCGTTTAACCAGCACGCGAAGTTGCGCTTGCACGCTATCTTTGAGCTGCCAGTCAATTGACGTGTTTTGGCGAACCTTTTCGACCAGTTCGTGGGCTATTTGTTTGAGGGTATGGTCGCCCAGTATGGCTTCGGCGGTGGGGTTGTCGGCCAGGGCATCAAAAAATGCCAGTTCGTCGGGGCGCAGGCTCATCTTTTCCCCGCGCTGGTCGGTGGCGCGGAGGTCCTTAGCCAACTGAATGAGTTCTTCAATCAGCCGCGCCGAGTCAATCAACCCGTTCTGGTAGCGCTTGACGGCTGCGGCAAGCATTTCGGAAAATTTCTTGCCCTGCACCAGATTCATTTTGGAACGGGTCTTGATTTCGTCATTGAGCAGGCGTTTAAGCAATTCAAGGGCCAGGTTCTTGCGTCCCATGCCTTGAATGTCGGCCAGGAATTCATCCGACAGGATGGAAATATCCGGTTTCTTGATACCTGCCGCGTCGAAGACATCGATCACTTCGTTGGAAATGATGGCGTCGTTGACGATCTGGCGGATAGCGGTTTCGATTTCTTCGTTGGTGCGGGTTTTGGTCTGGTCGTCGAATTTGGCAAAGCGGGCCTTGATGGCCTGGAAAAACGCCAGGTCGTCGCGGATTTTGAGGGCCTCGGAATGCGGCACTGCCAGCCCGAAGGCTTTTTGCAGGCGGATGACGTTTTCCTTGAAGCGTTCCTTGCCGTTGCGGACGGTGTTGCCTTCTTTGACTTCGGATAGCTCGGCAATGTAGTTTGCCGCATCGAGGATGAAATTAAGTTTGGCTCTGGGTTCGAGGGCAAAGTAGCGGCAGTAGTCGAAGCGGGCGAACATATCCGCGACCACTTCGTACAGTTCCTGCATTTTGGCGACGGCTTCCTCTTGGTCGAAGGTGATTTGGCCTTTGCCTTGGCTTGCGGCATAGATCAGCATGGCGTTTTTCAAATCCTGGGCGATGCCGATGTAATCCACCACCAGCCCACCTTCTTTGTCGCCAAAGACGCGGTTGACGCGGGCGATGGCCTGCATCAGGGTGTGCCCGTTCATCGGCTTGTCCACGTACATGGTGTGCAGACAGGGTGCATCGAAACCGGTCAGGAACATATCGCGCACAATGAGCAGCCGCAGGTGATCTTTGGGATCTTTCAGGCGGTTACCGATCGCTTTGCGGCGTTCTTTGTTGCGGATGTGCTCCTGCCAATCGAGTGGGTCGCTTGCCGAGCCGGTCATGACGATTTTGATGGCGCCTTTATCGTCTACGGAGTTATACCAGTCCGGGCGCAGTTGGATGATTTCCTTGTGCAGTTCCACGCAGATGCGGCGGCTCATGCAGACGATCATACCCTTGCCGTCCGCCGCGCTCAGACGCTGCTCGAAGTGCCGGACAAGGTCGGCGGCGACCTGCTTCAGGCGGCTGGCGCTGCCCACCACTGCTTCTTTGCTCGCCCATTTGGCAAAGCGCCGCTGGCGGTCGGTCAGTTCGTCGTCTTCGGTGACTTCTTCCACACGCTCATCCAGCAGTTTCTGGTCGGCGGCGGAGAGTTCAATTTTGGCGAGGCGACTTTCATAGTAAATGCGCACCGTCGCCCCATCGGCCACCGCCTGCTGGATATCGTACACGTCAATGTAATCGCCAAAGACCGCTTGGGTGTTTTTGTCTTCCTTTTCGATCGGCGTGCCGGTAAAGCCGATGAAGGAGGCATTCGGCAGGGCATCGCGCATGTGTTTGGCGAAGCCGTCAATAAAGTCGTATTGACTGCGATGGGCCTCATCGGCAATGACGACCACGTTGCGGCGCTCGGTGAGGGTGGGGTATTTACCGCCGTTTTCTTCGGGCAGAAACTTCTGGATGGTTGTGAAGACAATGCCGCCGGAGGCCACGGAAAGCAACTTTTTCAGGTCTTCGCGGTTGGCGGCCTGGGCGGGCGTCTGGCGCAGCAACTGCTGGCAGTTGGTGAAGGTTTCAAAGAGTTGCTGGTCCAGGTCGTTGCGGTCGGTCAGCACCACCAGGGTGGGGTTGTACATTTCATCCTGCAAAACAAGTTTCCCGGCGTAAAAAACCATAGAAAGGCTCTTGCCGCTGCCCTGGGTATGCCAGACCACGCCGGCGCGTTTATCTCCCTTGGGCTGGCGTTCGACGCTTGGCAAGCCATAGACGGACGGGTGTTCGGCGGTAAAATAATGCCCGCTTTCGCTGGCTGAGGCGCGGATGGTGGAGACAATGGCTTTGTTGACGGCGAAATATTGGTGGTAAGCGGCAAGCTTTTTGATGGTGCTGAGCGAAGTCGAAGTGCCTTTGCTCTTTTCAAAAACAATGAAATGACGGATGGCATCGAGCAGGGTCTTTTTGTTAAGCAACCCCTTGATAAGCGGCTCCATCTCCGGTTCGTGCTGGGAATCCACCGCACGCTCGCCATCCACGCTTTTCCATTCCATAAAGCGGGCATAATCGCTGGAGATGGTGCCAGCTTTGGCAAACCAGCCATCGCTGATGACAAGGAAGGCATTGGTGGTGAACAGCGAGGGGATGACCTGCTGGTAGGTTTGCAGTTGGTGGAAGGCCGCCTGTACCCCGGCGTTTTCATCGGCGGCGTTTTTGAGTTCGATCACCACCAGCGGCAAGCCGTTGATAAACAGGACGATATCGGGGCGTTTGTTGGCCTGCCCCTCAATGACGGTGAACTGGTTGACAGCAAGGAATTCGTTCCGCTCCGCGCCTTTTTCTGAAAAATCCACCAGCCAGACCTTATCGGTACGGGATTTGCCCTCGCCGATGCCGAATTTGACATCCACGCCTTCGGTAAGCAACCGGTGGAAGGTCTCGTTGTTGTCGATGACGGTCAGAGCCGGGGCGCGCTGGGCTTTTTTGAAGGCATCTTCGCGAGCTTCGGCGGGAATATGCGGGTTGAGCCGGTCAATGGCGGCCCGCAAGCGGGCTTGCAGAATGACCTCGTTATAAACACGCTCTGGGTTCGCGCCTTCTGCCAGGCCAGGACCAAACAGGACGGTATAACCGTTCTCGTCGCGCAGCAATTCGAGGGCGATTTGTTCGATTTCAGATTCATAAAGACGCTGGCTCATTCTCCGCCCTCTTTCATTTCGCGTTACGAGTGCCTTCCCAACGAACTGTTTCCAAAATGGAAAACATTGCCTCCCGGCCTAATTCGCATTTTTCATAAATATTAGCTGTTGCGGCCCCATTGAATTCGTATGATTTATGGGAATCGCCCATTTTCCTGTTCGGACAACAACTTGTTGGTTTTTTTCAACCTCTTTAATTTGTCCCACCGGTTGTGGGACTTTTTGCTCTGCCGGTAATCGGCATTATTTCCCCCAATTACACCCTTGCCGTCATCGGCAGTTGTTCTAATTTTTCGAATAACTGATTCTTCTGTCAACTCCTTGGTTTTTCGATATCTCCTTGATGTGATAATTAACCGTATTCACCTCTACGCCAAACAGCTCAGCCATGAGCTTTTGCGTCAGCCAGAAATTTTCATCCTGAAAGAAAACCTCAATCTTCTTATCGACCTGCGAAGTTGAGTAAAGGGTGATTGCGTTAGACATTGTACTCTCCCCGTTCATACTTCAATCTCCCCGCTCATCAATTTGGGCAGGAGGGCGTCGCGTAGGGTGGCGAGGGCCACGGATTGCATCTGAATATGTTCCATTAAAACAATCACAGCACTCACGGTACTTTCAAACAACTGCAATATGTTTAACGAAGGTAAAGCTATTCTATAATCATAAATTCTGGTCGGTGAAGTGTGCTTAACTGTAGTTCCCGTTGCTCCACTGAGAATATAGTCTCTATAATCTTTTTGTTGCATAGTGAAATACAAATAAAATTCCCATGAATTGCCTAAAGTAGAATTAACCTTGCCTATTCGTTGATTGTGCAGAAGCATCTTCCCATCGATCATTGGGACAAGCGCAGAATAACCTAATGTATCCCCTTCTTTGCTCAAATCCGTCATTGTTACGATTAGATCTCCCCGATTTAGAACATATTCTATAGGAACTTCACCATCATAATATTTAAACTTTGAGTAATTGAATCCTCCACCAATTCTAAAATTACCCGGAGTTAATAAAATAGTACCGGTTTCTACTTCCGAAAAATATTCACCTTTGAAGGCGAAACCGTGTTTTATATTTGCTACCTCTCCTAACTTCCCGATCCGCCATCCATTCGGAATGGGGCCGAGTTCGCTGTCCTGCATTTCGCCGGTTGCGCCGGGGAAGTTGAAATCCACAAACCACTCCTTGAAAATGGCTTGCGCGATGGCTTCGAGCGTGGCGTTGGTCTGGCGGTTGAGTTCGATCTTGTCGTCCAGCGCGGAGAGAATGCCCGCGATGCGACGCTGAGTTGAGAGAGGGGGAAGAGAAATTTCTGTTCCCCGTAAACCAGAACCTATCACCGTATTGAAGATAGCTCCGTGAGCAATTTGCTGAAAGAAATTATTTAAAATCTTGATTGAATAAAAAAGAAAATAAGGGTTGATCTTATCTATATCGGGTACTAAGGCATAACAAGTTTGGTTGATTGCCATGTCTTCACCGAGCATGCAACTTTTCCCCATCGTTGCACCCCGTGCGATTAAAATGGTGGATTCCCTTGGTATAATTCTGGTTGAGCAATTTTCAAAACCTAACTTTGAAATTGTTCTTTCTGTATCATAAATTTTATAGCCTGTACTCTCAGACACATCCTTTGCGGTAACCCATTTAATCTCATCCGACCAATACTCAGGCACACTTGTAGACGGGGTTGCTCCACATATTATTTGACTTACTTTGTCTAAAGTGGTTTGTTGCCAACCGCTCGAACTCATCCCCAATCCCGGCTTTTGAATCACCTCGTACCCCTGCTTAATCACCTTTTGAAAGTCCGGCGAAATGGCGCGCCAGTCCAACACGTCCACGCGGTAGGGCAAAGACGACTCTTCCAGTGCGGATTTGAGTCTGGCAAGCGTTTTCCAATGCAGTTTGCCCGGCCCTACCAGCGCCAGATCCAAATCAGAAGCGTCAGTGGCGGTCCAATTATAACGCGAGCCAAAGATGCGCACCTCGCAATCCGGGACAATCTCGGCCAAGAGGCGTTTCAGGGTGTCTAAGAAATCGGGACGCAGGTCTATCATGGTTGCTCAACGTCGTCATGGGACAGTTTGGCGTTGAGGGCGGCGTAAAAGCGGCGGGCATCGGTGTAAAAATTGGTCGCCAGGTCCAAAACCGCTTTGGCTTTCTCACTGCTGTAATCGTGGGCAATATCTTGCCGAGCCTGCAAATACAATAGCCAGTTTTCGGCATCCAGCAGCCCCAATTCGCCGCAAAGCCGCAGTACCGTTTTGGGACCCATCTCCTGGGAGTAGCCTTCTTGCTCCACCAAGTAGCGCTTGGCACTTTTCCAGGAAGTTTCTAACGTATATTCAAACCGTTGCAACAGCGATTCTTGCACCGCTTCCCGCATCAACGGGGGAAGATTGACGGCCTGCTCATACTGCGCCAGCATATCGCCCAACCGCGACAGCACATCATAAAATTGGTTCAGATTCATGGTTCACTCCTGTTTTCAAGTTGCGGATGTAGTGGTGTTTGGGTGATTTTAGAATTCATAGCCGATTCCCTCCCAGTTTTCACAAAAAGTCGTTTGTCCTTTGTCGCCTTTGGCAGACGGTTTGGTAAGCACCGCCTTGGTGAATTGCCCAGACGGCGTCTGGGTTTTTTGCTTCGGCGCCAATTTGCCAGAGGGTATCTGGCACTTTTCGGGCAGGCGGTCGCGATAGGCAAGATAAAACATATCCATGTTTTGCAGATTAGATAATGCGCTGGAGGTTTCAATCTCAGAATTCATAGCCGATCCCCTTCAGGTTCTCACGGATGGTCTTTTCCAGTTCATTGCCTTTGGCAAACTGTTCGGCAAGCTTTGCGGTGAGGACGTTCATCTTTTCAGCAAAGGGTATGCCATCGTCGGCTTCTTCTTCCGTGCCCACATAGCGGCCGGGCATGAGCACATAGCTGTTCTTCCTTACTTCCTCAAGCGTGGCGGATTTGCAGAAGCCCGCTTTGTCTTCGTAGGGCGAATGGTTATTCGCCCTTACATTGCGCCAGTTATGGTAGGTCCCGGAAATGAGAGCAATATCTTCATCGGTTAATTCCTTGTTGCGGCGGTTGATCATCACGCCCAGTTTGCGGGCGTCAATAAACAGGATTTCCTGCGAGCGGTCGCGGAATTTATGGTTGGTCTTGTTGCGCGCCAAAAACCATAGACAGGCGGGAATCATGGTGTTGTAAAACAGTTGGGCAGGCAGAGCCACCATGCAGTCCACGAGCCCCGCTTCGATCATGTTCTTGCGAATCTCGCCTTCGCCGCTGGTGTTGCTGTTCATACTGCCATTGGCCAGCACAATCCCGGCGGTGCCGTTCGGACTGAGCTTGTGGGTGAAGTGCTGTAGCCAGGCATAGTTGGCATTGCCGACTGGCGGCAGGCCATATTTCCAGCGGGCGTCATCGCGCAACTGCTCGCCACTCCAATCACTGACGTTGAAAGGCGGATTGACAAGGATGAAGTCCGCTTTCAGGTCGGGGTGGCGATCGTTCAGGAAAGTGTCTCCCAGTTCTAATTTGGCGTCGATGCCGCGAATCGCCAGATTCATGCGCGCCAGGCGCAGGGTGGTGGGGTTTGATTCCTGCCCGAAAATGGATAAGTCTTTGATGTTGCCCTGATGGTTCAGCACAAACTTTTCGCTCTGCACGAACATCCCGCCGCTGCCGCAGCAGCCATCGTAAACGCGCCCGTTGTAAGGCTCAAGCATGTCCACCAGCAGTTTCACAATGCTGACGGGCGTGTAGAACTGTCCGCCCTTCTTGCCTTCGGCATCAGCGAACTGGCCGAGGAAGTATTCATAGACCCTGCCGAGCAGATCCTGGGCCTGTTGCCCGTCCTGCCGAAAACCAATCGTACCAATCAGGTCAATCAACTCACCGAGGCGCAATTTGTTTAAGTCCGGGTCGGCGTATATTTTGGGAAGCACGCCCTTGAGCGGCGGGTTGATGCGCTCGATGGCATCCATCGCATCGTCAATCAATCTGCCGATTTCGGGCTGTTTGGCGCGGTCTTGCAGGTACTGCC
Source organism: uncultured delta proteobacterium (assembly GCA_903885795.1). Lineage (GTDB taxonomy): Bacteria > Desulfobacterota > Syntrophia > Syntrophales > UBA8958 > UBA8958. The sequence goes on along the minus strand of CAISJV010000084.1, from coordinate 72,984 downwards.
AGCGGGCTTTTTCGGACACAAAGAAAATGTTGTGGGCCAGGTACTCGTCCGCGTCTTCGGGGTCTGCCCCCTCGAACTCGCCCTTGCCCTCTTTTAGCTTCTCGTATAGGTCATTGAAGGCATCGGATATGTATTTGAGAAAAATCAGCCCAAGGACGACATGTTTATATTCCGCCGCATCCATGTTGGAGCGCATCTTGTCCGCCGCCGCCCAAAGGGTTCGTTCGAGTTCGTTGTTGTCTGCCATTTCTGTCTCCTGCGAGTATTATACTTTTATTCGTGCTCAGGAAGCTGTGAGAGGAATCTTTGGGTTTGTTGGAACGGGCTAACAAGCTATCCTATGTTTTCCGGATACATACACAAATCAAATGCCGATTTATCTGTTGTCTTTGCCACTCGCAACTAACCGGTCTTCCTTGTAACAATCTAAATGCCTTAAAGCAATACACAATTTCTTGACTGCCATTTTTCTGGTTATCAGGAAATCGACGCAGGATTTCTGTTCATCAATAATCACAATCCCAATATCCGGCATCCGCCGCGGCTCGCCAAATATGTTTTCCAGATTTTACCCCCTACAGAAGCCACGTCCCTTGCGGATCTTTAGCCGAAAACCAGGAAAGCCTTGCCCTGCGCTCGTTTAGCGACTTCTATGCATAGAAGCTCACAACTTATTGATATAATTTCGTATCTGACGCATGAGTGAAAATTTGTTTTCTTTGCGGGGCTGGTTCGCGTCCGCCTGGAGGTCGGCCAGGGGGACGGCATAAAGTTGGTTGGGCTTGTAGGTCTTAGTTGTTGCCATAAGGTCCTCCTTATTGCAGTTTTTCTATTTTTACCCCCGGGATCTTCTCGAAATCCCTGATATTGACCGTGGCGACGGTATAATCCAGGGAAATGGCGGTGGCGGCGATGATGAGGTCGTGGGCGCCCACGGTCCAACCCTTTCGGGCGACGGCGGCCCAGATGCGGGCGTAGATACGGCCGATCATCAGATCAAAGGGGAAAACCGGAAATGATTCGATTACCTTCTCTACAAAGGCCTGCCGCCTGAGTTTCCTCTCTTCCGTATCAGCCCGCTCGACGCCGTGCAGAAGCTCGGCCGCCGTGATGACGCTGATGCCGAAAGACTCTTCTTCCCGCCCGGCGATGAGGGCGTCGAGAGATTCACGACCGCGTTCGATGCCGATGATCGCCGATGTGTCGAAGATTATGCCCATGGAGTTCCCTCCCCGACAGGCGGCTGCGCCATGACGGCCTGTGCAATGTCTCTCGCGAAGGCCTCTCCATCGTCTTCGAGACGGGGAAGGTTGTGCATGATGTCTTTGAGGTCGGACAGTTTCCGTTCTTTCACGGAACCCGCCGCCGGTCCGATGGTCGCCGCAGGTTTTCCCCCCTTCAGGATTGTGTACCGTTCTCCCCGGTAACGGATGCTGTTGAGCAGTTCCGAGAAGTTTCGGACCGCGTCGGTGACGGTGATGGTCTGGATCATCGCGTCCTCCTGTGAAATATGATTATCTGATTTAATGATAATCGTAAATAAAAAGCAAGTCCTATTCTACACCAACCTCAAAAAACAAAGGTGTTGAAATGTATGGTCAAAATCCCATTGACACACAGGATCATTCTTCATATGCTCCCATCATGAAAAAGCAGTTTATTATCTGTTATCTGGTCGATTCAAGGAAGAAATCGTTGCGGCTCCTGGTGTCGCTGGCAGCCGTGTTGATGTTTTCCCTCCTCCCCTTTTTCAGCGGGGTCGGTCATCCCGCTTCCCTTAACGCCGCCGGATGCATCCCCAGTTTCCCCGACCGCGACGGCTGGTATGGAGGCGATGGCGCCTATTCCATTTTGCTGGATGACGGACGGACGCTCTGGCTCTTTGGAGACACCTTTGTCTCCGATCGAGAGGGCAGAAAAAACAGGGTGGATATGGATCTCGTCTTAGGGACGACTTTGGCGATCTCGACCTGCAGCAAAGAGGGACGATTCAACATTCGTTACTTCCTGGAAAAAAAGGATGGTCGATTTATCTCCTCTTTTGGCGGCAAGCAATGGGTGTGGCCCCAAGATCCATTCAAGGTTCACGACAGGCTCTACATACCCCTGGTGGTCATTGCGCCGGCGCTGGAGATGGACGGGCCGTTCAAATTCAAGATCACCGGGCACAAGATCGCGGTGATCCGGAATTATCACGGCAAAGATCCCCATGACTGGTCCGTGGAATTTCTGGACTGGTCGGCGGCCATTCCTCCCAGTGTTGCCTCATTGGCTACGACCTCTGTTGTCTCCAGCAAGGAGGTGTATTTCTATCCCTTCTGTGTTCCTTCAGAGCAAGCGCCGGGGGTCCTGGGAAACATTCTGGTCCGCATTCCGACGGACCGGCTCCACGATCCGGCGGGGGCCATGGAGTATTATGCAAAGGATGATACGTGGCGAAAGGGATTGGATCCGGGGAAGGCCAAAATAGTTCTGGATGCCGGCGTTTCAGAGCTCAGCGTCCGCTACCACGAAGGCTGGAAACGGTGGATTGCCGTTTATATGTCTACAAATAACAAGGGGGATCGGATGCTGTATCGAGAGGCGGAGAGACTGGAGGGACCCTGGTCCGACCCGAAGGCCCTCATCGCAGTCATACCGGAAGTGACCCCGACGGACCCGAAATATCATAAGGGCAATTTCTGCTACGCAGGGAAAGAGCACATCCAGTTTGCAAAGGAGGGAAAGCTGGTGACGACCTATGTCTGCAATTCTCTCGATGAAACGGACAAGAGAATCAATTTTATCCGCAACAATCTCTTTCTCTATCATCCCATTGTAAATGAAGTGCCCTATTAAAGGATTAACATGAGTGCCCGCTATGATTGAATTGAACAACACGACAAAACGATACGATTCCCTTACGGCTGTTGACAACGTATCCTTCTCTATCAGGAAAGGTGAGTATTTCGCTCTCCTCGGGCCCAATGGCGCCGGGAAGACGACGATCGTCAAGATGCTCCTCGGCTTTACGCGGCCGACCTCGGGAAGTTTGTCCTTAAACGGACTTCCAAGCACACAGGCCGACTGCCGAACTGCCGTCGGTTATCTGTCTGAAAACCTGCATATTCCACCATACCTTTCCGGATGGCAGTACCTGCAACGCTGTGCGGAGCTATTGGAGATAAGCCGGTCCGATGCCATGGATCAATGTCGGCGCATCGTCGAGCTTATCGGTATGCAAGGCAGGGAATACACCAAGGTGAACACCTATTCCAAGGGCATGATTCAACGGTTCGGACTCGGCGCCGCCCTCATAGGAAATCCGAAGCTGTTAATTCTCGACGAACCTACCGCCGGTCTTGATCCCATTGGTATCAGAGAAATACGCCAGCTATTAGAGTCCCTTAGACATCAAGGAATGACCATCTTCCTGAATTCACACCTGCTGTCGGAAGTTGAAAAAATATGCGATACTGCGGCGATCATCAACCGCGGCAAGCTGCTGGTAAAAGATAAGATTTCCGCCATTGTCAAAGACGGTGAGGCACTGGAGGATGTGTTTGTAATGCTTGTGAAAGGTTGACATGAAAATGAAGAAAGCACTTCCCCCCATTATCAGGATTGCGAAATACACGCTTATTGATGAAGTGCGGCAGAAAAGCTTCATCATCATGTTCGTTATCTGCGCCATCTTCATATTTCTTGTTCGCGGTTGTTATCAAGGCAATTATACGGTGAACGGACAGTTTCTCGATGCAGCCACCGTTGTCAGGGCGGTGTCGAAAGTGACCTTCCACGTCATTGGCGCCGGGGTGATGCTCATGACAGCTTTGCTTTCGATGCGTGTATTCAGGCGTGACCGGGACGACGGGATGCAATCGTGCATTTTGTCAAAACCGATAGCCCGGTGGCAGTATGTTACAGGTAAGATCATCGGAATGTGGGCTTTATCGGTACTATTCATGTTCATCCTGCACAGCATTGTGTTCTTGATTACATCCATAAATTTGCAGGTTGTCATGCCGGAATACCTCATTGCCTCAATGCTGTGTTCTCTCAACCTGCTCTTTGTGGTTATTGCCGTGCTTCTTTTATCGCTCCTGATGCCCGACATTGTCGCTTTTCTTTGTGTTATGGGCATTGGTGTCGCGGGTCTTGTGGCTGACGGGATATCCGCGCTAAGCCAGAGCCAGATGGCACAGGCGATGCTACAGCAACCGGGCGCCCACCCGACGTCGGACTTGACCGTATGGAAATCTATCTACTATTTATGGCCAAAGCTCTCAGGGGCACAGCAGTCGGCTTCTTCGTTGATCAGCAGCGAAGCATTCCATGGATTCGGGCCCATATATCCACTCATCAATATCCTGCTTTATTGCCTTATCCTCGGCGCATTGCTTTTCCGGCGTTTTGGAAAAGAAGACATTGTCTAGGTCTGCGGTATGATTTGAAAACCATGGTCAAAAAACTTGACATATCGAGTCGCTCAGGCGGTTTTGCTATCCGGCTCAAATGCCTTTTTCGCTCCCAGGAAAGCGGGCAGATGCCTGAGCAGGTGCAGGAGGCTCCAGCGGTGCTGCCAGATCCGTCTGCCGAATGTCCGTCGCCACACTGGGTCGGAGTAGAAGCGCTTCACATGCCGGTTGTAAAGATAGTCCAGCCGCTCCCTGGATTCAATGGCCTTGGGTACGAAAACGAAGTTGAGGCAGTTCATAAGCCGCCAGTCTTCGTGAAATACACCCTCCTCGTTCATGCTTGACCAGATGGGCGCTCCGGGAAAGGGCGTAAACTTGGACATGTTCATGTCGTCAAGCCCCAGAGACATGATAAAATCGCTCGTTTTGCCGATTGATTCCTCCGTCTCACCGGGAAGCCCCATCATGAATAGCCCTTTTACCCGTAGGCCGCAGGCCTTGATCCGGGCCACCGTATCCTGAACATCTTCCAGGCCCACACCGGACTTGTGACGTTCCAGAAGGGCCGGATCGGCAGATTCGATGCCCACGGAGACCATCAGGCAGCCTGCTTTCCGGAGCATTTTCAGGAGGCCGTCGTCCGCATGGCCGACTCGGACGGCGCAGTTGAACCGTAGTCCCAGCGGTTTTGCAATCAGCAGCTCGCACAGCTCGTTAATCCGGCCCCGGTTCAGGGTAAAGAGATCATCGTAGATGTTGATGTGCCGGACCCCGAAGCGCCTTCGCAAATGCCCCATATGCGCATAGATGTAGGCGGGGCTGTTGTACCGGAAGGAGCGCTGAAAAACCGAGCGGTCGCAGTAGGAGCACTGGTACGGACAGCCGCGGCTCGTCGTCATGGTGGCCCCGGGGGTGCCGATGTAGCTGAAGAGGGGAAGATTATACCGCCGGGGGAATCCCCGGAGACCTTCATAATCGGGAAAGGGCAGTTGATCCAGATCCGGGAGGGGCTTCCGGGGCGGATTCGTCACGATTTCCTCGCCAGCGCGCCAAACCAGCCCGTCGATCCCGGCCGGTTCCACACCCGCGGCAAGCTCGGAGAGCGTCGCCTCGCCTTCTCCGATACTGAGATAGTCAATCGACGGATAGTCGGCCATCAGAGCCGCCCCGATGGCCGAGACGTGGACGCCGCCAAACACGGTGATGATCCGGGGATTGGCTTCCTTGATCCGGAGCGCCATATCGCAGCCATCGAGGAAGCTGGAGGTCGTCGTCGAAAAGCCGACAATCTCCGGTTCGGAACGAAGGACGGCGTTGACATTTTCCTCGACGCCCGGGGGGGCGTCCGGACCCAGACCGTCGTGCAAAAAGACCCGATGGCCGTCCCGTTTCAGGTAGGCGGAAAGGGAGAGCATCCCGAGGGGCGCCATCCGGTTGGCAACAGCGGCCATATCTTTTTTTCCGTCGATCCAGTTCGAACCGGTCGGATGGACAAGGGTGATCCGCATGGGATTCCTTTTACTTGGCATGTTTTATTCTCTTCAAGAGATTACCCGTAAACCCGGCACATGAATCAGGACCGGCCCCGGCGCCCGAATACGCGCCCAAAGGGCAATATGCATAGTCTTGTGAAGATTAAACGGCTGAATGTGCCCGTGTTCCGGCAAAAATCGACAAATCCCCGATAATGGGAAACCCGTTCGCCTTCCCGCTGATAAGTCACCCGCACGGGCGCTGAAAGCACGGAGAGGCCCCGCCATTTGGCACGGGCCAGGATTTCCACCTCGAACTGGAAACGCCGGGAGCGAACACCGAGATCCATGGCCTCCGGCAAGGGGTAGAGCCGGAAGCCGCTTTGGGTGTCCCCGATATCCGGACCACCTGACGCCCGGACCCAAAAGTTGGAAAATTTCCTGCCAAACCGGCTCGACCAGGGCACGTTACGGTGGTCCATCCCTTCCCTTTGGCCGACGACGATGGCCCTGGCGCCGGGGGGAACAACCCGGATGAGATTCCACGCATCTTCGGGATGATGCTGGCCGTCGGCATCTATGGTAACTGCCCAGTCCGCCCAGGGCGCCGCCACGGTAAAGCCGGTCAGAATGGCAGCCCCTTTCCCCCGGTTGCGATCATGCCGGACCACGGTAATGGAAGGAATATCTCTGATCCGGTCGTAGGTGCCATCAGTCGATCCGTCATCGACAACGATTAGGGGCATCCCGAGCCTTGCGGCGGAACCCACAACCTCCGCAACCTTCCCTTCATGATTGTAAACCGGAATCACTATGGCCACACGTCTTATATCTATTTGGGTATCCTCTTTCTTGTTTATCATTTCTTATTTTGCCGTTTATATGAAAATCCCCCCAACCCCCCTTTACGAAAGGGGGGATTTTCGTGGTTCGTTTTAATCATGGCGATTATTCATCGGCAAAAAACGCAATCCCCCACGCCCCCGGACCCATATGCACGCCCGTGGTCAGGGACAGGGGCTTGACCGTAACCTCCGCTTCCGGATATTTCCTTTTGACTTCTTCCCGAAATCCCTCCAGCCATTCTCTATTGTCCGTATATTCCAGCCAGATGACGGCCGGCGAATCCGGTTTCAGGGCGCCTGCCAACTGCTTGAAGGCAAAGGCTTTCTGATCTCGGCGGTTTCTGACCATGCCGACTTTTTTGGCCCCGTCGGCCTGGGGACTGATGACCGGTTTCATGTGCAGCATGTCGCCAAAGAAGGCTCCCGTTTTCGACAGCCGCCCTCCGGCGGCCAGGTATTGCAGCCGGTCAACGAAGAGATACTCCCGGCAGCGCGCCACCGCACCTCTGGCAAAGGCCATGACCTCGTCGGGATCGTCCGTTCGCCCGGCGAATCCTGCCGTCAATGTTGATAGGAGCCCCAGGCGGCCAGCGGCACACCCCGTGTCCATGACAACCAGGCGATCATCGGGATCATGATCCGCCTTCCACCTGACCGCCGTATCGTAATTGCCCGTAAAGACCGACCCCACGCACAGATACAGCACCTTCCCGTAAAGGCCAAGCGCGCTCTGATAGAACTGATGCCGCTCAAACACGGAGGCCTGGGAGGTCGAGGCCGTCACCCCTTTGCACATGGCCTCGTAAAGGATCTCCGGCGTCAGGCAACTCTCCGGCAGGGAGCTGCCGCCAAGGGTGATGTAGCTGTCCAAAAGCGTAACGTCCAGGGCCTGAGCCTGCTCACGGGTCATTGAGCCCGCCGCATCTGTCATGACATGGATGGCCCGCGATACCCGGGACCTTTGAAAAGCCGCCGTCTGCTCTCCCAGATCATCATCGGACCAGCGAATAATATCGCCCACGGCCCCGATCCGGCTCCTTACCAGGTCGCGGTCCCGGGTATGGAGGTGGATCTTGACAAGATTTTCATCCCTGATCACCACCACGCTTTCATCTTCCCCGTAAAGATCGCTGATTTCCTTCTCCGCCCCTTCATGGCGGGAAAGAATCATGTCCACACAGTATCCCGATTCGGCGGCATTATGGAGCGGCTGCTGGAGACGGAGACTGTCGCCGAAGACGGAAGCGACGGAGCACAAATCCGCGGTTCGGCCCGTCAGGGCATTCAAAAACCCGTCGAAATACAGAAACATGCCCAAGGCGCCCGCATCGACGACACCAGACTCCCGCAGGCGCGGCTGCATGGCCGTTGTGCCACGGACAACCTCAACCAGATGGTCAATGATATCCTTGGCCCATGCCCTGTCGATAGTAGGGGTTTCCAGCCCGACGGCCTCGACAAGACCATCAAAAAAGGTAAGCATCGTGCCGGGTTGAGGGTCGCCGACGGCCTGCCATGCCTGATCGCGGCCCCGCTTGATGGCCTCGGGAATCTTTCCGGGCGCGTCTGCCCGGATAAAGGCATCGAAGAACCGGGCGGCAATATTCCCCGAATTTCCCCGCGCCGAAAGCAGTAAATCACGGGCGGTGCGCTGCCGATCCGTTGCCACACCTCGCAGGGGAACGAGGCTGAGCACAAGATTCCGACCCGTATCACCGTCGGCTATGGGAAAGACATTAATGCGATCCAGAAGCCCGGACCATGCGGTCACGCGCTCAACACCCGTGACTAAGGCATTACAAAAATCCGCATCCGTCATTAAAACCCTTTCACCCGGGAGACCTCCAACATAACCGCTTTTCCTTATGCAGCTCAAACAACAACATCGACAGCCAATCCATGCCGCTTTTTATTCATAATGTGTCCACATCCTTATCACTTTAACGGTCTTAATGTCATCAAGGACCTGATAGATAAGGCGATGCTGAATATTTATTCTTCGGGAGAAGGCCCCGGTAAGATCACCCACAAGCTTCTCGTATGCAGGTGGGGTTTGATAAGGATTATTTTTGATAATATCAAGCAGCTTTGATGTTTGAATCTTAAGGCCGGATTGCGCGATCTTTTTTGCGTCTTTTTGAGCCTGTTTGGTGAATACCAGCCGCCAACTCACCAGCCAGGTTCCTCCTCGCATTTTTCAACAGGCGTCTTTAAACCTTTCCTGATGGATTCCCGCATGCCCGGCATAGAAACAAGATAGAGAGTCTCTTCTATCGCTTTCCAATCCTCTTCCGACACAAGAACCGCAGAGTTTCTCTTACCGACGATCTGTACCGGTTGGTGGCTTTCTTTCACTTCATCCACCAGATTGTATAATCGCTTTCTTGCTTCTGATGCCGATAGTGTTGTCATCTCTCCCACCTCCCAATCGTACTGCATATGGTACGTTAGTGATACGGTGATGTCAAGTTAATTCCGGCAATCTCAAAAGGCAAATAGCCGCTGCAAGACGGAAATAACCTTTAACTGGATATCTGAATCAAGAGTGCCGAGTTTTTTTATAAGTCGCTTTTTGTCTATTGTCCGTATCTGATCCAGCACAATATGTCCCTTTTTTTCTTTAAATTCGCAAGTTATTCTCGTGGGATAATCTATCCCGGCAGTCGTCATCGGGGCAACTATGACGGTGTGTATATGCCGGTTCATTTCATCCGGCGAAATAATCACACAAGGTCTTGTTTTCTGAATTTCAGAACCAACGGTAGGATCAAGATTTATCAAATATATATCGAATCGATTCACTACCATTGCCATTCCTCTTCATCCCAGGAATTTGAGATATTATCGTCTCCGTCTATCAATGTGTCATGACCGTTCTTGGCCATTGTTCTGAAAGCATTATCCCAATCTGGCCTTGGATTTGAGATCGGGCGAATAATAATTTGGTTTTTCTCCACCTCGAGTTCAACGTCATCCACAATTCCCGTTTGATCAAGTAATGGTTTTGGAATGCGGATTCCTTGGGAATTTCCTATTTTTACAATGTGTGCTCTCATTATTTTACCTCCTCGACTGAATGGTTACTACATTGTAATTACATTCAACATAAAAGTCAAGGATTCCATTATTTATGGCGTCACTGCCCAACACCGGGCATCAGCTAGAGCCGGATTTATGGGCGATTGGCTGCATCCACACGTTAGACCATTAAATCGTTCGTCAATCCAGGTACCATCGCAGACACATCTTCAATGCTGACCTGACTACGCCGCGGCAGGTAATAATCCCGCACGACTTGGTAGCCAGGATACTTGGCCCTGAACTCGTTGTGAAAAGTAACGTTCTTACTGAGGACACTTTCAAGCGACCGTCGACTGTTGAGGAACCTCAATGGAAACTCAGTCCCGAGCACGTACAGGTGCTTTGACTTCGACGAGTCGTGTTCTGCCAAGTAGTAGAAGTCTTTGAATAAGGAGTTTTGCCGAATTGCCTCCGGCCCACCTTGCCATGCGATAAACTTGAACTCCGCGACTCGATGACTGGTCTCCAAGTCAAATGGCTTGCCGGTATTGCCTGCACCGAGCGATATGCTCTCAATAACTTCACCTGGTTGCAGGACCTCCGGCAAACAGAGCAGAATGCCAAGGGCATGGACAACTACGTTGACCTGTCCTGCAAGCCGCTTCACAAGACCGGCGGCAGCAAGGGCATCGTGGTGCGCGTGATACTCATGCAAGAGCGGGGTACATCTATCTGCCGTGGCCCCTTCCACCGCCAACTCTATTTTAGACAATGTCCGACCCACATCTTGGCCAGAAAACAAACTAAGTGCTGCGATTGCTTCGGTAATTTGCATAGTCACACTTTTTCCAGGTCTAACACTGTTTAGGCTGACTAATATCGGCTTCTTTAAACCGCTAAGCGCGGATAAATTATCCACAGTAGCTTATGACTACGATAGGTTGCGATGTCAGCAGAAACCGGTATTCGGTATTAATTTACCATTCACGTTGTGTCGAGACATCGGAATATTTGGAAGTCTTAGGATCGTTTAGCTCCGGCCAAAATTCTCTGCCGGAGCTCCGGCAGAGGTTAACTATATGATGTAATAAGCTAACTGACGACAGTGTCCGCCGTTTTTCATTTTCCAGTATGCCCCGCCGTCAGGACAATTGGGGTGGCGGGCTCCGGACCATGCGGTTACGCGCTCAACACCCGTGACCAAGGCATTACAAAAATCCGCATCCGTTATTAAAATCCCAGGGCCTGGCGAATTTCTTCAGGGATGTTGAAGACGATCTCCATCTCCGGCGCTTTTACCGTCACTTGCTCAGTCCTGCCGCGGGTGCAAATCCTTCCGTCGCTTTTAAGCCTGATTTCAAAATCGACGACAAGCTTTGTCTTTACCTCAACCAAGGTGGCTTTACAGATATATTCATCCCCGTATCTCAGGGGATAGATATGCTTTGAAGATGTTCTGATGATGGGAAACAGGCATTGGGACCTTGCAAAATATTCATTGAGGTCAATGCCATAATGTGCAAGGAGGGCGCTTCTTGCGTCCTCGAAATAATTGAAATAGTTGCCATGCCAGACAATCCGCATGGGATCTAACTCGTAAAATGCCACCCGGCCTTCTACCTCAAAACTCCGCTGTTGACTCTCCGCCATAAAGCCCCCCTCTACCCTGAATCGCCTGGCGGCGCAAACATGTCCGTGGCGGATATGGCCCTGGCAACATTTTCAATATCCATGTCCATAGGCCGGTCGTCGATGATGCCCTCAGCCAGAGACCGGATGTTGCCGATCAATTCCGAAAGCCTCGGCCTGACTTTACAATTCTTACGCAACTCGCAACCCTGAACCGCCGCAAGGATATGTATGGCCACAATCCTCTCCGTAAGGGTGCAGATCCGCAGGGCGTCTCTCGCGGCGATGGTTCCCATGCTTACCTTATCCTGGTTGTGGGATTCGCAGGATCGCGAAAAAGAGGCGGCAGGCATGGTTAATTTTAGCGCCTCCGCGCACAGTGCCGTTGCCGTTATGGATGCGGCTTTGAAACCGTGATTCACCAGCATGTCGTCGCCTTTTGCACCGACAAGATCGGCCGGGAGCCCGCGATTGGTCTGGGGATTTACAAGCAGGACAACCTGGCGGTCCGACATGTCGGCTATGGCTGCCACCGCCGATTTCAGACAATCCATGGCAAATGCCATATGCCCGCCATAGAAATTGCCGCTCATAAAAATCTGACCCGTATCGGGATCAAAGATCGGATTGTCGTTCGAGCTGTTCGCCTCTATCTCCACCCACTTTTCAATCCAGGCCAGGGCATCGAAGAGAACACCGGCAATCTGCGGGGTGCAGCGTATCGAATAGGGGTCCTGCAGGGCGCCGAGTTCATGGTCCTCGAGGCCGGTCAGGGCCTTCTTCGTTTCCAGGAGATTTCGCAGCTTTTCGGCAACAAATATCTGCCCCGGAAACGGTTTTACTTCACTGATCAGGGAGTGAAAATGATGAACCTTGCCCTTGAAGGCATGAACGCTGAGCGCCGTGGCGCCGATGGCGGCATGGAGAATTCTCCTTGCCCTGACAACAGCCATGACGGCAATCCCCGTCATGGTCGACGTGCCGTTGATCATGGAAAGGGGTTCTTTCGCACCGTACCGGTAAGGCGTCAATTTGGCCAGCTTGATCGCTTTCAGGGCGGGCATGCGGCGACCTCGGTAAAATACCTCACGCTCTCCCTCAAGACAGGCGGCAATATAGGACATGGGGGTCAGGTCGCCCGAAGCGCCGACGGAGCCCTCCGCGGGAACGACCGGCGTAATGCCGAGATTGAGAAAGGACGCCATCTGCTCCAGGAGTTCGATGGATACTCCCGAGTTGCCCCGTGCCAGACAGATCATCCGACACAACATTGCCGCCCGCGTCTCCTCGATGCCGAGGGGCTCCCCGGTCCCGCAACCGTGAAAGGCGATGGGACTGACGACCTTTCTGGAGGTCGTCCGGACGGGAACCCGTTTGCTGCATGACTTTCCGAATCCCGTATTCACACCGTACAGGGGAACATCGTTTTGCATGGCGGCCATCACCAGTTCCTGTGCCCGCTCCATGCGTTTCACGAATTTAGTATCCGTGCCGACCCTGACGCTCGCATCACCCTTGGCGACGGCCGCAATCCGCTCAAGGCTTATCTGTCCGCCATCGACTGCAACAACTTCTTTCTTGCTCATTCTTCCACTTTCAATTGTTATTTCCCAAATGCCTGGGAGATGAGATCCCGCCTTCGCTGTTTGAAGGTGCCCTCTTCCTTTTCCTTCATCATAACCTTCTTGATCAGTTTGAACATCTTGTAACTCTGCGGTTCGTGCCGGTAAAAAGTCTCCCAGGCATAATCGTAGAGCTCCCGGAGCCTCTCGGGCGACATATTCTTCGGCTGAAAGACGACCCGGTCACAGGTATAATCATTCCAGTCGTAGGACAGAATTCTCCCCTCCTGCTTAAGATCGTCAAAGGCCCTGGTATGGGGGAATGGCGTCAGGATGGTGAATTCCGCAAGGTCCAGGTTCACCTCCAGGAGAAAGTCGATCATCTCCTTGATATAGTCTTCCGTATGGTGGTCAAGACCCAAAAGGATCGTCCCCTCCACACCGATGCCATGGTCGTGATAGCGCTTGATGCGATCCCGGATGTAATCGGATGTATCGAAGACGGCCTGATAGACATACCAGGCGCCTGCCTGAGCAGCCAGATCGAGGACCTCGTCGTCATCCTCGATCGGATGGCAGCACCATTTCTTTTTGAGTGGTATCATCTCCCGGAAGAGATCCATTTCCCACTTCTTGTCCTGGGCAAGGGAATTATCGACCATGAAAAGCCGGTTATTATCGATGCCGGCGAGCTCTTCGATGACCTTATCGTAAGGCCGGGGTCTGAAGGTCCTGCCCCCCAGAAAACTGACGCAGCAGGGGTAACAGTTAAACCGGCATCCCCGCGAGGCATGGACAAGATCAACCATCTGCACACCTTTGTAATAATAAAGCTCGCGGTTCAATATGGATCTCCTCGCCGGACCGACGGATTCAATGGGAGGGAAATCAAGGAGGTAGTCGTAGCATTTCTTCAGGCGGTTCTCACTGAAGTCACGGAAGACCTCCTCCATCCTGCCTTCCGCTTCGCCGAGGAATACGGCATCGGCGTGGAGCATCGTCTCCTCGGCATGGAGCATCGTCGCGATGCCGCCAAAGATGACCTTGATACCACGTTGCCGGTACCGATCGGCGATCTCCCAGGCCCGTTTTACCTGGCTGGTCAGCATCATGGAGATGCCGACAAAATCTGGGGAGTCATCAAAATCGATGGCTTCCACGTTTTCGTCCACAAATGAGACATCCACATCAGCCGGTATGGTCGCAGCAAAGACGACCGGCCCATGAGGGGGCAGATGAAACTCCGTCTGGCCGTCAAGTTTTCTCCACAGGGGAAAGATCAGCTTAAATTTCATAAAATCGTATTCCGTGTTAAGTTTTAAGTCCTCGTAATAATTAAAATATTCCTAATTCTACCGTCTCGGCAGAGATCAGTCTCATTTGCAGCGTATAATCCCAGGATTCATAACCATGCAACTCAACCGTCTCCGGGATTCCATCCTTGACGGAACCGGCCTTGATCCGCCGTCTTAGTTCTTCATGTTCACTGTAAGCGTCGATCTCCCATGATCCGTTCCGATAAAGGATTATATCCATGAAGGGATTCTCATTTCCCACATACCGGCAGATAACGGCTCCGTCTTCAAGGAAACCGACATTCACCGGCCGCCCCTCCGGCGCCAGATACATCAGGCGGACATCCTTTAACATCTTCCTTGCGAAATGGGGCTTATCGAAGGGCGGCACCGCCCGATCAACACGTACATCCTTATCATAAACGCCATCAAAAACAACAAACCCTTCAATGGTCATAATCACACTATGGACGGCCGCCGCCTTGGGATCAACAAGTGTAACGCCCATCATGGTTTCTGACGATCCATCCGGCAACATCACTTCTATCGCATGAACAAAACGATAGGGGACGGCAGGATATGGCCGACGACACTGCTCGATGAGCGCCGCCGCCGCTGCCGGTTCCCCAGTTTTGATCACAGGAAGGCGGCTGCACGAAAACAGAAATGACGCCATCATAAGCACGGCGAATCCATATTTGAGCGGCGGGTTCATCACCATTATGCATCCCGGAATAACGATTCAGCGATCTTTTCATTGACCTGCACATCGTTAAACTCAAAGAGGGTGTAGTTGCCCTCATTCTCAAATATCTTCACCGATTTCAGGATGCCCGGCCTGTCCGAAGAAAGAGTGATGACAATGCGCGAGATCATGGCGGCAAACCCCTTCTCCCTGGGGGTCATGATGATCGTCGGCTCGCTGCCCTTTTTCAGGACCGCCGTGAAATGTTCATTCGTTGTGAACTGCCCCTTACTCCACTGACCGATTTCCTTCAGAACTACCTGCATCGATTGCAGGGATCCGCTTTTATCCTCCGCAAGACCCCCGCTGCCCTGGGTGTATCTTCTGATCCCGTCCCTGTTCATGAGGAGAATACTCTTCACCGGGGAGACGTATTCCCAGCGGACCGAATCGGGGGACTGGAAATAAAAACGCCCCTTTGAAACAAGGGGCCTGGCGAGGATCTTCATGTGCTTCGACTGGGTAAATTGAGCTTTGACGGACTTGATCTTTGCCGATTCCTTCTGAATGCTTTCCCAGCTATCCGCCCATCCCAAAAGGACGACGCAGGAAAGAAGAACCGAAATGATGGCACAATATCTTTTGAAACGGTGCATCAAAACATCCCGCCATTGACGGATATAACCTGTCCCGTAACATAAGAAGCATCATCGGAGCAGAGAAAACGGACAACTTTTGCCACCTCCTCCGGCTTGCCGATCCTTGCCATGGGGATGATATCTTTGATTCTTTCCACGGGAGCGCCCTTGATCATATCGGTGTCGATCAACCCCGGCGCAACGACGTTGACACGAACGCCCAGTCTGCCGACCTCCGCTGCGAGGACACGACTCGCCGCAATCAGTCCGGACTTCGCCGCTGCGTAGTTGGCCTGTCCCCTGTTGCCCATAAGGGCCGATGCAGACGATATCGAGACAATAGAACCCTTCTTTTTCCTGACCATCATTTTTACAATCGGCTTCGTCATATTGTAGAAACCCTTGAGGGTCGTCTGGATGACGGAATCCCAGTCTTCCTCCGGCATCATCATGAACAGGCCATCGGCATTGATTCCGGCATTATTGACCAGAATGCCAATGTTGCTGTGCTGAGTGATAATCTCATTCATGATGGGAGCCGCTTCCTTCGCGTCTGCGACATCGAATCGGATTTTCTCCGCCCGTCCCCCCCTTGAGCGAATCATGTCGACGGTTTCATCGGCCGCCTGATCGTTTGACTTATAGGTAAAGATAATCCCGTAGCCGGCTTCGGCAAGTTCAATCGCAATCGCGCGGCCGATACCGCGGCTGCCGCCAGTCACCAGGGCAATCTGTTCTTCTTCCATGACATCTCTCTCCCTCATAATATTTTTTCTTCGTCAATTTCACGGAACACCTGAATTTGGACACGGCACAGCGTCTCTGCTGCTGCGGTAACCTCGCCATCCAGGACACTATACTGGTCCAGATGATACAGATCTTTAACCGTCGTGATGAGCACCGTATCCAGAGGAATCCGATCCACAAAAAAATCCGCATTCTTGATGCCGACAATCCATCCACGCCTGCTGCTGCCCGTCTTGATCCCCTTCTTGCAACTGATGAAAACAGCCGCAGTCTGCGCCACAATCTCGATGAGTACCACAGGATCAACGTAAGCCCCCCGGCACAGAGGCCAACGATCGGAAGCCCTGGCCGAAGTAATAGCAACATCCTCGTTTGCGGCTACGACCTCATCGAGGAGCTTCATTCTGTCACGCTGGGGGATCAGGTCTTCTATGTTCATCATATCGACTTAATTTATTGATATTCAAAACCTTCCAATCATGCTAAAAGACGGGACTTACTTAAAGGGAAAAACTGAGGGATGTCAAGGTTAATTATCGACGCTGCCCTTGCCGCTTTAGAAGCGAAGTCATGACTTGGAAAGGTAACTATTTGAATATTTTATGTTGACGAATCCACTTGGAAAAGACCGTTTCACAAATCCGGACTGGTATCGGGAATTACTCTTCCTGCCCGCAGATCCGGACAGAGAATTCATATTCGGAGGCAGTACTTACAGAGAGATCTATCGGTTGGCGGCAGGCCTTTATCAACTCGCGAAGTCTACGAATGTCAGCAAACCGACAATTTGTCTGTGCAGCGACGACAAGGCCCTTCTTGCCGCGTCCCTGATTGCCTCCCTCAGCAGCGACGGACCCCTTCTTGTTCTGCCCTATGCCCGCTCCCGTCAGGCCCTTGAGGAAGTTGTGGAAACCCTGTCTCCGACCTTTTTTCTCGCTGACGGCTCAGGAGATTTTCCGCCCGGACCGCGCATTATCGACACCGCTGCAATTCCGCCGCAAAGCGCCGCTCTGACCGATTCCGTTCGTGATCCCGACGAGCCTTTTCTCATTCTGTTTACAGGAGGCTCTACGGGGAAACCGACAATTTGGCCCAAGACACCACGGAATATGCTTGCCGAGGCCCGCTACCAATCGGACACATTCGCCATCACGAAAGACGATTTGTTTCTCTCAACCGTGCCTCCTTGCCACATCTACGGTCTGCTCTTTTCCGTACTGATTCCATTGCTCAGCTCCGCCCGCGTTCTCCCTGGAATCTATACCTTCCCCAAAGAAATCCTTTTAGCCGCACAGGAACATAAGGCAACCGTTCTGGTCAGCGTTCCCGTTCATTTTCGGGTCCTGAAAAATGATGCCCTACAGCGCTTCCATCTGCGGATGGCCTTTTCGTCGGCGGGAATGCTGGACCAGGAGGATGGCCTCTATTTTCGCGAAAAAACAGGTGTGGATGTTATCGAAGTCTATGGTTCGACGGAAACGGGAGGCGTGGCGACAAGACGCAGCTTTTCGGATCGGGAATCATGGGTCCCCATAGACCCCGTCGATTGGAGGATTCGCGATGGGAGCCTTTGCGTCCGGTCGGACTTTCTCTCTCCGACACTTCCCCGGGACGGCGACGGTTTCTTTGTCACGGCAGACTGCGCTGATCCGGACGGAAATGGCCGCTTCATCCTGCGCGGCAGAGTGGACGATATCGTCAAGATCGGCGGCAAGAGAGTTGACATGGCTGCCGTTCAGGCCAAACTGAAGCGGATTCCCGGCGTTTATGATGCGGTGGTAATGGCAATGCCCGTCAGAACGGGGAGGCAGAATGAACTGGCCGCTCTGGTCGCGACCCGACTCGATGTAATTGATGTGAGGCGCGGCATTGCCTGTACCAGCGAAGCTTACGCCGTTCCCAAACGACTGGCCGTTGTGGAAGAGATACCCATGACGCCATCCGGCAAATATGACCGGATGGAAATCGAACGAATTTTGAAATCAGGAAAGATTCAGGCAAATTAAAGTGACAAAATGGCCAATTTTTATCGATTAAATCGTTACGGCAGCTTCATCGAGAGAGGATAACGATAAGGAGGGATAAAATAATCATGATGTGGGCGGCAATGACGCCCAATTTATGGCGCTGATAGAATTCGTTTGCCTTTTGAATCCGCTCAAGTCCGCCGCACAATCGCCTGAAGCGCTCAATGCCCGCGTATTTGTTGTCATTGTCCGAGGCGAAATCGTTTTGAAACGCAAACATAGGATAAACGGCATAGAGGTCATCAGTCAGAGGCCGAAACAGGGTGTCGATGACAATCCCCTGCCAGGGTTGATAAGCCAAGGCTTCAGCGTAAGATCTGTTTAGGGCGTACGCATGTGCAAGGCTCTGGTAACCGACTTTTTGTATAAACGGATTGGCCGTTCTCCTGCTTGAGCGTATTAAGGCCCCCAAAAGCAGCACTTTCCACTTCGGATTTTCCACTAAAAATTGAATGGATTGTTTGAAGCGCTCAGCATCAAAGCGGTCAAACGCGACGTCGTCCTCGAAAACGACGATCCTCTCTGCACCGGCTTCCAAGCCCTTACGCAGGCAGGTCATGTGAGATTCATACATTCCTTGTTCGATATTGGAGGGATGACGTTTGACGATGACGAATTCAACTTTTTCGGTCAGTCCTACGGTGGAGAACGAAACCGCAGCCGCCTGCCGCCGGTCTTCTCGCTCTTCCAAGGAGATACAGTAGATGCGATCAAAATAATCCCAACCATTAGTCTCTTTCTTCACGGTATCCCCGATCAAGCGCCTTTTTCTTTGCCGTGTCCTTATACTGTGAGCATAGTAGCCTGTCAAGAAATGGCTGGGAACTGAAGGCATGGGGAAAAAGCAAGATCGCGAACTCCTTTCCCTTATTCCGATTCTAAATCAAAGCGCTATCTTCGTTGGCATCGTCATCGGCTCCTCGACGTATGAGCAATACGCCTGCGTCGCCTCTTCCTTGCCGCCTTGATATCATCTTCGATTTAGAATCGGAATTACATCACGGTTGCAGAAAAGCCGTTGCGGAAAGGTGAGGCCTCGTGTATTTAATCCATCGACTTCTTCCTGGTAATTCATTTGCCCGACGATGCCAGGTTCTCTCGCGTATGTAGTCGTTCGTTCAGGTGAAAGGCATCCGGATTCAGAACAAGTTGCTTGTTTCAAGGGATAAGGTTTTATGATTCGAAGGAAAGTTGCCAAATACCTTGCCGGGAGAAAATATATCCGTGAGATACTTGATAATCCGACGGATCTCAGAGAATTCAAAGAGCGCCCGACGCCGCGGTTGATCGCCGGATTGATCCTGATGGGGTTGAGTTATGTTATGGGCTGGCCGGCAGTGGCCGCTTTGAGCGTTCTGGCCGTCTGGTTCCAGGAACCGATGATCGCCGTCATCGGCTGTCCGACGACCTATGGTCTCTCCTATGTTGTCTTTATTGCTGGCGCCTGGCTCGCGCGCGCGCCCCACTACATGGCGATCCTGACAAGATACACTATACAGTTTTTCCTCAGAAAGTTATTCTCCTAACGAATTGATCGGGGAAGCATATGCCCGCATGGGGTGTGCAGCAACGGTCAGCAAGCCGTTCAACGCCAAAAACGGATTGCAATCAATGATTACACAATGTTTTAGGCATTTTCACCTTGACGAATAATGACATTTCTTCTATACGCTGTGGCAAATATCAGGAACTGTCGTTCCTCCCGATTCAAAGGATTTCTTGTTCAAAATGACAAAAGTAAGAGTGGGGCCCGGGGAATGGTGAGCCATTGATCAAAATTGAACATCTCTTCAAATCCTACGACAAAAAACCTGTCCTCAAAGATGTGACTCTTTCGGTGCAACACGGATCCATCATGGGGCTCCTTGGTCCCAATGGCGCGGGAAAGACAACCCTCATCTCCATTCTTATAGGCGTGATCAGGAAGAACAGCGGAAGCATAACTGTAAACGGCATGGATCTCGACCATGAGATCGGCGCCATCCAATCAAGATGCAGTTACGTGCCCCAGACTCTTGCTTTCTATCCGCGGCTAACAGCCCGGGAAAACCTGGAATATTTTGGCGCCCTGCGGGATCTGAAGGGAAAGAAACTGAAGGAGAGCATGGAATTCTGCATCGATATAGGGAGCATGCAAGATTTCTTGAATAAACGGGTGGATAAGTTTTCCGGCGGCATGAAAAGGCGCTTGAATATGGCCATAGGTCTCCTGAACGACCCGGAAATATTGTATCTTGACGAGCCTACGTTGGGCGTCGATGCGCAATCAAGGAACTATATCCTTCAGACTATAAAGAAGATCAACTGTGAACGGAAGATGACAATCATCTATACATCCCACTACATGGATGAGATTGAGCAGGTGTCCGACGATATCGCCATTATCGATGAGGGCAAAATCATTCTTCACGGCGCCAAGCAGGACATTTTGACCCGCGCCGATGCCCTTTGCGGCCATAGAAGCCTTGAGGAACTTTTCCTCAAGTTGACAAGCGTCAGATTACGCGACGAAGATTGACCGTATCATCAACTATGATAAAACTATTTTACATTTTAAAAAAAGAATTTTTACTGATCGTTAGGGATATCCATGCCGTAACTATCCTCTTCGTCATGCCTGCTGTTTTCATCCTGATCATGACCCTCGCCATGCAGGATCTGTTCGAACTTCATAGCAATGTTGTCATTGACATCCTCGCTGTAAACCACGACACGGGAAAGCTGTCGGTGGCGTTTTTAAAGGCGATGGAAGAACACAACACATTCCGGTTTCACCTCATTGATAAAAACACCGTCACAGAGAGTGTCAAAGAGCAGATGCTATCCCGGGACTACAAGTTCGCCCTGATCATCAAAAAAAACTTTTCCACCTTCGTGAATAAAAAGGGAAAGGAAAAGCATGAGAATCCTTTGGAACTCCTCGTTAATCCCACGGTGCCCGTGCAGACACAGCTTGTTTTAAAAAGCACGCTGGACGGAGAGCTGTCGAAACTGAGATGGGATGCCTTTATCGGCCGTATCGACAAGCTCCTCGCCTTTGCAGGAATCGACAAGAAGGACCTGAAAGCGGATAAACTCAGCCCCATCGACGTCCAATACGTTTACAAAGGGGGACACTACTCCAAGATGCCTTCCGCCGTCCAGCAGAGCGTTCCCGCGTGGCTCGTGTTTTCCATGTTTTTTATCGTTATCCCCATATCCAACACCTTCATATCCGAAAGAAATCAGGGGACTTTCATGCGCCTTAGAAGCATGAATGTATCCAGCACCTATCTGATCTTGGGCAAGATGATCCCTTATCTTCTGATTAACGCGGTCCAGGTGATTTTTATGATTGCCATCGGTGTCTATGTCGTCCCCTTATGCGGGGGCACCGCTCTTACCATTGGAGATTCACTGGGTGGACTCATATTGATCGCCTCCGCCGTGAGCTTCAGCGCCATCTCCGTGGCGCTCCTTATTGCCTCCATTGCCAGAACGACGGAACAGGCAACGACTATCGGAGCTGTCATGAATATTATCTTTGGCGCCCTTGGCGGGCTCATGGTGCCCAAATTCGTGATGCCCGAGTTTATGCAGAACCTTGCCAATTTATCCCCTATGTCCTGGGGACTGGAAGGGTTTCTCGATATCTTCCTGCGAAACGGCGGCGTCTCCGATGTGCTACCCAAAAGCATGTCCCTGCTAACTTTAGGGCTGGTCATGCTTGGTCTGACGCTGATTTTATTGAGAAGGCAAAGAGAGGTCTGAAACCGATGAAAGGTTCCCTTGATGACAGATTTAAGACGGAGCTGAAGAAACTGATCGTTGAAGAGTGTGATCTTATAGTCGATCCGGGGGAAATTGGCGATGACGATCCTCTGTTCGGCAGGGAAGCAAAGATCGGGTTGGACTCCATAGACGCCCTGCAGATTTCTGTAGCAATCGAGAAGAAATACAAAATCACCATCACCGACAGCAAGGAAACAAGACGGGTGATGAGATCTATAAACACCTTTGCTGACTTTATTCAACCGGAGTAGAGATTGAAAAGAAGGGCGTTTATAACCGGAAAGGCGATGACATGCTCTCTCGGAGATTCTCTTGAGGAGATTATAGACGCTGTCCGCCATAAGAGAATAAAGATTGACCGTATCCCCTTTACGCTCGCCTCCCTGCCCTATTCCAAACCATATTATCTTATCCAACGGAATGTTACGGACAAGCTCCATAACCGCTCCGAACAGTATTTCTATGAGGTTCTCTTCTCTGCGGTATCCCGCGCTCTCCTCAATGCCGGCTTGAACAGAACGGAGACCAAGGACATGAATGTGTTCTTCGGCTCTACATCCATGGACGTTCCCGTGTTTGAGGGCAACCACCGCAAGTCATCTTCAACTGTATCGGGGATGTTCCTCCAGTCATCCTATGGGTACGGAAAAATCGCCGGCGCCATCTTGGAGAAGTTCGGGATAGAGGGTAACTGCTATTCCTTTGCCACCGCCTGCACCTCGAGCGCCAACGCCTTGCTTTACGCCGCAGCCATGATAGAGGAAGGGTTGATAGAGAGGGCTTTGGTTGTGGGCTACGACCTGTTCAACAACCTTGGGTTTTATGGGTTTGAAGCCCTGAAATCCATTGCCGAGACGTATTACAGACCCTTTGACAGAATGCGTGACGGACTGATCCTCGGCGAGGCTTGCGGAGCGGTCATACTGGAAGGAAAACGAAGAAATACCGGAGATTTCATGCATCTTGGCGGAGCGAATCTCTGTGATACTTACAGCGTCACCAGCCACGATGAAGAAGGGTTTGCCGTTGCGGAAACGATGAACAGGGCTCTCAGGCAGGCGGGGATTCCCCCCGGGGACATATGCGCCGTCAAGGCCCACGCCACGGGAACGGAAAACAATGACAGGACCGAGTGTGCCGCCATGAGGGTGACCTTCGGGTGTGAAATGCCCCCAGTGACATGCGTCAAGCCTTTTATAGGTCACACCGTAGGAGCCTGTGGCGTCAACGAGCTGATCCTGTTCACGGAATCGGTAAAGACGGGATTTATACCCTCCACACCCGGCTTTCGGGAAATGGACGATAAATTGAATCTGACGCCCCTGACGGAAAACATGGAAGCCGGTGAGGGTATATTTATGCTCAACTATTTTGGGTTCGGCGGCAACTGCACGACCCTTATCCTCTCCAATAAGGGTGAGGGGGAATGAACGAAATGTATATTCACAGCGCCTCATCCTTTATCGGGGCGGAAAATGCGGACGTAAATTTCTTAAAAGAAAAGCTTAGATGCTACACCGATGAATATTTTCGCAGGGTAAACAGGTTCATCCTTCTTACCATGCTTGGCGCCCGTCAGTGTATCCATAATCACGCCCTTGATTTTGATACGGCCATCTACCTCACAACGGAGCACGGCAATCTTGGTGAAACCGCTTCAGTTCTCGATGAAATATATGCGGCCCGGTCTCTGCCAAAACCATTTGGATTCATCAATACAATGAGTAATACCGCTGCTTTTTATCTTGCACGTAACCTGGGCGTCCGGGGTCGCAACATCATGGTCTCCAGCCAGCACCTTTCCTTTGAAAGGGGGCTGGAGCTGATGCAGGTAGATTTCGCCCTTGGCGCGACAGGGAACGCCTTGATCGGCGGCGTGGATGAGGCCCTCCTTTCACGAACCGCCCTGGAAGAACAAACCAGTCGCGTCTTTAGGATGGTTAACGGGAGTGGCTGGCTTTATGTTAAACCTGTGAAGGATGGCGCCTGTGGGGTAATTTCAGAGATCAGGTCGTTTAGCGACGGACCTGCATGTATAAACTGGATGAGAGAAAGAAGAGGATCGCATATAGACGTCGTTTCTTTCGGCGCCCTCATTGATGATGATGAAGCCGCTGCGATGAAGGAAATTTTACATCCAGTTGCCGAGTTTGATTACCTCCGTGAGTACGGATACTCAAGCTCAGCCACGGCCTGCGGTGTAGGCCTGTTCATAATGCTTTTTCAAGGAAAAACCATGTTGCATATCAACAGGGACCAGCGCGGTCATTTTGCAGTCATCGAAATCGAGAGGTATTGAAGAGCTGCGACAATACCCGTCCTTTTTCTCTCTTATGAAATCTTGCGAAGCATCAGGTGGACTTCTTTCTCTGCCTTGCCGGCCATCCTGAGTAGATTGGCAATATGGGGCAGATCGATCTCGCTGTCTTTTCTTTTGAATGTTCTCGCACAAACCAAGGCAAAGTTGCGCCAGAGATGACCTGCCTCCGTCATTTTTCTATAGGCCTCCTGCAATACAGGCATCTCCAGACGTTCATAAGCTTCCTCCAGAAATGCGGCGTACATATAGCGAAACCCGCCTCC
This sequence comes from uncultured delta proteobacterium, assembly GCA_903885795.1. Classification (GTDB taxonomy): domain Bacteria; phylum Desulfobacterota; class Syntrophia; order Syntrophales; family UBA8958; genus UBA8958. Next base: position 48,312 of record CAISJV010000084.1, on the reverse strand, counting down.
ACCGGTGCCGACCTCTTCCTGCATAAGCGTAATGTGTCCCAAAAGTGATCTTATATATTTTTCACTCTTCTTCTCGCTGAGTTTTTCGATGTAATTGGCGAGATAAAAAATCCCGCGGACCCCACAGGGGGTCGGAGCGCTCAGCATCATGAAATTCGTCCGCTTGATCGATTTCAAAATCAGGGAATTGATGTCGATTTTTTCAGGAATATATGTTGGATAATACATAAAGCCCTTCGGGGCCATGATACCTTTAGCGAACCTGGCATTCTGCAAATCTTGCGGTTTTATCCGTGCGGGTTCTTCGATAACCGGTTCACTAACCAGATACTCCCCGTTTTCTTTACCGAAAATTACGATGTTGTGAGCATTAAACGGAATCCTCATTTCCTCAGGAAAATAGGGAAGCCAGAAAACAGATGTCTGAACCCCGACAACCTGTTTTTTATCGACCAGATCACTCAGATCCTCCATGGCCTTTACTTCATCCCGGTATTTTCTGACTTCGAATTTGACACCAAGACGTCTTTGAATCCCACCAATGATCGATTTGGGAATACTGCGGTAGGCGATGACCGGCATACCACCCGTCATCTTGACAAAAGGCAGAAAAGCAAACATCATTCCACTGGCAAGTCCGAAAACCATGGGCTCGGATATCTCCAGCCCATGGTGCCTTAAAAGCGAAGTTACCGTACCTGTTTCGCAATGGGCATAAGTTCTATGCTCATATTGATCCTTGACTTTCAATTATGCATCCTCCCGGAAGTTTATGAGATCGTCCACTTGGACTTTGAATATCTTTGCGTATTCCTGCAACTTATTGCGATCAAGTTTTTTGAATACCTTGGGTTTGAAGTGCCGCTTCAATCGCCACACTGCAACGCCCATAGCCTGTGCAAGAGCCTTTGGATCAAGCAACCGTTTGTACATAAAATATTCTATGGGAGATGATTCATTTCTCAAAACACGTTGCTTGACTTCCTCTGCCTTCTCTTGAGAAGCATCGGCAAAGGGCACCGTCGCGACTAAATGGTCATCATATCTTTCAAGGGTCGTTTCATATTTACCCTGATCATCGACTTTGTAAATTGTCCAGGCCATTGGTTTCCAACGTGCTTCGCGGGTCTTGAGCTGATTTTGCTTGACATCCTCAGTTGTCATCCTTCCCCCTTTTTTTCACAAGAGACAGAATATTTGGTTTGTGGTTATTAAACATAAAAAAGAGGCCGCTGTAATCAATCCCTTCACGGCCACATGGAAATAATATAATTGATAATTGTGCCTGTGGCAAGCATAGTTATTCAGCGAAAAAATGCGGCACAATTTTGCCGATGGTTATTGAAGATGAAAAGGACCGTGGCCACGGTTCCCACAACCGCCTCCGTTCGAAAGCCACAGGCGATAACCGTGCCAAGGCCAAGGACGGCGGTCATCAAGAGCGAAGCGATAAAGGGGATCCGGACGATCCCATATACAACAACCCAGAGGAGTGCCGAGATGCCCGTGGATATGGGCGAGATCAAGGCCGTAAACCCCAGATAGCCGGCCACGCCCTTCCCGCCGCGAAACTGGTGGAAGCAGGGGTAGCGGTTGCCGATGATAAACGCAAGGCCCATCAAGGGAACAACGTCGAGGGCAAGCATATGCAGCGCCACCCAACAAACCCCTAAAGCCCTCCCGATATCAAGGAGCAGGACAACTGCGGCCCATAACAACCCCGCCTGGCGATAGACATTCGTGACCCCTGCGTTCCCGCTGAATTGACGCCTGGGATCCTCCCTTCCCAGTATCCTGAAAAGGAGGACAGAAAAGTTCACCGATCCGGCCAGATATGCGCCTGCCAGGAGAACCGCCAGTTTCATGTCCGTTCACTCCCCGGTCCTTCCCGCTTCACCAGGGTGAAGACGTGATCGTCAACACTGTCGTGAAAGGCCGTGTACCAAACCCCTTCAACGGTCAGAAGGCTCCGGCGCCTTCCGACGCGCTCGACCTTAACATTCCGCCATGATTCGGCGAGGGGTAGGCCCGTGGCCTTGGCTATTCCCTCTTTTATGGACCATACCCGGATCGATGCCGGGACGATCCCCAGGGGTGACCCTTCCGTCAAGGCCAGTTCTTCCTCGCTCATATAGATGCGTCTGGATTTCAAGACTTTTTCAGATAGGCGTTCCACATCCACACCGATTTCCCCGTCCCCGGCCACAGCAGCGGCAAAACGCGAGTCATGGGAGACGGAGCAAAACACAGAATCATCAGCGCCCGCAACGATACAGCAGGGACGAATGCCATCGGAAGACATCGTGTGAATGGCCGATGCCGGCGTTGCCATGTCGCCGCCGGCCAACTTCCGGGAGATGAATTTCAGGGCGAGACGCCCTGCCAGAAAGTCTGTCTGCCGCTTCTTTCCCATTTTTTCCAGGCGCTCACGCTCCGACACGGTCAGGGCCAGGGCGGCGAAATCCGCCATGGTCCGCCGATCGACGACCGCGACGGCCTGACACTGCTCACGTATCTCTGCCAGCGGTGCTGCCTCCTCTCTCCGGACCCAGCCGGGGGGCACAATACGGCCGGGAAAGATCTCCTTCATCGCCACCCCCCGGATCGCCTCGCGCAGCCCCCCCGCCATATCGTGAATCCAGATATCGAAGGTGAGATCATCCCCGGTCACAGCAACGGGGAGAATCCGGCAGTGGTAGATCTCACCCGGCACCGTCGGTTCGACAATGATCCGCTCTTCAAAACCAACCGGAAAGGCGGTGAGGCGGTGAAACTTCTGCCCCCAGACGCAAGCGGCGTGGAGGGCGGCATCAAAGGGAAAGGGGGAGCCTAGAAGCTCGGAGACCAACGGCTGCCTCACAGCAAACACCTTGGCAACGGCGCCGTTTTCCGTAAGGAAGAGACTGCCGATAATGTTTTGATAGGCAGGCCCAAAGGGTACGAGTTCAGTGTACAATTTTGAGGCCGTGATTTCGCAGGAGACACCGTCCAAAGCGGCGGCAATATCCATGGGAAGCTTTGGTATGTCCTCTTTCGGACGGGTGAATTCGACCACTGCGTGGACTTTGGACCTTTTGATTCCGGTCCCCGAAATTAGGTTCCTGGTGATCAGCCGGGAAACAAGACGGCCCCCTTCATGGATATCCAGCTCATGACAGGCCTCGATTGCGGAGGAATCTTCCGGGATCTGTAAAAAGTGCATGAATTTGACCGCCTCCATACGACATATCGCGGCATCGGTCCGATGGGCCTTTACCGACGCAGCCAGGTGCTGGAGGATCTCCACGGCAGGCAGAACGATCTTCCCGTCGATCCGGTGGTCCCGGAGATATGGCGTGATGGGAATCGTCATGGGTAGACGGACCCTTTCCAGCGGCTCGGGAGGCGCCTTTTCCACAGCCGAAGTCTTCATGATGAAGGGCCTCTGCCGGTATCACCTTCCCCGAAGACTGCGGTCTTCCCTTCGGGAAGGAACCTCTCCAGGTCTGCAAAACGATTCATCCCTTCCAGACGCTCGATTTCCCTTCGATACCGTTCTTGCCAACCCGTCCGGCGAAGCTGCCCGTCGATGAAGAATTTCATGACCGGTTTAACCAGGTACATCCATGCGGCAGTCCACAGCCATCCCTGGCTCCTCGCGAAAGGTGACGGGGTCCACCACCCCAGGGCGGTCTGCCGATAGTACCAGAAGGCGTACTGCAACTGCTCGTTCTCCATGTGTCGCGTTCTCACGTTGGCCCACATGCCGTTGTACCGTTCATAACGGTCGGGGTTCGACACCAGTCCTTCGCTTATCAGGTAGTCCCGGATAGGGGTTTTAGGGAAGGGGGAGAGCATCTGGCAGTAGGAGGCATCAGCCTCCAGGTCATTTAGATACTGGTAGTTCTCCCGGACGGCTTCTTCATCATCATCGGGCAATCCGAAGATCAAGCCGCCGATCACCATGATGCCATGCCGGTGACAGATCTCGATCGCCCGCTTTGCCTCGGGGACGATATTGCCCTTTCCAATGGTCCGGAGGTTATCCCGCGATACACTCTCGATTCCCAGAAAGACAGTCCGGAATCCCGCCTGGGCCATCTTTTCCACCATCGCTTCATTTTGAGCCATGGAAACACAGTCGGCCTGGACGACAAACCTCAGTTTACGATACTTCCGGCTGATAATGGCGTCGCAGACCTCCGTAACCCATTTCGGATTCAGGACCATGTTGTCGTCTATGATGAACACGAAGCGCGTCTTTTTCCGATAATAAATTTCGTCGAGATCGGCAAGGATGCGTTCAATGGGATACGTCCGGTAGGAACGGCCGTACATATGACGGATACTGCAGAAATTACAGTTGCGGGTGCAACCCCGGGACGTTTCCATAACCTCGACCTTCGAATACATGACATGATAGCCGGAGGTCAGGCGCCGTCGGTCACGGATGGGCAACTTCAATCGGGATAAATCGCAGAGATCTCCCGGGGGGTTGTGGAACCACCGTCCATCCTGTTTGTAAGAGAGGGACGGGATTGAATCCAGGCGATCGGTCTCCTCCAGAGCGTTCACCAGCCGGCGAAAGGTTTCCTCTCCCTCGCCCCGGACCATGAAGTCTATAGTGTGCGCTTCGGGAGAATCGCCCATCTCTTCGCTCATCAAGGTGGCGTGATACCCACCGACGGCTATCTTAGCCCGGGGGAGAATGCTCTTGATGAGCCCGATCAAGGCCATACAGGTCGGATATTGCCAGGTCATGGCCGACAGGCCGATGAGAGCGGGATCGATCCTTTTCAGCTTTTTCTCAAGATAGGCCGCGATGTGGTTTCTCTTGCGGACGAGATCGATGAGGTAGACTTCGTGGCGTTCGTCGATATTTCCGCCCACACAGGCAATGCCGTGATTTGGCATGTGAATCGCCATTTCATGGATGATTATTGGCACCACGTCGGGCATGGAGAGGAGAACAACTTTCATCGCACCGCCTTTTTCCCTTCCAACAGGGCGCGCGCCTCCGCCATGAGACCGGGTAGGGAAAAGGCGTTACTCCCGTAGTCCGGTTCGATGCTCCCCGCAAGCGTGATTTCGATGGTCTGACGGCTTCCGGTATGGAACCATAAGCTGTCCGGTTGATATAGGTTATTCGTGCCACTGATCGACACGACCCGGATAGGAGCGCGACATAGCTTGGCGATGCTGAAGGCACCCTTGTCAAAAGGAGCGATCCGACCGTCGCGGCTTCGCGTCCCCTCGGGGAAGATAAAGAGATTTCCCCCTGCCGCGAGGTATCCCGCCATGCTCTTAACCTGATTCATCATGTCCTCCTTGAACAGCCCCTCCGCCAGAGAAGGCATATAGCCGGAGGTCTTCAAAATCCAGCCGAACACGGGGTAGCGGAAATACTCGCTTTTGACGATGGTTTTCTGTTTTTCATAGAGGGACACGAACAGAATGGGATCCAGAAAGGACAGATGGTTGGCGATGATGATTGAGGAACGGATGGAGGAGACCTGATCGGAAATGTGCCATTTCACACCGGGAATGAGGACACGCATCAGGGAGAAAAAGAGCCGGTGCAGGATTTGATTCAATTTCTGGAAAGATGCCTCCCGGCGCGGAGAGAAAAAGAAAGAATACAGGTAAAAAGGGGAGAAGATCACGAGATACCCCATGATGTAGTAGAACCAAAGGGTGAGTGTGACGGCAATATCCCAGACGCGTCTTGTCAATGATGACAGCATACAAACGCCGTTAACGGCCTTCCCATTTCTTGATGATGAGGCTCGTGTTCACACCGCCAAAGGCAAAATTCTGGATGGCGGCGATCCTGAGCGGGCACTCCCGCCGGACTCTGACCAGATTGATCATGGCGCACCTCTCATCAACCTCCTCCAGGTTCAGTGTCGGCACGACAAAGCCTTCAGCCAGTAGATATGTCATGATGATGGTCTCAATCGCACCGCAAGAACCCATGGTATGACCCATGTAACTTTTGAACCCCGTCACTGCGGGCCTTCCCCCGTAAACGTTGTGAATTGCCTGCGCTTCAATCACGTCGCCCATCTTGGTTCCCGTCGCATGGGCGCTTATGAAATCCATATCGTCCGCAGGGATCTTCGCGTCTTTCAAGCCGAGGCGGATGGTTTCCGAGATGCCGCCCAAATTGGGAAGGATCAGGTCGCCGCCGTTGTTGTTGCAGGAAAATCCGATCACTTCCGCAAGGATGGAAGCCCCTCTTTTCCGCGCCCGTTCGTACTCTTCCAGGAGCACGGCTCCGGCGCCCTCCCCCACGACGAGACCGTCGCGCTTTGTGTCGAAAGGGCGCGGGGTCAGATGCGGCGTATCGTTGAAAGCCGTGGAACAGGCGAGGAGATTATCAAAGACGGCCACAGTGGTCGTATCATACTCATCCGCCCCGCCGCAGATCATGGCATCTTGCATCCCGTATTTGACCATTTCATAGCCATAGCCTATAGACTGACTGCTCGTCGTACAGGCCGTAGAAGAGGAGATAACGCGGCCGGTGATGCCGAACATCTTCGTAATATTGACGGCCGTCGTATGCACCATCGATTTCAGGTAATCGACGGCGCCGATGGAAGAGTACCCCGCCTGGGACCCACTGAAAAAAGTCTTGTAAATTCCCCGCTGGACCGTGGGACTGCCATGGGTCGAACCGAAGGCCACACCCAGGCGGCCGCCCGTGACGAAGGCCTCATCGAGACCGGCGCTCTCGAGCACCTCCTTCGCCACCTGACAGGCGTAATAGGCCACCGGTCCCATGGTTTTGCGGTACTGGCGCTTGAAATCGTAGGTGATGGGATAGTCGACGGTCCCGAAGACTTTGGAGTGGATATAGGGGGTCAACACATCATCCTCCCGGAGGACCTTGACGCCCGAGATCCCGTTCACCAGACTGTCAAGAATATCCTTCTTGGTACGGCCGATGGGGGTGATGGCAGAACACGCTGTAATTACGACTCTTCTTTCCATAATACTCCTTTAGCCTCACTGGTGCTCACGTAATTACACCTTTCACTTGCCCATTGCCTATATTCCTGACCTTAGCCAGGGATTCGACATAATCGCAAACCTGATTGAGGTTCTGGATATCCATCGCCCGCTTCTTTTCTTCATGGGTCAGCTCAGAACCGAGGAGCTTCTCGATTTCCAGGAGTAACTCGATGGCATCGATACTGTCGAAACCATGTACTTCTCTCAAGTTGTCTTCCATGCCCGGATTTTCAATTTCAAACTCTTTACGGAAAAATACCAGAATGGCTGTTTTGATCTCTTCACGTGTCATAGGGGTTATCGAACTCTCCGATCTAGAATATTCCGCTCAGGCGGGAAAGGTCTTCCAAAGTTGCACGGTCTTCGGGTCCACAGCCACGGGTCTGCCCGACGCATTGAGGGCACAGTGCTTCGTGAATCCCTTACAGACGATCGCCCCGGATTCGCCGTGAATGATAACGTAATCGAAACGGAGTTTCACCCGCTCCAGTTCGGCCGGCCGGGTATGGATACGCATGGGATCATCGTAACGGAGGGGCTCGTAGAATTGAATCCCCAGATCGATGATGGGATAAACATAGCCGCTGTCTTCAATTTCCTTGTACGGGTAGGCCGCATCCCGCATCAGGGAAGTCCGGCCGTACTCGAAATAACGCAGATAATTGGCATGGTAGACAACGTCGGACCGGTCCGTATCTATATACAGGATCCGATTAAACGACAGGTGCCAGCAAAGACCCGTTTCCTGGTCCCGGACGTAACGGGCATCCGCCTCCAACGCTTCGGGTCTGAAAGGTCGCTGTTTCATTCTACACTCCCCGGAACAGGATGCAGCAATTAGTTCCCCCAAACCCGAAGGCGTTCGACAGGGCGATCTCATGATGGACCCTCCGGGCCTCGTTGGGGACAAAGTCCAGACCTTCGAAATGGGGGTCGGGAAGATAATTGATCGTGGGCAGAATCACCCCCCGCTGCATCCCCTCGATGGTCAGGGCGTCCTCAATGGCCGCCGCCCCGCCCAGGGTATGGCCGATCTGGGACTTGTTCGATGATATGGGAATATGACGCAATCCCTCGCCAAAGACCGCCCGCAGACATTCCACTTCCGTGGCGTCTCCCCTGATGGTCGAGGTCCCATGGGCATTGATATACTGCACATCGGCCGGTGTCAATTCGGCATCGGCAATCGTTTCCCGAATGGCCCGGATAATCGTTTCCGGTTTGGGCCGGGTAAAGTGATAAGCATCCGATGTCCAGCCGACGCCGATCACCTCCGCCTTGGCGTGGAGGCCATGTGCTTCGATTGCCTCTTCCGCGGCCAGGACGACGACACCTCCTCCTTCGGCAAAGACAAAACCCTTTCGGTCATGACTGAACGGCCGGGACGCCTGGGAGGGATCATTGTACGCCCGGTCCTGGGCGGTTATTCTGATGGTCGCGTTCATGTTCGAAAATCCATGAATGATTTCCGGCATGATCGGCATGTCCACACCACCCGCCAGGACAAAGTCGCAATCGCCGTCCCGGATCATCCGGGCACCGATCCCAATGGCGTGATTCCCGGAGGCGCACGCTCCCTGGGGTGAGAAGATAGGACCTGTAAATCCCATGAGCATGCCCGCCTTTCCCGACGGCAGGTTTGCGCAAAGATTGGGCAGCAAATAGGGGCTGACCTTCAAGGGACCGCCGTCCCGCATGTTTTCCAGGGCGATCCGGAAGGCGTCGGTGCCGTTGATGGCCGAACCGATCAGGCAGGCCGTCCGGGGGCTCGTTTCCTTGTCCATTTGGAGCCTCGCGTTTTCCATGGCCTCCTTGACAACGGCCATGGTCAGGATGACGAAGGAGGCGTTCCAGTTGTAGACTTCCTTCTTGTTGGAGAAGGGGTAGGCCCGGGGATCCCAGTCGGGGATTTCGCCCACCACGTTGCAGAGGGATTCCACCTGGAACCGGGTGACTTTGCGAAATCCGGCCTCGCCTCGCACGGCCCGCTCCCACGTTTGGGCAAAAGTTTTCCCCAAGGGCGTCGCCGCACCATAGCCAATGACAAAAACTTTTCGGTTCCTCGGTGCTCTCATCTAATCCGGTTTATCCTATCCCCGTCGGCGCAGAACAATGCATGCATTGCAACCGCCGAATCCAAAAGCATTCTTTAACACAAACTCTTGCGCGAGGGATCTTGCCCCCTCGGATACACAATCCAGAGTAATCTCCGGATCGGGCTTATAATTAATGGTAGGTAGGAGTGCCTCCTGTACCATACCCTCCATGGCCAGGATCAGTTCAACGGCGCTCGACGCTCCCATGGCATGGCCCATTTGTGACTTATTGGCCGATACCGGCGGAATACCCCCCCCAAAGATATCCCTCAGGGCATACCCTTCAACCCGGTCACCGATCCTGGTCGATGTCCCGTGGGCATTGACCGCATCTATGTCCTTCGGTTGTAAACCAGCGTGTGCTATACTCTCTGCGATGCAACGCGTGACTGTGTCCAGGTTCGGGGCGACAAAATGATGGGCGTCCGAGGTCATGGCCCATCCTTTCATCTCTATCTTCGGGGACAAGCCATGGGCATTGGCAAATTCCCGGGTGGCGAGAATGATACATCCGGCCCCTTCCGACACGACAAAACCCCGCCGGTTGATGGAAAAGGGGCGGCTTGCCTTCTCCGGCGGTTCTTCCGCCTGCCCTTCCTTCGGCTTGTAAGTGCCGTTCATGGTAGCAAAACCGCCCAGAATGGTCTCAACCAGGGGGAAATCCACAGCGCCGCAAATCACAACATCCGCCATGCCTAATTCCAGAAACATGGCGCCGACGGTCAGGGAGGTGGAACCAGTGGCACAGGCGGTGATGGTGGACGTAATAGGACCAGTCGCCCCAGTCATGATGGATACTTTGCCCCCGACCATATTTATACAGGAATTCGCATTGGTAAATGGGTGGGGGAGTTTCCCATCCGCCACCCACAGCCTGTCCGCGCGGATGACCGCATCGAGACCGCCGACGGCGGAGCTGAACGTAATGGCCACCCGTGGCGCCAAGGCCTTCGTTATTTCAATCCCGCTTTTTTCGAGGGCTCGCCGGACCACGAGCAGGGCATACCTGAAAATCGGCGACGTCCACAGGGCCATATCCCGGGAGGACAAGAAGGGATACTCCTTGGGGTTGATTTCCGCCACCTGGCCGGCAATTTTGACGGGAAAACCTTCAGACAGGGGGAAACGGTTGAGAACCCCGATGCCGCTTTCTCCCCTGGACGCCCGCTCCCACTGGTCCTTCATCTCGACACCCAAAGGGGAGACGGCATCGTAACCCAATATTACCGGTCGATTCTTATTCATGCCGTACGGTTCCGACCGGAAAAACGATGCTCATGGCCGGCGCTACCATGGGATGAACTGGTAGAGCTTGGCGAACATCTCGTAGACCTCGATCCAGTTCTGCAGGTCCTTTGCGGATTTCAGGTGCTCCCGCTTGTTGACCATGACCCAACTCATATGCGCAGCGCCGTCCTTGCAGGTCGCACAATCGCGGGTCGCCGAGGTGCAGCAGCGGTGCTGTGTCTTCAGATCCGACGCCCAGCGGATAAACCGGATGAGCCGTTTGGGCCGGGGATTCCGCTTATCCATCGATTCAGTGACGGATGGGCACTCGTTCCAGCCAAAAGACCGCCCCATCATTTTGCCCGTGGTGATGATTTCGTGGTAGTATTTACAAGAGATTACCGTTTTAGGGTAATACTCCAACATTTCGTCCATTTCAGCGCGCACGTCGCGCATTTTTTCTTCCGTCCAGGAATATCCATCCACCTGCTCGTCATTCGTCAGCAATTGGAGATGGACTTTGAGCCCTGCATCGTCAATTTTCCGGATGACCTCTCCGATCCGTCCGACCTGTTTCGGCGTGATCGTATAGAGATAATAGGTGTAGGGGTCGCCTTCGTAATTCTTGCTGGAGACGGCAAAGGTATTCTTTCCCCGCAGCACCTTTTCATCCTCTTCGTCACCCCATAGCGATATGCCCACCATCATGTCGGGAAAACGGTCCCGGGGAACCTTGATCTGTCCGTTTGTAGCGCAATACGTCGGCATGGTTTGGTAAAACGCGGCCACCCGGTCCAGATACAGCGTTGGCTCACCGCCGATCAGGATAGCGAGATTCACACCCCGCTCCTTCTCTCTCCCGACAAACTCATGCCACTTCTGCAAATCCATCTCTTCAGAGGCCGCCTCATGCTCCTTCGAAGAATAGAAGAAACAACCCCGGCAACGCAAATTGCACTGGTTGGTCACATCATATATGGAACTGCGGATATTGAGAGAGGATATCCGCCGGTACCGCTCACGCCACGAATCATCCAACAAGGAACTGACTGTATTCATAAATTATTCTCTGCCATCCTCCCCTTTGGGCCGGGGCGGCCTGATCATCTCCCGGCAAAGGGAATCGCTTTTTTCATAATTTTTAACCCATACGGCCAGGTAGGTATCAACGTAGTCCAGCCAGGACCGGAAGGTTTTGGGGTCCGTGACATGACGGAACAGGCGGGCCGTAACCACGGCGCTGCCCGAGGCGTAATGGCGGCAATCATCGCAATTCGTATCGGGGACACAGCAGGCCACCTCGCGATCCCAGGAGAGATCTGCCCGGTATTGCCGGAATGACCTTCCCAGACCGATATCCACCGAGGGGTTCCTTCGCGGGTAGGTACACCCGTAAAGGTCATGGAGACCGTATTCATGGGTATGGGCCACGACATTGTAATGGGAAAACAGGACATTGACCGGGTACCGTGACATTAGATCCAGCATGACCTGACCGGTCCGTGCGAGGGATGCCGGATCATGACGGAGATTCCCCGTATATCCGACGGGGGAAGAAAACATGTTGAAGGTCAGTCGACAGTCTTGCCGGGCAATCGCCTCCGTAACTTCATAGGCCTCTTCGATGTTGTCACGGGTAAACGTATATACGAAGACAGCCCTGGGATCGCCCTGGTAATTATCGATCTGCTTGCGCAATAAATGCTTCGCCCCTCGCACGCGAAAACTGGTCTCGTCGTTTCCCCAAACGGAGATATGCATCTTATAGCCGACAGTTTCGGGAATCCGCTTCAATCCGTTCGTGGCCACGCAGCCCAGCGGTATTTCTCCATAACAGCTCTCCAGAATTTCCGGGACCAAAGACGGTTCGGCACCCGCCAGAACCACATAGGTGATGCCCCTTTTTTTCTCCTCCTGAAATAAACGTCTCCAGGCGGCCGGATCTTCATTAGGGGCGGCAAACTGCTTCTGTCCCTCATAATAATAGCAGCCATCGCAGCGGATATTACAGCGCGTGGTCATATCATACGTCGATTCCCGGAGGAAAAAGAACTTACGAACTTTTTCCCATAATCGACGTACCTCAGGATCGGCCAGAAGTTCGGAGAACTTCCAGGTCTTCGTTCCGGTCTGACAGCGGGATTCCGCTGCGGTGTTCACACTATCCATGGATCAGCCAAACTTTCCGGGTTTCATTCATGCAGCCTGCTTCTGCTTGATATATTCGGCAATCAGGCGGATACTGCTAAGTTTGGGATAGTCATCTTCATCGATGGCTATACCGTATTCATCCTGAAGAACGAGCACCACCGTTGCCAGGTCCATACTATCAACACCCAATTCATCGATCAGATCGAGATCGGGATCAAACGACTCCGGAGTTATATCTTCCAATTTGAGCTCGAATATAATGATTTCGGCAATACGAACGATTAAAGCTTCTTTATCTTTTGCAGACATTCCCTATCCTCCTCGCCAATAATAAATAAGTCGCCGCCTTAAGGCTCTTGGTTTTCCCCCTGCAATGTCTCCACTGCCATCATGCCCGTGCACGCCGTCTGGCCGTTTACTTCCACCTTGAATTGATAGGAAGTCTGGCCGGGGCAATTCGATGAAGTTGCTGATATCTTCAGCACATCGTCCGGCTTCGCTGGCACCCTGAACCTGACCCTGTGAATCGCCGATACTTTGATCTTTCTTCCCTGCTCGGCTTCATGACGAGAAATGACATCCCGTACCATGGATAGGATCGCAATGGCGGGCAAAACCGGCGCCCCCGGAAAGTGGCCTGAAAACCACGGCGATGACGCACCCACCCACGCCTCCGCCAAAATGCTTCCTTCGGGCGAATTTTCAAACTTCATTTCATGCCATATTTCTTGCATAAAAGCGGTAACTCATCAACGATTTATTTAATCTTTGATTTTTATCATCGATCGAGGAGCATATCAATATTTTTTGTAGTTAACGAGTCCCTTTACCATTCAGCCTATCCACCTTCACCATCACCGGTCTGGCAATCAGTTCGGACAGGGGGATCACTTCCAGACCTTTATTTTTCAATCCGTCCAGGATTAAATCAACCTCGTGAAGCCATGATTCGACGCCGCCGACGCTACGCGGCAGAACATCATGAAGCATTATGATATCATCAGCTTTCACCTTTTTCAGAATTTTTTCGGCAAGTCTGTGTATCCGCCGATTCCCAAAGTCCCCGGCCCGGCAGGAGAAAATGACGCAATAAAGCCCCACTTTACGCAGAACACGGGGAAGCTTCGAATTGGCAATGCCTACGGGCGGCCGGAACGCCACGGGAGAGATGCCAAAGCGATGGAGCAGCGTTTGCGTCGATGCAATCTCCCGTAGCAGTCTTTCCGTCCGGCGTAGCATCAAAAAAGGATCATGGCTGAACGAGTGGCTCCCGATGTCATGACCACGTTCCACAATCTCCGATATGAGGTGTCCATATTGGCTAGTCCTTTCTCCCGTAACGAAGAAAGCGCCTTTTACGCCATGCCTGTCCAGCAGTTGTAAAAGAGCCGGGGTCGTCGCCGGATCCGGCCCGTCATCGAAGGTGAGGGACACAACCAATCTTCCCGTGTGTCCCCGGCTGACGACCGGCAAAATAAAACCGTATGCCGGTTGAAACGCCGCGGCCACACATAGGACAACAAAGATGAATAAGGGCACGGCTGCCAATTCGATGCGCACAACGGCCAAAGCCAAGGCAAGGATCATCGCCGCAAGACCGGCCGCCACTGCCGGTGGGACAGGATACATCCTACCGCGGTCTTTGCTCACCGTACCAGATGCTCCCATAGAGGTCCCACGCGCCCTCTGTCATGCAGCCGCGACAGCGCCTTGAACATCCCCGGCGGACCGCTGCCGACTGCCCAATTCGGTCGGCCGGCGGCGTGTTCGTTTATCAAAGCCATCCCACGCTCCCGGTTCAGGACCGGCGACCAGTAAAATAACGGATACAGGAGATTTGCTGAAGATTCAAGCTGCCCCTCCCGCACTGCCCGTTCATACAGGGCCGTATGCGGGTAAATTCTCACTCCGTTATAAACGAAAAAAACCGTTTTCTCCAATTGACAGGAATTGGATATGGTTTCCTGGATGGTGTTTTCATTCTCCCCGGGGCCCCCGAAAATGAGGTAGTGGGCGACATGCAGGCCGGCTTCCAGGGCCGACCGGTGGGCGAAGAAGGCATCCTCCTTCACAAAAGGCTTATTATAAAGACCAAGCACCAAATTGGAGAGGGCTTCCGTGCCGAATTCCACGTGCCGGAGCCCCGCATCGGCCAGCGCCCGGTAGTAGTCAGGCGGCGGGCATGTCGGGGTAAAAAACCCCCCCCAGGGAATGGAGACGCCGGCCTTCTGGAAGGCCAGGGCTACTTCCCGGCTATGTTCGTAGCTGCCGTTGAACGTCGAATCCGTGATGTAAAGGTATTTAGCCCCGGCATCCTGAAGCATTCGGGCCGTCCGGCCCACTTCCGAAGGTGGCATAAAGCGGAACCTCCTGCCCTCGATAAGGGGATACGTACAATAGATACAACCGAAGGGGCAGCCACGCTTGGTCTGCAAATTGAGCATGCCCCCCTTTTTAAGGTAAAAAGAAGTATAGGAATGATGTGGAAAAATGCCGCGTCCGAAGGGGATTGAGATGGGTTCCTGGTATACGGCCGGACCCTTCCCGACTACGATGCCGGGGAGACCGGCGCCCGATTCTCCTCTTTCCATGGCATCGAGAAGAAGCGGCAACCGTTCCCCTTCACCGATCACGCCAAAATCGGCATCTAGTTCTGTCATGAATTCCCGGGGCAGGATCGTGAACCCGCTCCCCCCCAGGACAATGACGCCTTCCGAATTCCGCCTGATCACCTCGATCACACCTGCGATCTCCCCAATCAACGATTGGCTGCAAGCCCCATCGACATTATCTACATTACGGATGGATAATCCGACGACATCGGGACGGAAGCCGGAAAGAACTCCGACAAGGGCGGCAGCAGTATTCAGTTCGTTCATATCGACGCACTGGACCAGATGGGGAGGTGAGATGGCATTCAGGACATAGTCGAGGCCGATGGGGTACGTCGGATAAGGTTCCTTCATGGTGTTCGTCGAGATGAGCAGCACCTTCATATCAGCCTTACCGCCACTTCCCTGATGAATTTTTCATGGCCGATCATCTGCCGGACGGCCTGAAAAGACCCCAGCATAGTCCCCATAATCCCCGAAGCCAGCCTATTCTGGCCGGCGAGGAACAACCCTTTGACGGGCACACGATTCAAGGATGCTACTTTCATAAGTTGCTTCGTCGTGCGCATGATCCCGTACGCCGATCCGCCGGGACTGTTTACACCATCCCGGATGGTGAGAGGCGAATAGACATCCAGGAGATTTATATCCCGAATGCCGAACAACTCCGCTGCCTCTTCGATCATCCAATGCGCTCGTTTCTCCTTAGCCTCCTTGTAGTCTTCGCCGCGCCTTCCCGACATCGTTTTTTCCCATGGTCGCCATTCCTCAATATCGCTGGTGGTAATCATGGAAAGGAGATTCATTCCCGGTTGCCCGCTCTCGCGCAGTTGGTGGAAAATCCCCCGGGTAAGAGAACCGTCCGCCTCAGTGTAGAGGCGATATACATTGTAAGGCAGCGGACGGTGCAAGTCGGCGGCAACGACAGCATTCACACCAAGAAGCCCCTTGGTATTTTCCAGTTGGCCTACACGTTCACGATAGGAAGGTCTGACCATATCGTCGGGGAGCATGGATAGGACCGTCTCCGGATGAACGGCGGCAATGACAACATCCGCCGGAAGAATGCGTCCGGAGCTTAAAACGGCGCCCTTTACATGACCCGCTTCCACTTGAATCGCCGCAACGCCGTCTCCGGCCACAATATTTCCGCCCAGCGACTGGAGTTGGGACACGAAAGCTTCCGCCATGGCCGTGCCGCTATCGACCAAACGCCAGGAGGACATGAGATAGGAGGCCAGGGTAATGTAGTAATAATAGACCGGACATTCCCGCAGAGGAACCCCGATCAGCCCGGCCGGTACACCCAGAAGGGATGCCAGCCGTATGGAGCAACCCAGATTTGAAAGGCGCTCTCCCATGGATGCAAAGCGTTCCGGGAAAAGATCGGACAGGGCTGGTGAAAGTAAAAAGTCAAACGTCGAGAGCGATCGTGATATCTCCCTCAGATCGGCCATGATCATCGTAATCTGGCACTGTTCTTCCGGAAAGGTTCTCCTCAGGTTTTCTTCAAAAGGATCGATGCCGGAAGGGAGATTAAATTCAAAATCGTCGAAAATATAGCGGTCGATGACACCTTCAGCGCCCATGCGCTCAAGGGGGATAAGCGGCGTGACGCCGATGGCATCCCATAATCGGCGCAGTATCTGCCCCCGGTCGAGGGCGCCCAGATAGTGGACGCCCACGGGGCAATCAATGCCGGATCGGCGGTAGCTGCGCATCAGCCCTCCGGGTCGCGGGTTCCTTTCCACGACCGTCACCGGATGCTTAAGCTGCGCCAGGATGATGCCGGCGGTCAATCCACCGATACCTGAACCGATAATCAGGACCTGTCCAGCCATGCCCTTTTACGGGAATTCCGGCGCAGTCGAATCCCCGGCACCGGCATGGCTCTTTGTCCGGTGATGGTAGACATGATCCGCTAACGCTGCAACAGAGGCAAAGACCTTGATACCTAGTTCTTTGCTTTCGATTTCTACGCCGTAATCTTTTTCAAGCATCATAACCAGTTCCAGGACATCGATGGAATCCAGTCCGAGATCGCCACCGATGAGTTGTCCGTTTTCGTCGATATCCGCTGGAGAGACATCCAGCAGGTTCAGGGTTTCGATGATTTTTTGTTTCAACTCAATAATCAATTGGTTCATGATTTTCCTTAGCCATTATTGTCCCGGAGGGGACGCCAATTCAGCCTCCGCTTTGAAGAAGGCCTGCCACGCATAGAAATTTGGCGTTTCGGACCACCATTCATTGCCTCTTCGATTTCTTAACTACGGGTCCCATACAATACCGGTTCAGGAAAAGTCAACACATCGCCAATATTGCCCTATGTTGTCTTTCCCCTAACTTTGACCACACAAAATATACCCTTGCCTTCCATAGTGTTGACAGCATACTTTACACTTTTCAGACCGTTCTCAACAAGCTGGATCGCACGGGCGTGACAGACATGTGTTAATATTGGCACCTCCGTCATCTTTTTTCGCCATCATCCTGAAGCGATCCGGATAAGGCATGGTGGATCGCCTGGGCGGCCTTGCGTCCAGCCCCCATGGCCAGGATGACGGTGGCGGCGCCGGTGACGATGTCTCCCCCGGCGTAGACGCCGCGGCGGGTTGTCTCTCCCGATTCTCCCTTGGTGATGATATAACCTTTCCTGTTCGTCTCAAGTCCCGGCGTCGTGGACGACACAATGGGGTTAGCCATTGTCCCGACCGCAACGACAACCGTATCCACATCGATGACAAACTCCGATCCGGGCATGGGAACGGGGCTGCGGCGGCCCGAGGCGTCCGGTTCTCCCAGCTCCATCCGGATGCACCTGACCCCGGTGACCCAGCCGTCCTTGCTACCCAAATATTCAACAGGATTTGTCAGGAGGAGGAACTGGACCCCCTCTTCCTTGGCATGATGGACCTCTTCCTTCCGGGCGGGCATCTCCACCTCACTGCGCCGGTAGATGATATAGGCGTTGTCCGCCCCCAGGCGCAGGGCAGTCCGGACCGAATCCATGGCCACGTTTCCGCCGCCGACGACGGCGACATTCTTTCCCCGGACTATGGGCGTGTCGTATTCAGGAAACCGGTAGGCCTTCATGAGGTTCGATCGGGTCAGGTATTCATTGGCGGAGTAAATCCCACTCATATTTTCCCCGGGTATATCCATGAAAACGGGAGCCCCGGCGCCGACACCGATATAGACGGCATCAAAACCTTCCGCAAAGAGTTCATCGATCGTTTTCAAACGGCCGATGACGGCGTTGGTGATAACCTTAACCCCGAGTTTCTTGAGATAATCAACCTCGGCCTCCACAATGGCCTTGGGGAGACGGAATTCGGGAATTCCGTATATCAGCACGCCTCCCGCTTTGTGGAGGGCTTCGAAGACCGTAATATCGTAACCGAGTTTAACGAGATCACCAGCGATGGTCAGCCCCGAGGGTCCCGCGCCGATAACGGCTACCTTTTTGCCGTTGGGGGTCGCAACCGCAGGGATTTTAACGGCGCCTTGGTCTCTTTCGTAATCGGCGGCAAATCTCTCCAGGCGGCCGATGGCCACGGGCTCACCTTTCTTGCCCAGGATGCAGGTCTTCTCACATTGATCTTCCTGGGGACAGACGCGGCCGCAGACGGCGGGGAGGCAATTTGTTTCCTTCAGGGTCCGGGCGGCCCCAATAAAATCTCCCTCAGCAATCTGGAGGATGAATTCCGGTATCCGGACGTCAACGGGACAGCCTTCCACACATCCGGGCTTCTTGCACTGGATACAGCGCTTCGCTTCCAACATGGCTGTCTCCGGGGGATAACCGCAAGGCACTTCGTCGAAGTTTTTCACCCTGTCCCCGGGGTTCTGCTCCGGCATCGCCTGGCGGGGTATTTTTTCCTTCTTAGGCTTGGTTTCTGTATCAGTCATGGTCATTTCGCCTCAGTTTCCCTGCCACCCGCACCGGTGCCGTTCATAGGACTGACCTTCCTGTTCGCAATACATGCGCAGGCGGTTGGTCAATAAATCAAAGTCAACCTGGTGACCATCGAATTCAGGTCCATCCACACAGGTAAATTTCGTCTTCCCGCCCACGGCAACCCGGCAGGCCCCGCACATCCCCGTGGCATCCACCATAATGGCGTTAAGACTCACGATCGTCTTGATTCCGTAAGGACGGGTCAGGTTGGCAATGGCCTTCATCATCGGGACCGGACCGATGGCATAGACATGGTCGATTTTCTCGCCGCCGTCGATAACCTTCTGCAATACATTACTGACGAAACCGTGGACGCCGTAGCTGCCGTCATCGGTGGTCACGATCAGTTCGTTGCTCGCCGCTTTCATGTCTTCTTCCAGGATAATCAGGGACTTGGTCCGGGCGCCAATGATGGAGGTTACCCGATTACCGGCTTCCTTGAGGGCTTTCGTAATGGGATAGATGACGCCCACTCCCACCCCGCCGCCGATACAGACGACATGGCCGAAGTTTTCTATTTCCGTCGGGTTGCCTAGGGGCCCCTGAACATCCTGGATTTCATCGCCGACTTTCATCACCGCCATCATCGCAGTCGTCTTGCCGACAATCTGGAAAATAATGGTGATGGTTCCCTGCTCCCCATCCGAATCAACAATGGTCAGGGGTATTCGCTCCCCCTGCTCGTTAACCTTGAGGATTACGAATTGGCCGGCCTTACGCTTCCTCGCAATCTCCGGCGCTAAAATGTCCATCTGGACAACGCTGTCTGACAGGTTTGTTTTGCTGATGATGCTACTCAATGTGTCCCTCTCCTTACTATGTCTTTACAAACGAAGAGGGAGCCTGAGGGCTCCCTACTTGCCTGCATATTATATCGACGGACCATCCCTCCTCCGTCCTTATTCCGTTTCTAAATCAAAGATGAAATCACGGCGGCAAGGCTTAAGGCGACGCAGGCGTATTTTTTATACGTCGAGGAGCCGATGACGTAGCCAACGAAGATAGTGCTCTGATTCAGAAACGGAATTAGTATTCCTTCGTTAGTTTGTCCAGTTCAGCCAGGGAGAAAACGGGACCGTCCTTGCAGACATACTTACTGCCCACATTGCAGCGGCCGCACTTGCCGATGCCGCATTTCATCCTCATTTCCAGGGAGGTGATGATGTTTTCCTTGGAAAAGCCCAGATCGAAGAAAACGGGAAGGGTGAAGCGGATCATGATGGGGGGACCGCAGATGACCGTTACGGCATTCTCGGAACTGGGGGCGACTTCCCTGCATACGGTCGGGACAAATCCTTCCCGACCCTTCCAGGTGGAATCACCTTTGTCGACGGTCACATTGAGATCGATATCGTCCCGCTGCGCCCATGCTTCCAGCTCCTCTTTGTAAATAAGCAGGCCCGGATTTCTCGCCCCGTAAACAACGGTTATCTTCCCAAAGCGTTTGCGATTGTCGCCATAGATCATATAATTGATCAGGGAACGGAGGGTCGTAAAGGCAAACCCACCGCCGACAATAACGATATTTTTCCCTTCCAGGAATTCGATGGGCCAGGAATTACCCAGGGGCCCCCGCAGACCCATTCTTGTTCCCTCTTCCATTTCATGGAGGGCCGACGTTACTACCCCCGCCTTCTGAACGGTAAACTCAACATAACCTGGCTGGGTTGGCGACGAAGCGATGCCAATGGGCGACTCCCCCTTCCCGAAGATGGACAACTCGCCGAACTGACCGGGGATATATTTGTATTTCTCCGCGTCTTCCTTGTTCACAAAGGCGAAACGAAAGGTCTTGATGTCCTTTGTATCCACTTCGGTGACTATCTTTATGAGCTCGACAGGATAGGGTATGTAAGGGTTTTGCATGACGTTCTCCCTGATCTATAGTTTCGAAATGTCTTCGACAATTTTCCGGATATCGATATTGACGGGACAGTACATGACGCAGCGGCCGCACCCCACGCAGGCGATGGCATTGAAATTGTCCACGTAATACTTGAATTTGTGCATGGCCCGCTGACGCCAGCGCTCCTTTTGCGATGTCCGGGGATTGTGACCAGATGTTTCCCTGGTAAACATGGGAAACATGCAGGAATCCCAGTTCCGCAGCCGGCGACCATCGCCGTCTTTCATCTCGTCGCTGATATCGAAGCAGTGGCAGGTGGGGCAAAGAAAGGTGCACGTTCCACAGGCCAGGCACTTCTGATAAATCGTGTCCCAGAAGGGATGCTCAAAGTTGACATCAAGGATGGGCTTGATGGCCTTGGCCGGGATCTGTACCTTGATTTCTTTCTCCGCTTGGGCGGCAATAGCCTCCTTCTTCTGATCGGCAGCGGCGTCAGCCTTCGCATCGCCAAAATATTTAAGCAGCTTCTCGCCCTTGGCAGTGATGAATTCCGCTAGATACTGATCTCCCAAGTCGACAAGGAGGATATCCGCCCCTGCCGAGGACACGGGCTGTCCATCCACGGAGGTACAAAAACAGGTGGCATACGGGGGATGGGCGCAGGCCAGGGAGACGATGGTCGTCTTCTGACGCTTGTCGATATAATAAGGATCCTTGTATTTCTCTTGATCAAAGAGCATATCCAGGAGGACAAAGCTTCTCGCATCGCAGGGACGGACTCCGAAAATGACCGCCTCGGCGGCCTCCTTCTCACCTCCCGAAAATTCCATCCCCTTCGTTGTCCGGGTATAACGGAGCATTACTTCCGTCCGGGGAAAGAAAAAGTTCTTCGGGGCATTCTTGGTGTTGGCTAATGTAACGAGCGGCTCGTCCCCTTTTTCCAGGACCTTGAAGAGGACATTGTCTTCCACTTTCACCGGGGCGTAGACCGTCGTATCTGCCGCGATCTTACCGATGATCCCTGTCAGGGCGTCTTTTTTGATCAACCGTTTTTCCATATCGTCCTTCAGTATTCGAATAATGGGTTATATGATTAAACGAGCCCCAGGCTGCTTACCAGCGGCACGGGATCCACATTGTGCAGTTTAAACCACGTCGACGTTCCTTGGAGACCTAGGGCCAGCGCCACCAGTTCGGTGAAGTAAAAAACCGGCAACCGCAGGTTCTCACTGGCTCTGGCATCAAGATTTGTCATACAGACGGGACAGGCCGTCACAACGCAATTGGCCCCCGCTTCTCTGGCCATGGTCATCAACTTGTCCACCAGTTTGCCAACGATATCCGTCCGGCTGATGGTCAGGCTACCGCCGCAACAGTCCGTCTTGTAGGACCAGGGTTTTACATCCGCTCCCAGGGTCTTGAGGATATCGTCGAGCATGTAGGGGTTTTCATAGTTCTCGAACTGGCATACCTCCGGCGGTCGCACCAACAGGCATCCATAGTAGGAAACCGGCTTTAAACCTCCGAGTTTTTTTGTGACCTTTTCGGCCAGGATATCCAGGCCGATATCGTTATAGAGGATGTCGATGGGATTTTTGACCTTCAGGCCCCCTGTATATTTCTGACCGACGATGCCCTCCACTTCCTTCTTGAGAGACTGGTCATGATCAAGATGATGCTGGGCCATCTTGAAGCGGTTGAAACAGGCGGCGCAGGGAACCATGACCTCTTTCGCCTCGCTTTTTTCGGCAATCATGAGATTGCGGGCGGGCAGGGCCACGGACAGCTTAAAATTCGTCGAATGGGCCGAGGTGGCACCGCAACAGGACCAATCTTCGACCTCCTTCAGCTCGATCCCCAAGGCGCGGCTCATGGCCTTGACAGACTGATCATACTCCTTTGCCGTACCATGGAGGGAACATCCCGGATAATATGAAACTTTCAACACTTGCCTCCTTACTGTCGCTTACCGCGTCACAGGTTCTTCGTTTTGTCGAACATCTTCCGGATGGTATCAATGTCTTTGGTCTTGGGTGAGTTCAGGGACAGCTTCCCCTTCATGAACATGGAGATGCCCATCCCCATATCGGAGAAGAGATCACCTGATTTGAGCTTATAGTCAACCATCATAAACGGTTCATTGATCCGGCCGCGGGATTTGATGCTGGCGAGGAAGGCCTGATGGAAAGAGAGGACGTTCTTTTCCTTCGCCCCGACACCGGCGCTAATGGCCGCTTCCCGGAGGACGTCCATCATGCGGGCGATGTCCACTTCGTTGGGACAGCGGGTGATACAGGTCTCACAGGATGCACAGAGCCAGATGGTCGAACTGCCCAGGACTTCCTTTTTCATTCCCATCTGGATCATCTTGATGACCTTGTTGGGATTGTATTCCATGGCGAAGGCCAGGGGACACCCGGCGGTGCATTTCCGGCAGTGGTAGCATCTCTGAATGGCTACACCGTTGATCTTCTCATTTACTTCTTCAAGAAAGGTCTTCATGTTGACTCCGTTCACCGTCCGGTCATCCTCCGTCAGGGGCAGACATCCGTAGGATTTGACCAGGATCTTTTTTCCAGTCATGCTTATGGGTTAAAGACAAAATCTTCCTTATCGTGTTCCTTGAATCTGGACAGGGGCGGCAAATCCTCCATCGATGATCCGGCCCTGCTCTCGAACAGATCCAAGACATCCTTGTCCAGTTTTTTGAGGAATTTCCTCAGGTCTACGCCCATGGGACACACGGAGATACAGGAACCGCAATCCACGCAACGGCCCACCATATGAAACAGCCTCATCAACTGAAAGACCTGGGTATCGGTCGTATCTTCGCCAAGACCAACCCATTGGGGCTGGCTCTGCTCAACGAAACAGGTCTTGCAATAGCAGGAGGGGCAAGCCTGACGGCAGGCGTAACAGCGGATGCACTTGGCCATCTCCTTCGTGAAATAGGCCCATCTTTCCTCGGTCGGCAGGTTTTCAAAATCCTCAACCTCGGCGTATTCCTGCGCCGCCCCCGCGATGGCCGGAGCCTTTTCGCCGATCATGACGTCGCAGATGATGGGATTGTTGAACTTGCAGGTCAGGCAATTTCCGGACAGGGCGTCTTGGAGGGGGATCCGTTTTTCACCAGCGGTTGTCTTGACGACCAGTTGATCTCCCTCAAGAGTGCCTTCCTGGATATCCTCTCCGCTGACAATTATGGAAAGCTGCTTCCGGTCCACATAACCGGTGCAGGGAACACCGACGATGACGATTTCATCCCGGGCATACTGGCGCTCCTGAAGGTGCAGAACAATAGACCTGGTCGTGCAGCCCCTCGCCACCACACCAAAGACCTTTTTCTTGCGGTCTTCCGGTTTGACCCGCTTCTGGGACTCCCGGTGCTGGGAGATCAGGTCATGGACATACTTGGCCAGATTCTGGGTACAAAAGGCGTTCCAAACGAGCTTTTCCGCATCCTCCGGATTCGTGATGAAGCAGGGCGTCGCCGTCAGGGGAAGGGTACCTGTCTCATAACCTACCAGGGCGTCCACCCTCTTCTCTTCAAGGAGCCGTTTTGCCTCTTCCCTTAGCTTTTTGTCGATGTTTTCCACTTTATATGAATCCTCAAAATATTATTGGGTATTATGGGGGACAGATTTGAATCTGTCCCCCGGTATTCGTCTTGTCCCTACAGCTTCTTAACCAGTTTCGACGCCGGACCCAAGGCGCGGACCTTGGCGGTTACGCCCTTGATGACATTGGCAAAACGCTCCCCCTCCGAGGCGGAAATCCAGGTAAAGATCGTCCGGTCTCCTTCCAAGCCGATGTAGTCCAGGAATCTTTTCAACGTCGCAAACTTGCGGCGCGCCACCAGATTTCCCGAGATATAGTGGCATTCACCGGGGTGTCAACCCGAAACAAGAACGCCGTCGGCTCCCGTCTGCAGTGCTTTCGCGACGTAAAAAGGGTTAATCCTTCCCGTGCAGGGAACGCGAATAATGCGCACATTCGGCGGATACTGAATCCTGCTGATACCAGCCAGATCGGCTCCCGCGTAGGTACACCAGTTGCAGACGATGGCAACGATTTTTGGTACCCATTCTTTGTTTGCTAAATTTTCAGCCATATATTCTCCTTCCAGTGGCAATGCTGCTTTATCGGCCGTTAACCCTAGTTTATATATTGAATATCTGTTCCAGCTCTTCTTCGTTGGTGTAACCGTTGAGATCCACGGCGTTCATCCGGCACGAGGCGGTGCAGACTCCGCAACCCTTGCAGAGAACGGTGTTCACTTCTGCGCAGGCTTCCACAATGTTCACGGAGATGGCGCTGAAGGGACAGTTCTCTTCACAGAGGCCGCAGGCCGCGCATCTTTCCTTGTTCACATAGGCGGTTTTTCCTTCCGCTTCGATGTAATCCTTCGTCAGGATGGTGCAGGCCCGGGACACTGCCGCGTTGGCCTGGACTATGGAATCTTCGCTGAGCTTCGGCGCGTGGGACATGCCGCACATAAATACCCCGTCCGTAGCAAAATCGACGGGACGCAACTTCACGTGGGCCTCAAGGAAGAATCCGTCCTGGTTTGTCGGGACCTTGAGCATCTGACCGATCTCGGCATTTCCCGGGTTGGGGACCGTGCCGACGCTGAGGGCCAGGAGGTCGGTCTTGAATTCCACCGGGGCGTTCATGATGGGATCAAAGATCCGGATGGAGACCTTGTCCCCTTCCTGAACGATTTCCGGCTTCCTGTCTTCGTCATAGCGGATGAACTGGACGTTCAACTCTCTGGCCTTCTTGTAGTAATCTTCCTTGAGACCAAAAGTGCGGATATCTCGATAGAGTATGGTAATCTCCTTGGCGGGATCCATCTCTTTGATTTTCAAAGCGTTCTTGATGGCCTCGGAGCAGCAGTAACGACTGCAGTACGGCCGCTCGGGAATCCGGGAGCCCACACACTGGATCATGGTTATGGACTTGGCTTTGGCCGCCCGGTCGTCCTTTTCGGCAATCAGTTTCTCTAACTCCCGCTGGGTGATGACCTGGGGAGACTGGCCATGGAGGTATTCCTTCGTATCGAGTTCATAGCCACCCGCGGCAACGATGACAACACCGTGCTCGAATTGTTCGTCCCCATCCTTCGTGGCGATAGTTGTTTTGTAATTGCCGATGAAGCCCTCGATCTTTTTGATCGTCGCGGCGGTATAGGCATGGATGAGCTTGCTGGCCTTCACTCTTTCCAGAAGGCCGCTCAGGTGCTTACGGGTATCCAGACCTTCGAGAGTAAAATAGAGGTTACGGTAATTACCGCCGAGGACAGGTTCCTTTTCCACAATGTAGGATTCATATCCTTGATCCGCCAGGGACAGGGCCGCCGTAATTCCGGCGAGGCCGCCGCCGATGATCATGGTGGCATGGTTGACCGACAACTGACCCGGTTTAAGGGGTTTGAGGAACTGGGCCTTGGCAATGGCCATGCGGACCAGATCCTTCGCTTTTTCGGTGGCCTCGACGGGTTCGTGCATATGCACCCAGGAATTCTGATCCCGGATATTGGCCATCTCGAAGAGATAACGGTTGAGCCCCGCCTTTTCGCAGTTCTCCTGGAAGAGGCCTTCGTGGGTCCGGGGGGAACAGGAGGCGACAACGACGCGGGTCAGGTTATGTTCCTTGATCACCTCGCCCATCTTCACCGCCGTATCCTGGGAACAGGTAAAGAGATTGTCCGTGGCAAAGACAACATTGGGAAGAGTCTTGCAGTATTCGACCACTTCGGGGACATTGACAACGCCGCCGATATTGATGCCGCAGTGACAGACAAAAACGCCGGTCCGCGGACCGAGCCCCCGGAGGTCGGACTCGAGGGGCAGGTCTTCTTCTTTGGTCATTGTCCCCCGCCGCGTCGCCAGGATACCCGAGGCGCAGGCAGCGGCGCTGCTGGCCTCCATGACGGTCTCGGGAATGTCCTTGGGTCCGCCGAAGGCGCCGCAGACAAAAACGCCGCCCCGGGAGGTCTCTACGGGATTTTCAAGGGCGGTCTTGCAGAAACCATGTTCCTGAAGGTCGATGCCCAGAGCCCCTGCCAGTTTGCCGGCCTCGGCGGGCGGGCAAAGTCCTACGGACAGGACAACCATGTCGAATTCTTCCTCGACGAGGCTCCCGTCTTCCTGAACGTATTTAAGCAACAGGTTATTTGATTGCTGGAGTTCTTTGACTGTCGAGGGCATGGAGCGGATATACCGGATGCCGTACTCGTCCTTCGCCCGGTTGACAAAGCGGTCGAAGTCCTTGCCGTGGGCACGGATATCCATGAAGAAAACGGTAGGCTCCAATCCCTTGGCGTGCTCCTTGCCGATGATGGCCTGTTTGGTGGCATACATGCAGCACACGGAGGAGCACCAACTGTTGCCGCAGGAGGTGTCCCGGGAACCGACACACTGGATGAAGGCAAGCTTCTTCGGCTCCTTACCGTCGGAGATCCGCTGGACATGGCCGAAATAGGGACCCGATGCCGACAGGATGCGCTCGAACTGGATACTCGTGACAACGTTCTTATAGATGCCGAAACCGTATTCGCCGCGAATACCGGCGTCAAAGACTTCAAAACCGGGGGCGGCAATGACGGCTCCGACTTCGATGGTTTCTTCCTCGAAGGTATCATCATGATTGATGGCGTTGGCGATACAGGCATCGACACACTGGTAGCACTCGGAACAGATTCCGCAGGCCAGACAGCGCTTCGCCTCGGCTACGGCTTCTTCCTCGCTGAACCCGACGCCGACTTCCTGGAAGTTCGTCCTCCGTGTTTCGGGCTTCAGGTGGGGGTACTTGGCCCTGGCGACCTTTTCGACCTTGGAAACATCCGCTTTATCCGCCAGGTCTTTGGTCCAGTCCTTCTCACGGCCGGCCTTCACATCCTCGCCCTTCAGGTATCGGTCGATGGAAACCGCTGCTTCCTTTCCGGCATAGACGGCCTTGACGACAGTCTGGGGACCCGTAACGACATCGCCGCCGGCAAAGACGCCAGGGACATTCGATGCAAAGGTTACGGGATCGACATCGAAGTTTTTCCATTTATTGATGGCGATGCCACTCTCTTTGGGAACGAAATCGAGATCCGCTTCCTGGCCGATGGCAGGGATCAGGGAATCGCAGGGAACGATGAATTCCGATCCCTTGATTTCCACCGGCCGGCGGCGACCACTGGCATCGGGCTCGCCGAGTTCCATGCGGGTGCATTCCACGCCCGTGACCTTGCCGTTCTCACCGACAACGCGCTTGGGGGCAGCGAGGAATTCCATCTTGATGCCCTCTTCCAGAGCTTCTTCTATCTCTTCGGGGGCGGCGGGCATTTCGGCCCGGGAACGGCGATACAGAACGAAGACGTCTTTGGAACCCGTGCGGATGGCCGTTCTTACAGCGTCCATGGCGACGTTACCACCGCCAACGACGGCGACCTTGTCGCCGAGGAAGACTTTCTCTCCCAGGTTCACACGCTTCAAATAATCCACGCCATGGATAACGCCCTGCATCTCTTCGCCGGGGATATTCAGCTTGCTGCTATTGACGGTTCCACAGCCGATGAAGACGGCGTCATATTCTTTCTGGAGTTTCTCGAAGGGGATGTCCTTGCCGATAGCCTTGTTCAGGTGAATCTTGACGCCGAGATCCTCGATTACCTTGATCTCCGCTTTCAGGACGTCCTTCGGGAGGCGATATTCGGGGATGCCGACGGCAAGCCAGCCACCCGCCACGGGGAGGGACTCAAAGACCTCTACGTCATAGCCCTCGGCAGCCAGATAGTAGGCGCAGGTGAGACCGGCGGGACCGGCGCCGACGACAGCTATTTTTTTGCCCTTGCTTTCTTTTTTATCAGGGATGTAACGCGTTTCGTCCTTAAGATCCAGGTCGGCGACAAAGCGCTTGAGATGCATGATATCGATGGGTTCTTCCACCTTGCCCCGCATACAGGCCGTCTCGCAGGGATGGTTGCAGACCCGGCCGCAGACGATGGGGAAGGGATTGTCCTTTTTGATGAGCTTCAGGGCTTCCTTGTATTTACCCGTCGCAATCAGGGCGACGTAGCCCTGGACACTGATATGCGTGGGACAGGCTGACTTACAGGGAGAAGTGCCGATCTTGTCGATTGCGAAACCACTGGGAATCGCCTGGGGAAACTTGCGATATGTAGCCTGCCGCTCGGAGAGACCTTCATTGAATTCGGAGGGGACATTGATGGGGCAAACCTTGGCGCAGTCGCCGCAACCCGTACATTTATCGAGGTCAATGAATCGCGGGGCCTTGGTCATTTTGACCTTGAATTTTCCTGCCTCCCCCTCGACGGAATCAACCGTGCGCCGGGTCAGGATCTCCACATTGGGATGGCGACCGACTTCTACGAGCTTGGGGGAGAGGATGCAGGCCGAGCAATCATTGGTGGGAAAGGTCTTGTCAAGCTGGGCCATGACACCGCCGATGCTGATATCCTTCTCAACGAGGTACACTTTCAAGCCGGAATTTGCCAGGTCAAGGGAGGCTTGAATCCCGGCAATACCTGAACCGACAACCATTACCGCGCCAATTTTTTCACTGTCTTTTATCACTTAGACACCTCAAAAGATGAGTATATTCGGGTTGTTATGTTTCCAGAGATTTTGAGTAATTACCCTCTCCTCCTGCTAGTTCCTATGGTCTGGAACCGACGGAGCCGCTATCACGATTAACGACGCCTGTCAAGGATAAATCTTTTTTCAAAGCCCCGATGCCTCTTTGATTATACCCCATAATTGATCTTTTCCCTGACCGTTCAGGGCTGAAAAGGAGAGCGGCTTTTGTATGCCTGAAATGCCCGCCTGTTCCTCGATAATACGCAGCCGATTCGTTACCTGATTTTTTGATAACTTGTCCGCCTTCGTCAGAACCATCTGCCAGGGAAGCTGATTTTCCTCCATCCACACAAGGAAGTTTCTGTCATCATCCCGCAGATCCCTGCGGATATCCAGAATCATGATAAGAAGAATCAAGTTTCCTCTCTCCCTGAGATAGGTTTCCACCATCGGTCCCCAACTTATCCTGATTTTTTCAGGTACTTTGGCAAATCCGTAACCGGGTAAGTCAACGAAAGATATCTGATCATTGATCATAAAAAAGTTGATGGCCTGGGTCCTGCCCGGGGTCCGGCTCGCCTTCGCCAGATTATTGCGGTTCACCAGGACATTGATAAGGGAAGATTTCCCCACGTTGGAACGCCCGGCAAAGGCGATTTCCGGCCCCAACGGTTCTGGATAATGGACAGGCAACATTGCGGTCTTCACAAATTGCGCGGAAAGTATCTTCAATCAGTATCCATTCTTTATTCTAAAATCTGCCGGCAACTACACAGCGATTTGCATGCAGAAAAGATGTTTAATCCTTTTCAATGGTGATGCCGTATTTTTCTAGTTTTCTTTCGAAGGTTGGACGGGAAATTCCGAGAATGTCGCATATTTCTCCCTTTGTTCTGTGATTATTGTCTTTAATGACCCGGCGGATATACTGTTCTTCCACTTCATCCAAGGTCATATTTTTCCCGGGCTCGACAATGATTTCGGCGTGCTTGCTATCGGCGCCGTTGACGGCTTCATCCCCCAGTTCGGGAAAATCGCCGCGCGTGAGGACCTGGCTTTTTGCCACCACGACCGCCCTGGTCAGAAGGTTTTCCAGCTCCCTTACATTCCCGGGCCAACGATATTTCATAAAAATATCCATCATTTCCTCGGAAACGCCGACAACCTTCTTATGCAACTCCCGGTTTATCTTGGCGAGGAGATAGTCAACCAGGGAGGTAATGTCTTCCCGTCGTTCCCGCAAGGGTGGAATGCGTATGGAGACGATATTCAAACGATAGTAAAGATCATCGCGGAATTTGCCTTCCTTGACCATCCCTTTGAGATCTTTATTGGTCGCTGTAATTATCCTCGCATTGACCTTGATCGAATCCTTGCCGCCCACTCGCTCGAAATCCATTTCCTGAAGGACCCGCAACAGCTTGGCCTGAAGATTCACGGACATTTCACTAATTTCATCTAAAAATACCGTTCCATAACGGGCAAGCTCAAATTTCCCCAACTTTCGTACGACAGCCCCTGTAAAAGAGCCTTTTTCGTGGCCAAAGAGTTCCGACTCCAGCAGCGTTTCAACGATTGCTGAGCAGTTCACCGCTATGTAAGGCTCATCGGGGGCAGTGTTGTTGTGGATCACCTTGGCGATAAGCTCCTTTCCCGTCCCACTTTCCCCCTCAATGAGAACCGTGGTCCGACTCTGGGAAACGACGCCGATAGTCTTGAAAATCTCCTTCATTTCCTTGTTGTTGCCGATGATGTCCCCTACCTTGAAACTCCGCGACGGCTCATTCAGGAGACCGCTGATCTTCTTTTCCATCTCCAGGGTCTTCAAGGCCTTCCTAATGGCCATGTCCAGCTCTTCCACATTGATCGGCTTATGGATATAATCGAAGGCCCCTCCCTTCATGGCCTTGATCGTGGAATCCATGTCGTGATAGGCGGTGATCATGACCACCTTGACGTTCTCCTCCTCTTCCCGCAGGTCTTCAAGCACAGTGAAGCCGTCGATGTCAGGAAGGCGTATGTCAAGAATCACCAGATCGGGAGCATGCTTCACAAAGGCATTGAGACCGTCGGTTCCGGTGGCGGCTGTATATACCGTATACCCTTCTTCCGTAAGGTACAGGTCAAGGCTTTCCGCGATGGAACTGTCGTCATCAATAACCAGAATTTTTGCCATGAGGCACTCCTGATATGTCTATTCTGAAACATTCAGGGGAAGCGTAATAATTACTCTCGTCCCCTCCCCTTTTTTACTTTCAATCTCGATATTTCCCGTGTGCAGATCAATAATCTTCTTGACCTGGGTCATACCCAGCCCTGTTCCGTACCGCTTCTGCGTAAAAAAGGGATTAAAAAGATGGGTAAGGGTCTCCTCGTCCATCCCACAACCGTCATCCACGATTTCAATGGATAGTTCATGGGGCTGATTACCGGATTCTCTGACAAAAATCTGGAGACGGCCCCCCTCCTGCATGGCGTCAATAGCATTACGGAAAACATTAAGAAAGGCCTGCTCCAGCATGACACCGTCAATGTTCGGATGGGGCAATTCTATCTCGATTTGCTGAATCACGTTGATGTGCTTGTCCAAAACGGCCTTTTCCACCATTTCCAGGGCGTTTTCTATGGTTCTTTTCAGATCGGTTGGGACCTTCTTCGGGTCTCCGGGCCTGGCAAAGATAAGGACGTCATTCACCAACTCCTCGAGGTGCTCTACTTCTCGCTGGGCTATTTTGAAACGCTTCAGGTCATTGCCTTCCGGTTGAAGCCTTTTCTCAAGAATTTGCAGACTCATCTTGATGGATGAAAGGGGATTGCGAACCTCATGGGCGATGCCTGCGGATAATTGACCAATGGCCGCCAGTTTCTGGCTTTCGTAATATTTTTTCTCGAGATCCTTGAATTCCGTAATTTCCCTGCGCACCATCACATACCGGTCCTTCGAACCTTTGAGCGGGCAAGGGGTGATAAGATGAAACTGCCTGATCCCTTCGGCAGTAGTTACTTCCATCTCAAAGGGTCTGAAGTTGCCGTTCTTGATCTCTATCCATCTGGCCATAAGATAATCCTTATGCACCGGGGCATACTCGGTAAAGTGCTTCCCCTTGATCTGGAATGGTTCCAAGCCATCGCCGCGACCGCGGCTGACATAGGTAATAATGCCCTCGCTATTGAGTTCGAAAAGAGTGTCCGGAGAGCTCTCCAAGACTGTCTGTATATAGTTGTAAATCGTCTCTATTTCCTGTCGGAGCCGGATGTTCTCTTTCAGCTCATTCTCCAGATTTTCTGCATATTCTTTCAAGTGCTGAGACAGCTCCTCTTCGCGAGTTATATCCTGCAGAGTCTCGACGGCTGCAATAATCTCGCCTTTGTCATCGTAGATGGGGGCCGCCAGAAAGTAAAGGTGCCTGCTCTTCCCACCTAAGTTGGGATAAAAGTCCCAGGCTTCATAAGCCCCGCGGATGACCGTCGATTTCTGCACCTTCTTTTTTCCATAATATTTCTCCAGGTCATCTATGTCATTATCTACAATAAGGTCTGCAATAACCGGTCGTTTTTCCGGGTAAAAGGGAATGTACTGTCGGTCCGTTCCGATAAAATACTTCCCCTCATAGCCGCTTAATTCCGTGAAGGCACGATTCCAGAACGTGATCTTATGCTCCTTGTCGATAACAAACAT
Source organism: uncultured delta proteobacterium (assembly GCA_903885795.1). Taxonomy (GTDB): domain Bacteria; phylum Desulfobacterota; class Syntrophia; order Syntrophales; family UBA8958; genus UBA8958. The sequence continues at coordinate 15,156 of CAISJV010000084.1, read as the reverse complement.
GGGGATGGGCGACCCTTCGATAATACCTTCGATAGTCTTTCTCAGGGTGATGTTCTTTTCGAGTTCCCCCCTTATATTTTCAGTATATTCCTTGAGACTGAGTTCCAGCTCTTTTTCTTTGGTTATATCCTGCAGAGTCTCTATGGCCGCGATGATCTCGCCGGTATCGTCAAAGATAGGGGCTGCCATAAAATAGACATGGCGACTCTGGCCACCCAGGTTCATATAAAAATCCCGCGCCTCATAAGCCCCTTCCACGCGGTCCGATTTCTTTACCCGCTTGGTGCCATAAAATTTTTCTAATCCATTTATGTCCTGATCGACAATCAAATCAGCAATCAGAGGCCTTCTCGTACCGTAGAATGGCATGTAGTGCTTGTCCGTACCAATCATTTCTATAGCCGGGAAATCTGTAAGTTCCTCACAGGCCTTATTCCAAAAAATTACCTTGTGCTGCCTGTCAATGACAAATGTAGGAATTGGCGACCCTTCAATAATGCCGACGTTGACCTTCCACTCTCTGAGGAGTCTTTCCTCCACAGCCTTACTCATGGTCTTCGCCCCTTTTTTTCTTATCCCTGTGTTCCTTCACGGCCATCAGTATGTAGACGCCTACGGCCGCACTCAAAGAGATAATAAGATTCACAAGACCGCTTTCAATGCCTATTACCCGTTGACATATCAGCCATACAACCAGATAAGTCACGGCTGTCAAGATTTCTTGCATGACTAAACCTCTTGATGATATTATTCTAAATCCGGGTTAAACAATAGTGCGGCGATACTACTTGTGTCTTTGCAAAAATTCAACAGAAATATTTATTCTACATTTCATTCAATTTTCCCTCCCGATTGAATGAAATGTTCAATGACAAGCTGATTTCGTGACTTCATAACAAAGACGGATAAAAAAATTTATTAAATGTTTGTCCATTCTTAAGGGTTATCTTTATCGTTTTCATTTTCATGGCATATCTGTTGCAGAAAAGCGCGCAGTTTGATGACATTTTTCCTTTCCCAGAGGCAGGAAGTGTGTTAAGGGGGCGGGAGAAAAAAATTATAAGCTATAAAATGAAAGGAGAAGAGAAGATGTTAGGGAAATTTGGAAAGAAGTTGTTAACACTCATGACGACGATGGCGGCAGTACTTTTATCATCACCAGTCGTATTTGCTGCGGAGGCTTTACCAGGCGCAGGTGAGTCTTATGTGAAGGTGATTTTTACGGTTGGCGCAATGGTTGCTGCGGGATTTGCCATTGGTCTCGGTGCGATTGGCGCCGGTGCCGGTATTGGTAATGCAGCCAATGGCGCATGTCAGGCCGTCGGAAGAAACCCCGGGGTTCAGGGAAAGATCATGACCGTTATGCTAGTCGGCATGGCCATGGCGGAATCCGTTTGTATTTATGCGCTGGTTGTTGCGCTGGTTCTTCTCTATGCCAACCCCTACGTAAAGTACTTTTTGGGTTAATCCGACAAATGAAATTAACTTCAAATTGAACTACAGTTAGGGGGAAATAGAATGTCAGAGAAGAAACAAGATAAGCAGTTTTTCACTGTCGCGAGGGTATTCTTCCTGCTTATCGTAATCCCCTTATCACTGATGGCGATTCTCATCGCCAATGGGATTTTCAAATTAGGGGTTACAGTAAAAGAGCGGGCTGTGAACGTTCTTGACCAGAAATCTCAGGAAGAAATCAAGATACGTGCCATGAACATTGCAGATGAAGTGACAAACTTCCTTACGGAACGTAAGAAGGATGTCCTCGTTGCCACGATTATCCCGGCCACGGAGTCTGCATACAAACAGTTTGTCAATGAAAATCGCAGGAATATCTGGATTAAGGATGGAGATAAGCTAAAACAGGTCTCCGCCCCCATTTATACGGAAATGACGCTCATTGACAAAAATGGCAACGAGGTGATCAAGATTACCAATGGAGAGATTGCCTCCAAAGCAAAACTCACAAATGTGAGCATTCCGGCGAATACAACCTACAAATCAGAAACATACTTTGCTTCTGCAAAAGCCTTTAACAAGGGCGATGTCTTCGTCTCCCAGGTAACGGGCTGGTATGTCAACCGTGCAGATTTTGAGAAGGGAAAGCGTTTCTCCGGTGTTATCCGTTTCGCCACCCCTCTTTATGGCAAGGAAGGTCTTCAGGGTATCGTGCAACTGGCCCTTGACTACCGTCATCTCGGTGCATACACGGACCATGTGATTCCGACCCAGTCGGCGCCGGTGTACGAGGCGGATGCATCCACGGGAAACTACGCCTACATGGTGGATAACCGGGGACTGATTATTTCCCATCCCGTCGACTATCATATCGAGGGGCTTTATGCCGATGGCCGACCGGTGCAACCATTGACGGAACAGACTTCGGCAGAGTTGACCAAGAAGGGCGAAGAGGTGCTGAACCTGAACCTCATGGGTTTTGTTGATCCCAATTTGCCCCTGATAGCCAAAGATGCAGCAGCAGGAAAGTCCGGCATCAAGACGTACAAGTTCGGTGGGCATACAAAGTTCGTGGCTTATGCCCCCATTAAATTCTTCACTCAGGATTATCAAGCGCCGGCAGGATTCGGTTGGATCGGCATGGGTGTGGATGTAGAGAAATTCAGTGAAATTGCCGCCAAGGCAACGCAAAGTATCGACAAGGAAGCGAAGGCATGGTCGACAACGATCATTCTGATCCTGGTAATTTCCATTATCATCCTCTTCGGGATTGCGGCCCTTTTGTCAAAGGGTATCTCTCGATCCATAGCGGCTGAGGTTCCACCCGACGCCCAGGGAGAAGGTCCTTTCTACGATGACGAGGAAGAAGATAAATAACCCTTGAAGCATGAAGAGGCCGGATTCAATCCGGCCTCTTTTTTTCCCTCATAATGACTCACCTCGTATCTTTCTATTTGACTTCGGATTTCATTACTGATAGGCACACTAGCGCTATGATCCTTCCATAAAAAACAACTACCCACAGGAGGAATCCCATGAATGACAACAAGTTAGTACTTTGGTTCGATGAACTGCAACTCGCTGATATCCCACAGGTGGGAGGGAAAAATGCCTCCCTCGGGGAAATGCGCAGAGAATTGATCCCCAAAGGTGTGAGTATCCCCGATGGATACGCGGTCACCGCTTTTGCCTATCGCTATCTTCTCGAGTCAGCGGGAATTCGTGATCAGATCAAGGCGGTCTTATCTGATCTGGATACTCACGATCTCCAGAATCTCAAGGACAGGGGGAGAAAAGTCCGCGACCTCATCTACAACGCCCCCTTTCCGAACGACTTGAAAGCGGCTATTGTCGAAGCCTACAAGAAGCTCTGTGACGAATACGGGGAAAACACCGACGTGGCCGTGAGAAGCTCGGCAACTGCTGAGGACCTTCCTGATGCGAGCTTTGCCGGCCAGCAGGAAACCTACCTGAATATCACCGGGGAAGATGCCCTCCTTGAAGCCTGCAAGCATTGTTTTGCTTCCCTCTTCACAGACCGGGCTATCTCCTACCGTTTTGACAAGGGATTCGATCATATGTCCATCGCCCTCTCCATCGGTGTGCAAAAAATGGTCCGGTCCGATCTTGCCTCATCGGGTGTCATTTTCTCAATCGATACGGAATCGGGCTTCAAGGATGCCATCCTCATCACCGCCGCTTACGGCCTGGGAGAAACAGTGGTACAAGGTACCGTAAACCCTGATGAATTTTTTGTATTCAAGCCCACCTTGAAACAGGGTCACCGTCCCATTGTTCAGAAAAAGCTGGGCACCAAAGAGCTCAAGATGGTGTACGCCGGCGGTAAGGGGGGAGAGGCTACGGAGACAGTTTCCGTGCCCATCGAGGAGCGACGCAAGTTTTGTCTGAGCGAAGATGAGATTCTACAGTTGGCTCGATGGACAACGATTATCGAAGACCACTATTCACAGGAAGCCGGCTATTTTAAGCCCATGGATATTGAGTGGGGGAAAGATGGACGGACAGGTGAACTCTTCATTCTGCAGGCCCGACCGGAAACAGTTCAGTCTCAGAAGGATGCCAACGTTCTGGAAAGCTATGTCCTTATAGAACATAAGCCCCCTCTGGTACAGGGAACAGCGGTAGGTTCGAAGATAGGTGCGGGACCAGTACATATTATCGAGTCTGTAAACCAGATCATGACTTTCAAAAAGGGGGAGGTCCTCGTTACGGATATGACCGATCCTGATTGGGAACCGGTCATGAAAATCGCCGCTGCAATTGTCACAAACAGAGGCGGCAGGACCTGTCATGCGGCCATCGTAAGCCGTGAACTCGGGGTCCCCTGCATCGTCGGTACGGAGAACGGAACCAAGGCCCTCCAAGGCGTCAAGGAGGCAACCATATCCTGTGCTGAAGGTGAAGTCGGCAATGTCTATAATGGAATACTGAAATTCGAAGTTCAACGGGTCGATGCCAAGAACCTCGAACGCCCGAAAACCAAGATTATGATGAACGTGGGCAACCCGGAAAATGCCTTCAATCTGGCCGCTATTCCCAATGACGGCGTCGGTCTGGCAAGACTGGAGTTTATCATCAACCAGTTCATCAGCATCCACCCCATGGCCCTGATCCAGTTTGACAGGGTAGTCGATCCGGCCATCCGGGAGAAGATTGAATCCTCAACCTATGGGTATAAGAATAAATCCGATTTCTTTGTTGACAAACTGGCCCAAGGAGTCGCCAAGATCGCGGCCGCCTTCTATCCGAACGACGTCATCGTTCGCATGAGCGACTTCAAGAGTAATGAATACAAAAACCTTATCGGGGGTCAGTATTTTGAGATGGACGAGGAAAACCCGATGATCGGGTTCCGGGGGGCCTCCCGGTATTATAATGAAAGGTACCGCGATGCCTTCGCCCTGGAATGCGAGGCCATGAAAAAAGTAAGAAACGACATGGGCCTCACCAATGCCGTACTGATGATTCCCTTCTGCCGGACCGTTGAGGAAGGCAAAAAGGTCATCGAAGTCATGGCTGACAAGGGCCTTGTCCAGGGTGAAAACGGCCTCCAGATCTACATGATGGTCGAGATTCCCAGCAATGTCCTCTTGATCGACGAATTCGGCGAGATATTTGACGGCTTCTCCATCGGCTCGAACGACCTGACCCAGCTTACACTTGGTCTGGATAGAGATTCTTTCCTTGTTTCTCACATTTTTGACGAACGGAATAAAGCCGTAATGGATCTGATCCGGATCGCCATTACGAAGGCCAACAAGATGGGGAAGAAGATCGGAATCTGCGGACAAGCTCCGAGCGATTATCCCGAATTTGCCCGGTTCCTCGTGGAATGCGGAATAAGCAGTATCTCCCTGAACTCGGATACGGTCATCAAAACCACGATCGACATCAAGGAGACAGAGAGATCCCTGGGAATATAAGTTTCTTGCTTTCCAGCTAATAAGACAAAGGGCGGTTCCTATGGAACCGCCCTTTTCTGTATAAAGAGATGCTTGAGTAAATCGTAAGCCGAGTTCTGTTCCGCCCCCAGGTTACCCCGCAAGGCGGCGATGATCATTCCTCTGGGACAGCAGTTGCCTGCTGCCTCAAGCAACCTACCCGAGAACATCGGGCGGGCAGCCCTCAATCGTTCTCCTATTCGGTCTTGCTCCGGATGGGGTTTACCATGCCTTTCCTGTCACCAGGCAAGCGGTGAGCTCTTACCTCGCCTTTTCACCCTTACCGACCGGGTTGCACCCAACCGGCGGTATATTTTCTGTGGCACTTTCCTTAGGGTCGCCCCCAGTCGCCGTTAGCGACCATCCTGCCCTGTGGAGCTCGGACTTTCCTCCCGTCCGGTTGCGTCCGGACCAGCGATCATCTGATCTGCTCAAGCACCATCCATACTTTGATCATGCCGATAAATAATGCGACGACAGTTAGGACAACAAATCAGGTCATCCATTGATTCCAGGAGTTCATTGTACAGCTGGGGAGGAATGTTCATATGACAACCATTGCAGGTCTCCTTCCATGCGGATACGACCGCCAGACCATGATTGACATTCTTGATTATCTCATACTTCTTTAAAAGGTCCTTTCGTATCTTCCCACGGATTTCATCCCCCTGTTTCTGTCCGGACCGCAACTGCGATTCGATGGAACCGATCTGTTCCTCAGTCTTTCTCTTATCCTCCTCGTATCTCTGTTGCTCTCCTGCAAATTCCTGCTCCTTCATTGCCAATAATACCTTGACTGCATCGATTTCCTCAAGGATGGAAATAATCTGATCCTCCACTACTCCGCTTTTCTTTTCGAGCGTTTCTATTTCCTTTAACACCGCCTGATATTCTTTGTTGGACTTGACATCGTGGATACGGTCCCTGGTTTTCCGGAGTTGCTCCAGCACTTTTTTTAATTTATCTTCCAATTCCCTGTGAGCCCCGTTTTTTTCATCGAGATTTGACCTGTGCTCAGCTATCCGGGACTTAATAACTCCGAAGGTTTCTTCCTTTTTTGCCAGTAATACGGGCAACTCCTTTCTACCAAGGAGAACCTTCTGCGTTTCTGTATCGATCTTTTGCAGCTCTATGAGATATAATAATTGTTCGTTCAACGACTTCCCCCTTTCTTACCCGATAAAAGACAAAAAAAAGTGCCCCACGAGGATGGTGCACTTTTTTCAAAGGAAGATTTGTCTTCCGGTCATTCCTGTTTGACCATTTTTCTTGAATATGTCGTATTCTCTATACATATTGAATGGTGGGCCCACCTGGGTTCGAACCAGGGACCTACCGGTTATGAGCCGGTGGCTCTACCAATTGAGCTATGGGCCCTCTCCTGTCTCCCCACTTAGTCAATAAATTGTTCTAGTATACCCAAACAGGCAATATGTCAATACCTTCTTTGGCCATCCTTGGTCCAACTTATATTTATATCTAAAGCGCCGGCTTGATAAGCTTGCGGCGCGAAGGATTCCGGAGCTTTCTTACTCCATTGGTCTCCGCCTGCCTGGTTATTTCCAGGGAAAGGTTCACCGGAGGCTCTCTTAATTCATCCGTAGAGACATCCACCCGCTCGCTGATACCGAAACGCATCCGCAAGACCTTTTCCTCCCTGGGAGTCAGGGTTGCCAGGATTTTCCTCGTCTGTTCAGCCAGATCCATGCTGATGGTCGCTTCCGAAGGGGACATGATCTTTTTATCTTCTATGAAATCGCCAAGATGACTATCCTCTTCCTCACCGATTGGTGTTTCGAGAGATATGGGTTCTTTGGCAATTTTTAGCACTTTGCGCACCTTTTCTAGGGGGAACTCCATTTTGGCGGCAATCTCTTCCGGGTTTGGTTCCCTGCCCAGTTCCTGCACCAGGTAACGGGATGTCCGGATCAATTTATTTATTGTTTCAATCATGTGCACGGGAATGCGGATCGTTCTGGCCTGATCGGCAATTGCCCGCGTAATTGCCTGGCGGATCCACCAGGTAGCATAAGTTGAAAATTTGTATCCCCGCTGATACTCAAACTTGTCGACAGCCTTCATAAGACCGATATTGCCTTCCTGAATGAGATCAAGGAACTGCAATCCACGGTTGGTATATTTTTTCGCAATACTTACAACCAGGCGCAAATTAGCCTGGACGAGTGTTTTCTTAGCTATCTCCGCCTTCGCTTCTCCCTCCTCGATCGTGGTGACAATTTTCTTGAGCTCTGTTACAGATAGTCCCATTTCTTGGGATACCTTTTTCTTCCGGCGATTGGCCTCTTTGATGATAACCTCGGCATCTTTGAGCTTGTCCAGAGATACCCGCAGTTCTTTAGCGACCTGTCCCTGACCCTTGCGATCCATCCGTATTCGGCTCCAGGCCTTTTCCAGTTGCGCCAGCGACAAGCCGGTGCTTTCCTTGCAGCGATGAATCTCTTCTTCGGCCCTTTCAACCTCCAGGATGAATTGTTTGAGAATGGACACCATCCTATCGATCTGCTTTTTACTGAACCTCACCTTCCGGCAATCACGGATAATAGTCTTCGTGTTTTTCTCGATGGCCTTCTCATGGGCGGATTTCTGCTCGGTCGTAGTCCCTTTCTCCTTCAGCGCCGCTTTGAGTTTGTCGTTTTTCCTGTTGAGAGCGGTTACCTTATCAATAAGCCTGAGTACCCGGTCGCGATGCATGTCTTCTTCAACGAAACCATCGTCATCTTCAAGGTTATCAACGACGTTCTTGATTCTCATCTCCCCATTGCGTATCTTCCGTCCAATATCAACGACCTCCTTAATGCAGACAGTGACGCTGAAAACCGAATCCATTGTATCCCGCACGCCATCCTCAATTTTTTTGGCAATTTCAACCTCCCCCTCCCGGCTAAGCAGGGAGACCATCCCCATCTCCCGAAGATACATCTTCACTGGATCGCCGGTTTTGCCGGCCACGGGCATAAGACCTATGAGCTCTTCGTCTTTTGACCCAACAAGCTCGTCCGGCGCCTTTTTGACGACCAGCTTTTCCCCCTTGTCCGTATCGATAATATCAATGTTCTTTTCCCCAAACAGCATGATGATATCGTCAATCTGATCCGACGAAATGACATCCGACGGCAACAGATCGTTCACGTCGTCATAGGTTAAAAAGCCCTTTTCTTCCCCCAAGGACATCAGTTTTTTAAATTCCTCGGACTGGATGTCTTTTCCCATAAAGAAGCCTCCATCTTACCCTTTCGCTAATACTGCCTTTTCTGCCTTCATCAGGTCTCCCTTTTCCACAAGCAGGCGCTGGCACAACTCCGGATCGCTCGCCTGCTGAGCCCTGATCAGCCTGATTTTCAAGGACCTGTGCCTCTCCTTGAACCATTTGCGCCTGATCTGGTGGATCATGTCACTGAAGACCTGATCAATAGTGTCCGCTTCCCAGGCGCCAGAATCAATGAGACGACTTAAAATTTCATCTCTCATGAACCCGGCCTCCAGATGGTCAATAAAGTCCTTAAGATCGATTTTCCCGATCCTGTCATAATAAGTCTCGATAATCTTCCCTAGGTTCCTTAATTCTTCGCTAGCGAAGCATTTCAGGATATCAGCGTCAATCATGGCGGGAATTTTATCGGGATGATCCAGGATCAACGTTATAAAGTTAATTTCCAGGGCATCCACGGGGGATGAAGACTGTTTTTCGTTCTTCTCGATAACGTTTCCGTTGGATTTATTCCCCATTCCCTGAATGACTTCCGCCTTGAGAATATTTTCGTCGACGCCTATCCTTTCCGCCGCAAGCTTGATAAAAAGATTTCTTTCCACAGCGTTGTCCATTCTGGTTATAAAAGCGAGGGATTCCCTGAGCGCATCCCGGTCATGAGAAAAATCCCCCCTGCTCCCGACGACAGTATCAAGATAATACTCCACCGCCGGGGGAGACTGTTTAATCAATTCATGGAATCTCTTCTTTCCGAATTTCCGAACATAGTCGTCTGGATCGGAGGCTTCCGGAAGCATCACGGCCCGTGAGTGCAGGTTCCCGTCAATAAACAATCCCAAACTTCTTGACAATGCCTTCTTACCCGCCTCATCGCCATCGAATACCACTGCCACATCTTTCGTATACCTGCGGAGCAAGTCTACATGATCCCGGGTAAGGGCCGTACCCAAGGTAGCAACGACATTTCTCACCCCGGCATTCCAGAGTGATAGCAGGTCGAAGTATCCCTCCACCAGGATGGCATAACCGCTTTTTCTAATATCATCTTTCGTCCTGCTGAGGCCATACAGGGTCTTTCCCTTGCTGAATAATGCCGATTCCGGTGAATTTAAATATTTTGGCTCCCCTTCCCCCAGAATTCGTCCACCAAAGGCTATGATCTGGCCGGCCTGATCTTCGATGGGGAAGATAAGTCTGCCCCGGAATCGGTCGTAATATTCTCCTCGCTCATTTTTGACGAGGAGTCCTGACTGTTCGGCAAGGAGAAGGGGCACCCTTTTTTGTTCCAGATGATCCCGGAGAAACCTCCAACCATCAAGGGCATAACCCAATTGGAACGTATTAACAGCCTCAGCGCCGATATCACGGTTCTGCAAATATAACTGAGCTTTCTGACCTTCCTTCCCTCTCAATCGGGACAAATAATAATCTGAAACCAGGGTATGGAGACGGAGCATCCTCTCTTTGAGGGTCAATTGCTCCTTTTCCTGCTTGCTGAGGGGTCGGTCGGGAAGGGCGACGCCTGTTTTCTTAGCCAAATACCGTATTGCTTCCGGGAAAGTCAGTCCATTTATCTTCATGACAAAGGCAAGGGCATTCCCTCCTTCGGCGCAACCGAAACAGTAAAAAATCTGCTTATCCGGACTCACCGTAAAGGAGGGCGTCTTCTCCTTATGAAAAGGACAAAGTCCGATGAAGCTCCTTCCCGCCTGTTTCAGGCTCACAAACTCCGACACAAGATCCACGATATTGATCCGTCTCTTTATCTCGTCAATCTTATCTTCAGGAATTGAACCTTTAGTCATCAACGGCGCTAACCTGAAAGCCTGGCCTTAACCTTTTCACTTACGACCTTGCCATCAGCCCTGCCGCTGATCACAGGCAAGATGGCCTTCATTACTTTGCCCATGTCTTTTGGGTTTGCCGCGCCCGTCTCTTGAATGGCCCTTTCTATCGCCGCCGTGAGATCTTCTTCCGAAAACTGCTGAGGCATGAACTCCTGAACAACTTTCAGCTCCGCTGTCTCTTTTTCAACCAGATCCATTCTGCCGCCCTTCTCGAACTGCTCGATGGAATCCTTGCGCTGTTTAACCATCCCCGCGAGTACCTGCAGGAATTCCGCCTCCGTTAACTCCCGTCTCAGATCGATCTCTTTATTATGAACAGCGTTTTTCATCATCCTGAGGGCGGACAACCGGATTTTTTCCTTGGCTTTCGCCGCCTTGATCATTTCCTGTTCTATTTTTCTATTAAGTTCCATATCCTTTTTCATCCTCACATATCACTGAAAATTTACCGCCTCTTAACCTATCCACCCTTAACTTTTTGTCAACGAAGGATTCAAACCTCAGCCAAGACCATCCTTAAGTTGCTTGCCACCTAAAACGTGCATGTGGAGATGGAAGATAACCTGTCCCCCCTCTTCATTGCAATTTATAACCACACGAAATCCGCTCTTATCTATACCCTTCTTTCTTGATACTTCCCGGGCCGCTGAGATCATGGCGCCCATAACCGCCATTTTATCTCCATAAACATCAAGAATGGTGGCAATGTGTTCCTTGGGAATAATTACGATGTGCACGGGAGCCATGGGATGTATATCTTCAAAAGCGAGAACCCTTTCGTCTTCATAAACTTTGTTGCAAGGTATTGAACCTTTGACAATTTTACAAAAGATACAATCGTCCATTTTCATACCTCCTGCTTTTCCTTTGTTTTCCGGATCGCCTCCTCCAGGGAAAGGGCGCCCGTATAAAGAGCCCGGCCGGCAATCACACCGATGATTCCGGAATCTTCAATTTCCAGAAGTTTCTCGATATCGCCTATGCCCCCGACCCCCCCAGAGGCAATGACGGGGATTTCGATCGCTCTAGCGAGAGCCTTTGTCGCCTCAATATTGACACCCGTTTCCATGCCGTCACGCCTGATGTCTGTATAAACTACGGCACTGATTTGGCAGTCCCCATAGCTTCGGATCAGATCAATAGCCGTCAGAGAGGTGGTTTCCGTCCAACCCTGTACGGCAACCATCTCATCACGGGCATCGATACCCAGGATAATCTGATCTGCAAAGGTCCGGCAGGCCTCTTGAACCAGTTCGGGGTTTCTCAGCGCGGCCGTTCCCAGGATGATCCAGCGGACCCCGAGGTTCGCATAATTCGCAATTGTCTCCATGTCACGGATGCCCCCCCCCAACTCCACAGGCACACTCACGGCACCGATGATATCGCGGATGGCCTCCCTGTTTTGGGGGCAACCGACAAGGGAACCATCAAGGTCCACCACATGTATTCGTTCTGCACCTTTATCCTGCCAGCGTATGGCGACATCCGCTGGATGCTCTCCATAAACGGTCGTCCGATTGAAATCTCCTTGCGCCAGCCGCACACAACGGCCTCCCTTAAGATCAATAGCAGGTATGATGATCACATCGCATCCTTAAAATATTTTGGAATGAATGATAGAAAATGAAGAGCGAATCAAGTGATTCATGCCCATGCAGAGCGGCTGTTTGAAATGAGGATATACACCGGCGCGAATTCAGGCCCGGCTGAAGATCAGGGGGCGGCCCGGACCGAATCTTTTGCGACGCCTGGAAATCTTCTGATCGTATCTTCCATTCCCTCCATAGCCAACTCTTTCGCTGTAAGCCATCGCCCCTTATCTTTCAGGAAATAGGATACCCCCAATACATTTTCCATCAATGATGTCTGGGTTTTATTGAATATACCTTTCCAGACGAGAGCCCCATCCTGGACCCTGAATAAATGTATTTCAAAGAAGACCGAAGCGGGTTTTTCCACAGAATAATCATAACCCCGCCTCTCACGGTAGCGGTAGAGATATCCCACGACGATGGCGTCGGCATTGAGTTCTTCTCCCACTTCCTTCATCACCTGCGGCAGGGTCGTCGTGAAAGAGTTGCTGCTGACCCTTTTGTAAATACCTCCCACCCGGTCGGGCGAAACGAGTTCGAACTGAGAATAGGCAGACATCCTTTCCATAAAGAAATCCTGAAGAAAACGTTCCGGGCTCTTGAGATCATTATCCGTTTTCAGTACAGATGCCGAAAGGGCATTTTGAGCGGCATAAGTCGCTACCAATTCTGGGGATACTTGCTGAAAGGGCATGACGGCAAGGCGTCTGAATGTGATGTCCTTGTCTTTCAACAGGGATGAAGATACACCGCTGGCACTCTGACAGCCGGAAATCACGATTAGAAACATCAGGCATGCCAGAACCTGCCATTTCTCCTTTACGATGACTATCATGTATGTGCTGAATTTGAACATTATGTGGATCACACCCGCAAGAATCTCTATCACGAATCAGAAAAACAACCCCGCATAGGAGGTGAAAGTAGTTATTAAGTTATAGACTTCCCTTTGTGGACATGACACCCTGAATCCGGTCATCAAGACTCGCCGCCCTTCTCAGTGCCCGGGCAAAGGCCTTGAAGATGGACTCGGCAACATGGTGGTTATTCTTACCATAGAGCACATTGATGTGCAAGGTTATTCCGCTATGATCCGAGAAAGACTTGAAAAACTCCTTTAGCAAGGCAGGATCGAAATCACCGATCCGTGCCTCTCCAAACTCAACGTGGTAGATCAGATAGGGCCTCCCCGAAAGATCCAGGGCGATACTGCAAAGGCTTTCATCCATCGGCACGAGGGCTGATCCATAACGTTTGATACCCTCTTTGGAACCGAGGGCCTTCTTTAAGGCTTGTCCCAGACAGATCCCCAAATCTTCAACCAGATGATGATCATCCACATCCCGGTCACCCTTTCCCACTAGCTTGATGTCAAAAAGACCATGCCTGGAAAAGAGATTCAACATATGGTCCATGAAAGGAACCGTGGTATCAATTTCCGCACGGCCGGAACCATCCAGATCCATCTCCATGGAAATGGTCGTTTCGCTGGTTTTCCTTTTTACCTTTCCCTCCCGCATTTCTCTCCTTCTGCTGCCAAACCGGCAGGTCCTCCTTGCAATTGGCCAAGGATCTAAATTTAAATTACCTTATTTAAAGAATATTCAATAATGCCCTCAGCGCCCGCCTCCTGCAAGAGGGGGATCAAATCCCTGACAATGCTTATGTCCACAATAGTTTCCACGGCAAGCCATTCCTCGGAATACAGGCCGGAGATGGTTGGCGCCTTCAGGGACGGCAGCAGCAGAATAACCCGTCCCAGATTTTCCCTGGAAACATTTAGTTTCAGACCAACCTTTCCCATAGCCTGCAATGATCCGTTGAGCAGGGTCTTTATTTGACCAATCTTCTGCCTTTTCCATGGGTCCTCCCAAGCGGCACGATTTGCGATCAGCTGGGTATTGGTTTTCATCAACTCATGAATGATCTTCAATTTGTTAGCACGGATAGTGGACCCCGTTTCAGTTACCTCGACAATGGCATCAACAAGACCCTCGACCACTTTGGCTTCCGTCGCTCCCCAGGAAAACTCCACATGGACGTCAATATTACGTTCCCGAAAATATTTCTTTGTGAAATTGACTAATTCTGTGGATATTCGCCGCCCTTTCATATCATCGAGGCTCTGAATATCCGAATCCTCCCTGACTACCAGTACCCAACGTGCCTGGCGAATTGAGGTTTTGGAGTAAATCAGATCCTGTATCGTCACAACATCCGATTCGTTCTCAACAATCCAGTCCCTGCCAGTCAGTCCGAGGTCAAGAACACCTTCTTCCACATAACGCGACATCTCCTGGGCACGGACGAGGATACATGTTATTTCCTCATCGTCAATGTCGGGAAAGTAATTTCTACTGTCATAAGTAATACGCCACCCCGCTCTTTTAAACAGGTCAACCGTACTGACTTCAAGAGAACCCTTCGGTATTCCCAGCCTGAGCTTTTTCATCGATAGACATCCTCCGGGTTGAATATTCGCTCGCCAATCACCTCAACTTGACCGCCATCGATTCTCCGATAGAAACATGACCTGTATCCCGTATGACAGGCGGCCCCACCCCGCTGAAGAACCTTGAGGATCACGGCGTCCTGATCGCAGTCAACCCTTATTTCCTTGACTTCCTGCGTATTTCCCGATGTCTCCCCTTTGACCCACAAGGACTGACGCGACCGGCTCCAGAAGGTAGCCATGCCTGTTTCCAGCGTCTTTTCCCATGCCGTCCTGTTCATATAGGCAAGCATCAGAATCTCGTTTGTATCGAAGTCCTGAACAATAGCCGGGACAAGACCACCGGTCCTGTCAAAATCCAGAGAAATCATTAGTTTGTCATCCCTCAAGTCAGTCAAAATATTTCCTCTCCATCGCTGAACTGGGGGCGCATGGTAATGGAATATCTTCATTTTATCAAGCACTATTTTCCATGGTGCCCGTTGACTCATATTAAAATCTTACCCAAGGAAGAGAGATAAGAGGTAACGTTGCCTCATAAATAATGTTACCATGGTTTGATGTAGGAGAAGATCGTTTTAAGTTTCTTTTCCATAGCCTTTTTTAGCAGGAAAGGGTT
>CAISJV010000083.1 GCA_903885795.1 uncultured delta proteobacterium | reverse complement strand
TCCGCGTTTCTGCTCATAATCGCATTGAGCTGGCTTTGGCGCTGGCTGGTGCGGCATGAAGCAGATGTCAAGAGGTACTTCCGGGCTGTAGCATATCACCCACGTGTGTTGGCCATTTGCCGACGATTTGCTCCCCCAGTGGAATTTCTCATGGATCGTCTCTCTCCCCAAGGCTATCTGGGAATTCATTTGACGACTGGTCTTTTGTTCCTCATTGCAATATCCTGGCTTTTTGGCGGTATTGCGGAAGATGTAGTGAATGGAGACCCGATCATCTTCATAGACAAGAATATTGTGGAATGGCTCCATGAGCGCACAACTCCCGGAATGTCCACTTTGATGCAACTCATAACTGATCTCGGTTCCGGCTACTGGGTCGCAGGCGTGTCGGTGCTCACTGCTATCATCTTGTGGTGGAAGCGATGCTGGTATCGTTTACTGGCCTTGGTGCTTGTCGTTCCTGGAGGAATGGTTATGGCCATTATATTGAAAATTGCCTTTCATCGCAGCCGTCCCAGCTTCAATGATTCCATGATGATCTTTCAAGGTTACAGTTTTCCGAGCGGGCACACAATGGCTGCCACGCTTCTGTACGGTGTGCTTGCCGTTTTTGCAGTCATAGCTCTTAAGAGTTGGCGTTGGCGGGTACTGACGGTTATTAGCGTAATGGTGATGATACTGTTGGTAGGCTTCAGCCGCATGTACTTGAGTGCTCATTATCTGAGTGATGTGCTGGGGGCCACTGCAGCCGGCCTTGCTTGGCTGGTGCTCTGCATTACCGCCGTTGACACGCTACGCCGTTACCGCGATCACTCAGGATAGGGGTGAAAGGCGGGATCAACTTATCCCTCGATATGTTGAGGTTCCACCAAATATTGAGGTCAAACGAAGCATTTCTTACTTTTCTGCTGTTTCCTTTCATTAATGTAATCTATTGTTATTAAAGGATGAATACATACTTCTGACTTTCCTTAGGCTATTGGCAAGCCACTTGCAGTGCTGGCTATATGATCTTGGTCATCATACGAATGAGGGTCCTTTCTGAGAAGCTAATGAAGTTGTCACAGACGATTGCTTCGCTGTCCGGTTCCATAAGAATGCAGAAGGGATACCACCCAGCAGTCAAATCGAAATCCTAAAGGAGGAATACCATGAAATCAGGCATTAGAGACAAGGCGGAAGGAACGTATCACGAAGTAAAGGGGAAGGTCAAGGAGGTCGCAGGTATACTCGTCGATAATCCTGAGTTGGAAGCTGAAGGCATTGGTGAAAAGCTCGCTGGTCAAGTACAGGAAAAGATCGGTCAGATCAAGAAGGTTTGGGGAAAGTAGTGAGAGCGGTTTATCAAGTACCTTAGGAAAGCAAGCAACGGGTGAGATCATCGACAAGACGAACGGCACAATCAACGGAAGAGTTCGTAACTGATACAGATGTTCGACAAAGTAAAGGGAGGAAATTACCATGAGTACGGAAACGATCATTCTCATCGTCGTATTGTTCCTATTGTTCGGCGGTGGCGGCGGTTACTATTGGACTAGACGAAGATAACAACAATAATGGGAGAAAGAACAAAATGAAAAAGACGTATAGATTAGTCGTAATGATGGTTGCAGCGGTTGCTCTTCTGGTCCTCAGCGTGCCTGTGCACGCGTCGAAAATAGACAGCCGCATCGAATCATCTGCCAAGCAGACTTACGTGTTCAAGACCTACCTCAAGAGTGATGATATTAAAATCCAGTCCAAGGAGGGTGTTGTTACCTTAATGGGAACCGTCTCCGAAGAATCACACAAAGCATTGGCGCAGGAGACCGTGGCGAGTTTGCCAGGGGTTAAGAGTGTGGAAAACAAACTGGAAGTCAAAGGGGATGCCCCTACGGCAAGCTCGGATGCATGGCTCAGCACGAAAGTAAAAAGCATGCTCCTGTATCATCGAAACGTGAGTGGCCTGACAGAGGTTAACACTACGGACGGAATCGTCACCCTGCGAGGCGAAGCAAACAGCCAGGCACAAAAGGATCTGACGACCGAATACGCCAAAGATGTCGAGGGGGTTAAAGACGTAAATAATGAGATAACCGTGGTCAAGACCTTGAAGAAGAAGCAAACAACAGGCGAAAAGATTGATGACGCTTCCATCACTTCACTCGTCAAGATGACTTTGCTTTATCACCGCTCGACTAGTGCCATCAATACTTCGGTCACCACGAAAAATGGTGTTGTTACATTGAGCGGCAAGGCTAGCAACGCAGCGGAAAAGAACCTGGCCACCAAATTCGCCAACGACGTAAATGGCGTGAAGAGTGTAAAGAACAAGATGGCCATCGAGTAGTCCGAGATCGAAAGCAAGAGACTGTATTCCCGCTGCCGGATAGCATAGTGATGCGATAGCCGGCAGTGGGAATCAAGTAACAAAACAGGAGGATAACATGTTGTGGACGATTGCTGTAGTATTGATGATTCTATGGGCGCTGGGACTAGTGACTGGCTATACGATGGGTTATTTTATTCACATCTTGCTGGTTGTTGCCATTATCATGGTGCTGGTCAACGTCATTCAGGGGCGAAGGCCTGTTTAGAAGAGAGAATCTTTTGCCGAAAAATATTTTTTGGAGCTTCGGAGGTGTAAAATGGGAGGGAGTCTTCAAAAGCAGCCCCAGATTAAGATCCTCCCCGCCCTCAGCGTCAATGAGAGGCTTAGATTGCGCATGCGTTGCCAAGAGGTGGTATGAAGGGGTAGCGCACTAATGAAAATTTTGGGGAGGATACTATGAAGAAACAAATGAAAGAGCTGCAAGAACTCAAAGGGATAGGGGAAGTCCTATCACGGCGCTTAGTCGAATCTAGCTATGACACAATTGCCAAGGTTGCTGCTGCAGAAATAAAAGGGTTAGAGAGAATAGCGGGAATGAACCCGCAAAAGTTACGATCTATCGTAACCCAAGCCAGGAAGATGACGGGAGACACTGAAAAAAGTCGGCACACATGGTCGAGGTAAGACCTCAGATTGTAAAGAAGGATTCCAATGAAGAAATTTGGACAAGGTATCACCACTGCATTAATGATTATCGTTATGATGGTGGGGCTATGGGGCTGCAACAAAGAGGGTCCGATGGAACGAGCCGGCAAGAAAGTCGATAAGGCAGTAGAAGACATCAAGAAGTAATAGCCTTGGCAAATAGATAGGCCAGAATAACTTTTGCTTCAGCTTTGCGCAATCCTCGGCGACGTCAAACGAGGTGTTGAGACCATTCATCCAAATATGGAGAAAGAGAGCCTTATGAAAAGAGAAATTGGTTTGTGGATTGACCACAGGAAGGCTGTGATTGTGATTGTCACAGATAAGGGAGAAGAAACAAAAATCATAGAATCGAACATGGAGAAACATGTACGGTTTTCGGGCGGTTCATCAGAACATGGTCAGGCTGAGGACGTGAGGGACCGGCAATTTAATAACCATCTGAACATTTACTATGATGACGTGATCGCGTTTATTGGTGATGCAAAATCCATCCTGATTTTTGGTCCTGGCGAGGCAAAGGGCGAGCTCAAAAAACGCATTGAGAGAAAAGAACTCAAGGAACGCATCGTTGAAATTGAAACAGTTGACAAGATGATTGATCGCCAGATTACGGCAAAGGTTCGAGACTACTTTCGTGCTTAGAGCATACCAAGACAGTTATCGTCACAAGGTTGGAAATAATATGTATGACGTCAATCCCGGCCGGGTAACTTCGAATTTTTACGGGTTCGTCAACTTTTGGTAGTGAAAAAAATTCTAGGGATTATGAATCGCCAAGGAACACCCATGCCCTCTCGCCATAAACGCAAGACAAAATCTTTACTTGCCAAGGCGGCAGAACTCGTCTTCGCCGTCCCGCAAGTCGTCGCTCATCGAGTAACGCGCATGGCCATCTCAGGTCCCTCCGTTTCAGAACGTGATCGCAAGGAATTCCAACGCATGGGTGCTGAAAAGACGGCTGCGTTCATTGAGTATTGTAACGCTATGACCATGCAAGCCTTTCGTACTAATCAAGCGCTGGCGCCGCCGTGAAAAGGTAGCTGGCAAAGCTCAGGAAAAGATCCGTCAGGTCAAGAAGGTTTTGGGGGAAGTTATGAGAAATATAGGCATAAACCGGATGATAAAATGAAGATCAGCAAGGTAAAAGAGCGGTCAAAGGTCTCAACTTAACTCAACAACTATAAACGAGAGACTAGAGGAGAAGATATGACAGAAGAGAATAAGATTACAGAGGAAATGTACGGTGTCATCTTGGCATCCAAAATCATCGGCGAGACTGTATACAACCGCCAGTACGAAGATCTGGGCAAGATCCACGAACTGGTGCTCGACGCCAAGGAAGGTTGCATAGCCTACGCGGTTCTCTCTTTCGGTGGCTTCATGGGTATGGGGAACAAGCTGTTCGCCATACCTTGGAAGGCATTCGAGTTTGCCAAACCTGAGCACACACTCTTAGAGATCGCCGAGCCTGGGGACAAGCTCATGCTCAATGTGGATAAGGAGAAACTGAAGGCAGCTCCCGGGTTTGACCAGGACGCCAAGTGGCCAGATTTCGCGGACAGGACTTGGGGAAACAGCATTTACAACTACTACGGCTACACCACCTACTGGAAGCTGTAGGATATGCTGACAACGCCAACAATGGTGCACTCTCTGCCAATGCGTGGTGGGAGTGAAGAATCGCGGCATGACCATGCTTAAAGAACTGGTAAGTCGACGAGAAGAAATTGAATCGTATCTCGATGCAGTGAGTAGCATTGGGATTATTCTCATCGACTCGGCACTGAACATCCAGGACTGCAATCAGGGTTTCACAAGGATGTTTCAACTGCAACAGAAACCCGTTGGATCTCCTATTACGGATTTCCTAACACTGGGTGACAACGACCTCAACCAGACAGAAGAGATTAAACTCTCCAGCAACCATCAATCGGTTGTGAACGGCCTCCTTTACTGCCGTGCCGTTGAAACGGAAAGCGGATACCTGATCTTCTGTGAACGGCTATTCCTGACAGAAAGCCGGGCCATCGAACAGATCGGGACACTAAATAATGAACTCATCAATTTGCAACGCGAAACGGTGAAAAAAAACTTGCTCCTGGAAAAACTTAGGCGGGAGCTGAATGAGCGCATTACAGAGATTGAGGCCACTTTGTCCCGAGTGAGGCAGTTGGAAGGGATTATCCCGATTTGTGCTTACTGTAAGAAAATCAGGGATGACCAAGATGACTGGCATGGGTTGGAAAAATACATCTCCGAGCATTCTGAAGCTCAATTTAGCCACGGCATCTGTCCTGCCTGTTTTGAAAGAGAAACAAAGGAAATGGAGAAGGAATAACCAACATAAGCAGATATTGGTAGAAGAGCGGATACGAATTGATGGAAGAAAGACCCATAAGTCGATAAAAAATATTAGGCTTCTGAATGAGATGATTTTGATAGAAGCCTTCCTGAAATCAGTAGAATGTTATAGTAGATGTAAATTTTTGATTACAAACCGTTATCAATGATTTTTTAGTCCATAGTTATGATATGCAGGTTTGTGTCTTGAAGGGCTCGGGCCGACGGATACATGGTTGAAATCTTTTGGCACCGCCGGGAATCCAGGCGGCAAACAGAGAAAACAAACCTCACTCTAAATATCGGAAGAAACCGGTTTACTCGACTCAAACAAATACTCAATAGGTGAGAATTATGAAGAAAAGGAAAGTTATTATAGTTGGAGGAGGATTGGCCGGCTTATCAGCGGCTTATGAGTTGTCCGAAGCAGAAGGTTTTGATATTCATCTGATTGAAAAGGACAACTGTTTGGGTGGTCGGGTGCGTAGTTGCACCATTAACGGACAGATGATAGATGTGGGAGGATTTATTGTATATCCTTGGTATAAACGTTATCACGAACTAATCAACGCGCTCGGCCTTACGGAAGAACTGATAAAGATTCCCCCGGCACTGGATTACTATGCCGGTCATGTAAAATCACACGACAATTACGATGAAGGGATTAATTTTTCCTTTAAGGATATCGTGAAAATTTTCCTACATATTTTCCCAAATCAATTTATCGATTTAGACCCCACAGAGCCGGAACTCGATGCCTACGATGACTTAACTATTCAGGATTATCTGAAGAGCCTGAATATGGAGACCGAGAAAACAAACTACTACTTACGTGTTTTTGATACTTATCTTCAGGGATATTGCTACGGCCCGGTTACTGAATACAAAATGGCATTTTTGGCGGCAATTCTTTTTCAAAATATTTACCACGGTGATGTGCATGCGTCCTCTTACCTCCGAAAAGGAAGTAAAGTTTTTATTGATGCTATGAAAGATGAGTTGAAAAAGCGTGGTGTACAAATTCACTACAACTGCATGCTCGAAGAAATTGACAACAAACAACTCATAACCAGCCTCGGAGAAATGGTCGCAGATTATTTTATTTTTTGTCACACTCCTTCAGAGGTGCGCTATTCGAAGTTTATTACGGCTACTGTTTCTTATAGCGGAACAGCAGTGGTAGAAGATGATGCCGAATGGGGTTCCTGTTTTTATAAAGAAGATACTCAGCAATTGTTTCCCATTCTTTCCATCGTTAATCTCAAAAAACTTTATACTGAAAAAACGGCCCAATATCTCAACCTGAATATCAAAGTGAGAGACCCGAAGCCCACTGCTATCAGTTCTCCCGATTTGCTAGAGATAATTAAGACCGAAATGCAGGCGCATTTTAAGGATGTAACGATTTCAGAATTAGTGAACCGGGTAGATTGGGAAACGGCTATGCCTATTGCAGGGGAGGATTTTGTTAAATCCACACGAAGCAAGCAAGGACTGAACAACTTTTATTATGCCGGAGATTTTATGGGCTGCCCATCTATGGAAACAGCACTTATTACCGGTAAGCGAGCCGCAGATAAATTAATGAAAGATGTAATAGTGTAATTGCGGTTTGGCTCGTCTCAAACGACGTATCATTGGGTGGGATTTTTATGACAACGATAGCGATCACCATATACAGTCCGGTATAACTCCACAACCCGGTTTGCCTCGTAACGACGCATCAAGCCACTTTCAAACTCGCCATTTATTCTCCTTGGCCATTCCATGAATATCCCCCCTTGCGCTAATAAAATTTACGGCCGCTTGAGTCGAGTACACAGGTTTCTTGGAGGATTTACATGCTTGCCACCAAGTAGTTGTAGGTGCACAAAATAACCAGCTAGGTTTTTTTGGTTAAGCATTTCCGATCGAAAGCTGCTACACGAAGACCTTCCCCCATTTTCACGCTTTCAATAAGAAGCCAATATTTCGCAATGATTTAGGGAGCTAATTAGGTGTTGACTCGCCGGATCAGATAGTACGCCGCAGCACTGAAAATAAGGTTGGGAATCCATGCCGCCAGCAGGGGATAAAGAGTTCCCGACCGGCCCAGGGAGAGAGAAAAGGCAAACACCAGCCAATAGGAAAAACCGATGATGACCCCGGCGCCGATGCTTTGCGCCACCCCGCCGCTACGCTCCGATCGCAGAGAGAAGCAGATCCCGATCACCAACAGAATGATGCTGACAAAACTGAAGGCCAGTTTCCCATGCATGTCCACCAGGTAGCGTGTCATGTCATACCCTTCGGATTGCAGCTTGCGAATATACGGATACAGTTCAAAAAAGCCCATTTTGTCAGCTTCCTTTTGAACCTTCTTGAAGTCTGCCGGTTTTTCCGGAAGATTCATTGTTTGGGAAGATAATTTTTCCAGTTTGGGGAAGCCGCCCCCATCTGCCATCGAGGCGATCAGCACATTCTGGAAGATCCATTTCCCATCTTGCCACTGTGCTTTTTCCGCGTCAATTCTTTGGAGCAGACGGAATTTAGGATCCAGATAATAAATCGTGATTCCATGGAGAGCATTGTTTTGTGCATCAAACATGCGGAAATTATATATGGCATGATTTCCCCGGTACCAGATCTCATTCTGCTTGAATATCCCCATGGATTCCTGCTTCTGGACTTCTACCAGGCGGATGTGTTCGGCCTTCTGGAAGGCCCGGGGGGTAACGAACTCACTGAACAGAAAAAGAGCGATGCTGACGATGACACAAATGATGAAAAGCGGGAAAGCGAGGCGGTAAAGACTTACCCCGTTGGCCTTGACGGCCACAATCTCGTTGTTTTTAGACATTGTGCCGAAGGTCATGAGCGTTGCCAGGAGAATGATGGCTGGGGTTGTCTGAGAAACGATTGTGGGGATCATGAAAAAAAAATGCGACGCCATCTGGACAATAGTGGCGTTGTTGCTGATAAACATGCGTATTTTACCGAAAAAATCGATGATCAGATAGATCGATATTATGGACAGGAGAATGAGAAAGAACAATTTAAGGTATTCCCTGATGATGTATCGATCGAGGATCTTCATAGTTCCATTATGATTTAATGTTCTTGAAAAGGTTCGGCCAGAGGGGTTTCTCCTCCGCCGTCCGGTAGAAAAGATAAATTCCCACAATTCCGAGCAGGATATTCGGGGTCCAAGTACCGATAAAAGGAGTCAACTGTCCCGTTTCCGCAAGGGCCTCCCCGCCGAGGCGGATGAGGTAATAGGCGAGGACCACCACAAGGCCGATGGAAAATCCCCAGAACTTCGCTGTACGGTGCTTCCTGATGCCCAAGGGAATGCCCAGAACGCAGAAAACCAGTGTGGAGACTGGAATGGCAAGTTTCTTTTGGATCTCGATCGCCAATTCACGCAGATCCGTATCTTTTATTTTTTTATCCTGCATACGCTTCAAGATTTCTACAACGCTCATTTCCGTACTTGCCTTGGTCTTGGCCTTATCTTCTGTCATCGCCGCCCCCAGGTCCAATTTGATATCATACCGGGCAAAGTCCATCTTACGATAATTTTTCAAATCTCGATCCACACCGTGGGTGGCCCCGTCTTCAAGTCGTAGTGTGACAGTCATTTCATTGGGGTTGGCCACAAGATAGGCCCTGGAGGCGATGATAGTGGACGGCTCTTCTTTGTCACGGGTATCGGAGATGAGTACCCCTTCCATATAATCCGCACTGACGGGTATCTTGTCGGCGTACAGAAGGATTCCCTTGAAGTCATCGTTGAAGACCTTTTCTTTGATACCGGCGCTGGCTTTTTGCCGGGCGACGCTGAAAAGGAGGAGCTTGGTGGCATAGTTACCCTCAGGGACAAGAAAATAACTGGTTACCGCCGTTAGAAAAAAGGTCACAACAGTGGCAAGGATAATGGGTTTGGAAATCTCGTAGAGACTCATTCCCGATGCCTTCATGACGATAAGTTCATTGTCGCTGGAAAGGCGTCCCAGGCCCATCATGATGGCCACAAAAAGGGAGATGGGAATGGTGAACAGGAGAAAGGAAGGCATCAGGTAAATGATCATCAGCCCGATGTCGAACACGCGGATGCCCTTGTTGACCATGAGATCCATGAGCTGGAGGATCTTTCCCATAAGGAGGACGAAGGTCAGAATGAAGAGGATCATGAAAAAGGGGAAAGCGATCTCTTTCAGGATGTAGCGGTGAATAATCTTTTTCATGATCCTCGCTGTTTACATCATGAGCTTCAAAGGTTCGATGTATTCAGGATCTTCCTTGTCCATGATCTCGACGATGTGTTTGTTAATGCGTCTTTTCATCTCTCCGAAAATGGCGCGTTTTTTCTTGAATGTCTTGGCGAAAGCCAAGGATTCATTCATCAGTTCGTCCTGATCGGCGCAGGCCTTGATGATGATATGGTTCTCTTCCAACTCCTTGGCTCCCATACGCTTACCGCTGAATACGGCTTCTTCAAACTTGTAATAGGGCAGGGCCTTTTTCAGGAGGGCAAGCATGCCCGGCAGGAAGGGGATGCTGATGTCCACTTCGGGAAAGCAGAAGAATCCCCGGTCCGATCTCATGAAGCGGAAATCGCAGGCGCAGGCCATGATGCTGCCGTCGCCGAAGGCATGACCATTGAGGGCGGCGACGACCGGCATGGGGTAGAGGATGATTCTCTTGAAGATTTTATTCAGTCCGTACATAAAGTCCTTGATGGCCTGAAAATCCTTTTTGTTGAAAACATCCAGCAACCAGGGCAGGTCGATCCCCTGGGACCAGTTTTTGGGGTCGTTGGAGGCAATAACAATCGCCGAGATGTCTGCATCTGCCTCAATTTCGTCGAAAGCTTTCAAAATAGCTTCGATAAACATCGGGTTGTGTCTGTTTTCGCCGTTAGTCATGGTAATGATTGCGACGTTTTCGTCTTTTGTCCATCCTAGTATCGCCATAGCATATTCCTCCGTGCGGTAGTTTTTGGTAGCCGGCCATTGTTCATTCCTGAGGCTGACCGTCAGTTAGCACAATAGACTTGATATTTCAATCAGCTTAATGGTGACAATCCATTTGACAATTTACAGCCTCAAAGGGTAAAAGCGTGGCCTGAAAGTTCTGTGAAAGGAATATCCCATGAAGATTAGAATCCTTGTGATGTTGATTTGTTTATTGTCATTCGGAGTCGCCGATGCGCGCGAAATCAAGTCAAAAAAAGCAATCTCCCAGAGCGACTACCTTTCAACGAAGCAGTATTACTCAAATCTGATCTCAGGAGGGACCCCCCAAGTCGCAGAGCTCAATCTATTCGCGAACATGCTGCCCAAAGGCGGTGATATTCATCATCACTACTCGGGAGCGATCTATGCCGAGACTTATCTGGATTGGGTAGGGAAGAAGAATTTCTGCATTTACCGCGAAAGCGATGTACGACTGAAGGTCGAGAAATATCGTATCGAGATCAAACCTGCGGCCGAGCTTGCGGAAGGAGCCGGCAAAATATGCATCAGCGCCGATGCGGTGATAAAAGACAACTCTTTCTATCGAGAATTACTCATGCGCTGGTCCGACAAGGACTACGGAAACCACTTTCACGAGCAATCAGCACCGGATCAACAATTTTTCGATACTTTCGGCTTTTTCGGCCCTGTTTCGAATGCTGCCTTCCATGAGGGTTTGCAGTCCCTCAAAGACCGCGCTAAGGCCGAAAATGTCCAATATATAGAGACGATGCTGGAAAAGTCCCCCGACGTCGTCAACCCTCACCTGGCTAAATTAATCAACGATCTCAAAGCGGAAGCCACGGAAGACGAGACAGAGGCAGTCTTGAATGAATGTGCCGACTTTATGGATGGGGATGCCGCTGCCAAGGCGAAGATCGACGACTATGTCAAAAGTTTGGAAGAGATTGCCACGGGCATCGATGACGCCGCTTTCAAGATCCGCTTTCAGGCCTATGTGTCGCGCAATAACTCTCCCGCAAAGGTATTTTCTGGTTTGTATGCCGCCTTTGCCGCCGCTAAGGGGAGTAATCTTATCGTCGGCGTCAACATTGTTGGCCCGGAGAACGGCTATGTCTCCATGCGTGACTACTCCCTCCACATGCAGATGTTTCGCTTTTTGAATCAGCGCTTTCCAGGGGTGAAACTCTCCCTCCATGCCGGCGAGCTGGTATTGGGGATGGTTCCCCCCGAGGGTTTGAAGAACCATGTCCGTGAAGCCGTGGAGATCGCTATGGCGGACCGGATCGGGCATGGTGTGGATATTGCGCATGAGACGGATCCACACGAACTGCTGGAAGTACTAAAGGAGCGCAAGGTCGCGATCGAGGTGAATCTGACCAGCGACTCTTTCATCCTTGGGGTGAAAAACGAGGCTCATCCGGTGCAAATATATCGACATCATGACGTGCCATTCGTAATTTCCACCGACGATCCCGGCGTGTCACGCAACAATTTGAGCAACGAATATCTTTTATTTATAACCCGCTACAAGCCCTCCTATGAAGAACTAAAGAAGGTGGTGTATAACAGCATCCGTTACTCCTTCTTGAGTGAGAGTGAAAAGCTCGACGAGCTCAAATCACTGGATAAACGCTTCGCCGGTTTCGAAGCCAGGATTGCCAAACTGGCCCGTTCCAAGCGGACAAAATAGCGCCTTTTCATATCAATTTCTAACGATTCGATAAGGAATATTTAATTCTTTGCAGATATTTTCTACTGTCGCCAGCACCATGTTTGTTGTATTCTGTTTTCCGAGGGGAGTGTATGAGGCGATCGTCAATTGACTGGTGTCTTCGGAAAGGGAACTGATTTTCAAGCTGGCGGCGTATTCTCCTTCAGAAAATTCAATATAGCGGCCGGCATCATTATGCGCAGTGATGAGCAGCCTTGGATTATTGTCAATCCTATTAAGCGCTGCGGCGTAGACCTTGTCCGGGTTAGCATTCAGATTCACTGTCGCTATCGTCTGTCGCATGTTTTCCAAATATACAACCGTTCCCGCGGCTGCAAAGAACGTGGCAACACAGCCGCTGACCAGGCTCGTCAAGATCAATAAGAGCCCCAGTAAATGAGAAATCATTCGTCTTTTAAGCATCGCAATACCTCATCGTTCCATGCTTAATTATAAACATTTCGGGCAGGGTTGTTAACAGTATTTTTTTGTGGCTTCTTCCCCTTCCAGGACTCGTAAACCGCCTGCCGCAAGAGCCGACATTTCATCCTCTCCGGGATAAACGTAAACGGGGGCCAGGAAACGGACCCGCGTCTCGATCAGCCCCGTCAGCATTTCGGAATGGGCCAAGCCCCCGGTGAGGATGATACCGTCCATCTCTCCTTTCAGGACCGCACACATGGCCGCGATATCCTTGGCGATCTGATAGGCCATGGCTTCAAAGACGATTCTTGCCTTTTCGTCTCCTCCCTTGATTCTCTCTTGGACCTGCAAGGCGTCCGTCGTGCCTAAATAAGCCGCAAGGCCGCCCTGTCCAACCAGGCGGCCCTGGATTTGTTTTTTATCGAGTTTCCCGGAAAAGGCGAGGTCGAGGAGATCCATTGTGGGCAACGCCCCGGCCCGTTCCGGGGTGAGAGGTCCTTCTGCGAGCCCATGGGTGCAATCGATAACCAGTCCCTGCCGATGGGCGCCGATGGTGATGCCGCCTCCCAGGTGGGCCACGACGACGTTTATTTCCTCGTATTTTTTACCTTCGGCCAAGGCAAAGCGCCTTGCCGCGATCTTCTGATTCAGGGCATGAAAAGCGCTTTTACGCTCTACTTCCGGAAGTCCCGAGATCCTGGCCAGAGATTCGAATTCATCGGTGCTGGGCGGATCGATTACGATTGCCGGCATGCCGAATTGTTTGGAAAAATTTAAAGCCATGGCCGGTCCCAGCGCCGATGGATGTTTCCCGTACTTTCCCGCCAACAGATCGGCGCACATGGTTTCGTCTATTTGATAAGCCCCGGCGGGGGCCGGTTTCCCCAAGCCGCCCCGGCTGACGACCATGTCGATCTCGGCGAGGCTGATCGTGTTTTTCCTCATGAATTTCATCACGTCCATTTCCCGCAAGGGAAGCTGTTCACTCAGTGAAGAATAGGCTGCCAGATCTTCACTGAGGTAACGGATGTTTTCCAGGGTCTCAGGTTCCATGTCACGGAAGTACGCCACCTTTGTCGAGGTGGAGCCCACATTGATGACGAGGAGGCGATGCTTTTTATCCATTGGTGTCTCCCTTGCGGCAAGCTAGACAGGCCAGGGCAATTTCCACCAGCCGGTTTTCATTGGTGACGAAGGGGAGATTTAGGATCACCGGCTTTGAAGTCCCCACAACCATGCCCGCCGTTTGCATCTTGCCAAAGAAAACAAGGGCTTCGGCCAGAAGGTGACCAGTGTCGATTTCGGGAACGAGGTAAATGTCCGCATTGCCCGTCACGACGCTCTGGAGCCCTTTCCGTCCGGCGGCAACCTGGCTCAGGGCGCAATCGATATCGAGGGGTCCTTCCACAATGGCCTTGCCGAATTGCCGACGCTCTCCCATCTTGGAAAGGATCGCGGCGTCCAGGGTCGAAGGAATGCCGGGATTAACTTGTTCGATGGCGGCAAGAACCGCTACTTTCGGCGTCTCGATGCCCAAGATGCCGCCAACTTGCAGGGCGTTTTCGAGGATCTTCTGTTTTTCGACAAGGGTCGGATTGTTATTGATAAAGGTATCCGTCACCAGGATCAGTTTTTCCCGCTTCAAAAGCTGAAAGACGGAAACAAAGCTGATGACCCCGCCCTTGGGCAGCAACCCTTTTTCTTTGTCCCGGAGGGCATCCAAAAGCTCTTGTGGGGCTACGCCTCCCTGCATGAGGATGTCCGCCTTACCATTCCGGACCAGGGCCAGCGCGCGACCCAGCACTTGCAGCGGATTGCTTTCGTCCACGATCTCGTATTTTTTCGCCGCCAACGGAGATCCGTTGACCAGGACTTCCAGTGAACTGCCGTCCCCGACGAGGATCGGCATGATCAATCCGGCTGCGGCCGCTTCGGCCAGGAGGGGGAGATCCGCCGCGACCGGGCAGGGGACAACAAGTTTCTTAACTCCGCCCTGTTTTGCCGCTGCCGGTATTTCCTTAAATGAGTTCAGCATCTCACTGCACCTCCTTTTCCATGCGGTCAGCAAGAACGACGCTCATGGCTATCTGTTGCACGATGTTGTCGTTGAAGTCCGACCGGGCGGGAATGCAGACCGGTCCCCGGGAAGTGGCGACCAGAGAACTCCGGGTTACGTCGAGAAAGAAATCGAGCTTGCAGATGACGTTGCCAGTGTCGAGACTGGGAACGAGGAGAATGTGGGGCATTTCTTCACCGTTGATGCTGCCGTAATCCACCCGGCGATCCCGGCCGCCAAGGAAGATGTCCGTAAAGGAAGTTGCCGCCACGATCTCGCAGGCGCCGAAATCTCCGGCTTCGGCTGCTTTTTGCAGGGCTTCGTAATCCTCGTATGATGCCAGTTTCCCACCCGCTTCCCGCTGGCCTGACAGGACGGCGATCTTCGGCCGTGGGTATCCGAGGAGATGGTAAATAAAGACGGCGTTTTTGATAATTTCCCCCTTGGCCTCAAGATCAGGCTTGATATTGACGCCCGTATCGGTAAAGGCAACGAGGTGATCGATCCCGGGGACCTCCCAGAACGACACGACGCTCACCGTCATGCCCGAACCCGCCTTCGCCTCCTCGCGGATGATGGAACGATAAATATATGAGGTCGGGATCTGGCCCTTGCCGGCAATGGGCGCCTCTCCGGAAAAGAGCATCCTGATCCCAAGATCGGAAATGCCCTGATGTTCGTCGCCGGCGATTTTTTGGAACGGATCGATATTGAAGGCAACCTTTTCCGCTGCCTCCTCAATCTTTTTTATGTTGCCGATGAGGACAGGTTCGATGTAGCCCAGCTCCCAGCTTTTCTTGACCGCCAGCATGAACTCTTCATCTTCGGGAGCAAGGACGGCAATCTTTTTCGGCCCATTCTCATGCGCCAGTTTTGAAATATCGGTCAGCGATCTGATCATTGCAGGTCCCCTTTCTGGTACATTATTGCAAGAATATAAGGATGTATTCTGGGCGTGTTCGCAAAAAACCAGCCTTAGTCTCGTTTGGCCATTCCGGCGAAAGCCGGAGTCCAGTATCATCAATATGTTCTGCATCCCGGCTTTTGACGGGATGACGGCGGTGGTGACTTTTTGCGAGCTCGTCATATTAACTTGGCTTTAACGTATTACAGGCTTTCTAAAATGTAAAATATATTATTCATCTCAAATTGATATTATTTTTGAATTGATGAAATTTAGACATATCGAGGATATTAACGACGCCGCAGAAGAATTGTGTTTTGCACGGGTGCCAAAAAGACTAAGAGCTTGTCCGTAAATAATTTTGCACTTGAAGCAAATCAATTCCACAAGATTATTGGCTTCGTTGCGGTGTAGGTTTTAGAAGCATCCTTGTTAACACTTACGGTCAGTCTGCACAATAGACCTTATATTTCAGACATCTGGACGACGATAATCCATTTGACAATTTATACCCCCAAAGGTAAGAACCATCGCATGAAAATTAACTGGGAACGGATGACCCTTATCTTTGTGGGTGTTTTAACCCTGTTGCGCCTGGCCGTGGCCCCCACCTTCGGATTAGGGGTCGATGAAGCCCATTATTTCCTTTATGCCCACTTCCTGGACTGGAGTTATGTGGATCATCCGCCCCTGGTTGGCTGGAGCCACTGGCCTCTCTCCGCAATGTTCGGAACGAATGAATTTCTGGTCCGTCTCCCGGCGATTCTTCTTTTTGCGGGGGTCTCTTTTTTTGTATACCGTTTTACATTTTCTTTTTCCAAATCCGGGCCAATCTCATTCCTGTCTGTTATCGCTGTCAATAGCTCTTTTATTCTCAATGCCATGAGCATTATGCTCTTGCCGGACTGTTTCCTTCTGTTGCTGGTATTTCCCCTCATGACAACGATTCTGAAAATTGCCGAGGTGGGGGAAACGCGATATTATATCCATCTTGGCCTGCTCCTTGGGATTGCCGGTCTTGCCAAGTATACAGCCATTCTGTTTGTTCCTCCCCTGGTGATCTTCCTGCTAATGAGGAAACGCTATAAACTGATCTTTTCCCCCGGGATGTTCCTGGCTGCGGGTATTGCCCTGTTGGTGGTCAGCCCGGTTCTGTACTGGAATATGCAGCACGATTTCATCAGTTTCCGCTATCAGGGCGGACATGTCCTTGCCGCGACCAGCCCGAGCATCATATCTTTTTTTGTTTCCCTCCTGACCCAGTTCGGGGCCTATAGCCCCTTCCTGTTTCTCATGGCCTTTTACGGCCTGTATAAGGGCTGGAAATCTAAGGATGACCGCATCCGCCTCTCGGTGCTGTTCGGCGTCGTCATTTTGTTATTCTTTTTTTATTCCTCTCTGTATGAACGGACCCTGCCTCATTGGCCGAGTCTTTTTTATCTCCTGTTCATCCCCATCGGCGGCTATTATCTCCTTTCCGTCGGGAGCAGTAAAAAACGAAATATCTTTTATTTCTCGGTTGGTTTCAGCCTAACAATCACCCTATTTCTATATGCTGCCCTCCCTGCAAAGTGGTTCACATTTCCCGACTATAAATCTCCCTTTCGGGATATTGTCGGGTTTGAAGAGATTGCCAGGGAAGGTGACACCATTCTACGCCAGGGAAGGGATGCGGAGGTCACGCCGCCGAGGGGCACTTTAACTGATCGCAAGGCCCTGGCCGTGACCAACTGGACCATGGGCAGCCGGATGCTATATTACAACCTTCCCTATCGTCACGACGTGTTTGTCATGGACGACCGCAAGGATCAGTTCGATTTCTGGCAGCGGGGGACACCGAAGGGGTACGATCTGCTCTTTATAAACACACATTTTCATCGGGAGGATGTTCCGCAAACCTATCGTTGTGACTCCTCGGAGCCAGCAAAAAAAATGGATATCATCTTGAACGGAGGCAAGGTCGATACAATCGAATTTATTTGGTGCCGGAATTATCAGGGACCGAGACAACCGGCGCCACAGGGATCATGAATTTCCCTCCTTCTTCAAGGGGGGAGGTTGGGAAGGGGTTATTTCTGAGAGTGTATTCAAGGTGTAGCTTATGATTGCAAGGGATTCGAAAAAATGCAGTGATTTCTCGAACGAAAAGATCTTGATATTCTCACTGTTTATCTGTGCGGCTATTGTCGGCAGCTATTTTTATGTCGATCTTTCCGTAGCTATTGCCAGTCGATCTATCGATAAGCAAATATTGAGCGTCTTCCAGGTTATCACGATCATGGGGAATGCTATCTGGTATCTTGTGCCGGCAGTCCTCCTTTTTTTACTGTTTCATTATGCCTGGAAGAAAGAGCAATGGGCGCACTGGTGTATCTTTGTCTTTTCCGCTGTCGCCATCTCCGGTCTCGTAACTGACCTTTTCAAATGGCTTGTCGGCCGCTGGCGTCCTAAGGCATATTTTGAGGATTATTTCTATGGTTTTGATTTTTTCGGATTTGGTTATAAAGAAACATCTTTCCCCTCCGGCCATGCGACGACCATTTGGGCTTTTTGTCTGGCCATGACGGTCCTGTTTCCCCGTTACCGCCTTGTCTGGTACGTCCTGGCAATCTTGGTGAGCATCAGCCGGGTCATTGTGGGCGCCCATTATCTGAGCGATGTTATCGCTGGGGCCTATGTTGCCGTGATAACGGTGCTACTGCTAATGCTTGTTCCTTTTTTCCGTCTGGAAGGGAAAGCAGCGGAACGAAATTCATAAAAATGCAAGTGATCAAAATTGATCTAGGATAGAGGAGAAATTAGTGAATACCAATATCTTTGACCGGCGATTATGGAAACGGTTCTGGGAAATCGCCAGAATGTACTGGTTTTCAGAGGAAAAATGGAGGGCGAGGGGCGTTCTTACGCTGCTGCTGGTGCTGCTTTTCGGTTTTACAGCTCTGAACGTGATGCTGAATTTTGTGGGCCGGGATTTCATGACCGCCCTGGCGGAAAAGAACTTACCTGAATTCAACAAAGCCCTTCTCCTTTATCTGGGCGCCTTCATTGTCGCTACCCCGGTGAGTGTTTTTTATTCCTTTATCAGAAAAAAACTGGGGATCAACTGGCGGCTATGGCTGACCACCTATTTCCTGGGGAAATATTTTGAAAACCGGGCCTACTACCATATCAACGATGATAAAAACATCGATAACCCCGATCAGCGTATTTCCCAAGATATTTCGTCTTTTACAGTCACCAGTCTGGCTTTTCTTTCCATCCTTTTTTTTTCCCTCGTTCAGCTTATCTCCTTTGTCGGCATACTCTGGTCCATTTCTATGACCCTGGTCCTTGTTCTACTGGCCTATGCTGTAATTGGCACCGTTGTCACCATGTTCTTCGGCAAGCGCCTGATCAATCTGAATTTCCAGCAATTGCGGCGGGAAGCAGATTTTCGTTATGGCCTGATTCACATCCGGGATAACGTCGAATCCATCGCCTTTTACCGGGGCGAATACAGGGAGAAGAATCAGGTCAAGGAGCGGCTGCGGGAAGCCATCGGCAATCTGAGAATGCTCATCGGCTGGGAGCGGAACCTGGAGTTCTTTACCAAGGGCTATGAATATATCATCCTCGTTCTACCCATTGTGGTGATGGCCCCCCTATACTTTTCCGGCCAGATCAAATTCGGCGTCGTGACCCAGGCAGAGAGCGCCTTTGTGCAAGTACTGGGGGCGCTATCAATTATCGTTTCCCAATTTGAACAGCTCAGTAACTTTGCCGCCGGAATTACCCGTCTGGAGACGTTTGACACAGCCCTGGATCAACCGATGGCAAAAGCAACCACCGAGGCCCCCGTCATAGAGTCCCGGGAAGAATCCCGACTGGCTCTGGATCGTGTCACCCTCCAGACCCCAAATTACCAGCAGACGCTCCTCAGGGATGCGACGGCGGAGGTTCCCTCGGGAAAGGGACTACTCATCGCCGGGGCCAGCGGCGCCGGAAAGAGTTCCGTCCTGCGTGCCATTGCCGGGCTTTGGAACGCCGGGGAAGGGCGTATTTCCCGCCCGCCGTTACAAGAGATGCTATTTCTGCCTCAGCGCCCCTATATGGTACTGGGCTCATTGCGGGAACAACTCCTCTATCCCCATCTGGAACAGGAGGCGACGGACGACGAGCTCAGGGATGTTTTGGAAAAGGTAAATCTGGCGGATCTGCCGGAAAGGGTCGGAGGTTTAGACGCCGAGCTGGATTGGGGGCACCTGCTGTCCCTCGGGGAACAGCAGCGTCTGGCCTTTGCGCGACTACTCCTGACCCGTCCCCACTACGCTATTCTCGACGAGGCGACGAGTGCCCTCGACGTGAACAATGAGGCCCAGCTTTACGGGCGGCTCCAGGGATCAGGAACAACTTACGTCAGCGTCGGCCACCGGCCAAGCCTTCTTGCCTATCACGATAAGGTCCTGGAATTGCGGGGAAGGGGAGACTGGCAGCTCATGACCACGGAGAAATTCCGGGCC
Source organism: uncultured delta proteobacterium (assembly GCA_903885795.1). Classification (GTDB taxonomy): domain Bacteria; phylum Desulfobacterota; class Syntrophia; order Syntrophales; family UBA8958; genus UBA8958. Next base: position 16,993 of record CAISJV010000083.1, on the reverse strand, counting down.
TCATTGTCCCATTAAGCGGCTTAATTGCCGGTTTCATGCTGATTGTTTCTGCAATTCCCGCTCCCTGGTGACGCAATAAACGCCGCGGCCCTCAAGCGCCGGGGCGAAGCAGAGGTTGTCCGATATGCACGCCGCAGGGCGGCGGTCGCCTTTCTGCCAGCGACAGATCAGCTCCGGTTCCCGGATGAAGGGGCGGCTCATGGAGATGTAATCGGCAGTACCGCTTTTTATAAGTTGATCGGCGACCTCAACAGACCGGTTGCCCCCTACCAGGATCACTGGAACACTTAAGGTTTCTTTAAAGGCCTGTGCCTCTTCCCGGAAATATGCCTCTTTATCCGGGGCATTGATCCGTGAGCGGCTGGGAGAAAGTTTGCCGCTCACGATCGTCCCGCCGCTCAGCTCCACGGCGTCAATGCCTGCTGTAACAAGCAGTTTTGCCGCTGCTATGGAATCATTCGTGGTTAAACCGTTCTCTATGAAGTCCTGGCCGTTAATTTTGATCAGAATGGGGACGTGTCTACCCACGCTTTCCCGGATAGTGTGGCAGATATCCCGGTGGATACGGACGCGATTCTTAATATCTCCCCCGTATTTGTCCCGGCGTTTATTGAAGGCCGGGGAGAGGAACTGACTGAGGAGATAACCATGGGCGGAGTGAATCTGCAGGCCGTCAAAGCCGGCCGCTTTGGCCCGAACAGCGGCGGCCGCATAGGCCTCAATGATTGCTTTGATATCCTTGCCGTCCATTTCTTTTTGTGGTGAGGTATCTGCACTCTCCGCTGATGAAACAACCAGCCGGGGCATACCGCTCAATGCAGCCGCGGCAAAGGCCCCGGCATGGGCAAGCTGCACGGCAATCCTGCCTCCGGCGGCATGCACTGCATCCGTCATTTTCCGCAGCCCGTCGATGCGTTCGTCCCTGTCGATGGCAAGTTGCCAGGGGGTGGCCCGGCCCTCATGGCTGACAAAAGCATGGCTTGTGATGATCAGCCCGACGCCGCCGGCAGCCAAGGTAGTCATGGTTTCCAGCAGCTTCGGTGTTGCATTTCCATCCTGATCCGCCATGCCTTCCCAGGTTGCCGAGCGGACAAAGCGATTCTTTAACTCTAGCCCGTTGATGGCGCTATTTTCAAATAATGTGCCCATTTTCCTAACCCTTTTAGCTTTCGATGACAGTGACCTTCTCCATCCAGTCTCCCTTGGCGATGGCATTTACTACGTCCTGCCCTTTCACCACCTTGCCGAACACGGTATGATGACCGTCCAGATGGGGTTGCGGCGAATGAGTGATGAAAAATTGGCTGCCGTTGGTCCCCGGTCCGGAGTTGGCCATGGAAATAGACCCAGTCTCATGCTTCATGGGATTTCCCCGGAATTCATCCTCAAACTTATAACCTGGGCCGCCGCTTCCTGTTCCCGTCGGATCCCCGCCCTGGATGACGAAGTCACTGATGACCCGGTGGAAGGTTACGCCGTCATAGTAACCTTCCCGGATCAGAAAAACGAAGTTGTTGACGGTTTTCGGGGCATACTGGGGGGAAAGTTCAAGTTCTATTTCGCCCTGGCTGGTCTCCATCGTCACGTTATAGGATTTTCCGGGATCGATCTGCATTTCCGGTGGGTTATTCCATTTCTTCGCTGCCATAAAAAATTCCTCTCTGTATCCATTATTAAATTAAAGTTCCGGCGCCGCCGGCGGGACGAGACAGAGCATAATCAATTTCTCCTCTCCCGTATTTCTTACCTGGTGCTCCGTTCCGGGGGGAACAAAAACCGCGCAGCCGGCCTTGACAGGCGTCCATTTACCTTGAGCGAAGACCTCTCCCTGCCCGGCATGGAAGAATATTTCATGTTCCCATGGGTGGGCGTGTTTCGGTGAAAACCCCCCCGGTGAAAATTCAAAGAGGCGCATGCAGAAATGGTCAGCGCCATCGGCCTTGCCGATAAGAACCCGTCCGGAGATGGCTTTCGCGGCTTCACTCTCAAAATGCCTTGCCTCAACTTCCTCATAGTGAATGATCTTCATTTTTATGTCCTCCCTGAGAGTTCCATGCCACAAATGTTTACGGAAAGCAAGAATGCTATCACTGCGTTCGGGCGTCAAGGAGACGGAGCAGCAGGTTGCCGGAAACTGTCCGGCGGTAATCCGCTGAGGCCCGCACATCGTCGATGGGCGCTACGAGCTGTCTGATTCTTTCAGCGGTTGCAGCAAGACTTGTTAACGATAGTTTTTTGCCGATCAGTGACTCATCGATAGCGGTTGCGGTCACGACGGTCGGTCCTACGCTGCCCAAGGCCAGCCGCGCCGCCTCGATCAACCCTGATGGCGAAAGCCGGAGCAGGGCGGCCATGCTTGCCACGGCGCAGGCCATGGACTTGCGTTGTCCGACTTTTTCAAAGTGATGGATGTTATAATCAGCCGGTTTTTTTACTGCGACCCCTGACAGAATCTCACCTTTTTGCAATTGAGTTTTCCCGGGGCCGCTAATGAACTCTCTGATCGGCAGGATGCGGACGGCTTTGCGGCTGTGTAGTTCCACCTCTGCCTCTAGGATATAAAGGGGCGGTAGGGTGTCGCCGGCGGGTGAGGCGGTACAGATGTTACCGCCGATCGTCCCCATGTTGCGGATCAGGGGCGACCCCAGGGTCTGAAGGGCCTGGGCCAGGACGGGCAGTTGGGCTAAGATCAGAGGATGACGGAGGAGTTCCGCATGGGTAGTGGTGCTGCCGATCAGGATGCTGTCAGCGGTCTCCCGTATGCACCGGAGTTCCCCAAGGCGCTCCAGACAGATAAGGGCAGGAGCGGTGTTAGCATTTTCGGCGGGCATTTTTACGAGCAGGTCCGTGCCGCCGGTGTAGATAAGCGCCTCGGGTTCCCCGTCCAGATACGTCCAGAGCTCCGTCAACGTGCGGGGGAGATAGACTTGCGTCATGATTTTTCTTCCTCCAGACGGACCGCTGCCTCGACGGCGTCCACAATCTTCTGATACCCCGTGCACCGGCAGAGGTTACCGCTCAACCCCGCACGGATGTCCGCCCGGGTGGGATGGGGATTGTGGTTCATAAGGGAGGTAGCCGCTAGGATCATCCCAGGTGTGCAGAACCCGCACTGGACAGCACCGTGTCGGATGAAGGCATTCTGAAGGGGGTGCAGGCTATCCCTTACTGCCATCCCCTCGATGGTGGTGATCTTCCGGCCTTCCAGTTGCGCCGCCAACATGAGGCATGACAAGCGGCTCTCGCCGTCAACAAGGATCGTACAGGCCCCGCATTCTCCGGCCCCGCATCCTTCCTTCGTTCCCGTCCGTCCACAATCTTCCCGCAGGACGTCTACTGCCCGGCGGTCCGGCGTAACATTCAGTGTTGTCTTTTCACCGTTCAAAATGAAATGAATGGTCATGGATGCTCCTGTTGATTTTGCAGCGCCGCGAGGACCCGCTCCGCTGTCAGGGGCGATCGGGTCATGTGGATTCCGCTGGCGTCGGCCAGGGCGCCGGCAATGGAAGGCAGCGGTCCGTTCATCCCTACCTCTCCGACGCCTTTCATGCCGTAGGGGCCGGAGGGTTCGTAAGTTTCCACGGCCAGGGAGACTATCTCCGGGATGTCCAGGGCGCCGGGGATGATGTAAGTGGCGAAATCGGGGTTCACGATGCGACCTTCCTGCAGGAGGACCTCCTCGCTCAGGGCGTAACCAATTCCCTGGGCAATGGCGCCCTGAACCTGCTGCTCAAAGGCCTGTGGGTTGAGGACCCGTCCCGCCTCCGTCGCCGCCAGGTATGCCTTGATATCAATGACCCCGGTAAGCTCATCTACCTCGATGCAGACCAGATGGGCAGCGTAAGAAAAAAGGAGATGAGGAAAGCCGATGACAAACTCCTTGCCCGTATCCAGCTTGTCTCGGACCACAGGCATGAGAAACTGGCTGATGCAGACCCGGTCCTCTGGCGACATCATCGCTGCCAGGGCTGTCAAGGGAATCTCCCGCCCCGTTGCCAGGTTCTTGACCCGTCCCGGCAGGAGTTCCAGATCGTCTAATGTATCGGACAGAAGCATAAGGGCCGCACGTCCGGTTAGGCGCCGGCGCAGTTCTTCGCAGGCCTTAATCAGGGCGTTGCCGTAGGTGTAGGTGGTCCGGCCGGCTGACGCCGATCCCGACGGGAGGGTCCGCTCGGTGTCCGGTTGGATTAGCTCGATGGCGGTATGATCCTGGCAGAGGATCTGGCCGGCGATCTGAACGAAGGCCGTGGTGTTTCCCTGGCCCATGTCGGAGACGCCGCTGTAAACGCGGATGCGCCCCTCCGGTGTCAGTTCCACTTTGGCAAGCGCTGAATCGGGAAGCCCCCGGCCATAGCCCATGGCGTTAAACACAGCGGCTATGCCCACTCCCCGCTTGTGGAAGGGAGGGGCCTCTTTTTTCCAGGCCTTACGTTCATGCCAGAGGGAATGATGTTGAACGGCGGTCAGGCAGTCTGCAATGCCCGTGGACTGGGTAAGGGTGACTCCTGATGCGTTTCGGTCGCCCCGCAGGAGGGCGTTTTTCAGGCGCAGCTCCAGGGGGTCCATGCCCAGTTTGACAGCAAGGAGGTCCATCATCCCCTCGAATGCGAAGCTGACCTGGGCAACGCCGAAACCGCGCATGGCCCCGGCGATAGGATTGTTAGTATAAACACACCAGCCTTCGATCAGTGTGTGGGGGATGCGGTAGGGCCCGCCGGCGTGCTCCATGCCCAGGGCCATGACTTCTCCGCCCAGGTGGGCGTAAGCCCCGGTGTCATAGTAGAGGCGGCAGTGGAGCGCCTGGAGCGTCCCGTCGGTCCGGGCGCCGAGATGATAGTGCATGCGGACGGCATGACGTTTATACCCGGCTATAAAGCTCTCCTCCCGGTTCCACCACATTTTGACACGTCGTCCCCCGGTGTGGAGGGCGGCCAGAACGAGTAAACACTGGACCGTGGCGCCGTCCTTGCCCCCGAAGGCCCCGCCAAGGTAGGGGCCGATGATGTGCAGCCGGTCCAGGGGCAGACCCAGGGCGTGACTGATCTCCCATTTATCGCGAAAGGGCGCCTGAGTGGAGACGACAAGGGCAACCTTGCCGCCCCTTTCCTGCCAGGCGACACCATTTTCCGTCTCAATAAAGGCGTGGGATTGAACGGGGACATGGAAGGTCTCTTCCAGTATGATGTCACACCCCTCCAGGGCAACCTGACCATCACCGGAGTGGATCGTTGCTTTCAGGAGGACGTTGCCCTGTGGATGATCCTCATGGACCAGCGGGGCGTCAGGTCGCAAGGCGTCGTCAACCGTAAAAACTCCCGGAAGGGGGTCGATTTCGACACGGATGAGGGACAGGGCCTTTTGCAGTGTCGCCCGGTCTTCCGCCACCACTAGGGCAACGGCATCACCGCAGTGGCGGACCTTCTCGTCGGCAAGAACAGGTTGATCCTTGTGGATGATCCCCTGGCGGTTCGTTCCCGGGACGTCCCGGCCCGTCAGCACGGCGATCACACCGGGGAGAAGCGACGCTACGGATGTATCGAGATGGCGAATCCGGCCGTGGGCGACGCCCGCCCGCCGGACCCCGGCCCAGACGATGTTGTCTCCGTAGTGGTCGACGGCGTATTTTTCCGCGCCTGTGGCTTTGGCTACTGCGTCCGCCCGGGGAACGGGCTTGCCGATTTCGGGAATGTAGGCATTCACCCCGTTTGTATCCTCTTTATCCGGATGATGACTTTCATACGACTCCGTGTTATGTGGGAAGTGAGAAAAACATATCACAGGGGCATCGGTGTTTCAATGAGTAAAGAACTTTACCGGAATATTTTGGACTGCCTGGCGCGAAGGCAGCGGTTGGTCCTGGCTACGGTGGTAGTCCGGTCGGGATCGGGGCCCCGTGAAGCGGGCGCCTCCATGGCAGTTAAAGACAGCGGTGAAAGTATGGGAACTGTCGGGGGAGGTCTCCTTGAGGCGCAGGTCCTGGCCGTGGCGCAGGAGGTTCTGCGCACTGCCCGTCCCGTTTGCCTTACATTCTCTCTCACCGCAAAAGAAGTCGCCGCTGCTGGGATGCTTTGCGGGGGGCGGATGGAGGTGCTCGTTGATGTCCTGGAGGGAAAGGACCCCGGGGTCTTGTTGATCTTCGAGAAAATTGTTGCTGCTCAGGAGAAGGGACACAGTGTCTGGCTGATCCGCTCAATCCGTCCCGAACAATCAGAGGGAGTAGTTATTACTCCGGCATCCAATCAAATTCTTGATGATGAACATGAATCGTCGCTTTCCTGTCTTCACGGGAATGATGATTTTAACATATATTGTGTCCAGACTAATACTTCCGGCTCCGGTGCTCCCGAATTGGCGCTGCCGGTTGACAGATTATTGGTGCACGCCGGCCTGGGCATGATGGATGATGACAACCTTGATGCCGGTTCCCTGGACATGACCAACCTGACTCTGGACATCATGAAACAGGAACGCCGCCGCGCTGAGGCGGTGCTGATCGCAAGCGGCGGCGTCCGTTATCTGTTCCAGCCAGTTGCCCTGCCGGGTCGGGTCATTATCGCCGGTGCGGGCCATGTAGCCCAGGAACTGGCTACGTTATGCCATTTCCTCGGTCTCAGAACCGCGGTAATTGACGACCGCCGTGAATTTACCGGCTGCGATCGTTTCCCCACCGCTGAAGAGCTCGTGATTTCACGGGAATCTTTTCAGGGATGTTTCCAGGGTATGGAGATTGACGGAGATTGTTGCATTGTCATTGTTACCAGGGGACATGAGCACGACCGGAATGTATTGGCACAGGCGATGTGCACCGGCGCGGGTTACATAGGGATGATCGGCAGTCGGAGAAAGCGGGACGCCATCTACCAATCCCTGCGTGGGGATGGGTTTTCCCCGGAAGACCTGTCCCGAGTCCACTGTCCTATCGGGATTGCCATCGGTGCACAAACGCCAGCAGAGATCGCCGTCAGCATTGCGGCGGAGCTGATTGCCCTGCGGGCAGGGGCAAGAGCTTGTCCATAAATATGAGCGTAATCTCAGGGAACGTTAGTTCGGACATGCTCTAAGTTAAAATATGGCCTGTTTTCATTTGACATACTCAACTTTCGCACATGCTAGATAGCTTATAACTATGCGATCTTTAACAAAAAACGGCACTATTTAGCCAAGCAAGTAGCCACCGTGTCCCGTAAATTGGTGGTAATTCCCTGAGAAACCGATCGATTAAGGATCGGATTATCTCCCTGTTCATTTCCGGGGCGTTGCCCAAGGTCTGTTTCAAAATAGTCAGAACAAGGGACAGTGCTTCAGCAAAGGTTGCCTGCTGAAGTTCTTCGCAACAGGCATGAAACAGAGTTCCAAGTGTTCGGGGGGCCTGGTTTGTCCTCTTGGCGAGGGCCAGCATAACATACCGGCAGCACACCATGATGGCATGTGCGACAAGAGCGTCATAGGACTGCCCCTGGTACTCTTTGGCAAGATTGAGAAACGACTTGGCCATCTTGAAGAACACCTCGATGTCCCATCTGCGCTTATAGGTCATGACGATCTCCTCGTTGCCCAAGGCTGTATCGGTTGACAGCAGGGCCAGCCATTTTTTGGTGCGCATGCCCTGGACGAACACGATCTTTGCCGGAACTGGGAGGCCCTTGTCGTTTTTACCGATCTCGACCATGACCGAAGCGAGAATCTTTGCGCGGCCGCGACGCTTACGGATCTTCCTGTAGATGGCCGCCAAATGGAGATCATCCCCTTGGTAGTGATAGAAGATCTTTTCCGTGACCTTGAGCATGCAGAGGGTTTGCATCCCCTTGGCAAGCAAGTTCCTCATGGTTACGGGATAGGCAAACCAGCTGCCAAACAAAAGGTGACTGGCTTGAATCCCACTTGCCTTGGCTTCGGCTACCATCTCGACCAGGACATCGGGTGCCTTGCAGATGCCTTCCCGGCAAAAACCAGTGTGAACATAACGCGGAACACAGCAACAGAAGAAATACCTTTCTCCTTGCTGATATTGCTTCGCTTTAACAGGCTGCCAATATTTTGATTGAGATAGAACTGATGAATCTGGTTTTCACAGTAATCGATGTCTGATATATGCTGGCTCATAGCGTCACCTCGTGCGTTGTTTGGCTTTTGTTGGGGAACAAAACTAATATATCACTCATAGTGACGCTATAACAATAATAATTACACTACATTACAAGTTTTTCGCTCCTGCGAAAGTTGAGGTATTAAGATTACAAGGACATATTTTGATGAAATCTGATGACAAGATCGCCGCATTGATTCTTGCAGGCGGTCTTTCCTCGCGCATGGGGGCTTTCAAGCCCCTGTTGACAATGAGGGGGAGATTGATGATAGAGCAGGTAATCAGTCTTTTACGGGAGGCAGGCATTTTTGATCTCCTCGTTGTTGTGGGGTATCAGGCGGAGAAAATCATTCCCCTCCTGAAAAATCAAGGCGTACGCTGGCTGATCAACGAGCATTATGACCAGGGGATGCTTTCCTCAGTTCAAGTTGGGGTAAGGAACCTCACAGAGGATTGTCAGGCTTTTTTTCTTATTCCTGTCGATATGCCACTGGTCAACCCCGCTACCCTGAAGAATCTGGTCGCTGCCTATCGGGAAGCTAAGATGGACGTTTACCATCCATGCTATGGGCAGAGGCGCGGTCATCCGCCGCTTATCGCGGCGACCCTGATTCCTTCAATTCTCGCCTTTGCAGAGCCGGGCGGACTGCGGACGCTTCTTTCCCGCTATAGGGCGACATCTCTGGACGTGCCCTGCGATGACCCCGGTATCCTTATCGACCTGGATACTATGGAGGATTATGAAAGAGCGAAATAGTAAAGCCGGTAACAAACAAAATCCTTTGACAGAAAGGTCTCTTAACGGTAGATTCATCAACATCCCCACTCCAGCTTTTCCACCGGAGGGAAGGGGGAATGTTACTTTCCGCGAGTCCGTCAAAATATAGGCGGAGTTGTAGTGAACGCCAATTCAAGGCGCGCAAAACCTTGAGGAATGAAATGAGCCAGGATCATGATCGAATAGTTTCCCTTCAATTGACGGCCCAGATGTCCTTTCTGCAAATCGCTACCCACTGTGTAGAAACAGCGGCCAAGGCCTTTGGGCTTGGCAAAGAGGAGTCCCTAAAACTCAGCCTGGCAACGGAAGAAATATTTTCCTACCTCGGAAGCCACGTCTGTCGAGGAGGGATTCTCGACATCCGTTGTATAAACCGATTATCCTATGTCCGAGTAGAATTCCGCTTTTCCGTATCAACACTCAACATGGGGGCCCTCAACATCGCTGCATCCGTTGACTGTGAGAACGAAGACGATATGGCGGAAATGGGCCTGGCGATTGCCTCCCGTACGATTAATCGCCTGAACATCGTTGCGGAAAGACAAAACTGCATCTGCCTGGCCATCGAAAATGACAAGCACTATCCTCCGGCGCCGAAGACATATGTAGTGCCGATCGATGTTACGGGCGCCCTCATGGTGGAAACGCCGGACACGGAAGGGGTGAAGCAGTATGTGACCCGTGTAGCTCAGGGATCTCCTGATCCGATACGGCCGATATTTTTCAATTATCCTGGTCAAGTGGCAGACATGGTCGCCGCCGGTAACTGCCAGGTCGTGACGGCTGTCGATGCCAAAGGGGAATTAGCCGGTGGAGTACTTTTTCGTTTTCTGACGACCCGGATCGTGGAGATGTTTGGCCCCCATGTATTTCAACAGGACCGGGAAGGTGAGATCGCTGGCCTGCTCCTCGATGCATGCATCGCCAGGACAGTACGATCCAAGGCCATCGGTCTGGTCAGCCTTACGGGGATGCCTTCATCCGTCCAATCGCAGTTCGAACTTTTGGGATTGATGAACCATTACCGTCATGACGGAAAAACCATTGCAGGACAGGCATTTTACCGACTTCTCCATGAAGATCCCGGTTGCCTGGTCTTCACGGATACGAGCCTGAAAGACTATCTGCAGCGGGAATACAGTCGTCTCTTTCTTGCGCGGGAGATCAGGGAGGTTCGTGATCAGGGAGAGATGAAGGCCGGGGCCTCGATATTTGCAACCGAGGTGCACCGGGAAGGATCGGTGGCGATCCTGCGTCCCCTCTGGCCGGGGGTTGATTATGACGCCAACGTCAAGAAACACCTCCTTTTTCTTGAGGAAGAAGTTATCAATAGCATCTTCTTTAACCTCGACCTGGGAGTCTCCTGGCACGCATCGCTGATGGCCGTCCTTCTGGCCAACCATTTCCGTCCTGTCTTGATCATCCCCTTTGCCGGTCAAGCCGACCTGTTGATTTTTCAGTATGATCGAACCGAACCTTGACCTCCTCGTTCCCGCCTATGTGCGGGAATTCGAGCCCTATATACCCAGCAAACCCGATCAGGAGCTGCAAAAGCTTTACGGGTGCGATCACCTTTACCGTCTGAACAACAATGAAAATCCCCTTGGACCGCCCCCCGGCGCCCAAGAGGTTATCCGACGTTTTCCTCCCCCCCGGGGCGCCGTCTACCCCAGCGGGGACTCGTACTATCTGCGCCAGGAAATTGCCGCCTGCCATGGCATCGATCCCGATCAGGTCCTCGTGGGCAATGGCGCCAATGAAGTCATCGCCTTTGTGATAAAGGCCTTTTGTAGTCAGGGCGACAACATCATCACGGCAGACAAGACCTTCGCAGTTTATGAATGGGTGGCAGTATTCTCCGGGATCGAAGCCCGGGTGATTCCCCTGAAGGAGGAACGATTCGACGATGAGGCAATGCTCGAAGGCATCGATGCCGCCACGAAAGTAATATTTCTGTGCAACCCTAACAATCCGACGGGAACATACTGGTCCCGAGACACTCTGAGAGCCTTTCTCGAAGAGGTAGGAGGAAAGCAAATCGTTGTCATCGATGAGGCCTATTACGAATTCGTGGAGGCGGACGATTTTCCCGACGGGATATCCTTGATAAACGACTATCCAAACCTTATCGTTTTCCGCACCTTCTCCAAGATGTACGGAATCGCGGGGCTGCGCATCGGCTACCTGGTCGGCGATCTGAAAGTCGTCGACATGATCCGCCGTACCTGTATCGTCTATTCCGTCAACGGCATAGCCCAAGAGGCCGCCCTGGCCTGTCTCCGAGATGAAACAGGCCATATCCGGCGCACACGGGAGCTGGTAAGGGAGGGCAAGGCCTTTTTATGCGCAGAGATGGCGGTCATGGGTCTGCCCGTCATCGTCGGCGAAGGAAATTATTTGATTGTGAAACTGACGGGGAGCGATACCCTCGCCTATCGGAAACTCATGCACGAGGGAATAATGATCAGACCCATGACCGGCTTCCGCTATCCGAATCACATCCGGGTTACCATGGCCCGGATGGAGGCGATGGAGGCCTTTGTAGCCGCCTTGAAAAATATCCTGGCCTGAAAGGTGATGACCGTGGACAACCTGTCCAACTCCCGCAAACTATGGTCTTTTGAGTTCGTTGCCCTGTGTCTGATCATTGCCGTGGCTTTCGGCAATGTCAGTGTCTTTTACAGCTTTTATCATTACCTGGGAACCATCGGGATTCCCATCGAATGGCGGGGTTTTCTCGTCGGACTGGAACCCATGTCGGCCTTTATCCTACGTTTGATCGTCCTTCCCTGGTTGCACGTGCGAAATGCTTTTTCAGTCATCATGGTCTCGCTCATCCTGCTTATTGTGGCTTCCTGCACCTACCAATTGGTGACGTCAGTTCCGGCGATGATTGTGTTGCGCATCTTCCACGGTGCGGTGTTTGTTCTTCTCACATCGGCTTTGATCGCTCTCGTTGTGAACTTTATCCCCGGAGATAAGAGCGGCCAGGGGTTCAGCGCCATCAGCATCGCGACAATGATCCCCTACGCCGTTATCCCACCTCTATCCGAGGCTTTGCTTCCCTACGTCCGCAATGAGGCCGATATCTATGCCGCCGTTTCGGTCTTTTCCGTGGTAGCCATTTTCCTCCTGACTGCCTTGTGGGGTCGCCTTGGTAAAGCTCTGCGTGGCATGGACGGCGTCTTGCTGCGACGCCCGACTTTTTCTGAAATAGGGGAGAATCTGCGGTTGCGATCCGTGATCATTTTGCTTGGGGCCATCTTTTTGATCTATCTTGCTCATGCGACTTTATTTTATTTCATGAAGGATCTTTCCCTGCAAATCCATGCCGGCGACGTCGGCCTCTTTTTCACCATATCCATGGCAGCGATGATTTCGGTGCGTGCCTTGGGAGCCGCCCTATTTGACAGGACTAATAAGCTTACCACCCTGAAAAAGGCGCTGATGCTGTTGATTCCGTGCCTGATTCTGCTTCCCCTTGCCGCATTCCCTGCTGCTTTCTACCTGCTGGCAGCCCTCTACGGATTATGTATGGGAGTGATCCTGCCCCTTTTGAATGCCATGCTTTTCTCGGCCTCACCACCTTCGCTGAGGGGGATCAACACCAACATGACCCTCTTCACCATGGATGTGGCATATTTTGTCGTGCCCTACATCGGGGGTATGATCATCGCGTTCGGAGCGGGATTTGACGTCCTGTTTTATGTTGCATCAGGATTTGTTATACTTTCCGCTGTGTTCATAATTATTTTAAAAATTGACCCGCAACAAGGAGGACTTGCTTTATGAAAAGCGCTGACGATAAACCGATAGCTCAGGAACAAAAACTCTTCACTGTGGGTAGTTTTCGACCTGAGGATGCTGATGGTATCGTCCAGCTCTTCCGTGCTGTTTACGGCGAAGGCTACCCAATCAGGTTGTTCTACGATCCGGTGGAAATCATTGCCGCCAACGAGGAAGGCAGGTACTACTCCATCTGCGCCCGCACTGCGTACGGAGAGGTTATCGGTGTGACCCACCTCTATCACTCGGCGCCCTGTAAATCCCTTTATGAGACCGGCGTCGGTCTGGTCCGGAAAGAATATCGCAATTCGGGGGCCAACAAGAGACTTCTGGGTTTTCTGTATAATGAGTTTGTCCCCCAGAATCCACATATCGAGGAACTATTCGGTGAGGCGGTATGCAATCACCCATACATGCAAAAGGTGATCGAAAACTTCAATTTTGTGGAGACGGCCATCGAGGTGGCCTTGATGCCTGCCGAGGCCTACACCCAGGAAAAAGCGCTGCCGGCAGGGTGGCGACCTTGAATGCCTTCCGCTGCTACAAACCGAAGCCACACCGGATCTTCCTGCCTTCGGTCTATGAACAGAAACTACGGGGAATTTACGCTCGTCTCGATGATGCCCGTGACTTGGTAGTATCCGAGGGAGAAATACCCGCCGCCAAGCCAACCAGGGCCGACTTGACGGTCTTTGATTTTGCACGGGTAGCCCGGATTGTTGTTCCTGAGCTCGGAAGTGATTTCCAGGATCGCCTTTCCGTTCTGGAGGGCGAGGGGCTTACAAAAAAGGCCGTCGTCTTTCAGGTCTGTCTGAATTTGACTGAGCCCTGGGTCGGCGCGGCCGTGGACATCCTTCGGTACAGGGGTTACTTTTTTGGCGGACCCATGCCACGTTGGTTCGACGGCGATGGCCTGCTCATGCAAAAAATTCTCTGCCCACCCAATTTCGAGGGCATCGTCATTGTATCCGACTTCGCGAAGCAGCTTCTGGAATTCATCAAGGAGGACTGGATCATAACCTGTACAAAATTTATTCCCTGTTTGACACCAGCGCTGATTTCTGGTTAGTGCGGTGTAACTTTTGCCAGAAATTTATGAGGAGAAAGGAATCATATAATATGACCAGATCCATTTACCATCCAGGGGAAAGAAATTGAAACCGGAAACGATCAGGATCATTGATATCTGGATGGGACGGCTGGCCTGCTTTATCCTGACGGGAGTGCGGAGGATACAGGATGCCATCAATAGCGACGCCGGAGATCCGGATCCGGTTAAAAAGATACTCTTTCTCAAGCTCATCGAGCAGGGGGCGACGGTCCTTGCCTACAGCGCCCTGGAACGGGCCATAAAGATGGTGGGGCGGGAGAATGTCTATTTCTGCGTCTTTGAAGAAAACCGCCCGATCCTTGATATCCTGGAACTGGTTCCCCCGGAGAATGTCTTTCCCATCCGCCATCAGACCTTCGGGGTTTTTCTCTGGGATGTCTGGCATATGCTGGAGCAGGTCTGGCGCCTGCGGATCGACGCTACGGTAGACATGGAGTTTTTTGCCCGGGCCTCGGCGATCCTCTCCTTTCTTACGGGGGCGCACCGCCGGGTAGGTCTTCACCGCTTTACGAGTGAAGCCCCTTACCGGGGTGATTTGCTGACCCACCGTGTCCAGTACAACCCTTATCTCCACACTGCCAAATTCTATCATCTCCTCGTGGAGGCCCTGAAGGTCAATCCCGAAGATATTCCCTTACTGAAGCTTGATATTGGTGCCTTTAGCGAAACATTACCCGTATTTACACCTCAGGAGCGAGAGATAAAGAGGGTTCGGGAACTGTTGAAAGATGAATTCAAGGGACAGGAAAACGGCCCGATTGTGCTTTTGAATCCCAACGCCAGTGATATGCTCCCCCTGCGCAAGTGGCCGACCGAGCGTTTTGTCGCCTTGGGAAAGATGATCCTGGCGAGCCATCCCGAGGTAACGCTGGTGATTACGGGGGCGCCGTCGGAGCGGGTTTCGGCCGAGGAAGTCAGCCGTCAGATCGGTTCGCCAAGGGTCGCCTCTTTGGCCGGCAAGACGACGCTCCGGGAACTCCTCGTCCTCTATTCCCTGGCTGATATCCTCGTGACCAACGACAGCGGTCCCGGTCATTTCGCTTCCCTAACCGCCATTAACAGTATCGTCATGTACGGTCCCGAGACCCCGGCCCTCTTCGGCGCCATCGGCGGACGTTTTCAGGCGATCCACCCCCAACTGGCCTGTAGTCCCTGCGTCAACGTCTTTAACCATCGCTTCTCCCCCTGCCGGAATAACCTCTGTATGCAGTCCATCTCAGTCGAGGAGGTTTACGGAAAGGTAAAGGCCTGTCTTCAGGAGGCGGACAAATAAGTAATGATGAACAGTATTGACGAAGCTCCTAATGCTCAAGATCACAGCACTCCCACCCCAACGGCCGTCCTGCTTGGGAAATGGATGGCGTTGCTGCTGAGCCCTTTTTTTGTGCTGTTCCTGGTTCCCCTGGTGTTGTATGTGTTGGTTATACCCGTTATGCCCCTGATGGAGCCGGATGAGGCTCGTTATGCCTTGATTCCCCAATACATGAATCAAGCGGGGGATTACATCACTCCCCACCTCAAGGGAGTGGCCTATCTTGAGAAACCCCCCTTAGCCTACTGGGCCACGGCCTTGTTCTTCAAGACATTTGGGGAGAATGCCTTTGCCGCCCGCCTCTTTGCCGGTCTTAGCGCTTGGGGTTGTATTCTTCTCGTCTATAATATGGGGCTCTATTTTTATGACCGGAAGACTGGCATTTACAGCGCCGCCGTCCTGTCCGTGAGCCTCCTGCTTTTTGCCCTGGGCAGAATTAATATCCTCGATATGCCCCTGACGTTGTTTCTTTGTCTGGCCATCTGGTGTGGCTTCCGGTTCTTCCAATCTCCCGGTATGGCTGGTAAAAAATGGCTCTATGGATTCTACGGATTCTCCGCTCTTGCCTTTCTGACGAAAGGGGTGATCGGCGTTGTCCTTCCCCCGGCGGTAATCGTCCTGTGGCTCCTCTGGTCACGGCGCTTGCGAGACATTCTGAGAATCTTCACTCCCGTGGGGATCTTATTATTTGCTTTTCCCGTCGGTACCTGGCTCTTTATGGTACAAAGGGCCAATCCCGATTTCTTCTGGTTCTTTTTCATCCATGAACATTTTCTCCGCTATACGACAAAGATCCATGAGCGCGTCGAGCCCTTCTGGTACTATCTGCCCGTGGTGCTATTCGGGATTACCCCGTGGTGGGCCTACCTTAGCCAGGCGCTTATGGGCTTGCACCGGAGGAATATTAAAGTATTCAACAGAGAGGAAATCCGCCTTTTTGCCGTCTGGATCTGTTTCATCTTTCTCTTCTTCTCCCTTTCTTCCTCAAAATTGGCCTCCTACATTGCCCCGGTCATGTTACCCCTTGCCGTACTCATTGGGCGGGTATTTGCGAGCTATGAAGATCAAGGGGGGGATAGATTTGCCATCTGTCCCCCCGGCTATGTCGCCTGCGAAGAAGGTGATAAAACGGCTCTCTGGACCCTGGCCCCTGCCGTCGTGCAGTCGCTGGCCCTGGGAGGGTTGATGTTTGTGCCCCTGTTTGTCAGGGAATACCAGGAGATCGGCCCTCCCGGCGGGAGTTGGCTATGGCTTGGCATACCTTTGATTGAGGCGGTGGCGATTCTCTTTATCCCGGAAATATTGCGCAAAAGGGCAAATACATGCTGGTTTGCTTCTGTTTATATCCTTTTTGCCATTTATCTTGTCAGCCTCCTTTTTCCCCTGTCCCATTACCTGACGCCGGGCAAATCAGCACTGGATGTGGTACGGGCGATCAGGGTCAACGTCCCGGCGGACGCCGTAGTTTATCAGTATCGCAGCAACATGTACGGGATTGATTTCTATACAGGGCGGAGCACGTCCATTGTGGAAGATCTGGGAGAGCTAAAATTCGGGGCCGATCGGATTGACCCGCAGGAACGGGAGCGGCGTTTTCCCACGGAAGAAGAATTTGTCCGGTCCGTGAAAGGTGGCGCGGGGGCTACTACGGCACGGACAAATTCGTTTGCCGTCACGGAAGGGAAGGGCCATGTTGAGACAATGCGACGATCATTCCCGGAGGCCAGCATCGTTTGGGATAACAGGAAGTTCTATCTGCTGGCTCTTCCTCAATATTCACCCGTTGACTCATATTAAAATCTTACCCAAGGAAGAGAGATAAGAGGTAACGTTGCCTCATAAATAATGTTACCATGGTTTGATGTAGGAGAAGATCGTTTTAAGTTTCTTTTCCATAGCCTTTTTTAGCAGGAAAGGGTT
>CAISJV010000082.1 GCA_903885795.1 uncultured delta proteobacterium | reverse complement strand
GTGGCTTCCGTGTATTCTTTCTTCGATTGCGGACTCATATTCAACCCTCCATCAAATAGTCGGGATTCGGTAATATCGAATTATGAGTCAACGATCCTTTTTATTCACCTCCTTGGGTAAGATTTAATTTGAGTCAATTCGCAGTTCATTTTTTTCTTTACAAACACCTGCGGATCGTGTATGTCCTTTTTCCCGAATGGCATAGTACAAGTATGAAGTATAAGGTGGTGAAATGCCCTTGAAGCCCGATAAACTTCAGTTTTTCAGATTCATGCTAAATCAGAAGATAAGCGAGTTGCTGTTGGATGCGGAAAAAACCGTGTCGGAGATGACCAACGGCAAGGAGAACTATCCCGATCCCAATGATCGGGCGTCCCTGGAATCAGACCGTAATTTCGAACTCCGGATCAGAGACCGGGAAAGAAAGCTCATCGCCAAGATGCGGGAAGCCATTCAGCGCATCGACGATGGCGCCTATGGCGTTTGCAACGGCTGCGGTGGAGACATCTCAGAGAAAAGGCTCATGGCCAGGCCCGTGACCACTGAGTGCATCGAATGCAAGACCAAACAGGAGAAGCTCGAAAAAATGAAGGGCGAATAGCCTTCACACTTTCCCCCGCTCTCCATCCTTGCGTCTAAATAATTAACTTCCTGATATATATTGAGGTAATGTCTATTACAGCGCCAATAGATAGCTTTATTGCCCCGCTCCCACTCTGTCCCTCCCCCTGAGAAGGATTGAGCCGCCATGTTTGTGAAGGTTGCCATCCCTATCCCCAAAGATCAATCCTTTGATTATATCGTCCCCACGGGGATGGAGAAGGATATAGTTGTGGGTAAACGGGTACTTGTCCCCTTTGGCAACAAGCGGGAGGCAGGATGCATCGTCGGGATCACAACCGCAACGGATATTGAAAATCCCAAGGAGATTATTGAGATCCTGGATGAGGAGCCGTTGTTTGACGACCGAGACCTCGCCTTTTACAGTTGGACAGCGGATTATTATCTCTATCCCCTGGGAAAGGTCCTGGGAGAAATCCTGCCGGGGGGGAAGGACCGTCGCACCAGGACGGAAAAGGTAGCTGCAGCCAGTTGTAACGCATCGTCAACCACCGAAAAATTAACGAAAAAACAAAGCCTCGTGCTGAAAATCCTTCAGGAAGAGGCCTCGATATCCGTTGCCGACCTCTGCCAAAGGTTGGGAAACGTCCGTTCCACCCTTACCACCCTCGAAAAAAAAGGGCTCGCCTGTATCACGGAAAGGGGCGTATTCCACTCTTTACCGCCTTTTCTCACTATTGGGGAACCTTCAGGAAGACCAACCGCGAATCCCTCCCAGGAAGCGGTATTAAAGGAGATCCTCTGCAACCTCCAGTCCGGTCAATTCAACACCTTTCTTCTGCAGGGCGTGACAGGGAGCGGTAAAACCGAAGTCTATTTCCAGGCTATGGAGGAGGTCCGACGCCGTCAGGGAGGGATTATCTATCTCGTTCCGGAAATTGCCCTGACCCCCCAACTCCTCACGCGTCTCAAAGAGAGATTCGGGAATGAAAACATTGCCGTTCTCCACAGCGGCGTCTCCCGCGCCGTCCGTTATGACCAGTGGCAGCGCCTGCGACGAGGTGAAATACACATGGCCGTGGGGGTGCGCTCTGCCCTCTTTGCGCCAGTCCGGGATCTGAAGTTGATCATTGTCGATGAGGAACACGACGCCTCCTATAAACAGGATGACCGGCTGCCATACAGCGCCCGGGATCTGGCGATTGTCAAGGGACGTCTGCACGGGGCAACGGTTGTCCTGGGATCGGCGACGCCGGCGGTGCAAACCTGTTTCAATGCCCGGACCGGAAAATTCTCCTGTCTGACCATGCCTGGCCGGATTGCCGACAGACCCTTGCCTCGCGTGGAGATTGTCGATATGAAAATGGAAAAGGCCCTGCAAGGCAAGAATACCTTTACCATCTTTTCCCGGCGCCTCACCGCCGCCATTCGGGAAACCCTGGACCGGAAGCAGCAGGTCATGCTCCTCCTCAACCGGCGCGGCTATCACACCTTCCAGATCTGCCGGGACTGCGGCCATCCCTTGAAGTGCCGGAATTGCGAGGTATCCCTGATTCAGCACGCCCAGGAAGGGGTCTGGAAATGCCACTACTGTGATTATACCCTTGCGGGCGAATTGGTTTGTTCCCGGTGCAGCAGTGCAAATATAGGCGCCTACGGCATGGGAACGGAGCTGCTGGAGGAAGAGATAATTGCCCGTTTTCCCGCTGCCCGGATCAGGCGTATGGACAGCGACACCATGGAGCGGAAAGGGGCTCACGAGGAGTTACTCAACGCCCTCGGCCAGGACCGGATCGATATTCTCGTGGGGACCCAGATGATTTCCAAGGGGCATGACTTTCCAAATGTCACCCTGGTGGGTGTGATTCTGGCGGATACGTCCCTTAACCTTCCCGATTTCCGCGCTGCCGAGCGCACCTTCCAGCTCCTCACCCAGGTTTCCGGCCGGGGAGGTAGAGGTGATTTCCCGGGAAAGGTGATAATTCAAACCTTCAATCCCAACCACTACGCCATCCAGAAGGCCAAAAACCATGACTATGACGGCTTTTACGAAGAAGAAATATCCCTGCGCGAATCCTTGTTCTACCCCCCCTTTTCAAGGCTGATTCATTTACGTCTGTCTTGTATCCATCAAGCCAAGGGGGAGGAGGGAATCAACAGGCTTGCGGAAAAAGCGCGGGAGCTTCTCATGCTGGCCAGGGTGAGGGGAAAGGCGGAAATCGTCGGGCCGGCGGAAGCCCCCCTATTCCGGCTGCGGGGCCGCTACCGCTGGCAACTCCTTTTGAAAGGGGATGACAGCCGTTTTCTGCACGCCCTGGCGCGGGATATCCTGTCGGGATTTCACGCACCGGGCGTGCAGATCAAGGTGGATGTTGATCCCGTCCACTTCATGTAACAATGGCGGCTTCGTAGAAAGTCCGGATGCTGCGTTGCGCTGCATCTTTCGTCCCTGCGGCATACGCCGAGTGCGCCTCAGGCCGCAGGCTCCGGGAGCGCATTCCGGAGACCTGCCCAAGCAGGGTGATGGGGCGCTTTTTAGAAAACAATGAGTCCATGCCGGTGCACGCCGCCATGGCAATCACTTGGCGCGCCTTGCCTGTGGATCATTTTACGAAGTCGTTAATTATAGCCAATTAATGGACTATTTTACAGATTAATCAATAATGGAAGGCAATATTTTTATTTCCTTTTCAGAGAATTTGCGGATATGTATTAAAGTCAATCACGTGCCGGGGAGGTTCATGCACCATGCCCAAACCAAGGCTGCTGTTTATGGGGACGCCGGAATTTGCCGTTCCCTCGCTGGAAACGATCATTAATGCCGGGTATCCTGTCGTCGGGGTGGTGACCCAGCCGGACAAACCCAAGGGACGGGGTCGGCGTCTCCAATCTTCGCCGGTGAAAGAACTGGCGGAAGAAAATGGCCTGCTGGTCCTACAGCCGGAGCGGGTAAGAGACGACACCTTCCTGCAGATCTTCCGAGGTCTGAATCCCGATCTGGTCGTCGTTGCCGCCTTTGGCCAGATCTTGCCCGAGGAGATTCTTGAACGTCCGAAACTGGGCTGCATTAACGTCCATCCTTCCCTGCTCCCCAAATACCGGGGTGCGGCGCCCCTCAACTGGACCCTGATTCGCGGCGAAAAGACAACCGGGGTAACGATCATGATGATGGACGAAGGCGTCGATACGGGAGACATTCTTCTCCAGAAAGAAACGCCTTTGGAGGAAGAAGAAACCTGCGATCGTCTTCATGACCGCCTGGCCGGGATGGGGGCAAGTCTCCTTTTAGAAACGATCAGCCAAATCGAGCAGGATACGGCAACCCGGAGGCCCCAGGACCACCAGCAGGCCACTTACGCCCCCCGTCTGAAGAAAGAAGACGGTCTGATTGACTGGGGCAAGGACGCCGTCGATATCGTCAATCTTATCCGTGGCTTGTCTGCAGTGCCCGGGGCGTATACATACCTGGACGGGAAGGTTTTTAGAATCTTCATGGCTAGCGCGGAACCGGGAGCGGTAACAGAAAAGGCAGGAGCAATTGGGCCGGCAACGAAGAGTGGGCTCCCCGTTGCGGTGGGAACCGGCTATGTCTATCTCCAGGATGTCCAGTTGGAGGGTAAAAACAGGATGGGTATACAGGATTTTTTACGAGGCTATCGTATCGGGTCTCACGCCCGTTTGGGATAAAAGATGAAAAGGAAAACACCCCGTTCTCTTGCTATTGAGATCCTGAACCGGGTCGAGGATGGCAAGGCATTTGCCGAACCACTCCTCGATCAATATCTTACAACGGATCTTCTTGACCATATCCGGGACAGAGGCCTGCTCACGGAGTTGGTTTATGGAACCCTGAGGATGAGAGGGTTTGTGGACTGGGTCCTCGCCCAGTTTCTGCAAAAAGATCTTACTGCCAACGATACGGGCCTGCGGAATATCCTCAGAACGGCACTGTATCAGATTTTCTTTACCGACAAAATTCCGGATCATGCCATCGTCAATGAGGCCGTCGAATTGACCAAAATCGCCGATCCCGGAAAGGTTTCCCTCACCAATGCCATCCTCAGAAACGTACTGCGTCGCAAGGAAGAACTGCCTTTCCCTGAACGCCGTCAAGAATTCCGAAGCTATGTGTCTATCCTCCACTCTCACCCCACCTGGATGGTCGACAGATGGGTCCGGCTATGGGGAGAGGAAGAAACACTTTCCCTCTGTCAGGCCAATAATACCGTTGCCTCCACGGTGTTGCGTGCTAACCGTTTGCATATGCGCAGGGAAGGGGTTATAGAAGAGCTCAACAGGGAAGGCATTACGGTCGGAAAAACCGCCTATGCTCCGGACGGACTAATTGTCCGGGAGGCAGGAAAGTCGCTCCGGGATACGGTCGCTTACGGGCAGGGTTTATTCCAGGTTCAGGACGAGGCGTCCCAGATGATTGCCAGGCTGGTAAATCCGGTGGCAGGTGAGACCATCCTGGATCTCTGCACCGGGATGGGAGGAAAGGCGACCCATCTGTCGGAAATGATGGAAAACCGAGGCAGAATTATCGCCGTCGATCTCCGGAAAAGTAAACTCCGGCAATTGCAAGACCTGACCAAACGTCTGACCGTCCGGATCATTGAACCGGTCGCGGCGGATGCCACAATCGATCTTGATATGGTTGATCATAACTCCTGCGACCGTGTCCTCGTCGATGTCCCCTGTTCGGGTCTGGGAACCCTGCGCAGGTGCCCCGAGATAAAATGGCGGTTGACACCGGAAATCCTTCAAAGTAACACCCGGCTTCAGGAAAAGTTGCTGAACCGGGCCGGGAATTATGTAAAACCGGGGGGAAGGCTGATCTACAGCACCTGTAGCATCATGCCGGAAGAGAACGAGGAGATCGTCGAAGCATTTATGGCAACCCATCCGGAATTTATCCTGGTCTTTCCCACTGACGTAGAGTCGTCGTTTTTAGATGACCGGGGATATTTCCGTACCTTCCCCCATCGCCATGGCACCGATGGTTTCTTTGGTGCGGTCATGGAAAAAAGCGGACAGGAGCGAAAAGGGTTATGATCCCATCGGCCGGCAGAATTGATTGTGGAAATATAGGGATATTTCATCTATTTTAAGCGAGTTTGTCAGGATTGATTAACCTTGAATAAGAAAGCTATTATTGCCTGTGCCCTGACCGTTTTCCTGCTGGCGGGAATCTTTTACATTCTGCCATACGTAACGATCTACCGGATCATTGCGGCTTTAGAGTCAAATGATCCGCAGCAACTATCAGAACTTATCGATTTCCCTCAGATCCGGGGGAATTTGAAGCTCCTCATTGGGAGGGAGTTTAAAACCGAACCAACAGATACGAAACGGGACGCCAGGGGACAAATCCAGGATTCCCTGACCTCCCGGATCATCGCCAGCGCCGTGGAAGATCTGATCACCCCGGAGGGCCTGACGTCTTTCATGCGCCAGCGCCTGGAAGCCATGGTTGCGGCTCAGGACGGTTCAAACAAGATTATACCCACCGCCTGGCCACTCTTTGTTGCTCTCGTCGGTCACGCCGATCTTGCCTATACCTCACCGTCCGAGTTCATCGTCGCCTTCAAGAGAAGTGACGCCGGGAAGATCCGTTTTGTTTTGCGCAGGAATGGCGTGGTATGGCGGCTGACAAGCATTGAGTTATAAATAAGGAGATGCCAGATAACGGCAACCGATGTGAAAGGGCTCAAAATCCAAAGTGTCCACATGGATCTTGCTCGCTGCAGCCTGCTTGATTACGCTTCTCTTGCATCACCTTAAGGACGGGTGACGATCTCGATGAGGACGGTAACATGCCTATCCGGGATGACAGGGGGCCGCTTTTCCAAACTGACTCTTCCGATCCCTTCAATCCGATCCATGAACGCGGCGACGTTGTGCGTCGGGATCTCAGCATTCAATAACTCTTTCCCCTCGCGGTGTTTTCTATCCAAAATCCGGGCGTTGACCTGACCGAGTCTCTCTTCGATCTTCCGGAGGGCGACGGAAGTATCCTCGACATAAATCGTCAGCTCAATGTTGGGCAGCTTTGCATCCGCCTTCGCCGTCTGCTGTGACGGGGCCAGGGCGGCTGCCTTATTTCTGCCTTCCCCGACTGCGACGCCTGGTTCGGCTGCCTTTCCTTTCCGTTTCTGTTCCAGCAGCAGGGGATCAGGCGACTGGCGGGACTCCCGTTTTTCCGCTCTATCCCGTGCCCTGTCCGACGACGCCTCCACTACGATAGCTGGGATTTCCTTTTCCCTTGCCTGTATAACAGGAGCCGCAGATTTCAGCGCCGAAGAACTAGCTTCCCCGATCGGCTCATGCATATCGGCACTTTTGTCAGCTTTTCCGATACTACCGAGCGGCGGGGCGGCAAACTGCCTATGGCTGTTTCCGGGAATATCCCCGGCGGGCGATGGCAGGGTCGGCTTGACGACAGCCGAGGCTGCAGGGGCTAGGGGGAGGACATCAGGGACCCGGACTTTTCCGGATTCGGCCATGGGAAGGGGAATCGGCGCCAGCTGCTTCATTTCCGGATCGCCTTTCTGGAAAACGTAGAAGCCGAGGATAGCGATCAGGAGTGTCGCCAAGACCTGGATGGGGGCCTTGATATGCAGCGGACGAAAGAACCGCTGGAGGAATCCCTGTTTCTGGCCAGCCTCTTCCCTGACCCGGGCCATGATCCTCTGCTCGAAGAAAGGCGGCGGTTCCACGTCTGCAAGGCCCTTCACAAGTTTCTCCGTCTGCTTCAGGTCTGATAAGGCCTGTCTGCAGCTCGGACAGGCGATGAGATGCTCCTCGATGTCTTTATTCTCTTTCTGATGGAGGAGATTCTCCAGGTAGGCGGTCAGCCGATTTTCAATCTCGTTGCATGTCATCACAGTTCACCGAATACCCTTACCAGGCATTCTTTCAGGGCGTTTCTGGCCCGGAAGAGCCTCGATTTTACGGTTCCATCGGGCAGTTTCAGCACAATGCCGATATCTTCGTAGGAAAGTTCCTGGATGTCCCGGAGGACAAGGACTTCCCTCTGTTCATCTTCCAGGCGGACGATGCATTCCTGAACCTTTGCGTCCCGCTCCCGCTGCTCGATCTGTTCGACAACAGACTCTTCCGGTGAACAGATCCCATTCAGGAGGCCTCTATTTTCCGACTTCACATGATCATCGAACGACGCCCCCTCGCGGCGGAGACGGATGGCCCGCTGGGCCAGATGCGTTTTTGCATGATTCAGGACAATGCCGCACAGCCAGGTGGAAAAACGGGCGTCCCCCCGGAATTTTCCAATCGCCCGAAAAGCGGCCAGGAATGAATCCTGCACGACATCGCAGGCCTCGTCGTAGTCTCCGATCATCCGGTAGGCAATGTTGATCATCTGCTTCTGGCGCCTCCTGACGAGGACTGCAAATGCTTCGGTATCGCCACGCTGGCAGCGTGCGACATAACCGGCGTCATCATCATCCCCGACTGCCCGGTTCTGCACTTCCCCTGGAACATGTATCTCCGGCAAGGTGTTTCCTCCTGTCATTGCATGCGGAGCGAGGCAAGGCCGAAATCGATTTTGCTGATCAAGGCTACCACGTTGGTCCACTCCGCGCAATGACAGAAAATCCCCAGCTCTTCTTTCACGCCCTGTCAGGGCAGAGTATACCTGGGAGGCGGGGAGGCGTAGCCGTAGTCATTCCAGAAGCGGTTATGGGGCCGGCAGGATGGTTTGGCGCAGTTGACCACACCCAGTCTGCAGAGGGTCGAACGCCATTCGTACTTTACGTAGATGGTCTCCACGGCCCGTTTCTCCGGCTCAAAGGCCACGACCTGCGAGGGAGAATACTCATCCCGGCCATAGCCGGTGCCAGCGCTTTCCTGCATCCGCTCGGATCTGTCGGCCTTTTTCTTCATGCTCTCGACGGCGCCAAGGGCGGATGCAGCAGCGGGCAATGACGACTTATCGGCCGCACCTGCCGCCTTGCCCTCACGGCTGCGTTCATAGCTGGGGGATGTCTGTGACAGGGGCATTGGTACATGGCGCTGCACTTCCGCATATGCCGCTACGGCGATCACCCCCATGGCGCTCCCGTCACCGAAGGCCGCTGCATATGAGTCGGGCGCGTCGGTGAAGAAAAAACGGTTAACGCGATCCTGGGACGTGCGCCATCCCGAGAACTGTCCCGAACCGTAGGGTTCCAGGATGTACATGCGCTCGTTGTTTTTCAGCCAGGATTTCGTGCCGCTGATTATGTTACGGCCATCCACGGCGATCACCAACCCAACCCGGCGGTTTTGAAGGTTCTTCACTTCGATCCGGTAGTGGTCACCCTTGACCGCTTCGGCGTAAACCTTGTGCGTCCCGTGGTGCATCTTCACGGGGTAGGTAGATAATGTCCGGCCATCATCGGTCCCGATGCGCACGTCCACAGCGCTCCCGACGCTTCCTGCCCATGCATTTGCCGTGCAAACCATAATTGCCAGAGCCAAAATAACGGTTGTAAATGCTTTCATGATCCATTCCTCCTTTGAGTTAGTCTTTATAGCTTTAGACAGGAGGAACCCTGGAAAAGTTCCCCAAAAAGATTTTGCCAACCATTCTTGCCGCTTTGCATGCGCACAAGGGCCCGACTTAATTTACATTTAATGAAAATAAGCCTTACTGATAAACAAATACAAATTTGCCATTTTGGTCATCAAGGTATATCAATGGACACTGGATGAAAGAAAGGTGGCATTATTGGGGGATAATCGGGTGTTTTTTTGTCTTCCTGTAATCCACAAATCGGCAACCTCGTCGAAAATACTGGATTTCGTCTCGTAATCGGTTATATTTTATCCTAATAAAAACGGAAGAAAAACACATAATGAAAAAAGCCGCTTGCCTATTTTTTCCACTGCTTATTTTGCTGTCTATTGGCGTTTCCAGCGCGACGGCACTAGGCATAGCCGAAGCAGAGGCCGCGCTGAAAGTACCCGGGGCAGAAGCTCCGTATGTAAACCTGCCTGATCCTGACCCACTGCCGCCAACTCTTTTTGGCCGTCTTCCCTATCCTTCTATTGCTCCCATAAAGCTATTCGACAATTTTTATTTTGTCGGTACGACCGCAGTGGGCGTATTCATAATAGATACAGGCGATGGATTGGTTATGCTTGATAGCGGCATTAATAACGATGATGCTGCGAATATGAAAAAAGATATGAAAAAGCTGGGGCTCAACCCGTCTAAAATCAAGCTGATATTGATATCACACGAACATTTTGACCACTATGGCGGCGTCCAATATCTTAAAAAGAATGTTTGACCGAATGCTAAAGTAGCGATGAGTTTAATCTGGTGGAATTTCTTACAGACTGTTCCACTGGAAGCGGGCTATATTAACCCAAGGCCGCAAAAAGTTGACATTTACATGACCGATGGAATGAAGATCAAAGTGGGCAAGACGACCTTCCAGATTGTTGCCACTCCCGGTCACAGCGCAGGATGCGTGTCCTTTATCTTTCCGGTAACGGACAGAGGCAAAGCGCGCATGGCAGGTGTTATGGGCGGGACCGGTGTGTGGTCTACGCAACAGGAAACCAGACTTTATAAAGCTTCCATCGAATATTTTAAGGCATTTACTACGGTGGCCAAATGCGATGTCGGCCTGGGAGTTCATTCTCTAGAGTCAGATTTTGCGGCGGTTCGTGTCCGTAAACCAGGCGAAGCCCATCCGCTGGTCATCGGGACGGCAAAGTTCGATACTGTGTACCTGCAAAAATATAGGGATCTGTATCAATACGTGCTGGACTCGGGAAAGATGCAGCCTTATCCGGGCGTTGTAGCTCCCCCCGGAAGCGCACCGGCGAGACAGTGAGCTAAAGCTTCCATACTTACGGCTCTGGTGATCCAATAGAAATGACTTTCCTGGATATTAACGAAACGGTTGAAATGAAATAATTATTTGGCATTGCAATTAAGGGGAAAGATTATTCTATCACATATAAAAGGGGATCGGAAATGTTGAAGAAATTATGTGTTATTGCGGTAATGTTTTTGTCGTTCATGGTCCTGGCAGGTTATTGGGGAACCGGCGTCATTTGTGCCGATGAAAAGAAGGAAGCCCCGGATAGTAAGTCGGAGGAAACCAAGGCGCCGGAAAGGCCTGTTGACCCGCACGTCGGCTATTATCGGTTTTACTTTCAGGATGAGAAAATGGACTATGTCTTCGGCTCGCTGATCCTTGGCGCTACGGTGAATCATGGTTGTGAAATCGGTGAGGCTTTCTACACCGCAAGCAAGATCAAGGATGGCGACGACGCCAGTTGGCAGGCGGAATGGATCAAGACGGCGCGATTGGTCGAGGCCCGGGGCGAGAAATCTCTGGCCGGGGGCCACTTTGTGAGTGCCCGGGACCAGTTACAGCGGGCCTCTTACTATTACCACACAGCTCTGGTCTCGATGCCTTCGGATGACCCCCGGTTCAAGGAGACGGCACTGAAGAGCCGGGCTCTGCTGAAAAAGGCGGGAAAGCTTCTAAGTCCTCAGCTGGAGTACATCGAGATCCCCTTTGAGGGCACGGTCCTCCCCGGATACTTCCGCAAGGCCGCCCCCGGCAAGAAGCCGGCCAAGACGCTGATCTTCATCGGCGGCGCGGAAACCTATGCCGAGGACCACTTCTTTTATATAGCCCCCCAAACCTTTGACCGTGGCTATAACTATCTCTCCGTGGAGATCCCCGGGCAGGGCCTGCTCCCGTTGGAAGGGAAGTTCTTCCGTCCGGATATGGCGGCCCCCATCAAGGCGATTGTCGATTACGCCCTGCGCCGACCGGATGTCGATCCTCAGCGGCTTGCCATTTACGGCTATAGCAGCGGGGGAGGGTTTGCACCGATGGCTGCCGAGAAGGACGACCGCATCAAGGCAGTGATCATGAACAATGCCGTGATGGACGCCGGCGCCGGTGTCAGTAAGATGGACGTGGCAAAGGTTACCCCGGACGTCACACGAACCTGGTCCTCCTTCAAGGTGCGGTTGAATGAGGGGATCGCCTGGCGGTTCGGCTTGGAGAAAAACGATCTGCCCGGGCTCGTCGCGGCCAATCGGGCACTGCGCTTCGATCCTGCCAAGATTGCTATGCCGGCCCTGATCCTGGTGGCCAGCGGCGAGTATCAGAGCCCTGAGATCAAGAGGCAGAACGATCTCTGTTTCAAACTTCTGCCGAATGCCAGGAAGAGAATGGTCATCACACCGGTCGAGGAGGGCGCCTCGAATCACTGCATCATGGAAAACCGCAGCCTCATGAGTCAGGAGCTGTTCGACTGGCTGGATGAGGTTTTCCAGTAGGCGGGCAACAGAAAGGGGTAAAAGATGAAAACATATCTTCCAACAAGCAATTTCAGGAAAAGATTTGCCCGGATGCATGTTGCGTTATTGTCAATCATTATCGTTTGCTGTTCCATCTCTTTTGTCTTTGCTGACGATATAGCCCAAGAAAGCCCATCTTCACAAAAGAGCATGCAACTGCTTTCTTCTTTTGAAGGCGGGAACCTTTATTCGGCAGGGAAATTTCATGTCTTGGAGCTTTCAGGAACATACCGGCAGATGGGCCGCCAGTATGGACGTCTTCTGGCGGGTCCGATGAAGGAAATGTACAATGAA
The DNA here is from genome assembly GCA_903885795.1 of uncultured delta proteobacterium. GTDB lineage: Bacteria > Desulfobacterota > Syntrophia > Syntrophales > UBA8958 > UBA8958. Next base: position 62,324 of record CAISJV010000082.1, on the reverse strand, counting down.
GTTAACAACCAGTATGCAAAAAACGGAATAATCTGTTCCGATATAGACTTGGAGAGTTTTGCTACACAGTTGTTCCGGCTTTATCCCAGACGCTTTCAGGAACTGGCCGAAGGAATGTCGGAAACATCCACTATGGATATAAATAAGATTGCGGGCTTAAATGAATTTTTTGATTATTTTTTGCGTTGCCGTTCCGCGTCAGGGGATAACGGACACTGCTCCGAGATTTCAGTCTGGAGCAGGTATTCTAAGGACGGCAAACTGGTAATGGGCAGGAATTTTGATTTTCCTTCTTTCTACAGGGCTTTCAGCAGGCATATCACTATAGTTGCCTATAACCCCTCTGATGCTGCCAATTCAGCTGCAGTAATAACCTATCCGGGACAAATTGGCTCAATTCAGGTTTTTAATAGTCGCGGGCTGATTCTGGAAAATAATAATGGCGTCTCGAGCGGCGATTCCGGGTGATATTTTGGCAAACGTATCCCTTTCATGATAAAAGATTTAGGCGCAATGTTTGATAGTACGACTGTTGAAGGTCTCGATGCAGCGCTTGTGACTTCACGGATGCATTACCCTCTCATCTACAACATTGCTTACCCTGGCGGGGCAGTTAATTATGAGATGACTACAGATGATGTAAAAAGACGGCAGGGGAAGGATGGGCTGCTTATCGGCACAAATCATTTTATCAGTCCCGGCTGGAGTTTGCCGGCTTCAGAATACAGGGAGGCGATAAAAGGCTCAAAAGAAAGATATGGTAACCTTAAAAACCTGGCGGAAAGAAATAAGGGGAAAATTGATGCTTCAATTATGATGGATGTTCCGCAAGATAAAGGCGGTGCCACACCGCAGGATAAAAACATTTATCAGTTTGTGGCTGTGCCGACGGACTTGAAAATCTGGGTCAAGGCCATGACATACTCCGACTGGACGGAAGTGAATTTAAAGCCGTTGTTCCATAAATAAAGGGCCGTTGAATCCGGTGAAGGAGGATTACATGAAAATAGTTAAACTAACTGCAATTATTTTATTACTGATCACCTCACCTATCGGAGCTTTTGCTGATGATAAAAAACCAATGTTATTCAAATCGACAGCGGGTCAATAAGCGGAAAGGTTGAAGATGGCATAAGTGTCTTTTTAGGCATCCCCTAATGCCGGTGGAGGGAAGGGGTTGACAGGCAGGTGTATCGAAGAGGGGAAACAATGCAGGACACAGAGCCCATAAAAGCATTGTCAACGGAACTGAATCGGCTATCGGAGATTGCGGCAAGAGATTCCAAGAGGTAAATCTTGGATTTATGCCGTAGGTCTGTGAATCTGCTTGAAGAGCAGGAAGCGGCAAATCCGCAAGTCCGGCTCTGTGAGGGGCCTGGGCCAATGGATACATGGTTGAAATATTGTGGCACCGCCGGGAAACCATGCGGTAAACGGAGAAAACAAACCTCAACCTAAATATCGTGATAAACCGGTCTACTCAACTCAATTATCAATAATCCTGGCAGGAAAACTCTATGAAGAAAATACTCCGTACGCAGTTCGTAATACTTGCTCTGGTACTCGCCTGGGCGGCCCCGTTGTCCGCCCAGGCGATGGAGACGATCTACATATCTGTTCCCGGTACTGTGTCTAGGGAAGCAGGGAAGTTTTTGCGGACGCTCCGCAACCCGGACCTGAATCCAGCGTGGCCGGCACCGGGCGAGATCGGGAAATGGAAAGCCTTGCAACAAACAGCAGAGGTGAACAGTCTTAAAAGTAACAAAGCCTTGCTGCTCCGCTTGCAACCGATTGTTGAGGAAAAGAATATAGGCGGCGTTCTTGTTCTGGACATCAAACCCAGGGGCTGGAAGGACAACGGCACGGTGATCATCCATACCCATGGCGGCGCCTATGTTTTCAACAGTGCCAGATCCATGCTCGGCAGCAGCGCATTGATGACCGGACGCCACCGGGCGTCGGGTCATCTCGGTGGATTATACGCTGGCGCCTCACGCCAGGTGGGGGCAGGTGATCCAACAGGTCGTCACGGTTTTCGCCGGGCTTAAGAAAGCGGGCTATTCCATGAAAGACGTTGCCGTTTTTGGTGATTAAGCCGGTGGCGGACTGGCGGCGGCGCCGTCCTCAGGATGCGGGATCTGGGTATCAGTACCTGAGAGGGGTAAAAAAAGGCAAGAAATGAGCTGCTACAAAGCCACTGACTGTTATTAAATTACTTGTATATATTGATGAATTATCTAGACGAGTTCTTCTGTCCCCCTTGCCCCGGCGGTGCCTTGGGGCAAAAAAGGGGGCAAAGCGATTCTTGACTTTTCTCAAAACGATGAGTGACTTGCTCATGGTATTGAGCATAAGTGCTTTAATAGAAGATTGGCGGGTTCAGCCCTTGATGCAGCCGACGGCCCGGAGGCGGGCTACCTTACGGGCGAGGCCCGCCCTGTGGACGACGGCGACTACTTCGTCGAGGTTCTTGTAGGCTGCTGGCATCTCTTCGCTGAGGGTACCCCGGCCGCTGGCCATGACCGTTACGCCCAGATCGGCCATTTCCCGGTGAATGGAGCGCCCTTTGCCGGCCTTCATGGCCTGGGTGCGGCTCATGACCCGGCCCGCCCCGTGGCAGGCGCTGCCGAAGGTGTCCATGTAGGCCTTCTCCGTCCCGACCAGGACGTAAGATCCCGTACCCATGTTTCCGGGGATCAGAACCGGCTGACCGACCTTGCGATATGCCCCGGGCAGGGCGGCGTGGCCGGGAGGCAGCGCCCGGGTGGCCCCTTTCCGGTGGACACAGAGCTGCACCTGTTTCCCCTCGACGGGGAAGGTTTCGATCTTGGCGATGTTGTGGCAGACATCATAGAGAAGCTTCATGCCGATTTCCCGAGGGCCTTTGTGTAAGGTCTTTTCAAAGGTTTCCCGGGTCCAGTGCATGAGCATCTGGCGGTTGGCCCAGGCGTAGTTGGCCGCCGCGGCCATGGCGGCGTAGTAATCCTGCCCCCGGCGGTCTTTCAGGAAGGCGCAGGCCAGTTGCCGGTCCGGCAGGGGGAAACCCAGCTCGCCGCTATGCTTGACCATCCGGGCCAGATAATCGTCACATACTTGGTATCCCAAACCCCGGGAACCGCTGTGAATCATCACAACGACCTGGTTTAGCTCCAATCCGAAGGCCGCAGCAGCAACGGGATCAAAGATCTCTTCCACAACTTCGATTTCCAGAAAGTGGTTTCCCGATCCCAAGGTGCCAAGCTGCTCCCGTCCCCGTTCCAGGGCCCGATCGCTGACCTTATCCGGATCGGCCCTTTCCATCCGTCCCCCGTCTTCGGTAGTCTCCAGATCTTCAGGCGTCCCGAAGCCCTGGCGGACCGCCCAGCCGGAACCTTCTTCGAGGACCTTTTTCTCTTCCTTCACAGATAGCTTCAGGTTCCCCTTCGACCCGACGCCGGAGGGAATATTTTGGAAAAGGGCGGTGACCAGGTCCTTAATGCTGTCACGGATTTCGTCGTAGGCCAGGCGGGTGGTCATGAGGCGGCAGCCGCAGTTGATATCGTAACCAACGCCGCCGGGGGAGATAATCCCGGAATCCATGTCGAAGGCCGCCACTCCGCCAATGGGGAAGCCGTAGCCCCAGTGGACATCGGGCATGGCCAGGGAATACTTCACGATTCCCGGCAGATGGGCGACATTGGCGACCTGCTTCTGGCTTTCGTCGTTTCCCATGTCTTTGAGGAGGCGCTCGCTCGTATAGATGACGCCGGGCACTTTCATCCCCCCGGTCATGGGCACTTCCCAGCGGCAATCATCAATTTTTTTCAGCATTTTGTATTACCCTCAAACATCAACGATGAAGACCCCTTGCCAACCCGCGGGTGTTTGTTTTACTTCGGCCCGGTGGTAGGTTACGGCTTTGATTTCGGTATTGACGGCATGGCGGCAGGGGTTATATATTTCACCGGAGAAATGCGCCTCAAGGCTTACCCCTGCGCTTTTATCTTTAGATTCCTCAAGGGTTATTACCGGTAAATTGCGATTTATTTGCAGGATTTCTTTGACAAGGAAATTGTCGGCGTTGAAAAGATACAGGACTTCGCGGAGATAGTTTACCCACAGTTCATCCAGGTCGGAGCCTTCGACACGGATCATCCTTTCCGCCTCCCCGGTGAGCAGGGAGCGGTCCGTCAGGAGATCAACGAGGGCAAGGGCGGCCTGGGAGAAAAGATCCGCCAGGGTTTCGCCACGGACCTCGACGCCGATATCGGCGGTATGATCAAGGATTCGATAGCCCATCCCCGTACCAATGCACTCAGGGCTCTTCGTCAAAGAGATCGGCTTCCGGAAGAGAACCGTCCGTTTCCTCGACGCCGTTTTCAAGGATTTCCTCTATTTCATCTTCTCGTTCCACCCGGGCAATGCCGACGAGGCGTTCGTTTTCATCGAGATCGATCAACCTTACCCCTTGGGTGCTGCGGTGGATCAGGGAAACCTCTTCCACCCGGACCCGGATGATCTTGCCGGCGTCGCTGATGAGCATCAGGTCTTCGTCGCCCGTCACCTGGCAAATGCCGGTGACATTGCCCACCCGGGGCGCCGTCCGGAGATTGATTGTCCCCTTGCCTCCCCGGGTCTGGAGACGGTATTCGCTGACCGTCGTCCGTTTGCCGTAGCCCTTTTCGGTAATGGTGGCCATACCGCTTCCTTCCGAAGGGATTTCCATACCCACGACAGTGTCCTCCGGGGCGAGCATGATCCCCCGGACTCCCCGGGCGCCCCGTCCCATTTCCCGAACGTCTTCTTCATGGAAACGGATAGCCATGCCCATGCGGGTTCCCAGGAATATATCCTGATTCCCAAGGGTTAACTGGACATCCATGAGTTCATCCCCCGCATCGATGCCGATGGCTATGATCCCGGTGCTCCGGGGATGAGCAAAGGCCGCCAGGTTGGTCTTCTTGATTACCCCCTGTCTGGTCACCATGACCACATTACGATCTGCCACAAACTCCTTGACGGGGAGAATCGCGGCCACCCGCTCCCCCTGGGTCAGGCTGATCAGGTTGACAATGGCCTTGCCTTTCGCGGCCCGGCCGGCCTGGGGAATCTGGTACACCTTGAGCCAGTAAACCTTTCCGAAGCTGGAAAAGATCAGGATATACTGGTGAGTCGAGGCGACAAAGAGCTTCACCACAAAATCTTCCTCCTTCGTCCCCATCCCCATCTTACCTCTCCCGCCCCGCCGCTGGTTCCGGTAGAGACTGACGGGGTTCCGTTTGACGTACCCGGAGTGGGAAACCGTCACCACCATGTCTTCCTCGACGATCATGTCTTCGATGTCGATTTCATCGGGACTGACGACGATCTCCGTCCGCCGCTCATCGCCGAAGCGGGTCTGGACATCCTCCAACTCCGCGATGATGACCTCCAGAACCCGGTGGGGATTTTCAAGGATGTCTTTCAAATACGCTATCTGCTTCATCAATTCCGCATGTTCGGCGTCGATTTTATCCCGTTCGAGACCGGTAAGGCGCTGGAGGCGCATCTCCAGAATCGCCCGTGCCTGGAGCTCCGTAAGGCCGAAATTCACGCAGAGAGCGACGTTGGCCTCCTGGGGATTGGCCGAGGCCTTGATGACGGCGACGACGGCGTCGATATTGGTCAGGGCGATAATCAGCCCGTCCAGGATATGGGCGCGATCGGTGGCCTTCGCCAGATCGAAGCGGGTCCTCCGGACGACCACCTGCTTCCGAAAATCAATAAAGCACCTGAGGATTTCCTTGAGATTGAAGACCCGGGGCTGCTTGTTGTCAATGGCCAGCATGATGACACTGAAGGATGTCTCCATCTGGGTGTGCTTGTAGAGTTGATTCAGGATGACGCCCGAGATCTCGTCCCGCTTCAGATCCAGGACCACGCGGATTCCGTCCCGGTCCGATTCGTCCCGCAGGTCGGCGATACCCTCGATCTTCTTTTCCTTGACCAATTCCGATATCTTTTCAATAAGATTGGCCTTGTTGACCTGATAGGGAAGTTCGGTCACCACGATGCTCTCCCGGTCGTTCCGGGCGTTTCTTTCGATCATGGCCCGGGCGCGGACACGGATGCTGCCCCGCCCCGTCCGGTAGGCCGACAGGATTCCCTCCCTGCCGTTGATAAAACCGGCCGTCGGGAAGTCTGGCCCGGGGATATAGGCAATGAGATCATCAATGCTCAGGTCGGGATTACGGATGAGGGCAATCGTCCCCGCGATGACCTCCCGGAGGTTGTGGGGGGGAATATTCGTTGCCACACCCACGGCGATGCCGGAGGTGCCGTTCAGGAGGATCGTGGGGATCTTGGACGGCATGACCACGGGTTCCGTCATAGACTCGTCGTAATTGGGAATAAAATCAACCGTATCCTTTTCCAGATCGGTTAGAATTTCCTCGGCAATCCTGGACATGCGAATTTCCGTATACCGCATGGCCGCCGGGGGGTCCCCGTCCACGGAACCAAAGTTACCCTGGCCATCGACGAGGAGATAACGCATGCTGAAGTCCTGAGCCATTCTCACGATGGTATCGTAGGCCGCCGTATCCCCGTGGGGGTGATACTTACCGATAATATCACCGACGATACGGGCCGATTTCTTGTACGGCCGGTTCCAGCGGTTGCCCATCTCGTGCATGGCGAAAAGCGCCCGGCGATGGACGGGCTTCAAACCGTCCCGGACGTCGGGAACGGCCCGTCCGATGATGACGGTCATGGCATAAGCCATATAGGACTTCTTCATTTCGTCTTCGATATTGACGGGGAGGTTCTTTTGAAAGAGATCATCCATAATTATTGAGACTCCAAATATACAGTTACAGAGTTTATAAAGTCAGGATTCGGACGACGCAGTAGAAAGCTCCAGAGGCAAGGCGTGCGAGTCCTGAGGAATGAGGCGGACTTTACTGTCCGTCGCAGTGACGAAGGACGACGCGCAACGCCGCATCTGGACTTTTTGCTGCGTCGTCACAGATCCAGATTCGTTACATACAGGGCGTTTTTGTAAATGAATTCCTTCCGGGGTTCCACCTGGTCGCCCATGAGGGTGGTAAAGATTTCGTCGGCAACGACAGCGTCATCAACCCGCACCTGGAGGAGCGTCCTTTTCTCCGGATCCATCGTCGTTTCCCAGAGCTGACCGGGGTTCATTTCTCCAAGACCTTTATATCTCTGGACGGAAAGGGATTTTTTACCAGCATTTGTAATAAAATCAATGAGCTCGGTCAGAGAGAAAAGTTCCTGGGCAGCTCCGCCTTCTTCCAGCTGAACCTGATAGGGAGGCTCGCCCATTACGGACAGGCCACTCAACAAGACCCTTATTTCCGTAAATTTCGGGTTGTGAAAGAGATCGCGATCGATACAGGTGATCGTCTCGATACCATCCCGGGTAACCGTAAAGGTCATCTTCATACCCCCCCGGTCCGGATCAACCACCACCTCGCTGGAAATGATCTTTTCTCCCACCGCCATCGCCGTCCGTTTCGTCACGCGTTGCAAGACTTCTTCCGAACGGAAGTCGTGCTCGGCAAAGGCGGGATCGGCGGCAAGGACACTGACGATATCGCGGTCTTTATCTTCCTTGACGAACTTGTCCAGGACACTTTCGATCCGCATGGCCTTCTTGATCAGGTTGAGGAGGCGGTTGCCCGTAATGGGGACGCCGGCCCCCCCGTTGTTCCGGACCATGAGGCTGGTCTTGCCGACGCCGTTGTCCAGAATGTACTCCCGCATCTTCTCTTCGTCGTGGATATAAACTTCCTTTTTCTTGTCGGCGATCCGGAACAGGGGCGGTTGGGCGATATAGAGGTAACCCCGTTCGATCACCTCCCGCATGTGACGGAAGAAGAAGGTCAAAAGGAGGGTGCGGATATGAAGACCGTCCACATCGGCATCGGACATGATGATGACCTTGTGGTAACGGACCTTGCTGATATCATAATCCTCTTCGCCGATACCCGCCCCGAGGGCCGTGATGATGACCCTGATCTCTTCGCTCTGGAGCATCTTGTCAAAACGGGCCTTCTCGACATTGAGAATCTTGCCCCGGAGGGGCAAAATGGCCTGGAATTTTCGATCCCGTCCCTGCTTGGCCGAGCCGCCGGCGGAGTCCCCTTCGACAAGGTATATTTCGCTTCTCGCCGGATCCTTTTCCTGGCAGTCCGCCAATTTTCCCGGCAGAGAACCGACTTCCAAAGCGCTTTTTCGCCGCGTCAATTCTCTGGCCCGGCGGGCGGCGTCTCTGGCCCGGGAAGCTTCCAGACACTTCGCGATGAGCTGCTTGGCCACCAGGGGGTTCTCTTCGAGATATGCCCCGATCTTTTCATAGACGATACCTTCGACAAGACCCTTGACCTCGCTGTTTCCGAGTTTCGTCTTGGTCTGTCCCTCGAACTGGGGATTCTTCAGCTTGACGCTGATGACGCAGGCAAGTCCTTCCCGCAGATCATCCCCTTTCAGGCCTTCCTTTCCTTTCAACATTTTGCTGTTGTCGCCGTAATTGTTGAAGACCCTGGTCAGGGCGGAACGGAAGCCGATGAGATGGGTACCCCCTTCGGTGGTATTGATGCTGTTGGCAAAGGAAAAAATATTTTCGATATAAGTTTCGTTATACTGGAGAGCCACCTCGACAAAACAATCCTCCCGGGAGCCGCTGACATGGATGGGATTCTTGTGAAGGACCCGCTTGTTACGGTTGATATACTCGACAAAAGAAACAATCCCTCCCACATAAAAGAACTCGCTCTGCTTGTCCGTACGCTCGTCACTAAGTAAAATCCTGACACCGGAATTGAGAAAGGCCAGTTCCCGGAGGCGGTTGGAGAGGATATCGAAGCTGTATTCCGTTTCTTCGAATATTTCCTCGTTGGGCTTAAAGGTAACCTTGGTTCCCCGTCCCCTGGTCTTGCCGACCATTTCCAGAGGGGCGACAGGGACGCCGCTCCGGTAGGACTGGGTATACACGTGGCCGTCTCGTCGTACCTCGAGATCGAGCTGCGAAGAGAGGGCGTTGACCACGGAGACGCCGACGCCGTGAAGACCTCCGGATATTTTATAACTGTCGTTGGAGAATTTTGCCCCGGCGTGAAGCTTGGTCATAACGACCTCGGCCGCCGAAACGCCTTCCCCTTTGTGAAGCTCCACGGGAATACCCCGGCCGTTGTCCTCCACCATAACGCTATTGTCCAGGCGTATTTTTACCGTAATGGTATCGCAAAAACCGCCGGCCGCCTCATCGATGCTGTTATCCACAACTTCATAAACAAGGTGATGCAATCCTTCCTTGCCGGTGCTGCCGATATACATGGCCGGGCGCATCCGAACCGCATCCATACCTTCCAGCACCTTGATGCTGTCTGCATCATATTCATCGGCTGCTTCTTCCACGACCATATCTTTAATTTTATTCTCTTGTTCGTCCATTTTTTTCCTTCATATTTTTAATCTTGATGAACCCACACGCCGCATCCGTACTTTTTACGATGCCGTCTCTTTATAGTTTCAGAGGCATCACTATGCACAGGTAATCATCGTTACCCACTCCCCTGATTATACCTGGTTTCATACCGGCATTCATTTCAAAGGAAACCTCTTTTTCAGCGATCACGTCGATAGCGTCGATCAGATAATTTACATTATAGCTTACCCTCATTTCCTGATCTTCGTAAGACACCTCTATTTCATCATTTGCCTCCCCCACATCGGGGTTATTGGAATCTAAAATCATGCGGTTATTTTCCAAAACAATGATCACCCCGGCGTAGCGTTCACTGGAAATAACACTCATTCTTCTCAGGGCATGGAGGACTTTATCACGGCCGAACTGCAACAAGACGCCCTTTTCCGAAGGTATTACGCGGTGGTAATCAGGGTATTCTCCATCGATCAAGCTTACCTTGATCGTAAGATTCTTTGTTTTCAGAATGAACATGCCATGGTCGAAACCGATATCGACATCATTTTCATCTTCAACGATTTTGCGAATCTCCATCAGTCCCTTTCTCGGAATAATGACGCCTTTTTCCATCACCAGTCCCCCGGTGACGCCCGCCGGCCCGCGGACCACAGACAGGCGATGTCCATCCGTGGCTACCATCTTCAATCTAACCTCTCCTCCCGTCCCTTCCGTCTCAAAAAAGACGCCATTCAAGTGAACCCGGATCTCATCCGTGGAAACGGCAAAAGCAGTTTTTCTGATCAGATCCGCAAGCAGCGCCCCCGATACCTTGTACAGGGTGACATCTTCCACATCGACAACATTGGGATATTCATCCGCCGGAAGGCCAGGTATCCGGTAAACGGCTTTATTACAGGTCAAGGTCACCTGGTGCTGGTCATTCTTTATGAAGTGGATGGTTTCTCCCTCGGTTTCACGAATCATTTCATATATTTTCTTCGCGGAAAGGGTAATATCTCCAGGAACGACAATATTCGCATCATACCGGGAGATCAGGCCAATTTCCCGATCTGTAGCCACAATCTTTATCTGATTGTCCTGGGTCCTGATGAGGATATTGTTCAGTATCGGGATAGTGGTCTTGCGTTCGACAACACCCAGGGTCCTCTGAATGCCATCCAGGAAGATGCTTCTATTGATGCTGAATTCCATAAGTCCTTCCTTTCTTTTTTAAAGTTTTTCTTTTTTAAAATATAACTAGAATCAGTAAAAAGCCTTGTTCATAACCGGATGAAGAAATTAAATAACTGTTTTTAAACGTATATTCAAGAGATTGTCTGTTGATAACCTCTTGACGGAATTGTTATGACATGTTGTTAACTGCCTCCTCAAGATCTACAATGCTCTTTTTCATTTTCATGTCTGTCTCAATAAGTTTTTCGACTTTGTTACATGAATAAATAACGGTAGAATGATCCCGGCCGCCAATCTTGTCGCCAATATCAGGGAAAGATAAATTTGTTAGCTTCCTTGCCAGGTACATACAGATTTGCCGGGCGGCAACGATATTTTTATTCTTCTTCCGAGATTTTATATCTGATGTTTTCACTTCGAGTTTCGCGCCCACAACCTTGATAATATCATCGATGGAAACTTCCTGTCTGGAATTGGTGCTGATCACGTGCTTGAGGACATCCTTAACCAGTTCCATATCTATTTCGCGGTGTTTCAAGGATGCGTAGGCGACGGTGCGGAGGAGAAATCCCTCCATCTCCCTGATATTTGATTCGGCGTTGGAGGCAATATAATAAGCAACATTGGCTGGAAGGTTAATACTGTTCTCCTGAGCCTTTTTTTCAATGATGGCCACCTTGGTTTCAATTTCCGGGGGCTGAATATCGGCGATTAATCCCCATTCGAAACGGGAACGGAGGCGACTTTCAAGATTTGGTATTTCCTTGGGGAATTTATCGCTGGTGACGACGATCTGCTTTCCCGAATCGTGGAGGGTATTGAAGGTGTGAAAAAATTCTTCCTGGGTCCTTTCCTTACCGGCAATAAACTGGATATCATCGATGAGCAGGCAGTCGATGTTTCGGTATTTTTCCCTGAATTTTGGCATCTTGTCGAAGCGAATGCAATTGATGAGTTCATTCATAAAAGACTCGGCAGAGACATAAACGACGTTCATATCGGGATTGGTTGTCAGGGTATGAAGGCCGATGGCGTTTAAAAGGTGCGTTTTCCCAAGTCCGACGCCCCCGTAAATGAAAAGGGGATTGTAACTCTTTGCCGGCTGCTCCGCTACGGCAATCGAGGCCGCATGGGCAAACTGATTCGAAGCGCCGATGACAAAACGCTCAAAAGTATAATTAGGATTCAACGAGCTAAGAGGCTGCAAGCGTAGCGTTTTTTTCTGCTGTCGGCCCTCCTTCTCTGCGGGTATGGACGGAGATATGCTTTCCTGCTGCCTTTTTTCATGGGTGATCACAAAGTCGATATGATAGGTTCTTCCCGTGGCGGCCCGCAAGGAATCAGCTATCACATTTTGGTAATTATCCATCAACCAGTCCCGGAAAAAGCGGTTGGGAACGGCAAGGCGAGCATCCTGCTCATCAATGGACATAATTCTGAGGGGTTTTATCCAGGTCTCAAAATTCTGCTCGCTGACGTTTTCCTTAATTATATTATATGCTTCTTTCCAAGTTTGGTCCAATTAATCAACCCTCGTCAACAACGTTATGCACACCTGTGGATAAGTCGTGTATTTCATTAGGAACCCGCATCGGCCAGTCTTCTAAAGAGACGATTCAGTTCATCCGGGGAAGAAAAGCGGATTGCGATGGTCCCGGATTTCTGACCCTGCTGAATCCTGACCGCGGCGAGCAAACGATCGGTCAGCGTCTTTTCCATATCCGTTATATATTGATTTTTCTTTGTGGTTTTTGTTTCCCTGGAGGCGTCTTTTCTGGCAAGGGCCACGAGCCTTTCCGTTTCCCTGACGCTGAGATTCCTGGCAATGATGATCTTCAGCGCTTCCAGCTGTTCCGCAGGCGTGTCAAATGGCAGGAGCGCCCGGGCGTGACCGCCGGTGATGGCCTTTGTCGTAACGGCCTTTTTCACCTCTTCCGGGAGCTTTAAAAGTCTGATGGTATTGGCCACCGTCGAGCGGTCCTTGCCGATCCGGTTGGCAAGATCTTCCTGAAGGACGCCGAATTTCTGAATGAGGGTCTGGTATGCTTCGGCCTCTTCGATCGGATTCAGGTCTTCCCGCTGCAGGTTTTCAATGAGAGAAAGCTCAGCAACTTCCTGGTCTTCCGCCCCGCGAATGATAACGGGCACCTCATTCAAACCGGCCTGCTGGGCTGCCCGCCAGCGCCGCTCTCCCGCAATGATCTCGTAACCATTGTCTGCCTTGCGCACAATAATCGGTTGAATGATGCCGCTTTTTTTGATGGAGGCGACCAGTTCCCGTTGTTCCTTTTCGGGAAAGGCCTTGCGGGGCTGAAAACGATTGGGAAAAAGCTCCTCGATCCCGGACATGACAAAAGACGGTTTATTGCCAAGGTCATTCAAAAGATTGGGGAACATGGCCCCGAGTCCCTTGCCGAGGGATGGTTTCACTGACATTATAACCTCCCGTTTTTCATGATCTCCCGGGCCAGATCCATATAGGCGATGGCGCCGCGAGACTTGATGTCGTAGAGAATGATGGGGAGTCCATGGCTCGGACTTTCCGATAATCGCACATTACGAGGAATGACCGTGTCAAATACCTTGGCGCCGAAGTTTTTCCGGACATCCTCGCTCACCCGGTGGGAAAGGAGGTTCCGGGCGTCGAACATGGTCAGGAGAATCCCCCCTAAATTCAAGGTGGGATTGTAACTCTGCCGGACCAGGCGGAGCGTGTTGAGCAAGTTGCCGAGACCTTCCATGGCGAAATATTCGCACTGCAGGGGGACGATCAGATAGTCCGAGGCTGCCAGGGCGTTGATCGTCAGGAAACCGAGGGACGGCGGGCAATCAATAATAATAAAGGAATAATCCTCTTTAAGATCATGGAGTAAACCGCGCAGCTTCTTTTCCCGGTTTTCCATGGCCACGAATTCTATCTCCACGCCGACCAGGTTCTGGTCCGCCGGCGCCACATCGAGATAGGGGAGCAGCGTTTTCCTGATGACGTCCGCCAAACGCGCCTGCCCCACGAGGCTATGGTAGATATTTTTGTCCCCGATCAGAGCTTTGTCCATGCCAACCCCGGTGGAGGCGTTGCCCTGGGAGTCGCAATCGATAAGGAGGGTGCGCTGTTCCGCTGTGGCTAAAGAAGCGGCCAGATTAATGGCCGTCGTAGTCTTTCCCACTCCGCCCTTCTGATTGGCAATACTTATGATTTTACGCATGATATTATGAGGTTTTTCCCAAGACTTTTCTGGTGACTCATTCTAGGGGAAGCTACCACAAAAGAAGCTTTTTTGAAAGGAGTTTTTTATAAATATTTATTATTTAAGATATAGAAATTATTAGAGTTTTTTATAGAGGACAATTTTCCGGGAAACCCCGGATACGGGAAGACGGAAATCCTCAATTTTTTCAAGGCAATACTCTTTATTATCAATAGTTTGCCCGATATTTTGGTTTGCTCCTTCTCCCCGGGGGCCTCTCATGGCCAGAAGCAGCCCCTCCGGTCGTAAAAAATGTAGGCCCATACTAAGTAGTTCAGGCATCTTAAAGGCGGCCCGGGAGATCATGCAATCGAAGGATTCTTGGAGGCGCCCATTATTAATTACCTGTTCCACCCGCTCATGAATAATCGTCACGCCCGTCAGGCCTGCTTTGCGAATCAGTTCTTTAAGAAAGGAGACCTTTTTTCGCGACGCCTCCAGGAGATAAAGATCTATGTCCGGGCGAATGATCTTCAGGGGCAGGCCCGGGAAGCCCGCTCCCGTGCCAATGTCCAATAATCGAGTTCCTTCCCGGGGCAGCAGGGGGAGGGCGGTCAGGGAGTCGATGAAATGCTTGATCGGTATGTCGAGAGGGGATTTAACGGATACGAGGCTGACAATCCTGTTCCATGTGATCAGTTCCTCCTTGTAGAGCCTAAAGAGAGAAAGCTCCCGCTCAGCAAGGGTAATGCCCAATTCCCCGGCAGCTTCAAGGAGAATATCTGTCAGGTCGGAGTCCTGGCTATCTCCGGTAGGCTTCATCGAGTTGGGCATTGATACTTTCCATAATGACCGTCGTCGCCCCTTCAAACCGGTCTTTATATCGCTGCTGGGATTCCCGGGACAACAACCGGAAGGGTTCGTCAATCCGGAACGGCTTCAGCCGATCTTCCACGGAAAATGGTTCCCCGATACGATAGACGATCTGGCCCGATCTGGCGAAGGGGAGGCTGTCGGGATATACCTGATCGGAATTGTTACAGCCGATAGGGACCACCATTTTCCCGGTGTGGAGGGCTACCTGGGCGATGCCGGTCCTGCCCTCCCCCAGTTGGGTTCCCCGGGTTCCCTCAGGAAAGATAATAATGCTCAGGCCCTTTTCGAAGAGGGCGAACCGGGTGAGTTCCGCCACTTTCTCCATAACCTGTTCATAGTAGTCGCGGATGAATTCGATGAAGCCGTCCCCGAAGAGGCGGACCGTTTCCGCAACGTTCGCGGCATATTCATCCGTTTCGACATCTCTGCCGTTAATGGCATCGCGGACCTTCCGGTATTCTTCCCGGTCGATCCGCCGGTTGAATTTCCTGGTGTAGAACTCCTCAATCAGATAGCCCAGGGAAGGAACGGGGATGAGGTTACAAAGGTCAAGCCCCCGGCCGAGCCACTTGTTGCGGTAGTATTTGCCTTTCACCCAAACGGTAGTCCATGGATAGTGTAATAAATACGACAATTTATATTGGAAAGGCCAATAGTTGAACCGGTCCGTATGGTTCATGGCGAAGAAGACGTTCTGCCCTTTGGGGATATTTTCCAGATTTTCAAAAACAATATCCACCTTCTGGAAAATGTTGAAGTTTGGTCCCAGCATGAAGGTGCGTATAAACTGCTGCATCCTGGGGATGGAGACCAAGTTTATGTTTTTCAGGTATTCAAGATCGACCATAATGAATTCTATGCTTTCTTTATGTACGTTTCATCCTCGGAGCAGTAATTGGCGGACGCGCTCCAGTTCCACCGGCGTATCTACTTCCACGGAATCCAGAAGCGTTTCCACTACCTTGATTTTATAGCCATATTCCAGGGCCCGGAGCTGCTCAAGAGATTCTAAATTTTCAAGCTTTCCTACGGGTAAGCTCGCAAAGGTCCGCAGAAAATGCCTGCGGTAGGCGTAAATCCCGTGGTGTTTATAATAGTCGGCCTGCTTGTCCCGATCCCGGACATAGGGTACCGTGGCCCGGGAAAAATAGAGGGCAAAGCCGCAGGTGTCAAAAACCGTCTTGACGGCGTTGGGGTGGCCGATTTCCTCCTCACGGACGATGCGGTAGATGAGCGTGGACATGGGAATGGAGGGATCATCCCGGAGGGGTTGCACGACTTCCTCGATCTGGATGGGGTTGAAGAGCGGCTGATCCCCCTGGATATTCACGACAATGTCCTCGTCGTCAAGCTGGAGGAGCGAGGCAGCCTCGTGAATCCGGTCCGTTCCCGAGGGGTGGACGGCAGCAGTCAGAACAGCTTTACCGCCGAAGGCAATCACGGCGTCGAAGATCCGTTGGTCGTCCGTAGCCACTGCCGTCAGGGAAACAAACCCCGACTGGAGAACCCGCTCATAAACATGCTGGATCATGGGTTTACCGCACAGATCCGCCAGCGGTTTGCCGGGAAACCGGGATGATTCATATCTTGAGGGGATAATACAGACGACTTTCATCTCTACAGGTATGGGTCGGCCTGCATCAGGTGGCCGGTCACGTAGTCCCGGACGGAATCTTCGAGGGCGCGGAAGGAGACCGGACAGCCGGTGGCCTGGAGCTTGTCCATTTTTGCCTCGGTAAAGTACTGATATTGATTACGTAATCCCTCGGGCATGTCGAAGTACTCTATCCGGGCGGGCAATTCCATGGCCCCAAAAACGGCGTTGATCAGATCGTTCCAGCTCCGGGATTTGCCCGTGCCCACGTTGAAGATGCCGTTGGCCTCTCTGTTTTCCAGGAGCCACCACATTACCTCGATGCAGTCCTTTACATAAACGAAATCACGTAGTTGTCCCCCGTCGGCATATTCGGGCCGGTGGGATTTGAAGAGGCGGACCTGGCCGGTGGCGCGGATCTGATGAAAGGCCTTGAAAATAACGGAGGTCATATCCCCCTTGTGGTACTCATTAGGGCCGAAGACATTGAAGAACTTGATCCCGGCGATCTGCTTTTCCGCCTCCCGGCGCAGGGTCCAGAGATCGAAGACCTGCTTGGAATAGCCATACATATTGATGGGTTTGAGGGTGGGCGTGAGGGCGTCGTCGTCGGAGAAGCCCTGGGCGCCGTCGCCGTAAGTGGCGGCGGAGCTGGCGTAGATGAAGCGGATTCCGTTGCGGATCGCCCAGTCGGCCAGCCGGCAGGTGTAGAGATAATTGTTCCGCCAAAGGTAGTCAGCGTCCCTTTCCGTCGTTGAGGAACACGCCCCCAGGTGGATGATGGCCCGAGCCGTAAAGGGGACCTGATCGGCGTAAATCATCTGGAGGAAGTCGTCTTTGTGGATATATTCGATAAAGCGTAAGTTTACGAGATTCTTCCACTTCTCGGATTTTCCGAGGTTGTCCACAATGACAATGTTTTCGATGCCCTGCTGGTTGAGTTTCCAGACAAAGGCGCTGCCGATGAAGCCGGCCCCGCCGGTGACAACGATCATAAATTACCTCTCGTTTTGTCATTCCAGTTCGTCACCCCGGTGAAAACCGGGGCGGAATCCAGTTTATTGTTCATGGTTCCCGGCTGCAGCTTACCCCGTACCGCGATACGGGGCCGGGACGACGTTTGGACCCCGGCTTTCGCCGGGGTGACGGCAAATGTGACTTTTTGCGGGCTCGTCAAATATTCAGGGCTGCCTTTTTGATGCCCTGACCGATCTTATCCAGCTTTTCCTCTGACATCTTGATCGGGATACCCATGAAGAGTGTCCGCCCCAGGATGTCTTCCGCCTTGGGAATCAGGCCGATGCTGTAGTCCACCTTGCCCCGGTAAGCAGGATAGGTAAAGGGGAATTTCTTTGAATTCGCCGTGGCCCAGGCCAGGAGGTGTTCCCAGTTCGGGACATAGTGCCACTTATTCCTCTTGAAGCAGACCATGTCCACACCTTCCGCCGCCAGGGCGGCCTGAAAACGTTCTGTTGCTGCCGCGTCGGGGAGGTTGAACCCCAAAAAGGTAGCCGTATCCCCGGCGGTATCGGGGATATTCCGGAATTCCAGTCCCGCCACGTCCTTCAATAACTCCTTGACAGCATTCTTGTTTTTCTTCTGCGCGGCGATAATCATGTCCAGTTTCCGGAACTGGGCCAGACCGACGGCGCCCTGGAGTTCGTTCATCCGATAATTGAAGCCGAGAATGGATCTCCCTTCCATGGCCCGGCTGACCTTGAAGTTATGATCGTGGCCGTGGTCGTGGTACCAGTCGGAGCGGTCATAGAGTTCCTTGCTGTCCGTGATGACCATGCCCCCTTCCCCGGAGGTAATGGTTTTGTAGTAATCGAAGCTGAAAATGCCCATATCGCCGAAAGTGCCCAGTTTTTTCCCCTGATAAGAGGCCCCGACGGCCTGGGCGGTGTCTTCCAGAACGAGGAGATTGGATTTACGGGCGACGGCGACGATCCGCTCGATGTTCGCCGGGGCGCCGCACATATGTACGGGGATGACCGCCTTGGTGTAGGGGGTAAGTTTATTAATGATATCAACGGGATCAAGGTTAAGGGAATCGTCGATGTCGGCCATGACGGGGATGGCGCCCGCCTCCAGGACCGCCTCGTAGGTGGCGATGAAGGTGAAGGCCGGGACGATTACTTCATCGCCGGGGCCAACATCCAGGGCTGTCAGGGCAACCTTGAGGGCCGACGAGCCGGAGGTGACCCCCAGGGCATACCCGGCCCCGCAATAGGCGGCGACTTCCTGTTCAAACTGGCGGACCTTGAAGATCCCCTTCCGTTCCGCATCAAATCCGTAACGCATCAGGACGCCTGTTTCCATGACGTCCATAACTTCTTGTCTTTCTTCCTTGCCGAAAACCTCAAAACCGGCCATAGCGACCTGTCCTCCTTATTTTCTGTTCTTGATTAAAACGCGTCCTCGTAGATCGCGACGGCGTCTTCCAGGGTCACCTGCCGGGGGTTATTCGCCAGGGGGCGGGCAACGGTCATGGCGATTTTGGCCATCTCCTCAAAGTCATCTTCCGAGATGCCCAGATCCTCCAGATTGGTTTGAATTCCGCAGTCTTCGACAAGGGCGTTGACCGCTTCCACGGCTAAATAGGCCGCTTCCCGGAGGGGCAGGCCTTCGACCATCTCTCCCATTGCCTCGGCAATATCCACGAACTTTTCCTGTGCCCCGGAAATATTGAAGGACATGACGTGGGGCAGCAGGACTGTGTTGGCCAGACCGTGGGGGATGCCATACCTCCCACCCAGCGGGTAAGACAGGGAATGAACGGCGGTAACCCCGGCATTGGCCAGACCCAGACCGGCATATAGGCTGCCCAAAAGCATCTTTTCCCGGGCGGCGATGTTGGTCCCGTCATGAACGGCTGTCCGCAGATTTTCCGAGATTAGGGCGATGGCCTCCAGAGAGAGCAGCTCGCTTATGGGTGAGGCGTTGATGGAAGTATAGGATTCGATGGCGTGGCATAAAGCGTCAATTCCTGTGGAGGCCGTGGGACCGGGGGGCAGACTCACGGTCAACAGTGGATCCAAAAGGGCCAGGTCAGGGTAAAGAAAGGGACTGTTCATGCCCTCCTTCCTTTTAAGGTCTGGCCGAACGAAGACGGAAGTGAAGGTGACCTCGCTGCCTGTGCCGGCCGTGGTCGGGATCATGATACTGGGGAGCCCCGGACCGGGGACCTTGTTCAGGCCGAGATAATCGACGGCCTTGCCTTTGTTGGCGGCCAGGACGGCAATGGCCTTGGCCACGTCCATGGCGCTGCCACCGCCGATGCCGACGATAATATCACACTTGGCCTTCAGGGCCAGCTTCGCCCCTTCATCGGCCAGCGAGATTTTCGGTTCCGGATCGACCTTGTCGAAAATCTGGCAATCCATGCCGCTTTTCTTCAGCAATTCAACTACTTGCTCCTTCATCCCTGTGGCAGCCAGTTGCTTGTCTAGGACGATCAGGGGCCGCTTGGCCTGTAATTCCCGGATATGTTCGGGAAGCTGCTGAAAAGAGCCATTGCCGAAGACGATCTTCCGGGCCCCGGTAAAAGAAAATATTTTATGCATCGTAGTCACCTTTTTTTATTTTGTCGTATCATACATATTAAGACGGGATAGTCAAATAAAATAAGAATCATCAATCATTACCGCTTGACATCTGTCACGTGATGCGTTACGAATATTCCAATGATCAAAACATTCGCTGACAAACATACTCAGGTACTCTACACAACAGGGAGATCAAAACGCATCTCCGCGGACTTGATCAAAAGGGCTGTCCGGCGACTGGAATATATTGATTACGCAAACAGTATTGATGATTTGAAGGCGCCTCCGGGAAATCGCCTGCATGCCCTGTCGGGTGATCGGGAGGGTCAGTATGCCATTTCCATCAATGACCAATGGAGAATTTGTTTCAATTTTATGGACGGCGACGCATACAACGTCGAAATCACCGATTATCACTGATGAGGTTGCTATGACCGTTATTGCCAATGATGAAAAAAGAAAGATAAAGCCCACCCATCCCGGCGAAATGCTTAGGGAAGACTACCTCCCTGATTATGGCTTGACGGCAGCTCGCCTGGCCGCGGAGCTGCAGGTTTCGCGACAGACCGTCAATGAACTTCTGCGCGAACGCCGGGCTGTCAGTCCATCCATGGCGCTTCGCCTGTCCCGTCTCTTCGGCAATTCCCCCGAGTTCTGGTTGAACGCCCAGCGAGCGCTGGATCTTTACGAGACGGAATCTCTCGAAAAAACCACTTTGGACGCCATCAGGCCGATGCAGGCAGCATGAAGATGCGGCAAAACTTCTGTGTATCCAGCCCCATACCTTACGCAAATGGGCGAAAGAGAAGTTTGGTTTGTAGGAACAGGAAGAAAGCACAGCCCCATAAACGGGCCGCCAGGGAAAAGTGAAAACGGTGAAGAGTGTCGTAAAATTATTAATAATGACGTAAACTTAAGCCACTTCAGAGCTCTGAAGTGGCTCGCGAGATACTCCCCGTTATGTGCCCCAGTAATAAATCTTTTAAAAAGCCCAATTAATGTGTATGATATTTAAAATATATACACACAGGAGATAAAAAATGAGGACGAATGTCGTGATAAATGACGCTCTGATGGAATCCGCTCTCAAGGTATCCGGTCTTAGGACAAAAAAAGATGTCATAGAAGAGGGGCTGAAACTGTTAGTGCAGATGCAAAGTCAAAAAGAAATCAGGAATTTTCGAGGAAAACTGAAATGGTCCGGTAATCTCGATGAGATGAGGCTGGATAAATGATTCTCATTGATTCGTCCGTCTGGATTGACTACTTCAACGGAAACAAAACAGCACAGACGGACTGGCTGGATGCTTCACTTGGAAATACACCCATCATCATAGGAGATCTGATCCTAACCGAAGTATTACAAGGGTTTCAAAGCGATAAAGACTTCAAAACAGCCAGGGAGCTTCTCTTAGGCATCCCATTTATGCCCATGGGGGGACGGGAATTGGCGTTAGAGAGCGCTATGAATTATAGATTCCTGAGGAGAAAAGGCGTGACGGTGAGAAAGACCATAGACGTCATTATTGGAACTTTTTGCATTCACCACCAGCTAATATTATTACATGACGACAGGGATTTCGACCCAATGGTTAAGCACTTAGGATTGTCAATAATCGACATATAACGAATCAATCCATCGGCCGCTCGTATCTCGCGCCCCTTAGCTTTCGCGTTCGAGGCAAGGAGAACAAATGAACTATGATGAAGACAAAGTAGATGAATTCACTCTGGGCCTTCTTTTTGAAGAATAAAACCGTCGAACAAATCGCTGAAGCTGATCGCGGCGCGATGGCAGATTCGCACGTTGGCCAGCAAGAAAGAGGAATATGAGACCATGAATCCAAAGATCGTTATCAGGAACGAGACGCATGACGATGTTTGCGCGATAACAGAGGTGACTAGTGCAGCGTTCAAGACCTTGGAGATCAGCAACCACACAGAGCAGTTCATCATCAAGGCGCTACGTGCCGCAAAAGCTCTTACGGTATCGCTAATCGCAGAAATGGATGGCCGCGTGATAGGTCATATTGCTTTCTCCCCCGTGACCATTTCCGACGGCACACCGAACTGGTATGGACTTGGACCTGTTTCCGTTTTGCCGGAGCAACAGCGGAAGGGCATCGGCAAAGCACTGATAAAAGAAGGGTTGTCACGTCTGAAAGATATGAATGCTCAAGGATGTTGCCTCGTGGGACATCCGAATTACTACAGGAAATTCGGGTTCAAGAACATGTCTGGACTTACGCATGAGGGAGTGCCACCGGAGTTCTTCTTCGCTCTGTCTTTCGACGGGCATGCTCCGCAGGGCACTGTCGCTTTCCACGACGGATTCATGGCGGATGGCCAACAAGCGGGTCAAGATAAACATGGTAATTCGTGATATTAACCGGAAAAGGAGTAAGCAATGCCTAATGTGACGGCTAATGGAATCCAGATTGAATATGATACTTTCGGTGATAGTTCATTCCCGGTATTATTATTAATTGCAGGTAATGGTGCTCAGATGATTTTTTGGGAGGTCGAATTCTGCGAGTTATTAGCAAAAAAAGATTACTTTGTGATTCGGTTTGACAACCGGGATACAGGTCTTTCGACAAAATTTGCAGAAGCAGGAATTCCTGACTTTCTGGCTGCAATCAGGGCTGCCATGGAAGGTAAGCCTGTGGAATCGGCATATTCTCTTGATGATATGGCAGATGACGCCGTTGGTTTACTTAATGCTTTAGGCATTGAGAAGGCGCATATTTGCGGCCTTTCAATGGGCGGTATGATCGCCCAGGTTATCGCCTATCGACATCCAAAACATGTCCTGAGCCTCACTTCAATAATGTCGACCACAGGAAATCCTGATCTTCCGCCGGGGAAACCGGAGGCACTTACTGCTGTTCTCGCGCCTGCACCAGAGGAACGTGGAGCATATGTTGAGCACAATATGAACATATGGCGGACGATCTGGAGTCCCGGATTTCCATTTGAGGAAGAGAGAGCCCGAACGTTCATGGAGAAGAGCTATGATCGTTCATACTACCCGCAGGGAATGGCACGTCAAAACATAGCTCTTATTGCCAATGGCGATCGCAGAGCGTCGCTTTCATCAATTAAGGTTCCAACACTTGTAATTCATGGGGCTGATGATCCGCTGATACCGGTCGAAGGAGGAAAAGATACAGCTCGGGTAATACGGGGAGCAAAATTATTGATAATTAATGGAATGGGGCATGACATGCCAAAAGGGGTTTGGGCAGAAATAGTAGATGCCATTTCTAAGCATGCTGTGCAAGCCAACGTTTGAAATAAATAGAAATGAAAGCTACGGCCACTTTCTTTTATGAAAGTCTGCCGGAGCGCCGGCAGAGGTTATCTGTTGGAATTGTAAAGCGAATTTACGAAACATTTTGCCGTTTTTGACTGATGAAGTGAAGAGGCGAAGGGGCAGTATTTTTTGAGTGTCGAGAATCGACGCTCCACAAACTTATGATATTAATGAGAAAACGACCGACTACCAAAAAGTTTTGCCCCGCGGAAAATGACCGGCGGTCAGGAGCCGGATTTCCCCATTCGGCTTTTGACCTTATAGGGTCGAAAATCAGCTTTATGCCATACCTGTAATTGCATACCAGCCTAAAGCAGTATTGGTCAGTTTCATGATCTCCAGATTAGGAAAGCCATGCATCCTGCCAGCAGCAGGGCGTAAGTAACGAACATCAGAGTGTTGACTCTGACGATATCCCGGTTTTCGAGGGGGCGCAGGGAATCTCCCATGGTTGGCCGCTGCGAAGGCTGGCCGAAATAATAGTTCAGGCCCCCAAGTTGGACGCCGAGAGCCCCGGCCATGGCCGCCTCCAGGTAGCCCGAGTTGGGACTGGGGTGGCGGCGGTGGTCGCGAAAGAGAATCTTTATGGAATTACGGGCATTTAAGCCCGCAAGAACGGCGGCGATGGGAATGAGGATCGCTGTCAGGCGGGCGGGAATGTAGTTGATCAGATCGTCCAGACGGGCGGCGGCCCAGCCGAACTCCCGGTAGCGCTCGTTTTTGTAGCCGAAGGTTGAATCGAGGGTATTGACGGCCTTGTAAAGAAGCGCCCCGACCGGACCGCCGAGGAAGGCGAAAAGCAGGGGGGCCGTCACGCCGTCGGCAGTGTTTTCAGCGACGCTCTCCACGGTAGCCCGGACAACGCCTTGTTCATCGAGGACAGCTGTGTCCCGCCCCACAATTCTGCCCACCCGCCGCCTCGCCTCGGGCAGATCCCCCTCCTTGAGGCTCTCATAGACCTCCATGCTATGTCGGGAGAGATCC
Source organism: uncultured delta proteobacterium (assembly GCA_903885795.1). Classification (GTDB taxonomy): domain Bacteria; phylum Desulfobacterota; class Syntrophia; order Syntrophales; family UBA8958; genus UBA8958. The sequence continues at coordinate 38,215 of CAISJV010000082.1, read as the reverse complement.
TTAGCGGCCAGGGTGGTGTAGATAAGCAGGATAGAGATGACATCTCCCAGCCAGGGGTGAATCAAGCCTCCCATGAAGACAATACCCCAGGAAATACCGGCGGTTGCCGACAATACGAACATAACTGCGATCACCCCGGCCATGCGTGGATTGGGGACTCCTTTCCGGCAAGCGGGCTCACAGAAAAGGGCAAAGCGTCCGATAAACTTCACCGGATGGGGAAACCACCGGGGATCTCCGCAGATCAGATCCAGGAGCACGGCTATGAGGATTTGATATTCAAGAGACATAAAAACCTAACCCCATGCCCAGCTTGGTCGTCAGTGAATGAAAGCCAGACCGGCCAGGGCGATGATCGTTTCCGTAATTTCGGACGCGGCGCCGATGGTATCGCCGGTAAAGCCGCCCAATTTGCGGTAGATGTAACAGGATACCAAGCCGGCGGCGACAACTGCCGCCAGAGCGGCGACCAACCCCATCCAGGCGCCGATAAACCATCCGGCAGCCCCTAAAAAAATCATTGCAAAAACAGGATTCAGCCAGGAGCGTCGGGCGATGAATAATGTCGCCAGGCCCCCGTCTTTGCGGGCGTAGGGCAGGGCCGTCAGCATCAGGAGCATGGCGAAACGGCCGCCGATGGGCATCAAAACGAGGATTGCCAGGCGTTGCGGGAGGGGCAGGGGAACCAGGGCGGCGATTTTCAGGGCGATAATGAAGACAATGGCCAGAACCCCCATGGCGCCAATGCGGCTGTCCCGCATGATCTCCAGCATCCTTTCCCGGGACCGGACGCTGAAGACGCCGTCGGCGGTATCGGCGAGGCCGTCCATGTGGAGGCCGCCGGTAATGGTCAGGAGCACCAGGACCGTCAGGACGGCGGCGGGTAGAGACGGAAAAAGGCCGGAGACGAAATAGTCAAACAGGGCAACCAGGCAGCCGATCAGCAGGCCCACGACGGGGAAGAAGGGCGCACACCTCTCGATATCCGCCTCCCGGATGTTTTTTGCTCCCGGTAAAGGGATGACGGTCAGAAATTGGATTGCCGCAAAAAAAGCTTTCATGGGGAAATGTGCTCGTAACCTATAGAATTCATTTTCTTCCTTCTCTGGAAACTCTTTGCCCACCCTGTCCCTCCTCTTAAAAGGAGAGGGAGTTACAGGTTTGGAATAGATCGCATATTGCCCATCCCCAAGCTGATTCTTGAAGGGGAGGGGGAAATTAGTTTTTGCTATCTCGTCATCAATGGTGTTTCATTGATCAGCCTTGGAAACGCTGGCCTCGGTGAAGGTGGCCACTTCCGTCAGAATCCGCACCGCCGCCTCGACAAAGGGCATGGCCAACGCCGCCCCTGTTCCCTCTCCCAGGCGGAGATCCAGATCGAGGAGCGGCTTTTTACCCAGACAGTCCAGGGCGATCCGGTGGCCGATCTCCATGCTCCGATGAGAAGCGATCATAAAATCCTTGGTGAGCGGTTCGATATGGGCGGCGATCAGCGCCCCCGCCGTGGAGATAAACCCATCCACCAGGACGGGTTTCCGCTGTGAGGCGGCCCCAAGGATCAGGCCGGCAATCCCGGCGATCTCGAATCCTCCCACTTTCGAAAGAATATCGAGGGGGTCCGTCATGTCCGGGGCATTGATTTGAATAGCCTTTTCGATCATGGCAATCTTGTTGGCCAGTTGTTGGTCGTTAATCCCCGTGCCCCGACCGGTGACCGCGCTGACCGGAATGCGACCATATATGGAAACAAGGGCGCTGCTCGGAGTGGTGTTCCCGATCCCCATTTCTCCGGTCCCGAAGATGTCCGTCGTCGCTCCCAGCTCCCGGGCGATCTCGATCCCTGCCTCGATGGCCTGGAGAGCCTCTTCGCGACTCATGGCCGGTCCCCTGGTCATGTCCATCGTTCCATTGCCGATTTTTTTCGAGATGATATGTCCCTTTTGGGCCAGCTCCGAAAGATCGCCGGCCACCCCCATGTCTACAACCACGAGCCTGGCCCCTGCCAGGCGGGCCAGGGCATTGATACTCGCCCCGCCGTTCACAATATTGTGCACCATCTGCACGGTGACTTCCCGGGGATAACCGCTTACCCCCTGGGCGGTTATCCCGTGATCCGCCGCCATGGTGACGATGGTTTTCCGCGCCACGACCGGGGGCATTTGCCCTGTCATTCCCGCAAGTTCTTCGGCCAGGTCCATAAGGCGGCCGAGGGCCCAGTAAGGCATGGTCAACTGTTCAAGCCGCGTCCGGGCTGCGGAGCGGGCATCCCCATCGACGCGGGGGATCTGCTGGATGATCGTTTCAAGCAATCTCATATATTTACTTGCAACTCCTTTCGTCTGAAAATGACCTTATACGTTCATGAATTAATTGCGTTATGTTCCCCCTCCCCTTCAAGGAGAGAGGTGGAGTGGGGATGGATACTCATCATGCGCGCTTTCCTTTGATCCACATGGGGATGCCGCTGACCATGAAAACCACGGTGTCGGCCTCCCTGGCAAAGACCTGGTTGCATCGTCCGGCGAGGTCACGGAAAAGCCGTCCCGAGAAATGATCGGGAACGATGCCCAGCCCAACCTCGTTGCTGACGAAGATAACGGTGCCCTTACATGATCGCGCTGCCTGCAGGACTTCCTGGGATGCCGCGACGATCTCGTCTTCGGAGAGAGAAGCGCCTCGTCTTTCGGCCTGGTAGAGGAGATTATTGATCCAGAGGGTAAGGCAATCAACGAGGATGACCCCCTGCCGCTGACCTTCCGTTTCTCCTGCTCCCTTCCCGCTCCCTTCCCACGCTACCTGACCAAGGGTGCCGACCAGGTCGATTTCTTCTTCAATGGTGTGCCAGCGACGGTCTTGCCGGTCCCGGCGGTGTTTCTCGATCCGGTCCGCCATTTCCCCGTCTACGACCGGGCAGGTAGCAAGGTATATCCTTGTTTCGGAAATAGATTCAGCCAGTTGCTGGGCGAAGGTGCTTTTGCCGCTGCGGCTTCCCCCGGTGACCAGGATTATTTCCGCCATTAAGCTCTCCTCTCAGGATTTCCGCTTTCGATTGCGGAGGTCAGTAAGGTGGACATTCTCTCCATCGAGGTGGTCAGGTCTTCAAGGGAAAACACCTCAAGGGATACGCCGCCGCGATAATTTATCAAGAATTCTGAAATGATATGCCAGTCGTTGTGAGATATCTCCTGCAGGGACCGGTGATCCTTCCGGCCTGCCACGCCGTGGAGGTGCACCATAGCGATCTCCTCGTTATATGCTTCTAGGTATGCGGTCAGGTCTTCCTGCTGCACCAGGAGGTGGCCGATATCAAGGCATACGTTGAGGGTAAACTCTCTGATAAGCGGATAAATCCACCGGAAGGGATAATCGATGTTTTCGATGCCGAGCAAGTTGCTCTGCATACCCCGTTCGAAGAGATATTCGAGGGAAGAGAGGAGATTACCTTGCCAATCCGAGGTATTATCATGTTTTGATTCCCCCGGCGGGTTCTTTTCCAGATGCAGGACGTATAAGGTTGGGTTGAGGGGCAGGGTGCGCTCGTAAAAGCCCAGGATCGTGTTGCAGGCTTGTTGGCGAATTTCTGAATCGGGATGGCCCAAAAAAACGTCCGTTGGCAGATGCACGTTGTAGGACAGGTCGTATTCCCGGCCCAGGCTGTTCAACTCATCGATTTCTTTATGTGTTGGCAAATTGTCCGTAAAGCGGCTCTCAAACAGGACCAGCTCCACTTCGTCAACAAAAGGTCCTGTAAACCGGACATTGGGGACAATGACGTCAGGCAGTATATAGGAGGTCGTGCCGAGGCGAAAGGGTAAGCGACCCTTCAGCGCCGGAAGCGTTCGGGACGGGATAAGCATTTTATTTCATTCCTTAAATTGCATAGCTGGGTAACACAGAGGCGGGGTCTTGTCAAGAAATGCGTAAGGCAGAATGATGGCGCCCGGCTGGCCCGGGAGGACGAATCGCCCATGATAGGTCTTGAACCCGGCGGGAAAACATAGTAGGTCTGGGCAGGTAGTAAGGCATGATGAAGCAGCAACGTATCAAGACCGCAGAGTAGAGGGAGACATGCAGAAAATCATTGTTCAGATTTACGAAGTCCAGTATCCGGGGGAGGCGGAACAACTAATCGAGTTGGGCGTCGATCATATCGGCAGCGTGATCCTGGATCGGAAAAAATGGCGCGATCCGGCCATCCGGGAGGTGGTCAGATTGACAGCGGGGACATCAGCAAAAAGCAGCCTGATCCCGCTATTCAGTGCAGAGGATGAAGTGTTGCGGGTTCTGGACTATTACGAGCCGGATATTATCCATTTTTGCGAAAACATTCCCCTCCGGACGGATGCGAAAACTGCCCGGACACGCTGGCTGGAGGAACTCTATAAACTTCAAGAGGTTGTGAAGGAGAAGTTTCCAAAAACAGCAATTATCCGCTCTGTGCCCATTGCTCCCACCCGGCCTGGGATGTCGCCGGGGCTGAAATCAGGGCTCCGTGACGGGATTGCCGCCTTCGTCGAATTCTTTTCCCCCGTCAGCGATTTCTTCATGACCGATACGGTTTTCGGAGTGTCGGGTGGGGACGGAAGCGACGCCCTGCAGCCGGTAACGGGTTTTGTGGGCATCACTGGCGCTACTTGTGATTGGGAGCTGGCGGCGTGGCTGGTGCAGAAAAGTCCTCTGCCCGTGATCCTGGCGGGGGGACTGGGGCCGGAAAATGTAGCAGTGGCGATTACCAGGACGCTTCCGGCCGGGGTGGACAGTTGCACCCGGACCAACGCCCTGGATCCGCAGGGTCTGCCCATACGTTTTCGTAAGGATTTCAAAAGAGTGCAGCGCCTTATAGCCGAAGCTCGCCGGGCGGAGAAAAGCTTAATGGGGGCCTCGATAATACGGAGCGATATGTGAGAATCCCCAATATCGTTGAGTTAAGGATTTTTCTCTTTCAAATCCCCCTTTGGATAAAGAGGGGCGTCATAGCGCTTAAGTCAATGACATTGTGTGAATCATTGCTGGTCTGTTACGGCAGGGTTCCGATGACAAATGGCCAGTGGAGATCGCAGGGGACGCCCATATTCAGCCAAGCATTGCGGGCGTCCATCTCCTCGTTGATGCGTGTTTTGATCGTTTTAACGGTCCCGTCGTCACAGCACACTTCCATCGAGGAGGGCAGCTCTTCAATCATATCAACAATGTCGATCACATCTGGCAGGCCGCCTATTTCCTGGCGATAGAAGTCACAGGCTTCTTCTTTAATATCGGCGACAATGATCAACTTGTGAATTCTGTATGCCTGCATGGATGTTCCTCTGCGCCCAGAAGGCCCTGTTGTGAATAATTCTAATATTTCTTGTGACTTCAGCCTCTGGGTACAAAGGGCATGAAGGTGTATTCCTTTTCCTTGACCAGGAAGGAAGCCTTGTCCTCAGCGTTCTCCTTGATAATTCCCTCGATGATCCGCTTGCACCCGAAATCGTAAAAGGTGATCTGGTGGGTGGGCGTCTCTTCGGGGGACAGATTCTTGTAGGCATGCTGCTGTTCTTCCGTGGCAAGCTGTCGGATCGTCAGCTTCTGGCAGCGTTCCCGGTCCTCCTGATCGCCGCTGCGGATCGAAAGTACATAGTTGCCGTGAAATTTGATGGGCATCTTGATTTCCATAGACTCGCCTCCAAGCATTTTAGGATGAAAAAAGATGTAGCGTGTAGTGATTATTGGGAGCGCCTATATCACATCCGGCCCGTCTTATCCATATAAAGCTGAAAGGAAATCTTCCCGTGATCCTCGGACAATGTTATTTACGGACAAACTCTAAGCGGCATTCCAGATGGTGAACACGCCGAGGCAGAGCAGCAGGATCAGGATGACCCGGCGGTAGGTCTCTTCCCGGATCTTTCCGAAAAAGAAATGACCGGTATAAGTCCCCAGGGCAAGGGGAGCGAGGGAGTAGAGAAAAAGTTTGAGCACCTGAGCGGTTATCAGACCGGTGAAGGTCTGGCCGATAATGACCATCAGGCCGGAGACAAGAAAAAACCCCTGCAGGGTAGATTTTATAAGTTCTTTGCGCCAGGACTGGATGGAGACATAAACAATTACCGGCGGTCCCGCCGCGCTGAAGGCGCCGCCGAAGCAGCCTCCCAGAAACCCGCTGAAATAGGCCCAGCGTATGTTCAGCTCTCGACCGGCCACCTTGAAGAGCAGGCTATACGAGGAATAACAGACCAGAATCAATCCCAGAAAAGTAAGAAGAAATCGACTGTTTAGCGATTTCAGTATAAAGATGCCTATGGGAACGCCGGGCAGGGCCCCGATTAAAAGCGGCCATATCCGGGGCCATTCCAGATCTTTCCAGAGGGGAATAAGGAGAAAGATGGTCAGTATGACGCCCATCAGCGCCACAAGGGGGATGGCTGTCTTGACATCCAAAAAAAGGGCGAGCAGCGGCAGGGAGAGAAGAACGGAGCCAAAGCCCGAAAATCCCTGGATAAACCCGGCCAGCAGCATAATGACGACAAGATAGACCAGTGTTTCCATTTATCCCCTCAAATTCAGGCATGCCCCCAAGGTCAGGCTTGTTAAGCTATCCTTTCGAGGCTGGTTTTGTCAAAGATTTTAATAATAAAAGTTGCATGATTGCGTGCCGCATATTATTTAAGGAGCCGATGACGATGCCAACAAAGATAGCGCTTTGATTTTGAAACGGAATAATATGTCAGAAGAAGCTATAAGAAAATCGATGCCCGAGGGCTATGCCCAGATCGCCTGCCAGGGGAAAGGGTTAGGATAACCGATCATGGGCCTACGTCTGGCGATTATCGGCGGCGGGCCGGGAGGCCTGTATGGGGCGATTGCCGCCGCCCGGCAGGGTATGGAGGTCGTCCTCTTCGAGAAGGGAGAAATCGGCGATCATATCGTCTGCGGCGAATGCATCTTTGATTCCCTGGGGCTCCTTGAAAAACCCGAGGCCGGTCTGCTCTATAGAGTGGAGACAATCCTCTTTGAGGCGCAGGGCGTTCATCGGCTGGCCATCCGGGATTACCGCAACCTCTGGATGATGGATCGCCGCGCCTGGCAGCGGCATCTGGCAATAAAGGCGGCGAATCTCGGCGTTGACATTCGCACGGGAGAAAAAATCAGCGCCCATAAGCTAGTGGAAATAAAAACCAATTACGATTGGGTCCTCGATGCGAGCGGTGCGCCATCTGTGACGTCTCGAGCCTATGGATTTTCCCGGGAATATCAGCGGGAATGTCTGTTGGCCCATCAATACGTCCTGGAGGGTGATTTTTCCCACCTGCGGCAGACGATCAAGGTCGGATTCATATCCCATATCAAGCCGGAATATCTCCCGGGTTATTACTGGATTTTCCCCAGGGATGAACAGACAGCGAACGTAGGAGTGGTTTATGCAGGAGGCGCTGACAGGCAATTCACTTTAGATATAAAGAGTTTACTTCATGAAGTTTTGGAAAGAGAATCCCTGGGGAAGGCGACCGTCCTCAAGAAAGGGGGCGGGCTGATTCCCGCCTCTATCCTTCCCGACCTGGTCCATGAAAATATTCTTCTGGTCGGGGATGCGGCGGGTCTTACCTCGCCTCTCCACGGTGGTGGGATTGATCTTGCCTGTATCAGCGGGGTCCTGGCGGTGGAGACAATATTGAAGGGGAAACAGGGGGTTGCCGCATATCGAAATAATCTGCTGGCGCTGATGAAAGACAAAATTACCCTGGAAACATTGATTATCAAAAAGATGCGTCGCCTTAGCTTTGGGGACTTCGATGACCTGCTCCAAGCGGCGACGATGAGAAAACCCTGGATCAGAATGAAAGTCGGTCTCCACCATCCGGACCTGCTCATTGCGGCATGGCGTTGGTTGAGAAAAAAGCCGCGTAGCTTGTAGTGACATGGGGGGCAGAGTGGGGATCAAATTCATTTGTCCGGTTTCTTTGAGAAATAGACCTGTCCCTTCACAGTCAGAACCTCACCATCAACGGTTAATGAGAGGTCCTGGAAGCGTCCGTAAACAGTATTGTCCTGAATCTTGATAGGGATGATCTTCGGAAGAGGAACCTTGACGGGCTTGGATAAGGGTGCGATGACGAGCTTCAGCAAGGGAGAGATATCCAACTGGATTCCCTGGAAGGCAAGGAGGATGTCTTCCTGTCCCGGGGAGAGAGATATACTGATGTGGCCGTTCACCCTGCCGCGGACCTGTTGAATCAGTCCGGAGCTGCTGGTCACATCGAAATCCATGGCGATAGTCAGGGCCGTGGTCTTGGTGTCTTCCCGTTTATCAAACTGCAATTTTCCGGGATTTGACAGGGTTACCGCCAACGGCACTTTGATAGCGTCGAGGATGATGATCTCCTGCTTAATGGTCAGGGGGAAAGCAGCATCGATGAAGGATTGGAGGGTATCTTTGCCGATCCGAATTTCCAGAGGATCCGCCATCGCCGTGACCGGCACAAAAAAGAATAAACCAATCAAAAACAGGCAGATAAGCGAGGAAATATTTTTAGTGGGAAAATGGGTTTTTACAGGTTCGCCAAATGATGGACAGGAGAAACATTTCATGGAGGCCACTTTACACACTTTGAGCATGGAATCAAGGGGGCTTTAACCTCTGGAATATAAAAAAATTGCCGATTGTAAATAATATGAGTTTATTGTATGATATAAAGCACATATAGTGAGCGATGTTAACTACGGGAATACCAAGATGAATCTGACGAACCCTTTGGGGGGATGATGAAAAAAAATAAGGAAATCATAAAGAGAACCGATAATGTCCGAAAAACAAGAGGCTCTTCAAAACCTGAAGTGATGATGCCCGTGCCGGCGAGCCTGCTGGAAATGCCCGCAGGATATGCGGCGTTCTTTGCGGGATTGAAAGAACGTATCGCCCGCGAGCGCATCAGAGCGGTGTTGTCTGCCAACTCCGCCATGGTGCTCATGTATTGGGACATCGGCCAATCCATTCTTGAACGTCAAAATCAAGAAGGTTGGGGAACCAAGGTCATCGACCGACTCTCCTATGACCTGAAAAAAGCCTTCCCCGATATGACCGGATTCTCACCGCGAAATCTCAAGTATATGCGGACATTTGCGGATGCCTGGCCGGACCGGGCAATTGTGCAACGCACCGTTGCACAATTGCCTTGGCGCAGCAATCTGACCCTGCTGGATAAGCTCAGCGACCCGGAAACCAGGCTCTGGTATGCCCAAAAGGCTCTGGAGCTTGGCATGGGCAAGGATATGCTGGTCATTCAGATAGAAACCCGTCTGCACGAGCGGCAAGGCAAGGCGATCAGCAACTTCGCTGTTGCCCTCCCGCCAGTTGATTCGGACATGGCTGCCCAGATTTTCAAAGACCCCTACATTTTTGACTTCCTGGGCACGGCCGATCCGCGCCGCGAAGCCGAACTGGAACAAAAATTAATCGACCATATCCAGCGGTTTATGCTGGAGCTTGGCCAGGGTTTCGCCTTCGTGGGGCGGCAGGTTCCGCTGGAGGTTGGCGGCAGCGACTTTTATCTCGACCTGCTGTTTTACCATCTCAAGCTCCGCTGTTATGTGGTGATTGAACTGAAGGCGGGCAAATTCGAACCAGGTCATGTCAGCCAGCTCAACTTTTATCTGAATGTGGTGGATGATCTGTTGCGGCATCCGGATGACAAGCCATCGGTTGGTCTTTTGCTGGTCAAGGATAAGGAACAGATGGTGGTTGAATATTCGCTGGCTGGTTACGGCAAGCCTATCGGTGTTGCCCAGTGGGAAAGGCAAATCACCCAATCCCTACCAGATGAATTCAAATCCAGCCTGCCAACGATTGAGGAGATTGAAGCGGAACTGGGAGGGAATTTGGGATGAGTTCTATCGGCCGGAATCTTGTTGACATTCAAAGAGTTTTCCCTTACTTCTCGACAAAGACAAATCGCAGGAGGTTTTTGTGAGAACTATCCTCGCCACCTTTTTGATTCTTTTGTTACTCCCCCCCGTCCCAGCCATTGGAGAAATCCAAACCATCACCCAAACCGTCAAGCAAGCTTTCGGAGGCAGTCAGTCAGCAGATGACGCCCGAATCGCCGCTATAGCCAAGGCGAAGCGGGAAGCATTGGAAATGGCGGGGGTTTATGTGGAAGCCCTGACAATCGTAAAAGACGCAAAAGTTGATAAAGATGAAATACTAGCACTGACTGCGGGCGTTTTGCAGGCAGAAGTTATTTCTCAGAAGAACTATGTCAGCGGGGACGGATTCGGGATTGAAGTAGTTGTGAAGGTTAATGTAGACCCGTCGATTCTTGAAGATCGTGTCAGGAAAATGCTCCAGGACAAAACGCACATAGAGCAACTCAAACAATCCCAATCCCAGGTTAGGGATTTACTTCAGCGGTTGGCAAAACTCGAAGAGGAAAACCGACAACCTGCCCCCAAAAGTCAAGATACTAAGAAATTAAAGAAGCAGTTTCAGAAAGTTTCCCGTGAGCTGACAGCATTAGAATGGCTTGAGAAGGCTCAGCGCGGAGAGGGAACGGGACCACTTCCCGCTGAGGGACGGATAAAATATCTGAACGAGGCCATTCGCCTTTATCCAGACTTCCTGGAAGCATACAAGCTACGGGGAGAGGATTATTCTGTGATAGAACAGTATGATCAGGCAATCCAAGACTACAATCAGGTTATTCGTCTTGCACCACGCGATAGTGCGGCTTATTACAGACGAGCATGGGCGTATCTGGAATTAGGTCAGCAAAAACGAGCATTCCAAGATTTCAGCAAAGCGATCAAGGTACAGCCGGATAATATCGAGGCTTACAACCAACGAGCAGAGGCTTATCTCAAATCAGGTAAGCAAAAGCTTGCATTCCAGGATCTCGATGAGGCTGTCAGGCGAAACCCGCATAAACCAGCTGCATATCATAATCGCGGGGTTGCCTATAATCGCGTGGGTCAGTATAAAAAGGCCATTCTGGATTATGACGCATTAGCAAGACTTATAAAACCTTATAGCAGTGAGATGCCGTATTGGTTACGTGCGGAGGCATACGCAAATTTAGGTGATTACCCAAAAGCCATTGAAAACTACAATGTACTCATCGATCACGATCACGATTGGAAAGAGGGTTTAGCCCTTAATGATATAGCCTCACTTGACCGCGAGCGAGCATTAGAATACCGAGGCGATGCATATGATAAGTTGGGTCAGTACGAGAAAGCTATAAAAGACTACAGTGAACGAATAAGAGTAATGACGAAGGCTTTGCAGATGGCCGAAGCACAGGGATTTGATTCAGGTTCAAAACGTATCGCACGTGCTTATTACGACCGGGGGTATGCGTACGATCACTTGGAACTGTACAAACTGGCTATCGCGGACTATGACGAGGCCATCCGCTTGAAACCAGATTATGCCGAGGCCCACAACAACCGGGGGGTTAATGGCATCCTTCTCGGAGGCAACAAACAGGAGGGTTGCTCTTCCCTCCGCAAGGCATGTGAACTGGGGGTTTGTATAGGTTACAAATGGGCTAATGGCAAGGGTTACTGCCGTTGATTCGGGATGTGGAACACCCATTATGTAGCGAAAGAAGGTTTTTGTCCCGATCAGTTTAAGATGTCATTATACGCTGCGAAATAGGGCGTGAACAAGGGAATATAAATGGCGTGTTCAGATGTGTGAAAATCTTGAAATGATTGGCAATTGGCAAATCGCAAAGCACACTGAGCCCATGCGCTATATCGAATATGCGAAAGCGTATCTCCAGGCAAGTACCGACATGTGCCTTCGCATGAAAGATAACGTAAGTAACCGCACATGGCCTAATGCATGCGTTGTAATGATGCTTGCTGCACATTCGGTAGAATTATTTTTGAAGGGTGCAATTCTGGTGAAGGAACCCAAAGCTGATTTTGTGCATCACCGTCTTGAAGCTTTAGAGGTCAGCTATAGAGTAGCCTATCCAAACTCCGAATTTCGGTTCGATGTGCCGTTTAAGACGGAGCAACTTGGAATGACAGAGACGGAGATTGAGGCGCTAAAGAAGGACTATCCCTTGCCGAGCATCCTGTTCCGCTACCCGGTACGGAAACCTGGTGACGAGTGGGAGGGATTTCACGGCTTTGACCCACAAGGATTTCTATGCATCTTAGATTCTCTAAGCGAAGACTACGGCCGTGTTCTTAAGAAAATCGGTAACATCTAAAAACAGCACTAACACGGGCGGGCTTTTTGCTACGCTTCAAAGACAAACGGTCACGCCGCGCGTTAGTAGTGAAAAATGGAAGGATGACTTATGCCGGAGATTTGCAGGTTTTTCGGAATTATCATTAGAATGTTCTTTGATGAACATGACCCTCCGCACTTTCATGCTGAGTATCAGGGACATAAGGGGGTTTTTGATTTTAACGGCAACGTTATGAAGGGAAGCTTGAATTCAAAAACAGCAACAAGACTCGTCAGGGATTGGATAGACATCCGCCTTAACGAACTTGAAGAAGATTGGGAACTGGCAAGGGCAGGGAAGGAAGTCAAGAAAATTGCTCCTTTGGAGTGAGGTGAATCATGTGGAACATGAACGACGTGATAAAAATAGAATATCGAGGAGGGTTTGTCTATCGTGTTGTCTTTGACGATGGCAAGAGTGGTGACATAGATTTCTCAGAATATGTCGGAAGAGGACCCGTTTTTGAGCCGCTTCGAGACAAGGTATTTTTCCGGAAGGCAACGATAGAAGGCGGAACAATCTCCTGGCCGAATGGCGCGGACGTAGCCCCAGAGACACTGTACGAAAAAATAGCGGCAATTTGAAAAAGATTCCGCCGGAATCACAATTAACATCACGATATCATTAAGAAAAAACCGACATGCTTGTTGGTGAGTGCTGTAGCGTCTTACCTCATAAGATCAATGCCTTACACCTGTGTGGCCTAAGGAAATCAATCCACCCAATGAGCTCTTACTTCTGACAGGAAGGGCAGTAATAGGTTCCCCGGCCGCTGAGCTTTTGGCGTTCGATCTGACCGTTGCAGCGCGGGCAGGTCTCGCCCGCCTGGCCATAAACCTTCAGCCGGTGCTGGTATTCACCCTTCTGGCCGAAGAGATCCCGCCAGTCGGATATGCTCGTTCCGCGGCATGTAACGGCTATTTTAAGAATATCATTGCTTGCCGTTTTAATCTTCTGCCATTCTTCCGGGGTAACGTCGCAGGTCGGCCGCCACGGGTTTATAGCTGATTCAAAAAGAATTTCGCAGGCATAGATATTGCCCATTCCCGGCAGGATCTGTTGATCCAGGAGAAAGGCCTTGATGGGAAGGCGCCGTCGCTGGGCCTTTAGGCAGATAGGGTCGAGATCGATTCCGTCTAGAAGATTGGGGATGGAAGTTTTTCCCTCCTCATAGTCGTGTCGAAGGTCCAGCGTGGCAAAACGGCGGGGATCGATACATAAAAGCTGGCCCTGTTCAAAATCGATACTATACCGGGTGTGAGGGGGGCGTAAGCCAAAATCACGCTGCCAGAAGAGCCGCCCGGACATGCGCAAGTGGAGGTGGACAACCGGGCCGCCCAGATCGATTTCCAGTCCCTTGCCCCGGCGTCGGATGTCTTTTATCTGTCTGCCGATCATCGCTGGAAAATAGGTGATCTTGGTGTCGTAGATGGTGACGGCTCGGACCTGATCTCCCAGGATTACCTGCTTGAGCTGACGACAAAGGGTTTCCACTTCCGGAAGTTCGGGCATGCGCTAACCTACAGGATTCCGGATCGGATGATAAAGACAAGGAGGGCCAGGCCGAGGACGCCGGCAACGGAGAAACCAATAAGTCCGATGATGGACAAGCCTAAAAAAGACGGGCCGATTCCGGCGGCGAGAATGAAGGAAGAGCCGATAACGATTGCGGCGATGATCAGGGCGAAGGCGAGACGGTTGGAGGCGCGGTTGAGCTCAAAGATGATATGTTCCAAGCCTTTATGTTCAAAGGCCATACTAAGCTTGCCCTGACGGAACTGCCGCAGGGTAACGAGAATATCCTCAGGAAGATCGCGGATATGGCCCAGCAGGGTAGTAGTGGAATCGAAGGCCTGCATGAGGAGCTGTTTCGGCTGGAGACGCTTCGTGATGAGGCGCTTGATGAAGGGGCGGACCTTGGCGGTAACATCGAAGCCCGGGTCCAACTGAAGGCCGATGCTCTCCACCTGAATCATGGCCTTGATCATGAAAAAGATGTCCGGCGGCAACCGGAGTTGATGGCGGGAGATGAGATCAAGGAGGTCTTCGAGGATCTCTCCGACGCGGATATCCTTGAGGGGCTTGTAGAGATGGAGATCGGCGAAGGTAGTGATATCCCGCTCCAGGGCACGCCGTTCCAATTCGTCATGATATTCAACGATTTTCAGCACGGCGTCGGTGATCTTGGGGATGTCCCGATAGACATACCCCATGATTACCTCCGTGAAATGTTCACGATCCCGGGCGTCGATATGGCCCATCATGCCGAAATCGAGGATGCAGATCACATTGCCGGGGAGAACGAGCATATTGCCGGGATGGGGATCGGCGTGAAAGAACCCGTGAATGAAGACCTGCTCCAGAATGAGATCCGTCCCCCGGGCGGCCAGCAGGGTCCGATCGTAACCTCTCTCTTCGAGGAGGGCAACTTCGCTGATTTTGATCCCTTCGATGTACTCCATTGTCAACAGCCGCTCCGTCGAGGCATGATGGAAGACCTTGGGAACGTAGATGGCGGGATTTCCACGGAACTGTCGGGCAAAGCGTTCGGTGTGGGAAGCCTCGAGGTTAAAGTTGATTTCCTTGCGGATCGTCCGGGCGAATTCTTCTACAATCCGGGTGGGGCGATAGAGGCGAAGCTCCTCGATGTAATGTTCCAGCATTCCGGCCAACTGAAAGAGGATGCCCAGATCTTCGCCGATGGTCTTCGGGATCCCCGGACGCTGAATCTTGACGGCCACGTCCTCTCCCGTGATCAGACGGGCCCGGTGGACCTGGGCGATGGAGGCGGCCGCAATCGGGGTCTCGTCAAAAGCTGCGAAAATATCCTCCAGGGGGGCCTTTAGTTCCTCTTCGATTATTGTCCTGGCTTCGGCAAAGGGAAAAGGCTGGACATCATCCTGGAGTTTGGAGAGTTCCTCCACCATTTCGATGGGGATCAAGTCCGGGCGGGTGGAAAGGACCTGACCCATTTTTACGAAGGTAGGACCCAGTTCCTCGCAGGCCATGCGCAAACGTTCGTAATTGCTAAGAGATTCAACTTCCTCCCGCTTTTTCCGGGAAACAAGGCGCACTCCCATCTCAATGTAGCGGCCCAGATTCAGACGATCAATAATCCCGTCGAAACCATACCTGAACAAGACCGTCAGTATCTGACGGTAACGGTTAATGTTCCGGTAGGTCCGGGCGATGCTGCCAAGCCTGCGAAGACGCATTGTTGACGTTAGGCCGTTTCTTTGGTCTTTTTGGTCTGTTCCAGCTTGGCCAGACGTTCCTTGAGTTCATCGAGTTCAGAGCGCGATGGAATATTCATCCGGTTCAGGATATTGTTAACTGCCGACTCAGTCTTTTCTTCGATGTCCTTGCGGGCCTGCTTCGACTTCTCCATCCAGTCCTTCAGAGCTTCTCTGGCTTCTTTCTCCGACATTTCCCCGCGCTTTACCAGCTCATCAGCAAAATCCTTCATCTTTTCGGTCGTCATGACGGCCAGTCCGGCACCGAACAGCACGGCCTTTCTTAACGCATCAAACATAACTAAATCCTCCTTTCAGCATCAATAGAGATTGTTAATGGTAAGCATCGGACACAGATGGAGCAGAAAACACGGCACGTCTGTGAACTCAACGCAATATTGTGGGAACCGTAGCCTCATCAACGGGAAAAGTCAATAAATATCAGGATAAAGTAGATGATATTTGCAGTTATGGACTACCTATGATAAGCACGTGGCCCGACATGCAAGGAACCGTAAGCCTTACATAATCATCGCGTCCTTGAGAGGCAGGGCGATCGCTGAAAGTCATCAAGGAGAGTAGTAATGAACAATTATGATGTCATCAGAAAGGCAAATGCCGCAGGAAGAAAGACCCTCACCGAGGCAGAATCCAAGAAAATATTGAAAGAGTATGGCGTCCCCGTCGTGGAGGAAGCAGTTGTATCCTCAGTGGAGGAAGCAATGACGGCGGCGGAAAGGTTTGGCTACCCGGTTGTTCTCAAGGGGCTCGGTTCGCGTCTGGCCCATAAAACGGAAAGAGGACTGGTATGCCTGAATCTGCAAGACCATAAGCAGGTACGGGAAGGCGCCGGGAAAATTGTTAAGGGCGCCGGACAGGATCTCGAAGGATTCCTCATCCAGCCCATGATAAATGGGAGAAGGGAGTTTGTGGCGGGTTTGTTCTGTGATCCCCTGTTCGGACCCGTCGTCATGTTCGGATTAGGGGGAATATTTACCGAGGCCCTTGGTGATGCCGTGTTCCGAGTAGCGCCGATAAGCGATGTGCAGGCCGGGATAATGCTCGATGAATTGCGGTCCAAGGCCTTGTTGGGACCCTTCCGCGGGGAGGAAGCGGCTAGGCGGGAGCAGCTCGTTCAAACGATCACCGGTCTGTCCCGCCTGGGTATGGAACAGTCTGAGATTACCGAGGTGGATATCAATCCCCTCCTGATCAGACCTGATGGCTCAGTATGTGCCGTCGACGCCCTGATTGTTCTGGGAGTGCGGCCGGCGGCGGCAGGGGCGGAGAGACCGCCCGTAAAAACAGAGGATATCGCCCGGATATTTCACCCTCATTCCGTTGCTTTCATCGGAGCCTCCGGTCAGCTCGGCAAATGGGGGCATCTACTCCTGACCGATCTGGTGACGGGGGGATATGAAGGGGAGATTTATCTGGTGAATGCCAAAGGTCAAGATATTGCGGGGCGGAAGGTCTATCCTTCCATCGCCGAAATCCCGGGAAAAGTGGACCTGGGCGTCGTAACCCTGCCCGCGGCCCAGGTCCTGGGGATAATCCCCAAGTTCAAAGCCAAGGGAATCAAATATATGCTCCTTATTTCCTCTGGGTTCAGTGAAATGGGTGAGGAAGGGCGCGAAATGGAAGGGGATCTGGTAAAAGCAGCCGCTGAGGCGGGGATTGTGATTCTGGGACCGAACACCATGGGTATCATCAATCCCCACCGAAAATTCTATTGTACCGGAACCCCCGTCTGGCCCAAGGCCGGCTCGATCGGGCTGGTGGCCCAATCGGGAAATCTGGGGACCCAGCTTCTGGCCTTTGCCGAGCGGGAAGGAATCGGGATCCGTGCCTTCTCCGGATCAGGAAACGAGGCCATGATTACGATTGAGGATTATCTGTACGGCTTTGAAATCGATGACGTGACAAAGACAGTAGTCCTCTATATAGAAAGCATAAAAGACGGAAGGCGCTTCTTTACCGCCGCCCGACGGGTGGCCAGGAAAAAGCCGGTGATAGTGCTCAAGGGGGGACGCACCGAGGCGGGTAACCGGGCCGCCGCTAGCCACACGGGGGCCATGGCCTCCAATATTAAAATCTTCAATGCCGCCTGCCGCCAGACAGGGGTGGTAGTTGCGGAGCATCCCACGGATCTCCTTGATCTGTCGGCGGCATTTTCTTCGCTGCCTCTTCCGAGAGGGAAGCGGGTGGCCATGTTGACCCTGGGCGGTGGCTGGGGGGTTGTGGCTACGGACCTTTGTGTCGAATCTGGTCTCGAAGTGCCCCATCTGACCGATGACGTCATCGCGGAAATTGACAAGATCCTACCGCCCTACTGGAGTCGCTCCAATCCTGTGGATCTGGTTGGACAGTTCGATCCCGCCCTGCCCCTGAAGGTTCTGGAGACCCTGGTAAAGTGGGATCAGTGTGACGCCGTTATCCACCTTGGAGCTGTGGGCAGGGCGTATTTTGTAAATAACATGATCAAGTCCGTATCATCGGCGGACCCGAACTATCCAAAAGAATTCCTGAATATGGGCATGGAAAGGGAAGCCTTGGGAGAGCGGGCATTTTATGAAAAGAGTGCTCAACTTATGGAAACTTATGGGAAACCAATCCTGGGGGTGATTCTTCTCGAGGACGAAAATACCAGGACCGTCACGGATGTGCCGGGGAGCGCCTACAAGGGGGTAGCCTTTCTAACCCCGGAGCGGGCGGTCAAGGCCCTGGCGAAGATGGTAGACTATCAGGCCTGGCTGGCACGGGAAAGTACCCGGGACGACGGCAGGCCGTCATGAGTGCCCTGTACCTGATTCGTCATGGCCAGGCTAGCTTTGGGACGGATCATTATGATCGGTTATCCGAAAGGGGATTTATCCAGTCGGAAATTCTGGCACAATATTTGTTAACAATCGACCAGAAATTCAACAGCGTCTATGCGGGAGAGATGAAGCGGCAGATCGATACGGCCGAAAAGGTACTTTCCTGTTATCGTGAGGCGGGGAAGTCGGTGCCGGCCCTGCAAATCCTGCCGGAGTTCAACGAATATGACTCCAAAGGTATTCTCAAGGCCCTGGTCAGGGATATAGCAAAAGGCGATCCGGCCATGGAAGCGGACATGGCCCTTTTCTATACGGACCAAAAGGCCTTTCAACGGATTTTTGAGAAGGTGATCCTCCGCTGGATTGAGGGGGGCAAAGAAATTCCCGGGGTTACCTCCTGGCAGGAATTCCGGGAAAGGGTGGCAAGGGGAATGAGCAGGGTTATGGCAGAAAACGGCAGGGGGAAAACGGCGATGGTCTTTACGTCCGGAGGGCCCATTTCGGCGGCTTTCCAAATGGCCACGGGCATCTCTGACAAGGGGACCCTCCGAGTGGTCTGGCATATCGTCAACACGTCGGTTTCGTCCTTCGTCTACAACACCGAGCAGATCAGTCTGACGTCTTTTAATAACCGTGCCCATCTGGACCTGGAGAACGATTCCTCGCTGGTCACGTACCGGTAAAAGAAAGAAGGAGCATATATGGATTTCGCAATTTCTGAAAAGATGCAGGTCATCATCGGCATGATGCGGGAATTTGTCGAGAAGGAATTGATACCTCTGGAGCCGGAGTTTTTAAGGAAGG
The DNA here is from genome assembly GCA_903885795.1 of uncultured delta proteobacterium. GTDB lineage: Bacteria > Desulfobacterota > Syntrophia > Syntrophales > UBA8958 > UBA8958. Next base: position 19,141 of record CAISJV010000082.1, on the reverse strand, counting down.
AATTTCGGGACCTCCTGCCGGAGTTGGAGGAAAAGCGCCGTATGGTCAAGCAGATGGAGCTATGGGCCCCGAACCATCCCAAAGAATTTGGTGGCATGGGACTGGATCTCGTGGAGCACGGCCTCGTATCGGAAGTTCTGGGCAGAAGCCCCCTTGGCCATTACGTCTTCGGGTGTCAAGCCCCCGACGCGGGAAATATCGAGATCCTCCACAAATACGGGACGGAGGCCCAGAAGGCGCAATATCTGGCGCCTCTTGTGGAAGGGAAAATCCGGAGTTGTTTTTCCATGACCGAAGTTGATATGCCGGGCTCAAACCCCGTCATGATGGATACGACGGCCGTAAAGGACGGAGAGGATTATGTAATCAATGGTCAGAAATGGTACAGCACGGCTGCAGACGGGTCTGCCTTCGCCATCGTTATGGCGGTGACCAATCCAGAGGAGGCGCCGCACCTCCGGGCCAGCATGATCATCGTTCCGACCGACACCCCCGGTTTCAATCTGGTGCGCAACATCTCCGTCATGGGTCACGCCGGCAGCGATTACTTCAGCCACGCGGAAATCCTTTATCAATCCTGCCGGGTTCCGCAGAAAAATCTTTTGGGTCCGGAAGGATGGGGGTTTGTCATCGCCCAGGAAAGGCTGGGACCGGGAAGGATTCACCACTGCATGCGCTGGATCGGCATCTGCCAGCGGTCCCTGGAGATGATGTGTCGGCGTGCCGTCCAACGGGTGATAGCGATGGACGGCAAGACCCTCGCGACCAGGCAGATTATTCAGTCCTGGGTAGCCGAGTCGGCGGCGGAGATCCAGGCGGCCCGGCTGATGACCCTTCATGCGGCCTGGAAGATTGAAAACCTCGGCGCCAAAGAGGCGCGAGACGATATTTCCCTCATCAAGTTTTACGTGGCTGATGTACTCCAGAAAGTTATCGACCGGGCCCTCCAGGTCCACGGCGGTCTGGGCATGACTGATGACACGATCATTGCCTTTTTCTATCGTCATGAACGGGCGGCGCGGATTTATGACGGAGCCGATGAAGTCCACAAGATGTCGGTGGCAAAGCGGATCATGAAGCGCGCTTGATTGGCATCCGTAACAAAGAGGGATCAGAATGAATGCGCAGAGCTGTCCCCATCATTTCCCTCTAGTTGAAGGGGTTTATATGTTAATGAAATAAGGTAGATGATTATACCATCTCAGATAAAATGAAAGGCGGGATGAAGTAAAGATTACGGTATCGTTACCACGCGAGAGCGTTGGAACGATATGAGATCATGGATTTTCATGCCTCGTTTTGCAGGTGCAGATCATAGGGGGGTAAAAAGGAAGGAACGATATGAGCATAATTGATGCTGCCAAGCCTGTTCGGGAGGGGGAAGAACTAGACCTTCGCCGGATTGACAATTATTTGAAGGACGCCATTCCCGGCTTGGCCGGAGAAATATCGATTACCCAGTTTCCAAGCGGGCATTCGAATCTTACATATTTAATCACTGCCGGAGATCGTGAATTCGTCCTGAGGCGACCGCCATTCGGCAGCAAGGTACGAACGGCACATGACATGGGACGGGAATATCGAGTACTGAAGGCGTTGCGACCCCATTTTCCCTATTGCCCGGAGGCCTTTGCGTATACAGAGGATGAAACCGTTATGGGCTGTCCGTTCTACGTTATGGAGCGATTGAAAGGGATCATTCCCCGCAAGGAACTGCCCCAAGGCTTGACCCTGTCTAAAGAGGAGGCCAGAATACTTTGCGAACAGCTCATCGATGTTTTTGTCGAACTGCATCATGTAGATTACAAAGACACAACGTTGACGGAACTGGGGAGACCGGAGGGATATGTGAGCAGACAGGTGGAAGGTTGGTCGAAACGCTATCGAGGGGCACGAACGCCGGATGCCCCTGATTGTGAAGCGATCATGGCCTGGCTACATGAGCGGATGCCAGAAACAGCGCCGGCGCCCGCAGTGATTCACAACGATTACCGCTTTGATAACGTCGTCCTTGCCCCGGACAATCCCTTGCGAATAATCGGCGTCCTCGACTGGGAGATGGCCACCATCGGAGATCCCCTTATGGATCTCGGGGGGGCGCTGGCATATTGGATCAACAGCGATGATCCTCAGGAGATGCAGGCAATCCGCCTGATTCCCACTCACTTGGAAGGGATGATGACCAGGGAAGAGGTGATCAAAAATTACTGCACCAAGATGGGTCTGCTGGAAGGGAACATGGATTTTTACTATACCTTCGGACTGTTTCGCCTCGCTGTAATCGCCCAGCAGATATATTATCGTTTCTACCACGGACAGACGAAGGATAAGAGATTCGGCATGCTGATCTTTGCCGTCCATGTCCTGGAAAAGAAGTCGCTGCAAGTGATTAAGACGGGGGAAATATAGTAGCTATGGAACCTTTGAAAAATGGCTTCGCTGCAGCTCAAAAATATTTTTGCTTAGCATTACATAGAATATAATGATGTCTAATTACCGGACGTTAAATTCAAACTCGGAAGGGCGAAAAAGATTTGATTCGTCGCCTGCGAACCATTTTTCTGCGACTATGCATAATCTGAAAATCTGTCATAACGCGGAGTAGAAGAAGGAGGAGAACGGATGAAGAAAGACATATTTTCTCTGGAGGGACGCACCGCATTAGTTACGGGTGCGAGTCGAGGAATCGGGGAGGCTATTGCCAAAACACTTGCAGAGCATGGTGCAAAAGTAATCCTGACGGCGCGGCGGGTTGAGGGAGTAAAAAGGGTCGCAGAAGAGATTGTGGCCGGGGGAGGGAAGGCCGCTGCTTTTGCTTGTCACTTAGGTGAAATGAGTCAGATAGATCAACTATTTGACCAGGTACGGAGCGAATACGGCAAGCTGGATATACTGGTAAACAACGCGGGGACAAATCCCTTCTTCGGAGACGTTCTCAGCGCCGACGAGAAGGCATGGGACAAGACGGTGGATGTCAATCTGAAAGGATATTTCTTCATGAGCCAGCATGCGGCGAAAATCATGAAGGAGAAAGGCAGCGGGGTCATCGTGAATGTTGCCTCTGTGAATGGTGTACGGCCCGCACCCTTTCAAGGAATCTATTCCATAACCAAGGCGGGCATCATCTCCATGACACAGTCTTTTGCCAAGGAACTGGCGCCTTTCCATATCCGAGTCAATGCCATTCTCCCCGGCCTGACGGACACAAAATTTTCCGCACTCATGATCCAGAGTCCCGAGATCATGAAAATCATCCTCCCCATGATCCCCCTAAACCGGGCGGGCCAACCGGAGGAGATGACGGGACTAGTCCTCTATCTTGTCTCTGATGCCGCATCTTATACAACAGGGGCCTGCATTCCTGTGGACGGCGGCATGCTGGCATAAGGATGCCGCAATGCGATGGAAGAGGCACAGGACCTGACCGGATGATGAGTGAGACAGGGGGCTGTTTCACGTGAAACAAATCACCATTATTGTGGAGTTTCAGATACTTACGGATCATTCAGATCGTTTAGGGGGCATGCCTGGCATCGGGGTTTTGTCTTGCAGTAGTTCTTGCCCGTGTTGACCAATAGGGCGTGGTATTGATTGTAAAGAGGGGCGTCATGGGGGAGATGCTCCATGAAGAGGCGCTGTATCTCCCCGTAAGCAAACCTTTCCCCGATAACTCCGTGCCGCATCAGTATCCTGCGAGTGTAGGCATCCACTACAAAGACCGGTTTTCCGCCCGCATAGAGGAGAATACTGTCGGCCGTCTCCTCGCCAATGCCTCTGACCTGCAGCAGCTTTTCACGAAGAGATGCGGCTTCTTCCCCAAGCATGACATCCAGGTTTCCATGAAAACTATCCTGAAGAAAAGTAAAGAAGGATTTCAGTCGTCGGGCCTTGACATTGTAGTATCCAGAAGGTCGTATTAGTTCGGCAAGATCGGATTCAGGCATCGCCAGCAGCGCCTCCGCGGAAAGCAGGTGTGCTGCCTTCAGGTTGGCAATGGCCTTTTCCACGTTTTGCCAGGCCGTATTCTGGGTCAGGATTGCCCCGACGATGACTTCCAGGGGAGAATCTCCGGGCCACCAGTAAAGGTTTCCGAAGTGATCATTCAGGGCATGGTAGGCGGCGAGAATCCACTGAGCTGTGAGCCGTTTTTTCTTATTCATACCAGCGGGAAAATGAGTAATGACGGTCTCACAAAAGTCAAAAAACGTCGTTTTTGCGACTCCAGACCCCGTATCCGGTACGGGGCAGGCGTGATCCGGAGCCCAGGATTTTCATTACGTTCTGAACCCGGCTGGAGTTTACCCCCCACTGCGATACGGGGCCGGGGTGACAGTTGTGGCGACTTTTTGCGAGTTTGTCCTATTTGCGCAGGGCCACAAAGTACGTCGTCTGTCCTCTCTTGATCAGGAGAATGATGCTTTCTTTGTTTGCCTTCTTGCTGACTTCGCGAATGTATTCTTTCACGGAAGCAATCTTTGTCTTGTTGACCTGCAGGATAATGTCTTGAGGTTGAATTCCCACCTCATCGGCAGGGCTGCCGCTCTGCACACGGACCACAATGATCCCGGTTTTCTTGGGAATTCCTAAATATCGGGCGATTTCCGGCGTAATGTCCTCGACGGCAAGGCCAAATTGTTCATGACTGTTGCCCTTTGCCGCTGCCACTTCCGGTTGGTCCCTCCGCTCGACCACAGTCACTAGGAAGGTCATTTCTCTGCCATCACGGATAACCTTGATATTGACTTTGTCACCGACATGGAAAGAAGCGATGGCGAGCAGCAATTCATGGGTGTCTTTGATCTTCCTGCCATTTATTTCCGTAACTACGTCACCGGCCCTTATTCCGGCGCGCTCCGCCGGGTCTCCTTTAAATACTTCAGAGATTATGGCGCCTCTGCGTTCCTTCAACTGGAGTGATCTGGCCATTTCTTCTGTAATATCCTGTACGGAAACACCCATCCATCCCCGTGAAACCTTTCCCTTGGATTTCAAATCGGGAAGGATGTTTTTTGCCATGCTTATAGGTATGGCAAAACCGATACCCTGTCCTTGGGCTACTATAGCGGTATTGATGCCGATCACCTTTCCTTCCATGTTGAAAAGCGGTCCGCCGCTGTTACCCGGGTTGATGGAGGCATCGGTTTGGATGAAATTATCATACGGACCGGCGCCGATGACCCGGCCTTTAGCGCTGACAATACCTGCCGTTACGGTCTGTTCGAGGCCGAAGGGATTGCCGATTGCGAGCACCCAATCCCCGACGCGGAGCTTATCTGAATCGCCAATTTCCGCAACAGGCAAGCTTTCGCTGGGTTTGATCTTGATCAGGGCGATGTCTGTCTTCGCGTCTTTACCAATGATCTTCGCTTCGTACTCTCTGCTGTCAGACAATTTGACGATGATTTTATCTGCATGTTCCACAACATGATTATTTGTAAAGATGTAACCGTCGGAACTGATAATGAAACCGGACCCGAGACTTTGTTGCTTGAATTCTCGTCTTGGTGCGTCTCCGAAGAAGCGATCAAAGAATTCGTCACCGAAATAGCGATCAAAAGGCGCACCGCCTCCGAAAGGAGAACGCATGCCTCCTCTTATTACTTTTGTGGTGCCGATGTTGACGACGGACGGTTTGACCTTCTCCGTCAGATCGGCAAATGAGCCCGGCGTTCTGGAGTTGTCACCAGGCGATACCGCCGCGGCTGTCTGTACATCCGTCCCGGTTGGTACAAGGAAAGAGGACCGTAGTACTTCCACAACTGAGACAATGAAAAACCCTATCATGCAAGCCAGGAGAAACATGAAAAAGGTCTTACGGTTCTTGTTTGCCATGGATTTAATGTATCCTCCGAATTATTTATGATTTACAACTGAGCGACCATGAAACTATCATCTGCTGATTTGTTATTAGGAGCTGCGCCCTATCACACATCCCGGGAAAATTCAATATCTATGAAACGGATAATAATTCTCTCTCCACCGCGTTGGTCAGGGTTCCAATGCCTTCGATTGTGACAGTCACACGATCACCTTCCCGGAGGAAGAGGGGCGGTTGCCTTGTAAAGCCTACGCCTTCCGGTGTTCCGGTCAGAATTACCGTTCCCGGCAGCAATGTCAGGGACTGACTCAAATCGCTGACAATGGTCGCGATATCATAAATCATTTCGGCAGTGCTGGCATCCTGGACAACCTGATCATTGACCATCGTCCTGATGCTAAGAAGGTTGGGGTTCGGAATCTCATCTCTGGTGACTAGACAGGGACCTAAAGGGCAAAAAGTGTCAAATCCCTTTCCTCTGGTCCACTGCCCTTTCTGTTTTTCAAATTGCCAATCCCGAGCGCTTACATCATTGGCGCAGGTGTAGCCGAAGACATGATTCATTGCTTCTGACAACTTGATGTTTTTCCCAGCCTTCCCGATGATAACGGCGAGTTCTCCCTCGTAATCCACCTGATCCGGTCCTGCGGTCGGAAGCAAGATAGTGGTTTCATGCCCGGTAAGACTCGTGTTAGCCTTTATGAAGACTACCGGGTAGGGAGATACATTTGTCCCTATTTCATCAGCATGTTTGCGATAACTGAATCCAAGGGCGAAAATATTCGGCGGCGTCACCGGGGGCAAATATGCCAAGATCTTCAAATGCTTGTCCGTAGGTGTGAGAGAGTTAAAGATTTCTCCCTCAAGAACCTGCATTGTCCCGAAGGCTTCAGAACTATGCAAACCGTAATGTATCTGACCATCTTCCGTAAGACATCGGTATATCTTCATGGGATTCTCCTTAAGGTGTTGGTGACTTGAACTATAGGGACATTTACCCGTGCCGTCAAGAAGGGAACAAAAAAAGATCAGACAAAAGGCCCTTGACAGGGCTAAATGAAACAACATAAACATAAACGACTGCGAGAAGAGCAAGTGCAATTTCAGACAAGAACACCCGTTGCAGCATGGACGGTATAGAGAGAGCCGAACATGGTCCTATGGATAAAGGGGTATCGCCATCACACCAGCTAATAAAGGTCTCCTAAAGCGGATTCATGACTCGGCGTGGGCATGGGATCTCTTTCAGGGACCGGTATACAACCGCTTGATTTTTAAAGCTGCAGCGGATTATTTTGATGCTGTAATCATGCTTGCGTGCAAGGGCGCTCCTGCCCGGATTCTCGATGTTGGTGCAGGTGAGGGAGTGGTGAGTCTTCGTCTGGCTAAGGCGAATCCGGACGCCGTCGTAGTCGGAATCGATTATGCCATGATGCAGGTGCGGGCCGCGAATCGTCTGAAAAAGAAGGAACAGGTTCTCAATTGTAGCTTCCAGCAGGGCAACGCCATGGCGCTTCCCTTTTCAGAGGCTGCCTTCGACATGGTTGTAAGCGTCAATTCCATTAAACACTGGCCCGATCCAGCTCGGGGGCTATCCGAGATCAGACGGGTCCTTCGTTCTGGGGGACAAGCCTTTATCTCCGAGGCCGACAGGTCTGTATCTCCGGAAGCGCTCCTTGCCTTTTCAGAACATTACCGGGCATGGTACATCTGGGGTGCGCTGATGCGGTGGTGCCTGAGAAATGTCGTCTTCGGGAAGAGCTACACCGCGGAGGAGTTAAAAACCATCGCCATAAGGGCCGGATTCAGCGACACGATCACTCAAGCGGCCCCCGGCCCCTTTTTTCTTTTGGTGCTGACAAAATAATCCTCCTTGAGGCTTATTTTGCAAACATGGTATAAGGAACGGAAGCGGCAGTATGACTTGCCTTTCGTGATACTACTTAAACTGGAAACAGCCATGACGACAGCCATCGAGCAAATCGGCAGATCAGGCCTGCATGCCTTCAGTTCTTTCCTGGACACTCTTGCTTTTGCCATTAAAATCCTCGCTCGAATGTTTGATGTCCGGGCTTATAACAGTGCGGTTCGCATGGTCCTGATCAATCAGATCTATTTTACCTCTGTCCAGATCCTGCCTCTTTTTTTAACTGTAGCAGCCGGTTTTGGGGCAATTGTCATCGGTATCATCGGCCAGTATCTGATCCACTTGGGTCTGTTTGACTATTTTGGCCAGCTACTCATGGGTTTTGTGGTTACGGAATTTGCCCCCTTCATCACAGTCCTCCTGATCGCCCTGCGTTCAAGCTCGGCCGTCAATGCAGAAATCGCCGTCATGAAGGTCAATAAAGAGCTGAATACCCTGCATGTCTTTCGGATCGATGTGATCAATTATCTTTTCCTGCCGCGTATTCTCTGCGGTATCCTTTCGATCGTATTGCTTAGTTGGCTGTTTTCCATCGTCGTTCTTACCAGTGGTCTTATCTTTTCGGCCCTGCTATTTGATATGAGTATGAATGACTATGTGACGGTTCTTCTGGTGTCGGCGAATTTTTCTGATCTCATCGTGATGTCGATTAAATGTGCGACGATGGGATTTTTTATTGTCATGATCCCCATCCGTTATGGCATGCGCGCCACAGATGAGCTGACCAGCATTCCCGTTTCCGTTCTGCATGGTATGGTAAATGTTTTTATTGCAATTATGATTATCGAGGTGGTCTCATTAATCGTCATGTCATTGATCGAAAAATTCATTTGAGATTCTACAGCGGTGGAGAACTGCTGGAGCGAGAACTTGCTGATATCATGTCGCAGGAAGAACGCCGCCTGGGTTTGGTCTCCCTCGATGCTCCCCTGATATCCAATCTCAGCGTGCTGAGCAATGTCGCCTTGATCAAACAGTATCACGGGCACCTTTCAGTTCGCGAGGCGGAAGATATTGTAAAGATGGGCTTAAAGAAGTTGCAACTTGAAGATATTGCTGAGAAGAGAAATCCCGTACTTTTAGAGGAACAGCGGTTTTGCGCCATGGTCCTGAGAGCGGTAATGGTTGAAGACGCTGTCGTGGTTATAGACAGACCCTTCAAAATCATGCCGGACCTTGATGACACAAGCTTTATTCGTGATGTCCTCACGTCAGTGGATGACTTGTTTCAGGAATGCCATATCTTTGACTATCTCTGGAATGAAGAGCGGTACACAGGAGGAATGATCCATGGCGCTTAAAACGGAATGGAGAGTGGGCCTTTTCATAGTTTTGACAGTGCTGCTTATCCTTGCCGGCCTCGGTTATATGGCCTATAAAAAGGGTATTTTTCAGCCGGAGAATACCTACACCCTTTCCTCGCGGACGGGAGACGGTTTATCCGTAGGTATGCCGCTCTATTTTTCCGGGTTCAAGATCGGCAAGATTGCGGAACTGGAACTCAGCGACAAGGGGATGGTTATGATGAAGGTCAGAGTACCAACCCAACACGCCAAATGGATGCGCTCCGATAGTAAATTCGTCCTTGAAAAGCCCCTCATCGGTTCTCCGAAGTTCACGGTAACTACGACAAACCTGGGCAGTTCTCCGTTGACCTCCAATTCCATTGCTATTTTGACGGAAGTCAATGACATCAATGATGCAATCCAAAATATTCAGCCTATCCTGGAACAGGTAGCCATGATTACGGACAATGTCGAACGGTTGACCAGTGCTCTCGCTGACCCGCAAGGGGACATGAGCCATATTCTTAAAAATGCCCGGGAATTAACAGGATCTCTGTCTTCCAAGAAATCCGTCCTGGAGATGGCCTTGGGAGATGAAAAAAGCGTCCGGAACATTCATGCCGCCCTGCAGAATGCCAGAAATATTACCGATCAGGTGGATCAGCTACTTAAAAAAACGGATGAGGAACTCTACGGGAAGGACGGCATCATTCCTCTGGCTATCAAGATCCTCAGGGAACTGGTCATCAATCTAGGCAAGATTGGCAAAACCCTTGACAATGTTACTAAAATCAGTTCAAATGCAGAGGAAGCGACAAAGGATTTAAAGATCTTCAGAAGTGAGGTTGACACAACCGTGAATTCCCTCAACCGGTTGATTAACGAGCTGGATCAGAAAATACCGTTTAAATCCGAGCCAAAAATTAAACTGCCCTAGAGAGGCATTTTATTGCCACCAATTGTTTACAGGTAACAATTATGAAAGGAAATAAAATTACGATGAGGAGTGTACTTCCAGTCATGCTGCTCACGATCCTCCTCATGAGTTGTGGCGGCTCTCAGCCCATACCGGATTGGACGTATGTCAGCTTCAATCAGATGGAGGATTTCAAGAAAGCCTATCTGGAAGGAAAGGAGGGAATGGCCGATTTACACTTCCAGTGTGCCGTAGAAGAGATCAAAAAAAGCGGGGATCTCAATCTCTTAGCCAAGGCCTATCTGAACCGGTATGCCGTGCAGGTTGCCCTTTTGGAATCTTTTCGGGATGACGACTTTCTGAAAATCCAGACTGCGGAACCGGACCCTGTGAACGCCGGGTTTTACTCCTTCCTGAAGGGAAACTTTTCACAGACGAACCGGAACCTGCTTCCTCCCCAATATACCCAGACCGTCGCCGATGTTCTTGCCGCCAGAAGGGATAGTCTTGCTGCGGATGTCCGGAAGATCGAAGATCCTCTTTCACGGCTGGTCATGACGGGGCTCCTGGTGCGTTACGGGTATGATAACGAGGAACTGCTTAATGGGGCGGTGGAAGCCGCTTCCCGGCAGGGGTGGAAAAAGGCCCTCCTGGTCTATTTAAACCGCCTGCAGGCTTTTTATGAGCAACGGCAGGAAAGTGAAAAAGCAGATAAAATCAAACAAAAAATCCTGCTGATCCAATCATGACGATCACCCTGTACTGATGCGTGCGAGGCGCGTCCAGCTGGTAGGTTTCCAGGTGGGGTCGGCAAGAAGCGGGGACTCCCCCGCTAACAGACCGCATTTTCGGGAAAAGTAGCGGTGGAAAGCAAAATTGTTCGTTAATTCCGGATGAAAGACCGTTGCGAGAATACCCTCCGTTTCGGCGGCGGCAATGTAATCGTCCATCCGGAGAAGGATCTCCACGCCCGGTCCCACGCTTCTTATTTTGGGGGCACGGATAAAGGTGAGGGGAACGGGCTCGCTTGACACCTTGGGAATGGAGGCCACAGCGGCAAAGCTGTCGAGCTGGCTCCCGAAGCTGTTGCGCTCGATCTCCATATCGATCAGTCCCAGATAAGCCTTTTCACCCACAATTTGCGTGGCCAGGAGGATAGCCCCAGCGCAGGTCCCCCAGATCTTTACGCCCCGCTTGCAGGCCTCCATAATGGCCGTGTCGATCTCGAAGATCCTCAGGAGACGGGACAGACAGGTACTCTCGCCTCCCGGAATGATCAGTCCCTTGAGATTATGAAGGTGTGAGGGGTCCTTGACCCGTCGTGCGACCACCCCCAGACGTTCCAGATGATCGAGATGCTCGACAACATCCCCCTGTAGATCGAGAACCCCGATCATGATTGCAGCGCCGGTAAGACCATTACCAGCCCCGACCGGCCAGCAACTGATTTTCGGGAATGGCGCTGATTTCCAGCCCTGGCATTGCTTCGCCGAGATCCATGGATGCCTCCAGAATCTTCAGGGGATCGCGGAAATAGGCGGTGGCCTTGACAATGGCCCGGGCTCGTCTCGCGGGATCGGAGGACTTGAAAATACCGGAACCGACGAAAACACCGTCACAACCCAGCTGCATCATCAAGGCGGCGTCGGCGGGTGTGGCGAGGCCCCCGGCGGCGAAATTGACCACGGGCAGACGGCCAAGTTTCCTCACCTTCAGAGCCTGTTCATAGGGTATGCCATTAACCTTGGCGTAACCGGTCACCTCTTCGAGGGGCATGCTGAGGAGTTGACGGATTTCCCGGTTCATGGTTCGCATATGACGGACAGCCTCGACGACGTTGCCTGTCCCGGCTTCGCCCTTCGTGCGGATCATCGCCGCCCCCTCGGCTATGCGGCGCAGGGCTTCCCCCAGGTTTCTGGCGCCGCATACAAAGGGAATGGAAAACTTTGTCTTATCGATGTGACATTCTTCGTCGGCGGGAGTGAGGACCTCGCTCTCATCGATGTAATCGATATTCATGGCCTCGAGTACCTGGGCTTCTACAAAATGACCGATCCGCGCTTTTGCCATGACCGGGACTGAAACAGCTCGTTTGATTTCTGCGATCATCGTTGGATCAGACATCCGTGCCACACCGCCCTGGGTCCTGATGTCCGATGGTACCCGCTCCAGTGCCATTACGGCAACAGCACCTGCGTCTTCGGCGATCTTTGCCTGTTCGACGTTGGTCACATCCATGATGACGCCGCCTTTGAGCATCTGGGCTAACTGGACGTTCAATTCGTACCTTTTTGTATCCATCTTGTAAAGCCTCCCCATTTGTTTCAATTATAGGCAAAATGTATGACAATCCAAGGGTCTCGTCAAGAGCAATTCGTCAAAAGAAATTGCCTTTGACATTGTTTGCAAAATGTGCCAGGAATTTCGCCGTAATTTTCGCCAAATCCCGAGATTGAGGAGCGCTTATGGAAATCAATAAGAAAAAAGAAAAGGATGTGTTGGTTATTTCCGTCAGCGGCAGAATTGACGCCGTCACCGCCCCGGATTTTGAAAAAAACCTTTCAGAATCGATCGCGGCCGGGGAAAAGAACTTCCTAATCAAGATGAACCAGTTGGAATATATCAGTAGCGCAGGTCTCCGCAGCATCCTGTCCATTGCCAAGGTTCTGAAGACCAAAGAAGGAAAGATGGTTTTTTCGGAGCTCCACGGACCGGTCAAGGATGTTTTCAAGATTTCAGGCTTCGGATCTATCTTTACCATATACGATACTGAGGAAGACGCCCTGAAACAGTTTTGACCGTTTTCTATGGATGATAATGTACAAAATATCGTTGTCCTTGCCCATCTGAGTTCTCTCCAGAAATCCGTTGCCTTTATCTCATCCTTTACCAGAAGGTTGGGCTTTGATTCCAGACGGCTAAGCGAAATAGAACTTTGCGTGGAAGAGGTGCTGGTAAACATCTTCAATTATGCTTACCCCGGCGAATCGGGGGAGGTGAAAATATCCTGCCGCACCGGTCCGGAGGGAACCTTAACCATCGAAATCATGGATTCGGGAATCCCATTCAACATATTGTCGTCCGATGATCCCGATATTTCGCTGAATATTGATGAGCGCCATATTGGTGGGCTGGGTATTTATTTTGTCAGACAGCTCATGGACCGGGTCGAGTACCGCCGGGAAAATAATAAGAACATTCTTTCCCTGATAAATAACAGTGCCGCCGTGAGTCGGACAGTCGAGAAATAACAGGCGGCAACGCCGTCACTATCAAGTCGTTGACGACCCAGGGTGCGTTAGGATGCCCTGCCCGTCTCGGCCATGAAGGAGAAAAAATGTCAAAAAAAATAATGATTACCACGATTGCAGGCTTTATTTTTACCAGCGCCGCGGCGTGGGGGGCCGATTTAAGCCCGGAGACCTCATTAAAGAATAATTTTCCGAATATAAAGGTTGAGCGCCTTCAACCGGCCCCCATAAAGGGGATCTACGAAGTTTTAACGGATAAGGGTCTCATCTATTACGCCCCGGAGGCGGAGTGTCTTGTTGCAGGGGATATCATCACCAAACAGGGGAGGAATCTGACCCAGCAGCGAAGAGATGAAATACTCATGGAAAGGGTAAAGACCATTCCCCTCGACAAGGCGTTAAAGATCGGCGCCGGCCGACATACGGTGATAGAGTTTACAGATCCCAACTGTTCATACTGCCGCAAGGCTTTCCAGTTTCTGGCCCAAAAGGAGGATACGACGCGTTATATCTTTTTCTTTCCCCTCTCCAAGACATCAGCGGACAAGGTCCAGCATATCCTCTGCGCGACTGACCGTGTTGGGGCCTACAAGGAGGCCTTCAGCGGCCAGCTTGATAATAAAACCCTGACGCCCTGTGAGAATGCCGAAGTGATCGCCCTGATGAAGACCCACCGGGATCAGGGGATGCGGCTCGGCGTTGAAGGAACGCCCTTCTTTATTATTGACGGGAATATCGTCGCCGGCGCGGACATCCCCGCGATTGAAAAACTACTCGCAGCGCCGGTGAAATAAATGGATATCCACTATTGAAAGCGTGAATTTGGGAAAATGGCTTTGTGTAGTAGATTTCGTTCGGCAGTGCTCAGACCAGGCCACTAAAATGTTCAAAGAAGAGGCAATATTTGTTTGTGGACGAAAATCAATATTTTGTTGTGGGTGGTCGAACGAAGTTAATGTGAATCACGTTATTCTCTTTTTGCCCATTACCTGATGAAACTCCATCTTCAAAATGTAATTTCTGGAATTCAATTTTGGGACGACTGTAGCTTAAATACGACATCGGAGATTCATTGAGCAGAAATGAAACATCCAATGGCGATTTATGCCTCTCGATAAGATGGAACTTCGCCTGAAATATAAGATCGTTCATTGACCCCGCAACTCGCCTGTCAACTATCTTAGAGAAGAATATATTCTTAACCTCTGGTTCGATGAACTTTTCAAATATTGCTTTATTCCCATCGATGGTCATGAACTCCTTCATAAAGGACAATACTTCTCGAATCAACTGCCTGTCATTAGTAATCCCCCGACCATGCATGACCATGGAGTATAGTGATGCAGTGTTTGTCAGGATTATATATTGGGTGCGCTGCACTGTGAACAAATTTGCGTTCCAGTCCATCAAGGGATTCAAATTCTTATCGGATGGAAGAGCCGGTAAAGAAGTGAAACCGACTTTTTTTGATAGTTTTAATGTGAGCCGAAAGATCATTGTTTTAAACTATCTCAGTAACCATGCTGCTTTGAAATAAATAACTATATTGGCCATATCTCGGTTCATAAGTTACTTCCACTATAATTTTTTATCTTGGGGATCGTCACTTGAAAAATGGATTTCTCAGTCTCTCCTGACCTATAGTGGAGGCAGGCCCATGCCCCGGATATACGCGCAAATCATCTCCAAGAGGAAATATCTTTTCCATTACTCCCTTAATCAGTTTCTTTTGATCGCCTCCAGGAAAGTCGGTGCGCCCTATAGAACCGGGAAAAAGTGTATCCCCAGTAAAGACAGCGCCTGGCGCGTAAAGACATACACCGCCGCGAGAATGCCCAGGTGTATGGATCACCTTTATCCTATATGTGCCGACTTCAATTTCCTGTCCATCAAAAAGTGTCCCATCAGGTGGGAAACCAAGTCCGGGAGAATCAAGGCTATGTATCCATACAGGGGCCTTTATAATACCCTTTAGCTCCTTCGCCGCACCTGTGTGATCCATATGGCCATGGGTGATTAGGATATATTTGATCCTGAGACCAGCATTGGATACTTCTTTCACAATGCGAAATGCCTCACCCCCAGGGTCAATGACAACCCCTCCATGGTCTTTTTACATCCCAATATATAACAGTTGGCCTGAAATGGGCCGACAGCCATCATCTTAAGCATTACCGTTTGTGCTCTCTAATAATTCTCAAAATCAGTCCATCATTGACTTCAAGGAAGTTATTTCTGTTTTTTAAGATAATATGCATTTTCTTAAATATATTCTTTTTCATAAAAAATGGGTCTTTTCGTACTAATCTTTGCCCTTGATGCTGCAAAAAGCAATGTTTTTATTGAAGTCAATAAGGTAGGTTGGTTTGATTTTGTAGCATAGTTCAACCCATAATCCTTAACCGAAAAACGCGTACTGCTTATTGAACGCACCTACTTTATCAATAGCTCCTCGTTTAGAGAAGAGGTGAGGATTACCATTTCAACTAATGGATTATGCTTTGTGCAAAAACAGCTGTCAGACACGAGGATGTGGGCGTGAAGATTGAACCCAGAGAAAATCACCAAAAGGGTCTTTCTGATACATATACTGCACAGGAGATTCTCTCCTTTTGGTTTGGTTGCCAGGGAAACATCTTAGTAGATGCTCCTGGAGAGCACCACTGGCCTTGTCTCAATTTTAGACTACGCCCTACCCACGCCTTTGGAGTCGCTAGATTTCTGCCAGCACACCTTCAGATTTGGTTACATAATGGCAGTTTAACGCGGCTCAAAAGCAAAACGACGGCAAAGGTGACCGTAAATACGATTTGTCCTGTTCACTCATTCTGATGAGAACAGTTAACCTACGAATAAATTCTCTCGGCTCAACGGCCTTATAATCGGCATCAATCAGCCGGATAACATTTCACCGAACCAATTTTGTCATTCCATCCATTCGTGCGAAGGTCCGGGTAGTCGCCTTCTCCAAGGGGACCAAGTTTGTCACCCTCGAAATTGACATCCTTATAAAACTCACACTTTATCCCACCGCCGATGCGGATAGAGGAAATCGTACGATAAAAGTTCTGTTCCGCTTTTTTACCAGGCGCTCCAAACTGGTTCATTCCCGCATGCAACAGGTTCGACTCATTCGTGCCTGAAGAAAGATTGAATGACCAACCACCATAATTTAAAAGCTCGTAGACGGCCCCAGTTCCATAAAACGGTTTTTCCAGCGCCCATAGATTGGAACTCATCAGACCTAAAACCATCACAAAAATGACTAATCCGAAATGCTTCATAGAACGGCTTCCTGTTGGTTTCATATATCCTCCGTGTTTGATAGAAATATCCTTAATGGAGCTGATGTCCTTAAAATTAAAGTATCCATGACCAACCTCCTAATATCCGTCTTAGTACGGATGCTTTGACATCAGCTTCCCCTTCGGATGATCACTGACCTTACCTCATCTCTTCAACCTTCAAGTTGATCTTGGATGAGATGACAATGATCATGAAAGTGTGAGAGCAAAAGACCTGCCAATAACTGAAGGAAAATCAGAAGTTTTAATTAGTCCTTTAATAACATGTTGTTTGACTAATGAGAGAGGACAGCAAAAAGCATGAAATGATTCGTTTAGCCTCAATATTTGGCGGAACCTCGATATGTTGAGGGATACTTGGAGGTGGGCAGTCTAATGTGGTCCTTATGTCTAACGTTCGGACCATGTCGAGCTTATTGAATAACGTTCGAAATTAAGTATGGCGGTAAATATTGCTGGATGCTCGCTTTCAGGAAGCAAAACGTTCAGCGAGGTCGCTGGATTTCCAGTGGTTTAGAACGGAACCACAGAAAAATTGATGGAACCGAACGGCACAGCGGTCCGGCGGATCAGGGGAAAGGAGGCCTCGTACCCTAATCCGCCTTTCAGTCCTACTTGCCGCACGTAACAGAGATTTCAATGAGAACATCCCGCGGCAGGGCTGCCGCCTGAACGGTGGATCGCGCCGGTGGATTTTCGGGGAAGTACTTGACGTAAATAGCGTTGTATTTGCCGAAGTCCTTCAGGTCTTTCATGAAGACCTCAGCCTTGAGGACATTCTTCATGCTGTATCCAGCAGCCTCGACAACGGCCTTGATGTTGTCCAGGACGAGCGTTGCCTGGACCTCGATGTCACCTTTGGAAAGCTCGTTCGTTTTGGGGTCGATGGGAATCATACCGGAGACAAAGAGCATGTCCCCGTACTTGATGGCCTGAGAATAAGGGCCGATGGCCATCGGGGCCTTACCTGTGGAAATAACAACGCGCTCGGCACTGTAGGATATCTGCCCCATCAAGAAGATCAAACCGAGCACACATACCGCGGACAATACTACCTTTTTCATACAGGTTCCTCCTTCTGAAGATGACTCACTTGTTTATATATCCCGGGGCCTTGCCACGGGTCCGTGATGACTGCAGCCGGTACTATTTGAGGAAGCATCGACACCTTTTCCATCGATGATCAGACTGCCACGCTGATTCGTCACTGTCATTTTCTGGGATACATCAATCCCTTCAATCCCATGCAGTCTTGCTGCGATCAGCGTAATAAAGAGTATAATAATACCCACTATCATCAGAAAAATCAATCTTTGAGAAATGCAACTTTCCATCCGTATTCAAGGCCACGGCACGATCGCCAAACCCACACTTTGTATTTGAAGGTATTTTAGGCAATTGTCCGTTCCCAGTCTTTGCGGATAATTTCGAGCAGTTGTTTTGCTTCATCGGCAACTAGGATAATGGCATCAAAATCTGGTGGACAGAGGATTTTCTGCATCATGAAACCGTCAGTGTCAAACCAGCGCGGGAATGCACCGCTCACAAAGTATCCCCGGAGACGGAGTTCATCCACAGCTTCTCCGACCCAAGGACATGCAAGATTTACATAAATCTCGAAGACCACGGTGTTTTTCGCCTTACACTCTTTTTCCAGGTTGTCCAGGCAGTGCTGGAAATCCTTGCCAATTTCCTTAACCATGATACGGGCAACACCGGCAAAATCAAAGGTGATCAATTCAGTTTCCGTTACCTTTTCAAAGGGTGTCTTGCTCTCCGATAATCGGATGTCGCGGACATCGTCAAGCCTTTCGTAGGTCCAGCGCAACTCATTTTCGTAGGGAGCTGGCAGGTAGATCATGTGCGGTTTCGGCTGATAACAGCGGAAGCCATTGACGGTCGCCACACGCTCGGAGGTCTTTTTTTCCTTACCATAGGTTTCGGCGGGCATGAGGGCCACTTCGATGGCGGTCCATACATGCTTGAAAGACGCTGCGCCCTTTTGGATGTATGGATGATAACAGACTGCCTCCCCCCATGTTTCCTGAATGTTCGCCATAGATGGCACAAAATCTTCGTAGATGAAGCGCATCAACTCCTTGTTGATGCCAGCATTCCGGTATTCCTTCAGAACCAAGCCGGCGCCGTTCTCGTAGAGCATTGGGTAGGGAGACGAGCGAAAGAGGTGATGGATCCCGATTACCTCTCCGGAATGCGACCGGACGACTATAGAGTAATAATTTCCTTTCTCATTGGCGGCAATAATGGCCTCCGGATCGTAGAAGAGCCGGATGGGATAATCATCGCCATATACGGCGTGGAAGAGATTGACAATACCGACAGCATCTGTGGGCTTGAAATAGTCCACCTGAAAAGATTCCTGCCGCCGCGGTTCTTCTCCGTTATGGCCCTGTTTCATGAACATCACCCCGTCTTTACTGCATATTTATTATTACTTCACTTGAGGATCTTAAAAGGGATCATCATTCATTTCCGACTGAAAATGGAGAATATTCATAAAGATAATCGTCTCCATGAGTTCAGTGAAATGACGATACCCTCGGTCATCAGAAAAATCAATCTCTGAAAATTGCGACTTTCCCCCCATATTCAATGCCATGGCACGATCGTCAAAGTC
>CAISJV010000081.1 GCA_903885795.1 uncultured delta proteobacterium | reverse complement strand
TCAAGAAATACGAGATCCACGTCATCCTGGTTATATCTGCCATTGGGATAATCCTCTGGATCATTCATAGATATCGGAGTAATAAACCTCAAAATAGGATTTGAGGAAACAATCCTTGAAGCATAATGTGTCGTTGGACGGAGTTTTCTTGACAACAGGTTTAAAGACGGCCACGGGTCATTACTTCCTAAGACAGCCTTGTTACCGCCCTGGTGTAGCGAATCGTTTGAGTGTTTTATTATTGTCCGAGAATTGTTACAGAACCCCAAAATGATCCTTGATGTGGAGATATTCTCTTTTTATTTGGCATGGATAATGCTCATCTCCATAGTGAGTCTAAAAGGGATTGTTTAATAGCCAATAATGTTCTGATTTTCGCAGATGATAGGCAAAAATTGCCGAAGGGGGAAACGTCCATGTCAAGTATTAGTAATATCAACAATTCTCTTCTTGAGAGTATTCTACTCAACAACCAGCAGTCCAATTCGAACCAGACACTGAATGCTCAGACATCGAATATTCAAACAACGAATGCCCAAGCACAAACTTCGGGATCTAACGTTACGGACACCGTTAGTATTTCAAGCAATATCATTCTGATGGCGAAAGAGGCGATCCTCAACGCCGAAAACAACTTCTTCGCCGGATCTGATAATTCTACCTCCAATATCTTGGGCGAGAGCCAAGGATCTGATAATTCGAGTGGAACCATGTACGATTTATTTCTTTCTGAAGAAAACGCACAGATGATGCAAGCAAATCCTACTTTGGTTAAGAATATCATTTCCGCAGAACAGGCACAAACGACAGATAGTGCTAGTGCTTCATCTTCTTCGTCGACTCAGTCTCAGACTTCTTTTTTGCAGTCTATTGAAAACATAAACTTGCTTTCCATGAACCCCGATACTCTTATGGCTATCCAAAAATACACAGAGTCTGCAAATTCGGAAACCCAGACAACATCTGGCTCTCAGGTGAATAAAGCAGTCTGAACTCCAGTCAAGCAAACAGATCGATCAACGATCCCTTATCTACGATGGGGCAGTCAAATGAAGTATAATATTTAATTGTTCTGTTTGCCGGTGAAAAAGGCCTTGTACGGATTTCGACACAATCGACAGTATCCCCAGGACAAACCGATGGGAGATACGGCGTGCCTTCCATCGAGAAGGGAACCGGTCGCTGATACAGGGCTGGAATGTTAGAGATAAATGCCTTGACATCCATATTAGGCGCAACCGAATTGTGATTGCTTGATGAACAATCTTTATAAGCAATCTAATTCCTCTAAGATCGGTTGTCAATTGTAGACAGCAAATATTTCATGATCCCTGTCGTTTTTCAGACAACCATAGTTCAAATGAGGCGGGAGACAGAAAATCGATTAGTGTCGTTATAGAAGATTTCCGGCCAGTCTTTAAAAACCTGGTTAGTGATGATGATACAGTCGGCAGCTTTTACCCTGTCCCATCTTCGCTTTAAATGTTTATTGTAGGCATGTCCATTTATATATGGTCAAGATTTGTGAATATTATGGGGGTCCCGTAGCGATGCCTTTTGCCTTTAATTTATCGTAATATTTACAGAAAACAACTCAATTGTTCATCCGATACCTGTTATCTTTTGTAAAGTTAGCGCGGGTCTGGTGCTGAATATTATTTTGGCCTATCAATTGCACAGTCATGAGAAAATAACTCAAAAAAAGAAAGGAGGAAGACTGGATATTGAGTTATCATAATGGATTGTGGTTCATGGCAATGAAGGTTAAACATGTATTTGTTTCATTTTCTGTTCTAGTCCTGAAGGAGGACGCCTATCATGTCAGTATCGGGAATTTCATCGAATAGCTCTTTGGCTGATCTTTTCAAGCTGCTCGGTTCGCGAACCGAATCATCGTCAAGCGGTCAGAAGGCCAGTTTCGAGAAAACAGCGGCCACCGAATCAACGGGCAGTTCGGACACCGTTGCGACGGATTTCAGCGCTTTTTTGCAAGCGCTTACAAGTGCCAATAGCGCGCTTTCACAGTTAATACAGGATGTTAAGTCAAGTGGTTCTGGGGCCAGTGCCGACAGTTCGACTGCGTCGGCATCCGATACCAGCAAGACTTCAAACCCCATGGCCAATGATCTTGGTGCGCTGGAAAAATCTCTTTCGTCAGGTGATTTGGGAGGTGCCCAGAACATCCTTTCTCAGATCATGCAGCATATGCATCGTCCACATCATGCGCATCATATGGGACCTCCACCTGATGCAGGAGCTTCCCAAAGCACTGCATCGACGATAGCAAGCGATTCCACAAGCGGCTCTAATACCTTGGCTAATGATTTCAGTGCGCTTGGGAATGCCCTTTCGTCAGGCGACCAGACAAGTGCCAATAGCGCATTTGCCCAGTTAATGAAGGACATTCAGTCAACTGCTTCCACGGACAGCACGGGGAGTAAAACTGCATCGACGTCCGATACGTACGCAATGTCCTACAGGCAAAATCTGGAAAAGTTACTGAATACGTGGACGAGTCAGATGGCTTCGGCAGCACAAACGAGCACGATCTCTGCTTTTGCTTGAATTCTCCGATAGGAGAAAATATTTTCACAGATAGACCAACCATTTCCCCTAAAAAGGATTGGAGGAAATACTCCAATCCTTTTTAGGGGGCTGATGCGCGGGATCGAACTAGGGGAGATGAAATACTTATGAAAACCGGTTCATTTTTTAAGTTAGGATTGTGGTCGATAACCGGCAACACATACATTTTTCTTCATTATGCCTGAGCATTTCCGATCGAAAGCTTCTACACAATCGCTTTCCCCTAATTTATCGCTTTCAATAAAGTCTCAACATTACTCCACGATGTTTCAAATCCTCGGTAGGAAGCAAAAAGTTGAAATTTGCTAAACAAGAATATACTAACACTTTTCGCTGATGGTGATGTATGAGGGTTAGCGGCGGGGCAAGTTGCCTGCCATGCTATTTTGACTAAGTTGACGTTATCTCTTGCCTGGCCTCGTCGAGAAACGTCTTCCACGGGATCACCCGGATGTCATCCGTCCGGTAGGTCTGGGTTCCTCGATACACAACCACAGGAGGTACAGCGGGGTTGTCGTTGCGGAAGGCACGCAGTCCCGAAAAGTCGTTACCGCTCACCTCTGTTGCTGATTTGATCTCAAATGCGCCGATCAGCTCGCCGTGCCTCTCCAGCACCAGGTCCACCTCGGCGCCGGTATTGGTCCTCCAGAAAAAGATGCGCGTTTCCGAGCGGGCATAGTTGAGATAACGATGGAGTTCAAGGACAATGAATTGCTCGAAGAGACGTCCTGTCAGTCTCGGGTCGGGCGGTGCAGCCAGTCGGCGATTTACGGCGTTGGTCACCCCGGTGTCAAAAAAATAGAACTTCGGATGGGCTACCAGTCGCTTGCGCTCGCTCTTCAACCAGGGCTGAAGACGGAAACCGATGAGGGTGTCTTCCAGGATTTCGTAGTAAGACTGCACAGTCCTGATCGGCAGATGGCACTCCCTGGCGATATTGGAGAAATTAAGTAGCTCCCCGGAGGCCGATGCGGCCATCTCCAGGAAACGGTAGAATCCCCCCAGGTTGCGGACATACCCTTCCATCTGTACCTCTTCCCGCAGGTACGTTTCGGTATACGCCTTTAGAGTATCCTGTTTATCAGAGTCATTTAGTCCAAGGAGAGGAGGAAGGGTCCCAAAACGAAGCGCATCGTCCAGATTGAAATGCTCCCCCAGTTCTGCAAGTGTAAAGGGGAAGAGGAGTCGCTGCACCGCCCTCCCAGCCAGGAGGTTGGCCCCCCCGCGCTTCAACTTGCGGGCGCTGGACCCTAAGAGAATGAACTGTCGATCGGGATGCTCCTCCATCAATGCATGCACTTCGTTCAGGAGCTCCGGTATCCGTTGTACCTCGTCCAGGACGAAGCTTCGCGTATCCCCAGTTCTAATCTTTTCCACGGCATCGAGCCGGTACTGGGCCGGATTCTTGGCATAGCGGCTGTACTCATCTCCGTGGCGGAGGTTCACCGTCCAGGCATCATTGCCGAATTTAGCACGGATAAGGGAGGATTTCCCTGTCTGGCGAGGACCGAAGAGAAAAAAGGAACGATTGTCCGGCAGCTCTGCAATTCTTGTTATCATGGTGCAAGACTGTAAAGCAGTTTTGCGGCGATGTCAAGTATTCTATCAGCAGCGGACAAACCGATTTGCCGGTGACTTCTATTGTCGCTTGCACATTCGTGGGATTTTTACGATCATACATAATGCTTTCTTTTGGTAATCAGCGATACTTTGTCAAGAAAAACAGATGTTTGTCAAAAATGACAACACCTACAAGTCCGTGGTTTTTGATTCGGAATTGAGGTGAGGATTACCAATTGTACTGTTCTTACTTTCAGTGTTGTTGACTACGCAATACCACACCGCTTAATTTCAGCTATCCGGCATGTATGGTTATAGGTTCCCTA
>CAISJV010000080.1 GCA_903885795.1 uncultured delta proteobacterium | reverse complement strand
TCAAGAAATACGAGATCCACGTCATCCTGGTTATATCTGCCATTGGGATAATCCTCTGGATCATTCATAGATATCGGAGTAATAAACCTCAAAATAGGATTTGAGGAAACAATCCTTGAAGCATAATGTGTCGTTGGACGGGGTTTTCTTGACAACAAGTGTAAAGACGGCCACTGGTCATTACTGTAAGAAGAACTAAAGCCACCTTTTCAAAGGAATTACGTAATGAAGAGTTTTATTGCAATCTTGATGACGCTGTTTTTACTAATGCCCATTTGCGGTTTTACTGAAATCAAAGACATCATCTCCGAAGGCGATTACAACATGGGAGATGGTGAAACGCCAAGTGTAGCCGAAAGCCGGGCATTGCTGAATGCCAAAAGGATCGCGCTGGAACAGGCAGGAACCTATGTTGAAAGCTATTCTAAGGTTAAAAACTTTCAGTTGGTAGAGGATGAAGTAAAGGTTCTGACCGCGGGGATGATTGAGGTTACGATCTTAGATAAAAAGAGGACGATTGTCGGCGACGGTTTTCGTTTCTGGGTGAAGATTAAAGCAAAGGTTAAGCTTGATAAGATGGAGGATATGGCAAAGACCGTCAAAGAGAAATCAATTATTGAAGATTATAAGAAGATCCAGCAGGAATATGAAAAGAACCAAAGGGAAATGGAAAATCTGAAGAAAGAGTTGGCTCTGGCACATGAAGAAAAGGCGAAGAAGAAGATAGAAACACTAATTGCCGTTGAAGAAAAGCTGTTTCAAGCCAATGAGTGGTTCGAAAAAGGATTATACCATACTATAGGCCGTGAAGATGACAAAGCCATTGAGGAGTATACCCAAGCAATTGCTTTGAACCCGGATTTAGTCGAGGCATATATCTACAGAGGAGCTGCTTATTACAATCGTGGAACATTCTCCAGCGATTCGGGACAGTATGAACTGGCTGTTAAGGACTTCCGCAAGGTTGTTGCCATGAAACAGGGAACTTATTTGGCTTATCTTGCCCAAGGGGCCATATACGTCCATCAGAATGAATATGAGAAAGGTATTGAAGAAATCAACAAGGCCATTGCCCTGAGCCCGCATGAGGGCATGGCCTATGTCATACGGGGATTCATCTATATGCAGGAGAAATGCAAGGATCCGGAAAAGGCAATTGCAGATGCCAGTAGGGTGATTGAAATAGGAGGTCTTTGGAGCGCCATGGCCTACTCGAACCGTGGTGTAACATTATTGTTTGAGAAGAAACAGTATGACAGGGCCATTGATGATTTAAGTAGGGCCATAGAAATGACCCCGCGCAACGCGCCTGCCTATCTGGCGCGGGGAATCGCCCTGGCATTTAAAGGCGAGTTCAATCGGTCCATAGAGGATGTAAATCGGTCCATAGAATTAAATCAAAAAATACCTGTCGCATACAATGTACGCGGCTTAATCTACGCTCAAATGAGGAATCCAAGGGCTATCGCCGATTTTCAAAAAGCCTGCGACATGGGATTTGCAGAGGGATGCAGTAACTGGGAAAAATCGTTAAAGAATCGTTAACTCATCAAGAGAGATTCTCAATAAAGAAGTAGTATATGCGAAATACAAACATCCCTTACTCTATTTCGATTGTTAATCTTCAGTTGAACCCTATTCATGGATCCATCGACTTTTGTAGATGGCGTCAAGGTCCGCTGCAGTTCATTATTTTATGAATTGCAGTCAATTCCTTCAAATACTAAAGCGACAGTATGGCCGATCGGACCAGATCATTGAATGCGGTTTGAAAGGGGCAAATATTTATGGGCAATATTTTTGTTTATATTGCCCATCCACAAGCTTCCTGAAAAGCGAGCAAAAAGAAAATTCGACGAGTATCCAACCTTCCGATCCGAAATAAATGACGATCACTTCTATGGAGCCCACTCAATACTCCTGGGACGATTACATCGAAGTGTAACTCAAAGCAAAAAAGCCCGTGGTAGAGGTCTTCCGAAAAGCGCCTCAAAGGGTATACCCGATGGACATGCTGTCCAGAACGAGAACCGATGCCTCTGAAAGGTCCGCTTCCAATCAACATGCCGTGCAGTCGCCACTGTTTTTTCGATGGAGACGTCCCTTGACTCGAGAAAACTGCGCGCCGTTACTCCGAACCGTTAAAAGCAATATCTTATCTGTCTCATGGCGGCCGCCGTCGGCGCACAGGGGACGAAGAGCATGAGCACAGCCAAGGAGCAAGAGCACCGAGGCCTTCGTGTGAGCGAAAGGCATGCAGATCCTCTAAGGCGGGAGAGGAAAGTGATACTTTAATGAACGTCCTTATTTCGGCTTCGTTAATATCTCTCCGGCAGCGACCACCACTAGAACACCTGTCATTATCGGCAAAGCAAACCTCAAAAATTCTCGCCCCGGCTGGATTAACAGGACCAATACCGCGATAAGAACAAATGTTTCGGCCATGACCGCCAGAAATATTGCGACCCCGTCCGGACCCGGCACCTTGAAAGGCCTGTGGGTATTCCCATCCTTCAATCGTAAAATGACGAAGGAGGGGAACAGCATCAGGTAAGAAATCAATTGGGCGACAAGACTAAATGATATGACATGCCAGAACAGCTCGGAAGCGTCCCTGGCGATGAATCCATACGTAATGATTACCGTAGTGGAGATGATTCCGGATACAATAGAAGCTCCGATTGGCGCCATGTTCTTTGTCATCTTCCCCAGCACCCTTGGCAAGTCCCCGTGGTTGGCAGCTTCCGCGACGGTCCGGTTCTGTCCCAGATTCCAGGTGATGATCCCAGCGAAAAACGTGAAAGAGATTAATACGCCAAAAATAACAGAGATGATGCCTTGCATCTCGTGCCCTTGAAACGCTATTGTAAATACGTGAAGTATACCGCTGGCAACGTTAATTTCGTCGATCGGAATGACGACCCAAACCGAAAATGTTGTGAGCAAATACAGCGAAGCGATCACGATCGCGGACAATATAAGTGTTCTTGGGATGTCACGTGTCGGGTTCCTCATTTCGCCTGCGGCTCCCGATACAAGTTCGCAACCACAAAGATTATATATGATGACCGGAATAAAGACAATAGCCGCGTTGAGATTCGGAGCGATATCCTTTAAGCCGATCTCGTTGGCAAATCGGCCGTTCTTGAGGAAATAGAAAATGGCCGCCGCTATCATAGAAACGATTATCAGGAACTGCGCGACCGAACCCATGTTGGGTATCCATTTCGAAATTTTAAGTGGACATAAATTGATCCCAACGGCGATCCAGATCATAACAACACCCATCAACACCTTAAGCCAGAGACTAGTATCAGGAAAGAATATGTGCCCCATGATCTCTGCGATAGCGATATAAAGAGCGGGAAGCCACAGCGGTAAAGAGATCCAGTAATACCAGATACTCCTGGCCGACCATCTTTTCCCCAGCGCTCTTTTGATCCAGACATATATCCCCCCCTGCGCGGGATAAGTGGAACCCAGCTCGGCGGCTAACAAACCGAAAGGCAAGAAGTATCCTACAATACATATAAGCCACCAGGATATGGCCGATGGTCCTATCGCGGCCGTGGTCGCGATCGCTTCTACCCCGAAGATCGCGCAAAAAGTAAAAAGCGCCAGATCCCAAAATCCCAACACCTTATTTCTTTCCATTCTGCGCTCCGTTAATTGTCGAGCTTGTATGAAGAGAATACATGGGGTCTTGAATCAGAAGAGCCCTATCTTTCTGTGAAGGATGATGAATGCATCGGCTAAATTCATTCCCATCTCTTTTTTCACTGTTTTGCTGTTTCGCCAGATTGTCAAGGAAATTTTCCGCCGAAACTGGGCGAGATCGATCTGAAAGATATGCCCACTTTCAATCCATACTCTTCAGATCTTAAAGCCATTTCCTTCTGTTGACTTGTAAACACAATGTCCAGTGCAGGTCATTATTTTGTGAATAGAGGTCAATCCCTTCAGTAGAGTAGAGAGCTGGCGTAGTGGCTGATTGCTCTATCTCCAGCTCCCCCTCGTCAAACCGGACGTTCGGTTTTCCCGAATACGGCTTTCCGATTATCTTCATCCGGGGGCTTTCACACTTTGAGTCCAAGGAGCCTT